>NZ_ASPU01000013.1:0-505911 GCF_000517905.1 Paenibacillus sp. FSL H7-689
TTGTTTTCGGTGGGAATTTATCCTTCATTTTTTCATCGATCTTGTAAACGGATTTTCTCAACAACTTAGACTTTTGCATTAATATTTCTTTGGGTGATAGCTGATTAAATCGCGCTTTCGTATGGGTGGCATCCACAATAATTGCGCTGCTTTTGATAATTTCTTTCTCCAACGCGATCTTCATGGTCTTTTGAATTAGTATGTCGAGGAGGTTCACATCTTTCAAGCGAAGCTTGCGAAACTTCGTTAGTGAACTAGAATTAATGACTTCATCTTCAGGCGCCATATCTAAAAAGTACTTAAAGGACATGTCATATTTAGAACGTTCCACAACATCCGCATCGGATACATCGAAAATGGATTTCAACAATAGGTATTTGAACATTCGAATGGGAGGCACTGCATTGCGACCATTGTCGAGGCAGTATCTATGCTGCAATTCTACCTGAACAAATGAAAAATCTACGAGATCATTGATTTGACGAAGCATATTATCTTTAGGTACGACGATATCGTATATGTCCATAAATGCACTAAGGTTAAGAGATTGTTGGTTTGAAATCATCCGAGACACCACCTGAAATTAATCATTTAATTATACAGGAAAACAAATATCCCTCCTCAAAAAAATGAGGAGGGATATCTGTTTATAGATGTTGGACTTTTTCAGTGGCCTCCAGCTACACTAGGGGCATCTTTTTTTTGTGTCCTGGCATGGTTCATACCCTGAATGCGCTGTAAGCTATACACCACTTTATAAATTCGATAAAATGAACAAAACATTAGTTGATGCTTTTGGGAGGGATACATAAATATGAATATAGAACCTGTGGAGGACCGGTGTCCTGTTGAGTTTGCAGTCAATATGATTGGTGGGAAATGGAAGTTATTAATTATAAATCGTCTCATCCGCCATTCAACAATTCGATTCAATGAATTACAGAAAATGCTTGACCCCATTACGCATCGCACGTTAACCAGGCAATTACGAGAACTTGAAGAAGCTGGTTTGATAAACCGTGTTACCCACCCTGTAGTTCCGCCTAAAGTCGAATATTCCCTTACAGAAAAAGGACAAAGCCTAACTTCGATCTTGTTTCAGTTAGGTGATTGGGGATCGAAACATATGTAAAACGCCTTCCCATAGTATCCCAAGGGATACTTTATATCATTAATGTGCGTACTTACGCTCCTATTCTAAATCCGTTATGCTGAGGTCAATGCTGAGTGTTAACTCATTCATTCCAATCACATATTGAAAGGAAGTTATTGACCACTATGACACAGAATGATCAATTTTTAGTATATGGGGCATCGGGCTCCCAAGGCGGCGCTGTCGCTCAATTACTCGTTCAACACGGTTGTGAGGTTCGCACGATTACTCGAAATGAGGCAACAGCCAAAACACTAAAGGAACAAAACATTGAAGCTTTCATCGGGGATCTATCAGATGTGGAACAGCTCCATACGGCGCATGAAGGTGTAAGTAAAGTCTTCCTGAACCTGCCGGTGGAGTTCAATCCGGATAAGATCAGACAATATACCAAAAATGCAATTGATGCTGCTATACAGGCAAACGTTAAATTGATTGTAGTTAACACAGGTACCTATGTTCCTGACCCTATCACCCATTCCAAAGGAATTGAATTGAAACGTGAAGTTATCCACGAATTGCAGCAAAGTGGTCTTCCATATATCATTGTGGAACCCGTTGTATACTTGGAAAACTTCCTGATTCCCGGAATACTGAACAATGGCGTTTTGGCCTACCCGGTACCAGCAGACAAGCCGATCTCCTGGATTAGCTTAAACGATGCAGCTCAATTCCACTATTATGCCTTGACTCATTCGGAATTGGCAGGAAGCATTATCCCAGCACCCGGATTAGAAGCCCTGACAGGTACACAATTAGCGGAACAATTCAGTGCTGTATTAGGTGAAAAGATCAGCTTCATGTCTCTTCCTTTTGATCATTTTGAAGCAGCGATTCAGCCTTTGTTGGGAAGTGAGACAGCAGCAGGTCTTAAAGGATTGTACCAATGGATTGATGGGCATACAGATCTTCTTCCACGGTATGAAGAGTTAGATGATAATATCAAAGCCAATCTTAAATTAACCAAAATAAGCGATTGGATTCATCAAACAATGATTAAATAATATTTTATGAACAAGCCATTTGAATCTCCAACGGAGAAACGAGTGGCTTGTTCTTTTTATATGAGAACTTTAATGGGCTCAACTGATTCAAATTCAGAGATTCTGATAGGATTAGGCAAAACTTTGATAGAAATGTGGTACAGGTTGTTCCCTTCATTATGACATAATAATGTGTATATAGATCACCCTACAGGTGGAAATAATAAACATTAGAAAGGATTTGAACATGACATGGAATATACTAAACTTGGTAATACAGGCTTGGACGTATCTCGATTTTGCCTGGGATGTATGGGATTTGGGGATGCCAGTAAATGGGTTCATGAATGGGTACTGAATGAAGAAAATTCTCGCCCGGTGATAAAGAAAGCGCTGGATCTAGGCATTAATTTCTTCGATACAGCGAATGTATACTCTCTGGGTACAAGCGAGGAGTATCTTGGTCGGGCGTTAAAAGATTATGCCAATCGGGATGAGGTTGTCATTGCAACCAAAGTACACGGACAAATGCATCAAGGACCCAACGGTTCTGGTCTTTCCAGAAAAGCCATCCTGAGTGAGATTGATAAAAGCCTGAAACGATTGGAAACCGATTATGTGGATCTCTATATCATTCATCGTTGGGACTACAATACGCCTATTGAAGAAACCATGGAAGCCTTACATGATGTGGTGAAGTCCGGTAAAGTGAGATATATTGGCGCTTCGGCCATGTTTGCATGGCAGTTCCAAAAAGCATTACATGTAGCAGAGAAAAATGGTTGGACCAAGTTTGTCTCCATGCAAAACCACCTGAATCTCATCTACCGTGAAGAGGAACGAGAAATGTTGCCTTTATGCAAGGAAGAAAAGATTGGTGTGACTCCCTACAGTCCTCTTGCTTCAGGCAGGTTAACCCGTGACTGGTCCGTATCAACACTTCGATCCGAGACAGACAAAATTCAGAAATCCAAGTACAATGCGACAAGTGATGCGGATCGGCTTGTTGTTGAACGAGTTGCATCCATTGCAGAAAAATACGGTGTCCCTCGCACACACATTGCACTTGCCTGGTTGCTGCAAAAAGACACTGTAGCGGCACCAATTATCGGTGCCACCAAAATATCGCATCTGGAAGATGCGGTAGGTGCTCTTTCTGTTAAGTTGACCTCAGAAGACGTCTCATTCCTTGAAGAACCCTATGTACCTCACCCTGTAGTAGGTGCTCAATAATCGCTTTTGCTTAAAATATAGAAGACCTCCTCTTTCCATATCCGGAAGTTGGGGGTCTTCTTTTTATATCGCGATTTATTTGCGCCAAAATGTTGAACATTCTGCCTTATCCGCTATATTGAACTCAATCATTCTCTCAAGTAACGAAAAATCAATCTCCTGTTTCCACTTCATCCGCACCAACTCTTTGGTGTGATCATAACCCGCCTGTGTGATCTCTTCCGAAAAACGATTAATTCCTGCCTTCTCGGGAGCAACAGCCAAGTGTTGCTTGGATACACTAAAGCCAATAATAAAGGTCTCATGGTCGGTAAACATCGGTTGATTCCAGGCTATTTTTTGTTTTAAATTCGGGAATTTTTCAGTGACCCAGTTCAAAACTTCTTCCGTTCGTGCCTGGTGTTCCGGGTTATCGATGCGTGCTGTAAATTCTGCAAAGGTCTCCATTAGTTTCCCCCTATAACAAGAAATCTACTACTTATATTGTCCAATTCAATCTTATTCTATCATGAATATCAAATTCAAAAACCCTTATCTGCCGATAACTCAACAAAAAATGAGCAGCCTGCTAGACTTTAAATGTTTTCTTTTATCCAAGATCGCAACTGATCAGCATAGAAAGCGCGTTCATCTGGATCGGACGGAGAACCTTTTGTCAGATACAGTTGATCATTCACGTATCTAGGGTAAACATGCAGATGATAATGCCACACGTCTTGATTGCCAGCAGGTTCATTATGTTGCCGTGTCGAAATCCCATCACATCCATATGTACTTTTCATTGCAAATGCTGTAAGCTGAGCCGCGCGGTGAATTTCAACAGCGTAATCCGCAGGGAGTTCAAAGATGTTCTCGAAATGTTGATTCGGAACAATAAGAACATGTCCTTTATTGTTTGGCCACCATTTGCCCGCTATAAATGCCGTTACCATTTCATTCTGATAGATGATATCCCTTTGTTTTGTTCCCTGATCAGGTCGCTCGATACCCCAAATACGACAAAATGGACATTCGTAACCTTCAGGCTGATGTGAAAATGATACTGTCATCTTTCTCATTCCACTTCTTTCATGTTTACTCACTAGTTATTAGACGCAGGTATCTTCTGTTCGTTGCGAAAAGAGCACGGGTTGTAGAATGATCAGGAATTAACAAACTGAAAAGCAAAAAGCAGCTGACCTTGGCGGCAGCTGCT
Organism: Paenibacillus sp. FSL H7-689; assembly: GCF_000517905.1. Taxonomy (NCBI): domain Bacteria; kingdom Bacillati; phylum Bacillota; class Bacilli; order Caryophanales; family Paenibacillaceae; genus Paenibacillus; species Paenibacillus sp. FSL H7-689. Next base: position 4,565 of record NZ_ASPU01000013.1, read on the forward strand.
TTTTTTCTATCTTTAACTATCATTATTGCACACTTCACAATTACATGGTGCTGATATCAATAACAAAGCGATATTTCACGTCGGAAGCCAGTACACGTTTGTATGCTTCGTCAATCTGGTCAGCGGAGATGACCTCAATGTTAGGTGCAATATTATGTTCTGCACAGAAATCAAGCATTTCCTGTGTCTCACGAATGCCACCAATCATGGAACCCGCGAATGAACGGCGATGACCGATAAGAGAAAATACGTTAACAGCTAAAGGCTCTGCAGGAGCACCCACGTTCACGAGTGTACCATCGAGTGTGAGCAGTGAGAAATAAGCGTTAATGTCAATATTCGCACTTACCGTGTTAATCATCAGATCAAATTTGCCTGCAAGTTTCTCGAATGTTTCCGGCTCGCTGGTGGCAAAGTAGTGATCTGCACCAAATTGTAGTCCATCTTCTTTTTTGCTCAAGGATTGGGAGAGAACCGTTACTTCCGCACCCATCGCATGTGCAATTTTGACAGCCATATGACCTAGACCACCCATACCTACAACGGCAACCTTCTTACCTGGGCCAGCTCCCCAGTGATGAAGTGGTGAATACGTCGTAATACCGGCACACAGCAAAGGTGCAGCAGCATCAAGTGCAATGTTATCAGGGATGCGAACGACGAAATCCTCTACGACAACAATATGAGTTGAATATCCACCTTGCGTAGGCTCACCGTATTTGTCTACTCCAGCGTAAGTTTGAATATTTCCTTTGAGACAGTATTGCTCTTCACCTTTGCGACAGTTAACACATTCACCACAAGAGTCCACCATACATCCGACCCCTACTCGGTCACCGACCTTGTATTTGGAGACTCCGGTTCCTACATCGGTTACAATCCCGGCAATCTCGTGTCCAGGAACGAGTGGATAATTCACAGGGCCCCATTCACCGTGGGCAGTATGGATGTCAGAATGGCAGATACCGGCATATTTAATCTCGATTAATACATCATTAGTATCCAGATCACGTCGTTTAATTTCAGCACTTCTGAATTGTTGGTCTGGTCCGTCAACGGCTCTGGCTTTAGCTATAATCAATGGGATAACCTCCTCGTAATTTAAAGTTCAAAATAATCTTACTCCCTCTAGTTAACTCTAGGTCAAATGTTTATCTTACTTTTTTATCTCCAACGTACTTTGACATGTTGTATGCAGCATGGTAGAATTCACTCGGATCATCCTAGAGTTAACTCGAAGTCTACCCCCAGTAGAAAGGAATTTTATGAAAATGACCTATTCAATCGGTGAAGTTGCCAAAAAATTAGACCTTACGGTATATACATTGCGTTACTACGACAAGGAAGGACTCATGCCTTTTGTGGAACGTACCACGAGTGGAACACGTTTGTTCAAAGACTCCGACATTGACTTTCTAAAGATCATCCAATGTCTGAAGCTGACCGGGATGCCTATTAAAGACATTAAGGACTTCATTGAATGGTGCTCTGAAGGGGACTCCTCGCTGAAGCAAAGATATGACATGTTTACGGAGCGAAAAGCTATTGTGGAAGCACAAATGGAGGAACTAAGAAGAACCATGGAAGTCATCGAGCACAAACGCTCCTACTACGAAACAGCTTTGGAGGCTGGGACCGAAGAGATTCACAAAATTAAACCGATGGAAAATGCCATCACCAATTGATGGTTCATGCTTTCTATTTTCTAAAATTAGCGCAAAAAAAAAGTAGCTTGAAGTCCTCTAACGGATTTCAAGCTACTTTTTTGGGTATGTCTCTACTCATCATTTTTCCAAAAGTTTCATCGTTACATGGATAATCCGGTTTAATTTTTCCTTATCCGTCGAGGTTCTTGCCATGGCTCTAATGCCGACAGAAATATTGTGCAGGTACTCTGCCATTTCCTTTGCATCATGATCAGAGGAGAATTCTCCCTCCCGCTGCCCCCATTGAATGAGTTGCTCAAACATCTGCTCTGCTTCATTAAATGAATCAAGAGATCGCGTATCCACGTCCGGATCGCGTGTGCCTAGCTCTACGGCGGAGTTCACGATCAAGCATCCCGATGGCGTATCCTCTACTTCACTGATCATAACTTCGAAGATTTTATGCAGTGCTTCCACTGCCGTCTTGGATGCCTTGATTTCTGCAAGTAATGTGGTGCTGACCTTACCTCTGTAACGATCCATTGCCTGCAAAAACAGCGAATGTTTGTCGTCAAATGTATCATATATACTTCTGCGATGAATTCCCATATGCTCAACCAGGTCACTCATCGACGTTTTCTCGTAACCTTGTTCCCAGAAGATCTTCATTGCTTTATCCAACACTTCGTTCACTTCAAACTCTTTACTTCTAGCCATTCGACTTCCCTCCCAAAATCAATCTAACACATCGGGAACGATCAGTAAATAAAAGATACAGATACCCTTTTCATTCTCATCTAATCATATATTAGCTGAACCGTAAGTGTATATCTTCTGTACTTGTTGTATATCATGACCTGTGTACTTGTGATTATGTAACCAGCAATCAGAATGTCTTATCCATTCACATCAAATGTTTGCCTATTCCTATCCGTTTTCTACCGCCTTTGGTCAATATACGATAGAATGTGATTATTATGTTGTGAGGAAAAAAGGAGAACTTTGCATGTCTGATCAAATACACGAACAACAAAACGAATTAGCCACACTCATTGACGGTTATTCCAACAAGGATGGGGTGCACCCGACGGCAATCCCTTCATTATCTCTAATCCGTGAATCGGTCGTTACTGAACCTATATTTAGAGTGAATGAACCATCCTTCTGCATTATCGTTCAGGGTGAGAAAGAGGTCCTGCTAGGACAGGATCGTTTCCGGTATGGTCCAGGAAGTTATATCGTGGCAACCGTGGACTTGCCGGTTAGTGGACAAGTGATTCAAGCCTCGTCTGAGGCTCCCTATCTGGCCCTGAAACTTGAATTCACATCCAGTGAGATTCTGGAGGTATTGAACCATTCCGATTTCCCAGCAAGACCGCGGAAAACAACGAGACGTGCGATGTTTGTCAGCCAAGCTGAGCCTTCTCTGCTGGATGCAGTCGTCAGGTTAGCCCGTTTGTTGGAAGATCATTCGGAAGATATCCCACTACTCGCTCCTTTGTTCAAAAAAGAAATTCTCTATAAAGTTCTGAAAGGCCCACATGGGACTGCTCTGGAACAAGCTACCATGGAGGGCAGCCATACCTATCGAATCAGAGACGTTATTGAATATATTATGAATCACTCTGAGCAAAATTTTCGGGTTGAGGAATTGGCGGATTTGGCCAATATGAGTACTGCCTCGCTGCACAGACACTTTAAAGAAGTGACTGCCATGAGTCCGATTCAGTTTCAAAAACAACTTAGGCTGCAAGAAGCGCGCCGCTTGTTATTATCCAAGTCCACCGATGCAGCAGATGTAGCATTTCAGGTAGGTTACGAGAGCCCTTCCCAATTCAGCCGTGAATATTCTCGCATGTTCGGATTTCCGCCCAGAGAAGATATTAAACGCTTGAGAAGCGGAAGCGATGAGCCAACTACCATCTCTTGACTGGTTACTGGCTAATATCGTTCCTTTACCTTGTATAGTTTAACCTCAAAAAGGACTCCTTCTGTTTTATTAGAGGAGTCCTTTCTTATTTCTGTATTAATGAAGATCATTTAATCGTTAAATTATTAATACATTAAAAACCATTCGTATATTGTTTTGGAACGTCCGTTGTCTTGCGCAAAGCAGACGCAGCTTCCAAGGCCCAGTAAGGATTTCTTAACAACCCTCTTCCGACTGCAACGAGATCACCTTCTTCATTGCCGATAACTGCATTCGCCAATTTCGGGTCGTCCAGTCTTCCAACAGCAATCACGGGTACATCAAGAGCTTCTTTGATTGCTTTAGCGAGAGGTACTTGATAAGCTGCGTGAGTTCCTGGTCTGCCCGATGCACCAATAGGTCCCTCGCCACCAGATGAGATGTCAAATACGTCAACACCTGCCTCTTTATAAGCCTTGGCAAACTCGGAACTTTCGTTAATGCCATAGCCACCTTCGACGTATTCTTTGGCTGAAATACGCATCATCAAGGGCATATCCTCGGGCATCTCTGCCTTTGCAGCCTGAATGATCTCCCGGCCAAATAACGTTAAATCTTGACCATATTCGTCTTCTCGCTTGTTTGTTAGTGGAGAATGGAACTGATGAATCAGATATCCATGTGCGCCATGAAGCTCAATCGAATCAAAACCAGCTTTCACAGCACGAGCTACAGCACTCCGGAATTTTTCAACCATTCCTTTTACTTCATCCGTTGTAAGCGCTCGAGGTTGCTTGGAATTCTCATCAAAGGCGATCGCGGACGGAGCAACTGGAACCTCAGCATCTTCTGCTTTGCGGCCCGCATGAGCAATCTGAATACCAACCTTGGCACCATAACTGTGACACGCATCTACGATCCGCTTCAGAGCCGGGATCTGTTCATCTGACCATAACCCAAGATCATAATCTGAGATTCGGCCATCCGGCTCCACATCTGTCATTTCAATGATAATGAGACCTGTTCCTCCCACGGCACGACTTACGTAGTGCATATAATGCCAATCTGTTGCAATACCATCTTTTTGCTCAACTGAATATTGGCACATTGGAGCCATTACAACTCGGTTTTTAAGCTCTAGGCTTTTAAAAGAATATGGACTAAACAAATCTGTCATCAAAATAAAACTCCCCTTTTCATGAATCATGTCTAATAAAAATGCATGCGCAAGCATCAAATAAATGCCTACAATTAATAACTCCGTATGATTTAGAACTCACATATATCTTTTACTTCATCACATAAAGACATTCAAACCCATGCTTTCGCAAAATACGAACAGCCTTTTTGGATTGAAGCATACCAGGTGACATTATAATTACGTTATCTTCTCGAAGAAGGTATTTTTCCCATGTGAAAGCAAGGCGTCCCAATGAGATGTTAATCGTATCCGGAGTAGGATTAGCCATATAATCCGTCGCATCTCGAATATCAATCACTTTATACTGCCGAAAATCACGCTCTTGTCTGAGAAATACTTGATAATCTATATATTCAAGATTGCGTACTGGCCAAAATTGACGTACAACGATGAAGATACCTAATATGAAGGTCAAAAGCATCAACATAATCATTGTATAGCCCTCTCTTAACTCATCAGATATCGTTGAAAATTTTGTTTTGGATCAGAGCCCACTCAATGCCTCAGATATTGTATCCTCACCAGCGATTAGATCAAATGAACGCTTGTAGGTATTCTTCTCACTCAAACTGGCCAAAATCACATGAGCTACATCTTCACGAGCAATGTTACCGGTTGTTATATTCTCAGCAACAGTAACTTTACCTGTTCCCGGTTCATTCATTAGAATCCCTGGACGTATAATGGTATATGTTAATCCACTGATCTCTAACAATTTATCAGCATAGTGTTTCGCTGCATAATATGGAAGGATGTTATCATGCCAGTTCTCACGATTATTGGCTTGGATCGCACTCACCATGATAAATCGATCAATACCCGCTTTTTGAGCCGCTTCAATGGTTTTCCCGGCACCATCCAGATCAATCAGGAGTGTTTTATCATATCCCGTTGTACCGCCAGAACCAGCTGCAAATACAATGGCATCACTACCCATTGCAGCATCCGCAATCGAGTCAACCGTACCTTCCAAGTCGGCAAGCACCGTTTCCACACCCTGTGTTGCCAATTTGTCTGCCTGTTCTTGTTTTCGTACCATGGCAAGAACGGTGTGTTCTTCACTATTCTTCAAAAGATGAATAAGCTGTTGACCAATCTGTCCATTTGATCCTACAACGAAGACCTTCATGTTCAATACCTCCTTTATACAAAATCACCGCACCCATATTAAATTCATGCGCATGCATTTAATTTAACGGATATATTAATGAGTGTCAAGTCTTCTTATAGGGTAAATGACTACATTACCCTATATTTCCCCTAGCCTTAGAACAATTCTTTAGTGAGGTTCTCTAATCGAGTCTCAAATCCATCCTGTTCCAATTCAGTTTGCAAGACCTGATTAAACGTTTGAAGTGCTCTCTTGTATTTATTCTCTCCAAGCTCCGTAATTCGAGTGTAAATGCCACGCCGGTCATCTTCACATGCATGTCTTTCCAGAGCCCCACAGTCTTTGGCTTCCATCCTAACGACGAGCCTGGAAGTAGCACTTTGGCTCAAGCCTACTAGTTCTTGAAGTTGCTGTAGGCGTAATTCCTTACCCTCCGCATTATATATGAAGTTTAACACATAAAATTCCTTCAAAGATAAGTCATATTGTTGAAGCAGAGCTTGTTCCAGCTTCTCGTTCAGATGGGTATGAATGTTAGAGAAAGCCAACCAAACATTCAAACGTTCACTCTTTTGCTGCAATCTAGATCACCCCACTTGATATTTAATGTTCATCAGCTGTTATCCTATTGTATCAAGCTTAATTACATTGGTCAAAACCCATCCAAGTTCGACTTATATAACATCCTAAGCTCATAAGAAGAGCATTTCCCCGTCTTGTACCGACGTTTGGAAATGCTCCAGTATTACCATTTATGCAGTCTAATCTTACTTCGCGGTAAGCAGGCTATCGGAAATAAATTGCAGCTGACCTTCCAACGTTAACGGATCGTTGTACGAGTCTGAAGTCGGATCAAGCTGGAACACATGATTTGCCTTCACCGCAGGCAAGTTCTTCCATAATGTATTATCATATACGATCTTTGGATCGGTTGTATCTCCCGACCACGGGCTGGTGAAGATGATATCCCCCGCATACTCCGGTAATAGTTCCATGGAGATTGAAGCCCATCCAGTTCCGCTGTCAATCGCTTCAGCTTGGGCCTTGGCTGGTGCCTTGAGATCAAACTCCCCGTAAATAATTTCACCACCTCGACCATAGTTATGACCGAATACAAATAATCCTTTGGCGTATGGATTCAGTATGGAAACGGTACGATCGCCTACAGCTTCCTGAACCTTGGGCTTCAGTTCGTTGATCTTCGCTTCCCATTCAGCATTCCAAGCTTTCGCTGCGTCTTCTCTATTGGTGAGCTTACCCATTTCAAGCATTAGATCCTTGAAATTTCGCTTACCATATGCAATTTGTACAACAGGCGCAATCTGCTCCAGCTTGTCGATACCCTCTGTTCCAGTGTACACGATAAATAAGTCAGGTTTTAAACTGATTAGTTTCTCTGGTGTAGGCTCTTGACCCAGATCACTGGTGCCCGCCGCTGCAAGTTGATCCTTGATATATTTGTTGTTCATCGCTCCTGATAAAGCGCCGACTACCGGTGCATCCAGAGCAACAAAGTAGCCTGTCGAAAATGATGTCAAATCAATAATGCGCTTAGGATTCTTCGGTACCTGAACTTCGCCTGCATCCGATTGATATGTAACCAGTTCCTCTTCGGCAGTTGCCGTTGATTCAGCGGAAGAAGCTGAATCCGAGTCCGTCTTGGTTTCTGTCTCCGTAGCCGCATTCGTGCTGTCCCCGTTTGTACTATTGGTCGTAGCAGACTGACCACATGCACTAAGTACAATCAGCAAGATAAGTGCCATCATGATCCATATTGATTTTATCTGTTTACGCAAAATAAACCCACCTTTTCGTTGATATTGATAATCGTTATCAACGATATCATGCTATGCAGGATTTGACAAGCTATGTTTACTGCACCCCCTCTATGAACTCTAACTTGCAAGTCACCAAGTTAAACAGCTATCATCAATAGAGTAAACCATTCACTTTTTTTTAAAAAGAGAGTTTTGAAAAGCCAATGAAACGTAATCAAGGAGGACAACATGGAAGAGATTATATTGTGGTTAAAGTATTTGTTTTTAGGTATTGTTCAAGGTGCGACGGAGCCAATCCCCGTCTCCTCAAGCGGTCATCTGATCATCGCCCAGAAACTTATGGGCATCAAGCAGAATGGATTGTCATTTGAGATTTTAACAAACACAGCATCACTTATCGCTATTATTTTTATTTTCCGGGAAGATATCAAAAAGTTGATTATTGGTGCATTAGGTTACCTGCGTACTCGTAAAGAAGAATATCGAGCAGACTTCATGTTTTGCTTATACATAATTATTGGTACGATCCCTGCTGCTGTCGTTGCAGTCCTGTTCAAGGACCGGATTGAAGAAATCTTCTCATCCGTATATACCGTTTCCATCGCGCTATTAATCACCGGGGTTGCCTTGTGGCTTATTCGTAATCTTCGTGGTCGCAAGCAAGACGGTGATCTGTCTACGAAAGATGCATTGTTGGTAGGTCTTGCTCAGGCGGTCGCTCTTATTCCGGGGATTAGCCGCTCAGGGGCAACTGTAATTGCGTCCATCGCTGTTGGCATGAAACAGGAAACAGCTTTGAAGTTCTCCTTTATGCTGTACATTCCCATCAGTATTGGCGGGCTTATCATGGGGGTATCCGACATTGCCAATGATCCGAATCGATCACAACTGGCTATCCCTTATCTGATCGCATTCATCACGACACTCTTTGTCACGTATTTCTCCATGAGATGGTTTATGGGCATTATGGCCAAAGGCAATCTGAAATACTTTTCGTATTACTGTTTTGCCGCAGGAACATTGTTACTGATCTTCTTGTAAAAAATAGTCCACACACCAAAAGGAACAACCAGCGATGGTTGTTCCTTTGTTGTATAGTGGCAGAACCTTAATGACCTATAGCAAGAGCTAGACGGTCAGGCGCGTAGCCTTGTTGCTTCTGTTAACCAGCTCTGTAGCCGCGAACATAACACTGAACAGAATCAGCAGGATCAGGGGTACCATTGACATTCCCCATTGGCTGGCTAGGAGTCCCATACCTAACGGGATGAGTGTTGAACCTGTATAGGCACTGGCCATTTCAAGTCCAATTACACTTGGGGATGCCTTCTCACCGAAGCGTTCCGGTGTCGCATGAACAATACTCGGATAGATCGGTGCTCCGCCCAATCCCACGATAAATAAAGCCCCTGCGGCAATCCAGTAAGGAATCGGCATAACCAGGATAACTAATCCGAAGCATCCGACGATTCCACCATATCTGATGAGATTTTTGCTGGATACATGAGTCGAAAGAAAGCCTGAGATTACACGGCCCAAGATAATGCCAATGAAAAATAGAGAGGATAGTGCTGCGGCAGTGCCTGGGGAAACTCCTTTGCTTCCGATGAAGAATGAAGCCATCCACAGACCGGCAGCAGTTTCGGAACCGTTGTAACAGAGCATCGCAATCATCGACATTTTCACGCCGGGGATACGTATGGCCTCACGGTTGCTTACGCGTTTCTTCTCATCACCTGAACCCTCTACTCTTCCCTTCTCAAAAATCTTCCATAGAGACAAAGTTGATAATAAGACCACCACGATCCCAAGCAAAATCAACGCCACAGTAACGTATCCTGCACGCCAGTTGTTTGCTTGATTCAGCCAATATGCCATAACGAGTGGGCCTGTCACTGCGCCAATTCCCCAGAAACAATGCAACCAGTTCATATGCTTGGCCTTGAAATGCAATGCTACATAATTACTTAGTGCCGCATCCACCGAACCTGCACCTAAGCCGAGAGGGATCGCCAGAATCAGTAAAAACACAAAATTCTCAGAAAATGAGAATCCCAACAGCGCGATCGTTGTTGAGAGGATACTGAATACTGTGACTTTACCCGTTCCGAACCGGTGTAACAATCGGCTGGCCGTTAGACTGGACACTACTGTACTAAATGAAATGATTAGCGATATGTAACCAGCCATTTCTGTTGTCGCATGTATATCGTTTTTCATAACGGACCAGGCACTGCCAAGTAAAGCATCCGGTAATCCCAGCCCTATAAATGCGAGATAAATAATGATTAACAATAACGTGACCATCTGGGTGTCTCTCCTCAGTTTGTTTAATTTCTGATTCTCGTCGAACCACCCATATAATAATATTGATATTTCTATCTGTAATCTTCCTATATTTTGACTCCTTATATCAGTATTCTGATATATTCTGGCGACTTATTACCTATATCACTGGTTCAGGATAGGTATTTCTCCAAGCAAATTCTTCAAGTTAATGGCATCCCACGGCATATGCTCAGTTATCCCTAATCCAACTACATCTGTTTCTTCAGACAGTTCTTTGATCAGATGAAGCAAGTGAGGTAATTGCATGGTTCCCGCTGGTGAAAACTCATAAGGTTCTCCTGGCTTGGCGAATAACAATGAACGGAACATGTTGGGATCAAGCACATCCAGATCAAGATGAATTGCCAGGTGTTTGAACCCAGTCTCTTTAATCCACTTCTTAATCGAATCCATGCCATGGGTTAATTCTTCAGTTCCAGCCGTTCGGATACCCAATCTTTGAATTACTTCGGTTTCCTGTTCCGTGGGGGTTGTCAACCCGGCCATGAAGACATGTTCGGGCTTCAAGGGGACACTCACATGTTTAGCAAACTCCGGATCGCCTTCCCCAAGAAGGTTCCCAAGCGGTAAAGTATGACCGTTGTCATAGCCCTCGTATCTAACCAGATCACCATGTGCATCAATCCATATCAAACCAAGTTCTCCGCCATATCGTTCATTTAAATAAGCAAACGGGGCTTGTTCAACCAAACAGTCACCGCCAAACATGACAATGCGATCGGGCTGGTGAGCTTGAATAATATGCTGGGCAGCCTCCAATTGCTGAAGTAGCTGTGCTCTGCCTTTTATCCCGTTCTCGCTTACCAGAGATGTTCCATCATAAGCGTCAACAGGAACATGAATGAGAGGTTGATCATTGTCAGGTGCAAGCCATGCCAGCAGCTCCGCTCCAAAAGAGTAGTTTGGATTATCTCCACCTTGCCATTGTGGCATAAGCAGACGTATTGTTTTTTGAGTCATCGTAAATCCCCTTTACTTCAAAGTAAGGTTAGTATAAACTGAGCCCAAACAAATAAATAGTACGGTCTTTTATGATAGGTACTACCCGGAAGGATAGTGTAAATGATGAGTATGGCTGAATACCACGGTAAAGTTAAAAACATTCAAGATACCCCTTTTGGATATACGTTGTCTGTTATTGGTGGTAAATGGAAAATGGTGATTTTATATCTTCTGGCAGAAAACCCACCTGTCCGTTTCAATGAACTAAAAAGACAGATCGGCGCTATCACGTATAAAACGCTGAGTTCACAACTCAAAGAATTAGAAGCAGATGGTATGGTCGAACGGAAAGAGTATCCCCAAGTCCCTCCTAAAGTCGAGTACCGTCTGACAGCCAAAGCTGAAACGTTATTGCCCGTTTTGGAAGGACTATGCGAATGGGGTGTCCAACATCAAGAACCTTCGATCAATAATAGCGCAACGGATTGAACGCTTTTGTCTATATTTCAGATGAGATAATTGGAGTAAATGCAGTATGTAAAATGCAAAAAGTCGCCAATCGGCGACTTTTTACTTTTTCTCTTGTGTTCCTCTGTCCGTTCAGCAAATAAAAGCTGTGATTCGTAGAATTATACTTTTTCGTGTACCAGATCTTTCTGGTAGGCCAACACTCTGTCCCAATTGCCACTGAAAACAGGAATTCGATAATACCCTACACGCTCATACAGCGCTGCAGCTTCTGGTTGCAAGGGACCTGTTTGCAGTTTCAGATTGGTATAACCAAGTTCGTTCGCAAGACGCTCTGCCTCGGCCAATATAGCTTGGGCAATTCCCTTACGGCGGTAACCACTGCGTGTATACATGCGTTTAACTTCTACAGATGTTTCATCAAGGGGTCTAAGTGCTCCGCAACCAACCGGATACCCGGCGATCCTGGCAACGATAAAAGCCGCACGGGGCACCTCAACGTCTGACAGTTGAAATCCCGCCGTTCCATCACCGCCATATAACAAACCGAGTTCTTCACTCAGTTCCTTGATCAATAGTAGCGATTCCTCGCTCCGAATATCTTCAGCTGCTGCATGCACGATATGTGTCATTCCACATACCCCCTTTATCTTATTGGACTTATTGGTTTAAATGATATATCTAAATTATCATTCCCAACAGCAAGCGTCAATTCCCCCATTCATTGAATATTTCTATAAGTACACCCTATAAACACCCCAACGTATCTTTTTGCAGTCTTTATTCGTTTACATAAGAAATATAACGAGCAACGATGTATATGAAATTCAACTCTCGGAGGTCTGATATTATGGAAATTTCAAAGGGAATAACGATGCTTCAGCTTGATTTTGAGGGGAATATAATTCACCCTGTGTTGCTATGGGATGAAGAAATGGTTGTGTTAATTGATACCGGATTCCATGGACAATATGACGATTTGTGTATCGCACTCGAAAAGATTGGTGTGCCGATCAGCCAACTTAAAGCAGTGATTTTGACGCATCAGGATGTGGACCATATCGGGTGTCTTCCCGAGATTTTGCAGGAGTGTGGCTCACAAGTCAAGATATATGCGCATGAGCTGGATAAACCATATATTGAGGGGCAGCTCCCTCTTCTCAAAGATGGTCACCTTGAACATCCTCCAAAGGGCAAAGTAGATGAAACGGTTACTGATGGTCAGGAACTGCCGTTTTGCGGTGGAATTCGCGTTATTCATACACCTGGTCATACGCCAGGTCATATCAGTCTATATTTGATGGACAGCAAGACGCTCATCGCCGGAGATTCAATGTACAGTGTAGACGGCATGCTTGGAGGCATTCATGAACCTACTACGCTGGATACAGAGACTGCTCGAATCTCTTTGAAAAAGTATATCGAACTCGACATTTCATCTGTGGTTTGTTATCACGGTGGACTAAGTCATAGGAATATAAATGAACAGATCTCAGAGCTATATAAAATGAACTAACGAATATTTACACTGGACACTCCGATGACAGAACAACCTTCCGATCGCTGTTATCCCCAGATTTTTTTATTCCGTCTTTAAAAGGGGAAATCCGAGGATAGCGCATGCTTCCGATGTAGCTTTCTTGCAGAAAGCTTGTAGGCGAACGCTCTGCTTCTTAATAATATTTCAATTGGTTGTTTAGCGAATAAATCCTGTATATGCCACTATAATTCTCTATAATTATGCATAGTCTTCCTATGGTTTGGCATACTGCAAAATGGCTGTAGCCGCACGAATTCGCAACTCTTCTTCTTCACTGTGTAACGCTTCTCTCAGCACCTGGAGAGCTGTCTGAATCGTGGCTTCATCTACTCCTGTTGAGAGAGAGTTGGTTGCTTCGGCTGTTATACTGACTGCAAGACCTCGATCCAGCTGTGCTTGTGATATGGGATACTCAAATTTCGCAAGAATGGCTGAATCATTTTGCAGTGCCTGCACTTTGCCATTCAGCTTAGCGAGAGGAATACGACCCAACCATGTAACTCCCCGACGGTGACAGATCAAGTCGTTTTCTGTGCCAGCGGAATCGTCGTAATAATAATCCCCGATATCCCCAACATACGTCCATTCATCATCGCTAATTAATACATAATCTCCATCCTGCATGAGGTTACCAAACATATGTAATGTCGCGAGTGTGCTCGCCAATTCTGCTTCATCCAAGGGATAGTGTTGAACCAACAGTTCCTTCCATAGTTCCGGGGGCGTATGCTCCAGATCCCCTGTACCTGACCAAGCAATACCAATATAATTGTCTTCCAAAAAGGATGTTACTCTGTTGATTCCGTGCACGGTGGACTGGATATGATACAGATTCATGCGTACCGCCTTCCTTTCAATCATTCGTATGAACATAGCTCACCATTGTAACATTAGTGGGGTCTATTTCAAATGTAATGATCTCTTTCCCATATGGCGGGTTATGTGGACCGTAGAAAGTTCTGACTTCCAGAACGGTTCGAAAGCTATAACCACCTTGTGTGTGCCTTTTAAGTTCCAATACGTGAATTTCATATAGCCCATAGTTAGGGACCTGCTTATGATTTTCCTGATAATAGCTGGTAATCTCACGGGCAATGTATGGGTTGAGCATCGTAAGTGCTATTGCCTTATAGTCATGCTCCTGTATGCTCTCAGGATCTGCATATGTAACATCTGTGTATAGAGAAACACTATTTATCATTAATGTTGCTCCAAGTATAAAGTGAAAAAGACGTTTCTGAAATCCCATACTCATCAACCTTTTTTAATTTCTATTATCCCGAGTGAATGCAAAAGCATACAAAATATGATTACGATCTATTATTTATCCATAGCTGAGTGGAAGGTTATTCTGTCATCGGAGTGGCAAGTGTAAATACTTGTTAGTTCAATTTATATAGCGTGCACCTTTTGATATAGCCCTAGGCTATAACTAGGTATAATTTAATGGAATTACATTATAACTCCGGATCTGTGATAAATTTTGTGTAACATAAAAGCAGAGGGGTTTTAAACGATGACAAAAAGTAGTGTATTGGGATATCCGCGTATTGGTGCTGATCGGGAATGGAAGAAAGCGTTGGAAGCGTTCTGGGCAGGTAAGCTGGAGGAAACAGAATTTCACGCACGTTTGCAAGAGATCCGCATCGATCATTTGCGCAAGCAACAAGCAAAAGGCATCGACATCATTCCGGTGAATGACTTTAGCTATTATGATCATATCCTAGATACGGCTGTGATGTTTGGCATTATCCCTAAACGATTTGCTTATGATGGTGGCTCGGTTCCATTGTCCGTATATTATGGCATTGCACGAGGAACGAAAGATGCCGCAGCAAGTGAAATGACAAAATGGTTCAACACGAACTATCACTACATTGTACCTGAACTGGACGGGGCTTCCCCAACTCTGACGGAGAACAAACCACTTCTCGCTTATCGTGAAGCAAAAGAAAAACTCGGCATTGAAGGCAAGCCGGTTATCGTTGGGCCGTTAACCTTCCTGAAGCTCTCCAAAGGCTATGATAAATCCGAGACAGACGCTTGGTTGGACCGCTTGCTTCCACTTTACACTCAATTGCTTCAAGAACTTGCGAGCGAAGGCGTTCAGTGGGTGCAGGTCGACGAACCTATTCTGGTAACCAAATTAAGCGATGAAGACGTACAGCGTCTGAATAAAATATATGAAACATTTGCAGCAGCCGTTCCAGGCCTGAATATCATGCTGCAAACGTACTTTGAATCTGTCGAAAACTACAACGACATTGTTGCACTGCCAGTTCAAGGTGTAGGACTTGATTTTGTACACGGACTCTCTGGTAACACACAATCTATTCGGACATCCGGTTTCCCGGCAGACAAAGTGCTCGGAGCAGGTATTATTGATGGACGTGGGATCTGGAAAGCTTCCCTTCAAACAAAACTGAATTTGCTGAATGAATTAACTGAGTTCGTGACGCCTGAACGTATCATCGTGCAATCATCTTGCAGCCTGCTGCATGTGCCAGTAACGACAGTCCGTGAGGCAAAACTGACATCTGAACTGAAGAATGCACTTGCATTTGCAGATGAAAAGCTGGAAGAGATTGTTCTTTTGACTACAGCCTTATCTTCACCAAGTGCAGAGATTACTGCCAAAATAGACGAAGCAGAGCTTCCTCTTCAAGCGCTTCAGCAATCCGAAGATCGAAACCGTACCGCTGTACAGAAAGCCGTTGCTTCTATCAGTGTTCAACAGCCAGAGCGCTCCCGTCCTTTTGCAGAACGTCATGAAGCCCAACAGGTCAAATGGCAATTGCCACTCTTCCCGACAACAACGATTGGTAGTTTCCCACAATCTGCTGAAGTCAGAAAAGCACGTCAGTTGTGGCGTAAGGGTGAGTTGAACAACGAACAGTATGCTGCCTTCATCCGGGATCAGATTGATATCTGGATCAAGATTCAAGAAGAGATCGGAATTGACGTACTGGTACATGGTGAGTTTGAGCGTACCGACATGGTTGAATTCTTTGGCGAGAAACTGGCCGGCTTTGCCTTTACACAGTTTGGATGGGTACAATCATATGGTTCACGTTGCGTGAAGCCACCTATTATCTTCGGTGATGTTGCATTTACGGGTGAAATGACAGTGGAAGAAACGAAATATGCCCAATCGCAGACAGAGCGTCCTGTCAAAGGCATGCTGACTGGCCCGATTACCATCATGAACTGGTCATTCGTACGCGAAGACATTGCTCGTGAGCAGATTGCCTATCAATTGGCGTATGCTCTGAGACAGGAAGTCGAAGCACTTGAACAGGCAGGCATTGGTATGATCCAGGTTGACGAGCCGGCTGTTCGTGAAGGGCTTCCGCTGAAAGAAAATGAACAAGCCGATTACCTGGCTTGGGCAGTCAAAGCGTTCCGTATCTCCACGTGCACGGTGCATGAAACGACTCAAATCCATACGCATATGTGCTATTGCGAATTCCATGACATGATTGATTCCATTGAAGCTATGGATGCAGATGTTATCTCCATTGAGACATCCCGTAGTCACGGTGAACTGATTCATAGCTTTGAAGAAAATACGTATGAGCTCGGTATCGGTCTTGGCGTATATGATATCCATAGTCCACGTGTTCCAAGTGTGGATGAAATGAGCAGCATGATTGAACGTGCCCTGCGTGTTCTTGATCCGAAGTTGTTCTGGATTAACCCGGACTGCGGATTAAAAACCCGTGGACAGGAAGAAACGGTAGCTTCTCTGCGTAACATGGTTGACGCAACCAGAATCGCTCGTAACAATCACGCTTCAGCTGCTGTATTGTAATCGGCTGCGAAGCAGCATAACTTCAAAAGTAAAGCCGGACACCCCTTCGTTAAATGGGTGTCCGGCTTTTTATCTGGTTATTTTTTAGTTACTTTTAACGTAAATTCATTTCACTTGTAACATGGCAATCTCTGGCGTTCTTGCCCCTTTTCTCACCATCCAATGCTTACAACTAGATACTATCTTTCAGCCATTGCTGCAACGGTGTATCTTCGGTCAATTCACCGAGCAGTATGTGACGGAACTCCCCATCCCTATCAATGACCATTGTTGCGGGCAAACCTGTAATCCGATACATACCTGATATGTTGCCCGTCACATCAATGATCACCGGGAAATCAAACGCCTGGTTATCCATAAACTCACGAATCGTGCCCTTCGATTCCCCCACGTTAACAAACAGGGTTTCCACGTCGTTCTGATAGTCCTGAGCAATCTGGTGAACGAGCGGCATCTCCCTTACACAAGGTGTGCACCATGAAGCCCAAAAGTTAATCATCACAGCTTTGCCCCGATAATCGGACAGGCTGACCTGTTCGCCTGCTGAATTAACCGCTGTGAACTCAGGGGCCACGGCACCAGCTTCAATGGCGTTACCTCGCTGAGATTCAGGTGTCGATACATTTTCGAAAATAGCCCATGTACCAACTAACAATGCGATCACACCAATCAAAATTGTAAGTGTACGTCTGCTTTTAATACTTTTTTTCTGCAATAAACTCACCTTCACTTTAAACCAAGACTTTGATGGAATGCTGCATGGAGCGAACCGAATTGATCACAAAAGTCGTGAGTAGAGCCCTCTCCAACATTACGTCCATGGTTCATGAATATCACCTGATCCGCAATATCGTCTGCGATCTCCAGCTGATGGGTCGAGAACACGACCATGTGGCCTTCCTGTTTGATGCCCTTGAGCAGCTGAGTTAATTCCTGCATCCAGAATGGGTCCAATCCATTCGTTGGCTCATCCATGATGAGCAGTGGAGGTTTCGACAGCACAGCCTGGGCGAATAACACACGTTGGCGCATGCCTTTGGAGAAGGTCGTAACCCGGTTTTTCTTTTGATCCTCCAAACCTACCATGGTCAGTACTTCCTGTACTCTCTCCTTGGGAACTTTCCTCAGAGAAGCCCAGAACAGAAGCATTTCCTCCGCACTCAGTCCTTGATTAAATTGATAATCGTCCGGCATATATCCAATCTGCTCTGAATAACGCTTGCGCTCCTTCAACCATCGTACATTGTTCACTGCAACCTCACCGGAGGTAGGCCGTAGAATTCCTGCGATCATACGCAGCACCGTGCTCTTTCCTGCACCATTCCCTCCACAGAGGGCAAGCACTTGGCCTGAAGTAATGCGAAAGGAGATATCCTCAACAATCGGTTGCTTTTTAATGGATTTGCACAATCCCATCACTTCGAGTCCCATCTTATCCATGAGAACGCCCCCTCTCCCAGATCGCATATACCGCCAGGACAGAGAAGGCAATCCAGAATAGGCATATCCCGATGAAGATCCAACTGCCACTTGGTTGTTGCACCCACTCCACCCATCGATAATATTCTGGTCCAAGAATGGAGCCGCCTCCCAGTTTGATGACTACAAACAATCGCACCAGCTCGGCCGGATTGATGAGCGTTAGTATAATCAGCAGCGGTTTCACCCATAGATAAGGCATCAGTCCCAGCACAGAGAGCAATAAGGTCGGCCATCCAATGACTGCAAAAAACCATACGGTCACGGATATGGTTAACGCCTGCCACCGATTGCGCGACAACGAACCGATAAATAGCGCCAACGTCAGGAATAACAACACCAGTCCACAAGAAAATGCCAGAAAGAGAAGATATGTCACGGCATCCAGTGGATTCCCGATTACTCCGCTAATAACCCCCATCAGGCCGTATCCAAACGCAACAATGGTAATTAAAACAATCGACAGCCCAAGATACTTGCCCACAATAAAAGACATCGTGCCAATGGGATACGTGGACAGCAGTTGCCAGCTACCGTCTTCCTTTTCGGATGTTAGTGAGAAGGAACCGAGGAACAGCGTCATTAATGGTAAGAGGTAAAGAATGAGATTCAACATCGAACCTGTTGTGCCCGAGTATCCTTCAACCAGATTCTGCGAATTCAGAAGTAACAAGCTTAAGCTAAATGTGCAAAAAAGGATCAGAAACGAATACGCCCAAGGATTGCGAAATCCCATTTTCACTTCTCGTCTTGCAATCTGTATCATATCTGACATCATTGATCACCATTTTCTATTGTCATACTTAGTGGCCTGACTCTTCTTTCATCTCACCTTCCTGATGCATCTCATTACCGTCTCCTTCTTCACCATGTCCGTGCTCATCATGCCCATGTTCACCCATCATGTCCATATTCTCTGTGTTCTGTTTCCAGTCATGAGAGGCAAGATCCTCAGCGGTCATAATGGTTCCTACACCTTGCTCTGCAATGAAAGCTTCAGCCGAGGGCTTGTCCTTAAAATTAAGAATTCCATAGGCCATAGGCGTACGCAATGAAGCGTCGTATACATACGTGGCTTTGCTGTATTCAATCCATTCCTTGTCATTATAGTCACGTACATAGTCCATGCCGATGTTATCTGTGCCATTTTCTGTTTTCCACTGGTTCATGCAGCCGATATCATCGAACTTGTAATTTTGGCCGTCTTTCGTAGTGAGCTGTGTTGCATATGCATCGTCCTTCACCTGCATTTTACAGATCGCACAGATATCCACGTCTTCATTGATCGGCAATGCCGCGTATTTTGTTCCGCAAGCGGTTAACAGCACCATGCCAAACATAAGTACCATGAGGAATGTCCATCTTCTGTTCAAGCTTTTGTTCATTTTCGTAATACCCCCATATAGATGATTATAAAAGTTGCCATACCCAACAGAATTAACCCGAACAACCACACCACATTGGAATCTGTAGCACTTTCTACTGACATGTGCAGATCAGATTCCGTATCCATGCTCATTCGTGGCGATTTGTCGGTAGTCCATTGTTCTCTGCCTTCTGTAAACAACTCACTCAGAAAGACCATACCCGGTGATTGGAAAAAGAGCTGATACGCTGAATTTCGACTGACCAGTTGCTCATAAAAAGGATTGATAGCATAGGATATTTCACTGATCCCATCCCGATTCAGATCGAGCCCCTGAAAGGAGTCCCAGTAGTTCTCCATCAGGACATTATTCGGGCTATCCAGCGCCGAAGCTTCAATGACATTAGACACCAATTGGTTACGTGTAAACTCATTAGCTTCTGCCAGAACAAGCTGTATGCCAACAAAATTCCGAAGCACCGCATTGTCATGGATCTCATTGCCCGATGACTCTGCAATATTCATGCCGACACGATTACCCTCCACCACATTGTTGTGAATTGAGGATTGATGCACGTCATACAACAAAATCCCTTGGGAGTGAACATTGGTACTCTGTTTGCGAAAAGAATTGCCCGATATGACCGTATTCTTGACGCCCATAATCATGGCACCTGTCATGTTCTCCTCTCCGGTATTGTCCATGACAGAAGAGCCGTCAATGTACATACAGTGGATGCCGTACCTTGTATGTAACAGCCTGTTATTTTGCACAGTAGACTTGCGACTGTTCTCCAGATAGATTCCATCCCTCATTCCGGTGATCTCATTGGCATCAATGTAGCTATCATGGGAGTTGTACAGATCAATGCCATTGCCCTTCTGGCCACTGGAAGCAGAATCAGACCCGGCCCACGTAATGTTGTTCCGCTGAATCGTTGCCTGACTCGAATTCCGGATGATCATCCCATACCCTTGGGTCTGAATGTGCAGATCTGTGATTTCACTGTTTTTCCCTTCAACCTGAATCGCTGCAGTCTGTTCATTCGTATCATGTTCAATTGTAAAACCGCTCAGTTTCACCCCATCCGAGCGAATCATTATCGTAGAGGTGGCTTCCGCATTAACAACTATGACCGTAGGATCACCCTGAATGGTGATGTTTTTGTCAATCGTCACGGGTCCAGAATAACGACCTGATGCAAGTTCAATGACTTCTCCAGGTGCAGTGCGGTCAATCATAGGCTGAAGGGGAATGAGATCACGATGTCCGGAAGAGGCCATGACTGCACCGTGCGGAAGGGATAGCAGGAGCATCATCATTCCGATTAGAAAAATTAAACCTGTAACCCGACTCTTCTTACAACTGTTGAATGCACTCAAGCCTGCCCAAGGATTACTCATGATTCAAACCGCGCAATTCCGGCTTCTTGTTACAGTTGCTTATTGCTGTGGCAATGTATTCAACGGGTCTGACGTTAATCCAAAATATACGTTGGTTGTACACACCATCCCTCCATTCCACTTAAAATCAACTCTCCATGTTCCTCACCCATTGAAGCAACGTAATAAATGAAGCGTTATCACAATCCTGATCATAGTGTACTTAAAATGATATTTATTCCATATAGCTCAATTAGGCTATAGACGCTGCATTTTTGTGTCGATATTGTGATGTGAATCAAAAAAAGCCGCCATATAGGCGACTTCTAAGTAATATATTATTCAAATGGATAGGTCCAAAATGTTTCTCTGCCAAAACGTTTCTTGATTTCTTCATTATTCAGCTCACGATTTCCTACAAGCTCTGCTGCCTGGAATTGTGAACGATGGGCACGAATGGACGCCATTTTTCGATCCAAAAATTCGGATACGTCAACAAATACATCCGGTTTGCCAATGTACTGTTCCTGATTATTAGCGAACGCAACGCAGTGAACAATCGGACGTTCATCCACAGGAAGTTTAGCAATTGTACGTATAACAGCGGCTCCCGTTGCATCATGATCGGGATGAACACTGTACCCCGGATAGAACGTAATGACTAGCGTGGGATTCAACTCTTTAAGTAGCGACATGATGGTATCTTCCAGTAACTGTGGGTCTTCGAACTCCAGCATTTTATCGTGGAAACCCAGCATTCTCAGGTCCTGAATACCAATCGCTTCAGAAGCTTCGATGAGTTCCTGTTTACGAATGGCAGGCAACGTCACTCGGTTGGCAAATGGAGGAATCCCCATATTGCGCCCCATCTCGCCAAGTGTTAGACAAGCATAGGTTACATGGGCACCGCCATCTATGTATTTGGCTAACGTTCCCGATACAGAGAAAGCTTCATCATCTGGATGTGGATATACCACCAAGATGCGCTCATGCTCGTTGTGTGTAGTATTCATGGTTATTCAATCCTCCGCTTTCATCAGAACATCTCTCGGCTTAATTGTAACGCCACAACTAGTTTACCTTGGCTGTCGTGACCGGCGAGAATCAGTCTTTCTTGTTCCTGCTCATCAATATGTGTAAGTCCTTCGGCGTAAAGCCATCCCTGCGTTGTTTTCAGACCAACACGGTATGGACCTGTACCTGAAATGGACCCCTGCGTATATCGTATGGCCGCATTAGTAATGAATGCCGATGCTGGATGTTTTGTACTGTCCATGTGTTGTGCGTAAGCACCTGACGTAAGTTCTAGATGTACGTATAAGTCCTGATCAGCAAGATTATTGATCCGGAGCTGAATATCTTGAGGTTTAATTGGTTGCATAGCGGCCTCCTTATCTAATGTAATTGTACGAACTTCATTTTAACATAACCACAAGAGAATATACATGGAGTGACCCTGTCGACCTCACATAGAGCCCTCTCATGATGATTCCAGTTTGAAAACAAGAACAGATTTGCGTGGTTTTTTCTCTTTTTATTCATGGATCATATCTATATTATGAAGTGTAGGCAAAAACGCCCGTGATGAAGAACCTTAAATCTGAAATGAATCTTGCTCCAACATGTTTGGAAAGGAGTTTAACTCGACTTGAAATCTCTAATACAACTACTTCATTTTGGCTATCATCAGGCCATGAGCTGCATATTTCCCGTAGCGATCTTTGGAACACTGGCACTGTCCAGCGTAATTCCTATTCCTTTCCTTCATCGATATGATGCCATTCTGCTCGTATTACTTGCTGTGCAGTACCTGATGTATCGAAGCGGCTTGGAAACTAAGGATGAAATCAAGGTCATCTGTGTATTTCACATTATTGGCCTGGTGCTAGAAATCTATAAAGTATGGATGGGATCATGGTCATACCCTGAGCAAGCATACAGCAAAATCCTGGGTGTCCCTCTTTATAGCGGATTCATGTATGCAAGTGTAGCCAGTTTTATGTGTCAGGTGTGGCGAAGACTGCGAATGGACATGACCGGATGGCCTGGTTTTGCACCTTCGATGCTGCTCGGAGCAGCCATCTATATTAACTTTTTCACTCATCATTTTATGCCCGATTTTCGCTGGTGGCTGACGGCGCTTGTATTTATTGTCTTCTGGAAAACCTGGATTATTTACCGGGTACGAGCAACGACCTATCGAATGCCCTTATCGCTTGCTTTTATCATCGTTGGTTTCTTCATTTGGACTGCTGAGAACATCGCTACATTTTTCAATGCCTGGAAATACCCTGATCAGCATGATGCCTGGCAACTGGTTAGCTTTAGCAAAATTAGTTCGTGGTTCCTGCTGGTCATCATCAGTGTCATCATCGTTGCGCAGCTCAAATATGTGAAGGCCAATCGAACCGCAGATGATCCAAAGTCCAGGTAACTATTTATTCTCTAACCGTAAAACAGCAACAATCTTAGACTCGTACCTAAAGTCTTCGAATGCCGCTGTTTTTTACTGGAGTTCTATTTGAGATTATTCAATAAAAAATGAGCCAAAGCCATCTGCCTCTTCAATGTCTTTGTTGATTAAGAGGCTCTCCTTTTCATCATATGCTTTGATTGTATAAGGAGGAGTAGCTGATGAAGGCAGGAATGCATACCAGATTTGTTGGTTCTCACCTGCCTCAACCAGCTTCGCATCGAAAGTTTCGGGCTTTCCATTTTGCTTGATTTCAACAGTTACACGTCTGATAGTGGAGTCTATGATGTCACCAAATAACATCGGTAACGGGGCCGAGACTTTTTCTAATTTCGGTATGCTCATATAATTCAACGCAAACTTGGATTCAACTGATTCATTAATGGAATATCCTCCACCCCATACCCATTTCCATCCGAAAATGTTCTTGCGGGTATACTCCATCTGAAGATTACTGTTATTTTCCCGACCCTTTTTTTGTGTAAACAAAATCATGCCCCCGTCCACAGCCTCCTGATGAATGAATTGGGAGGTATAAGATTCACCTCTAAATTCTTGAACGGCCCCTTGAGGACTGTTCGCTATAGGAATATGTATAGGTTCATTCAATCCCCAAACTTTGGATATCCGTTGATCGGCTAGCCCGCCAGCTCGTTCATTCATATACATATATGCCAAGATTGACAGGGGCGATAGTAAAATTACCATTGCAGTGATTAGCAAAATTCTCCTGTTACGCTTGAACATCTCCATGTACACTCCTTATGATAACGATGAAATATTAAATACAATCACTCTGATATTACCATAATTAGCATATTAGTTCTTGTTTAAATATAATTCGGACAATCAAAAAAGGCCGCCATTGGCGACCTTTCAAGTCATTCATCGAAGCTATTCTCCCAGAAAGATTACTTCGGTTTCCAATTCAACTTGGAACGTATCATATACTTTCTTCTGAATAAATTGAATCAGATCCATATAATCCTGGGCAGTAGCGTGATCCACATTTACGATGAAACCTGCATGCTTCATGGAGATTTCAGCGCCTCCGATGCGAGTGCCCTGCAAGTTACAATCCTGAATCAGTTTACCGGCAAAATGTCCTTCGGGTCGTTTAAATACACTTCCACAAGAGGGGAATTCAAGCGGCTGCTTGGATTCTCTTAGGAACGTTAATTCCTTCATTTTGCTTGCAATATCTTCCTTGTTTCCTTTTTTGAGCCCGAATTCGGCCTCCAGTATGATATAGTGATCCATCTTGAAGAGACTATTTCGATAACCAAACTTCATCTCTTCTCGCGGAATCTCCAACACTGCGCCGTCTTTGGTGATCACAGTCGCACGTTCCACAACATCGGCGATCTGACCGCCATAAGCACCCGCATTCATGTAAAGTGCGCCCCCCGTGCTGCCAGGAATGCCACAAGCAAACTCCAAACCGGTCAAGCTATGCCCCAAAGCAAGTCTGGATACCTCAATGATATCAACGCCGCTTTGCGCAATCATGCTCTCCTCATTCACTTTAATTTGATCAAAGTGGCTAAGAGAAATCGTTACTCCCCGGATACCCCCGTCTTTAATAATGACGTTTGAGCCTTTTCCAATGACCGTCAGAGGTAACTGATGTAAGTTGGCAATTTCCACGATTTTAGTGATTTCGTCTATCGTTGTTGGATGGATGAGAATATCTGCGTTGCCACCTATTTTAATAAACGTGTGATTTTTTA
Source organism: Paenibacillus sp. FSL H7-689 (assembly GCF_000517905.1). Classification (NCBI taxonomy): domain Bacteria; kingdom Bacillati; phylum Bacillota; class Bacilli; order Caryophanales; family Paenibacillaceae; genus Paenibacillus; species Paenibacillus sp. FSL H7-689. The sequence goes on from NZ_ASPU01000013.1 coordinate 29,751, forward strand.
GTGGTTCATTGAATTTCACTTTTTCCAAAGGTATCTGATGCTCAAAAATATTCATGATTTTCTCTCCCTGAATTCATAAAGAAATGATTGCACCATCGCGAAAATGAGATGCTCCTTCTTTATTATATGCTAAATAGGAGATTTTGTTTGAAATTATGTTGTTTTCATTATAATTAATCACATTCTCTTTAGATTTTGAACTATTCCGTGAGTTCCTGCATGGAAGCGAGCTGTTGCTCTGTTGCCACAACTACATGATTATGAGAGTTCTATGTCTGTTTGAGTCAGCTTGGCTGATAGCTCCCATAAACGAATAGCTTGCTCAGGGTCGATGGCATACTTCTTGACCCCATAGAAACCTCCATCCTCTGGAGCCATTTCACTGATGTCACAATCCTCACAGTAGACACCGCCTTTTCCCTCAAGTTGAGGAGAAGTTGCTGCCCAGACTTGCGTCGCTGCCCCCTGCTCAAGTGTTTTGAACGCAGGGTTGGCCACTTGTCCAGATTCATCAATCCAGCCCAGAGCAATCATTTCCTCTTTTGGCATATGACGCTGTAGTGGTGTCATAATCCCGCCTGGATGAACTGAGAAAGCCCGTACGCCGTGCTCTGCACCTCGACGATCCAGCTCAACGCTGAATAAAATCGTTGCTGTTTTGGACTGTCCATAGGCAGGGAATTTCTCATAGCCATGTTCAAATTGGATGTCATCCCAACGAATCGGTGAGAAATGATGTCCCGCTGATGCCAAGGAAACAACACGTGCTCCCCCCTGACTTGCAAGTGCTGGCCATAACAGATTAGTCAGGGCAAAGTGGCCCAGATGATTGGTTGCAAATTGAGCTTCCCAGCCAGGACCAACCCGCGTCTCCGGGCAAGCCATGATGCCCGCATTAAGAATCAGCATATCAATGTTCCGATCACTCGCCAGAAACCGCTCTGCAAAAGCACGAACGCTGGATAAATCAGCGAGGTCCAATTCATCTATTTCAACACCTTCCAGACCCGAAAGTGCTTCCTTCGCAACCGCTGGACGACGTGCAGTCACCACTACACGGGCTCCCGAATTAACAAGCGCACGTGTCGTCTCCAACCCCAGGCCGGAATATCCACCCGTTACAATAGCAAGCTGTCCGGACAAGTCCAGATCTCTCAATACATCCTCCGCGGTACTGTTATGGTTGAAGCCAGAGCCCATTTTATGTTGTAAAGTTCTAGTATTATTTTCCTGTGTCATTCTGTTCATCTCCTTGGTAATATTTCTACTTCTTCAAAGTCTACACCCTAGAGCGTACTCTAAGTCAAATGGAAGTGAATACATCACCTCGCAACTTCTCCGTGCAATCTGCAAAAGTAAAAAAGCCGCCAGTTGGCGACTTTCGTTGAAAAGATTATGGTCATATAAGTTACGAATCACCCTGAACGGTGGATAACGAAACAAGGACCGGGCTGGCGAAATCAGAGGCCTCTTCTCCTTTTGGATTATGAAGACGGAATAAAAATGCGTCCCCTTCTTCTGATTTCCAGACCATATAATCGCTAATGCCTTCTTCACCTGAGGCCTGAAGATAGAGCTCGGCATAACTAAGCGGGTGTTCTACCAGTTCTCCACTATAATCGGATACCTTACCGGCTTTTTCTAATTCTTCTTTACCCGCTTTCTCCAATTCTGCCAGATTATAATCCGAAGGCAGTGGTTCAATATCCACATAATAGTCAGGGTTACTAGTCAGTGACAGACGGCCTTGAGCAGCATCAAATGTGAATTTCTCGAATACGTACAAGGAAAATCCTTCTCCTTGTTGCAAGGTCGCCTCTAGTGATTGATTTCCATCTGCGGTCAACATTTCAAAACTTGCGGTCTGTGGACGCTCCGTTTCATTTGCTTCTACTGTTCCATCTGTTTCAGATGGTTGTTCATTTTCTGTTGAAGGTGCTGGAGCAGATTCACCTACTGGCATTGATGGTTGAGGGCTAGGCAAAGGTTCATTACTACCAGAGCAAGCTGCAAGTGTTAGAACTATAACGATTAAGGAGATACTCATCATAATAGAACGTGGTTGAAACATCAGGTTCATTCCCCCTGTCTATATTCTGTGCTTACATGTTATTACCCATGGCTGAGACTCGGAATCCATAGGTCCAACCTATGGGTTTATCCATAATCAGTATTTCCCTAGGGTCAGGGAACAACCCTTGATACGGACATCTCGGCTTCAATCGAAAGACGCAAGGTGGATATCAATGCCACGCTGGAGGATCAATTGGTGTGGTTGGAGGAAGCGGGGTTTCGCGTGGCAGATTGCATGTACAAATACTTGGACTTTGCAGTGTTTTAAATAAAAAAAGACCGGATTATGGGCAGCTATGCCATGATCCGGTCTTCTCACATGATTTCATTCTAAATCACTTATTTCAGCGACGCTGGTAGCTTAACGCCGAGAAGTTTGCCTTCGGCTTGGATGATGATCATTCCGTTTGTCTTCAATGTCGTGTTGTGCAGATCTCCACCGGTGGAGACGCGGAAGACCGACTGACCTGACATCATGTTGAGGACAAGCAGTGTGCCGTTACGTTGTGCTCGATACATTCCTTTGCCGTAAACATCAATCTGAGAAACGGGGGCATCACCATGCCACTGGACCTCTTGACCATTAGCCAGCTTGATGCCTGTAAGTTCTCCCGTGTTTCCGTTTTTGAAGATCAACCTTTCCTGTGTAACGCCAAGCCATACCATATTTTCGCCGTAAGGACGGTGAAAAGTTCGAAGTGGCGCGGTTCCCGGATTGGTTGAGGTCAACGAATACTCCGCTATCTTATCCCCTTGTAAAATGTATAGTTTGTCTTTATTGGAAAATATCCCTTTATACCCATTCACATACGGTGGATCCCCCGGCATGGTCCACTTATACTCCTGACTTCCTTTTAACACACCGGTCTTCAAGTTGTACGCATTCACTTTCCATTTGCGTTCTGGTGAAGACTCGTCATTTTCCAACATCGAAGAATAGTAGTCCGCTGAGTATACAAGACCGTCTTTGATCTGAATAGCTTCCCCCTGACCAAAATGACCCCATAGCTTCTTGCCCGTTTTCTTGTCATATGCATTAAGCTGAGTGGACGTAAGTGCCCCTTGGACAAAAAAGGTTCTCAGCACCACACCATTAGATTCACTCAGATACTCAGTACCATTACCTTCACCTAATGGTTCATCTGCTTCCCAGCGCAGTTTGCCTGACTGGATATCCAGTGCAAACGTTGTACTCCCCTTAATCACGTAGAGGGTATCCACCGTTGGAATCAGAGCTTCCGTACGGTTATACGTATCAATCCAGGTGGATGTACCTGACTGCCATTTTGCTTTGCCTGTCTTCGCATTCAAGGCATATGGCTTGTGATCAATGGTCAGTCCGTAGAGAATCCCGCTTTGATAGGTAATATAAGGAGTCAGGTCTTTGCCGTAAGTCCACAGCCGTTTACCTGTTGTCGCATCAAGTGCAATCAACTTCGATCCAGCAAACGTGAATACTTTGCCTTCTTCTGCGATGGCATTAACTCCAACATACGTCTCGTTCATATTCAGATAGTTATCTACTTTCGCTGTCCAAGAAGGTTTCAGTTCAGGTACAGTGATTCGTTGATACGAATACCAGTTACGGATGGATACATCCGATGCTTCAGCATGTGCCTGCGATGGCAACACGCCGATAACGCCGTGAACCATCAGCATTCCGGCAGTAATGCCTGCAATGATGGGTCTTCCTGCTCTTCTTTTCCATTCCTTATTCATTTGACGTTTATGTATATTGATCATGGTAAATGAATTCCTCCTGTTATTAAAATCCTGAGATATAACTACATAAACATAACGTGTGATGGGTCCAAATAGTTACCGGATTGTTAAATTATTCAAAGAAAATATCAAAAAAGCCGCCACCAGGCGACTTCTTGATAACTGTATTTTTTCGGTGATTAGTTGCGAACCTGACTCATTAATGAAGTTTCTGCTCTACTTTAGTTGGATCTGGAATACATCACCGGCGTCCCCACCAAAAACGATAAAACCACTTTTCGGGAGTTTCGTCGATTCCTGATTGGTTGCTACAGAGAAGTCAACCATTTCCCCTTTATCATTATACACTGCATAACCTCCGGTCTTGGGAGAATCCACCGTGATGGATTTGTTACCCGATCGGGCATCGATCGCATACCACCGGGCTTGACCGTTTGCCGGAATAGTCGTAATTCCTTTTTTTCCACCAAAGATTGGAGTAATCGCATCCTCGGCAATGTATTCCTGCCCATCCTGGAGAAGAATCTCGGCGCCATTCTTTGTGTAAAATTGCAGATCAAACGCGTCTCTTCCGTTCATTACAGGAATCTCGGCGATATTCTCTGCGTTGTTTGCATCCATGATTTGCGTGCCATTAGCATAGCCATTTTTGGCATCAACAGACAGGTTCTTGATCAGCATGGATGGAAGCAGATAAAAGATCGATGTTATTTTTTCATCCAACGCGTAATATTTTGAGCCGTCACGAGCTGTCCATTTCTCTTTTGTTGCTGCGTCAAGCGCATTATGATCCAGTTTTTGATAATCATACGTGTTCATTACCGTTTGGCCTATGCCGGGTAACGTAATCATACCCTGAATTTTAACATATACCTTGTCATTACGTTCCTTCACAAAGCTAGCTTTTACACTGCCATCCGCACTTGTAAAATGTTCGTCGCCTGTGTACACATATTTCTGCTCTGGAATCATTCCACCCAACAAGGCTGGCAGTTGCATCTCACCATCCTTAATCGTTATATCCAATGTCTCTCCTACCGTACCATAGAGACCGGAGTACGCGCTTAATTCTGTTGGCATCTTCACTTTGTCGGGTGACGAGAAGGTCTGATCGGGTTTAACCTTGTCGATGATGCCTTGATCCGCCAGAACTTCCAGCAGCACTTTGCTGGCAAACATCTGATTGTAGATGGAAGATCCGCCAGATGATAGAACCGCCATTGAAATATCATGTTCGGGTATAGTGATTAACACGGCGTGGTACAACATGGTATCCCCGCCTTTGGCAAGCGCGGTAACCCCATAATCGCTGAAAGGTGCAAGGTCAACCGAATCCCATCCCAAGCCATAATTGATCGTATTTTGCTCATCAGATACCCATATGCCCTTACGATATTCATGAGATTGCATGGCCTTCACAGCAGATTCGGACAGAATATCCGGTCTGTTCGCCATTAAAACCTCTCCGAATTGACTCAATTCTTCTGCGGTAGAGTACACTCCGCCTGTGCCGATAATGTTTGCATTTTCGGTAGGCATCTTCATCTCAAGTGTAGGCCAATAGGTTTCGGATAATTGCGCTCTGTCAAAGGAATCTAGTGGTGTCTTCGTTGATTCCAACTTCAACGGCTCGCTGATGAACTTGGCGATATATTCGCTGTAGCTTAATCCACTCACCCGTTCAACCAGGATTTCAAGCAATTGAAAACCGTCATTGGCGTAGACGGAGTATGCGCCAGGTTTGGATTTCAGTTTTTCGGACTGAAGTTTGAGCAATAACTCATCATGATTGCGGGTGTCATTATCTTCAAACAACATGCTGTTTCCATAATGTGTACCGTAAAGACCGGATGAATGATTCATCAACATGCGCGGTGTGATTTGAGTATAGCGCGCATCTGCCATTTTAAAGTCCTTGATATACGAAGTAAGCGGCTCATCCAGATCTATTTTACCGGAATCAACCAGCTTCATGGTGGCTGCCGTAACAACCATTTTGCTAACCGAGCCTATGCCATACATGCTATCCTTGTCTATTGGCTTCTGTGATGCATTATCGTGCAGTCCGACACTATCTGATAAAATATATTCCCCTTCATCCATGATCGCATATTGCACACTGGTGACACCGTAGTTTTGCACCATCTCCTTGGCGATCTGCTCCGCCCGTGCCTCAATCGTACCGCTGTTATTCGCCTCTGCTCTGACATCTGCCAGCGGTGTAATTACAAGCACCGCTGTACATAAAAGACTAATTAGTTTCTTCATCCTATGTCCTCCCTCAAATGTTCTTATGAATGAATTCATCATATCCGGGAAGAGACTGATCAAACGCAAACGGACCCTGAATGGAAAAAAACAACCCCTGAACGGCAGGTTCAGGGATTGTCGGTGTGGAACGGAAGCACAACCATGTTGTTAAATTTCCGATGCTGATGCTCAATACTCATATGTCCACCATATTTCTCGCACATTCGCGATATATTGGTTAGACCGATCCCATGGTACTCCGGATTGGGCTTGTCACTTTTCAAGTCAACGATCGGTTGCTCCACATGATTCATAATCTGGATGACCAGTGTAGATGATGTGGAGTGGATGGCAATCAGGATATATCGATCCTCAGCCTGTCTAACCTTCTTGGAGGCCTCAATTGCGTTATCAAGCATGTTACCCAGCACCACACACAGATCGTACCGATCGATCTGAATATGTTGTGAGTGGAGCTGGATTTTGGTGTCGATTTTGATCCCGTTTGCCTGCCCCATAGCCAAGGTATTTGTAACGAGTGCATCAATGACCAGATTGCCGGAGTTCACCCGCTGATACGCACCTTCAATGGTATTTAATGTTGACTTGATATGGTCACCTGCCGCTGCCAGTTCGTTACGCTGGATACATTCATCAATATACAGAAATTGCTGATTGATATCATGGATGATGGATTTAATGTTTTTGAAACTGTGAACGGTCTTCTCATAGTTGGCATCCTGGTAGTCCATCTGACGCTGTAACTGGGTATTTTCATGCGCAAGCTGTACCTTTTCCACCATGTTGTCGAATACATATACAATGAACACGTTGAGAAATAGAGAGCCTAGTACGGAAAAGACGTAGAATATGTTTTTTTCACTATATATGGAGGCCACATTGATCTGATAGATCGTAATAATGGGTACGATGAGAAACAGCAAATAATAACGATAATGCACGGCAAAACTTCTGCGTTTAGCCACTAGACGCACAATTTGAATAACAATGAACATGATACTGCAACCAACCAGCATCACCTTGGAGAGAATCCAGTGGTTTTCTCCGTTGAACTGTTCCCATGAGATGAATTCTGTGGATTCCAAAACTCCGAGAATATATACAGCTATCGTATTTGCCATTGTAATCAGAACCGCATACAGGATAGTAAAAACAAGCTTGATTTTGAACTCCACTTCATAGGACTGTGCCAGACTGAAGATTAACAGCAGAGCAACAGCAGTAGAAACGATATCAGAGAAGGAAGAGACCAAATAAAAATAACCCAACATGAGAAATACCATGAAATAGATCGCTCTGCGCGGCTTTCGTCTGGACTTGCCCAACACAGAATCAAAATAAAAATTCGCCTGAAATGCCATAAGTAAGGTCACAAAAATGATGGAAAAGATCATATAGGTACCCATATCATTGAATCCTCATGATCATATATTTGGTGTAAGCATCCTTGATTTCTTTGACCTTGGATCGACCTATGGGCAGTTCCGTTCCATTCAACATAACGACCTGGGTACCGGAAAACTTCTGAACATGCATCAGGTTGATGATAATCGAGCGATGAATCTGCAAGAAACCATGGTCTTTCAAACCGGTAGCATAACTGGATAAAATGCCTTTGGTCTCATGTACATTTTCCTGTGTCACAAAATTCAACTTGTTCTTGATTGTTAAACTTTTGACGACCTCAATCCAGAGAATATCATCATATTTCAGCAGCAATTCATCATAGTCTGATTTGATTAGTACATACTTTTTGTCCAATCCTTGAAAATATTGACACAGCTTAATCATCTTTTCCTCGAAAACTTGCGGCTGGATTGGCTTGATCAGATATTGAAAGGTGATGACATCAAAGCTCTCCACCATATATTCCGGGTAACTGGTTAGAAACATAATCTGTACATCCAGAAACTTCATGTTCCTGATCTCTTTAGCGGTCTGAATCCCGTTCATTCCGCCCATCTCCACATCCAAGATGAGAATATTGAATGTATCCCCAACCTCTCTGTAGTGTGAGAGCAGTTGTTCACCAGATGTGAATAGGCTAATTTGAAAATCAAAATTGGTTTTTAGAGATAAGGAGACCAGCATGGATTTCACACGTTCTCGTTGCTGCTCCTCATCATCACAGATTGCAATATTGAACATGGGGGAACATCCGCCTTTCATCGACATCGACTCTGAATTTCACTCTCGAATATACTATTTTAGCATAGGTTTCGGAGTCGAATTGGGATGAAATGCATTATTCCGACCCTAAAACGCAGATCAACAAAAAAAGTCGCCACATTGGCGACTCTTGAGCTTGTAACCTTCTCCAGCATTCCTATGAAAAGTCCAGTCTGTTATTTTGTTTTTTTGGGGAAAGCATGGCGGTAATATCGTATTACCTTGCGATACATCGTCTTGTCCTTTAATTGATTGAATATATATGGGTCAGGTTTGACATTTACTTCAATAATCCAGGGTTTCAGACTGTGGTCAAGGCCGATATCCACACCAATTTGCTTAAGATGCGGGTACTTTTTTTTCATATGACGAGCTATGCGCAGGCTAAGCTCATTCATCTCTTGAATCAGTTCATTTCTGCGTTTGGTGGATGCATGTGATTTTAGCAGCTTGTGAATATCCATCGGTGTACCACCACTATGATAATTGGTTACGATTTTCTTTGGATGACCCAGTCGCCCGATGATTCCGGTAGCTTCCCAATGTTTGGTCGGGCTTAGCTGTATCATGACACGGATGTCAAAACGTCTGTTATTGTGCTTAAGCAGATGGATTCCTCTCTGAATCAGATAACTTCTTTTATTCACCAGACGAGTCAGACTGTTATAAAACGATTCAAAACTGTCAAACGTCAGGCGTTTTTGCTCGATCTGATAGACAAAATGTTGCTGACTTTCCCTCTCTGCCTTAATAACACCCATCCCGAAAGTACCTCTCTCGGGTTTGACATAGACCATTCCATATTTGCTGATCATGGATTTCAGATTCGTCTTGTTATATTTCTGTGTGTCGGGGATGAACGGTTTAATTAATTCATTATTAATGATCAATTTTGTTTTTAACCACTTGCTTCTTAACGGCTGCAACTTATCAACTCCCATGTCGTAAACTCTCCCTTCAGCAACCGCATCAAAACCTGCTGTTTGATCAAGATCCTGCAAGCATTATATGTAATACCGATAAAGGAACCCTCAACAAAAGCCCCTATTCGTAAAAATGTATATTTGCACATGCCCTGACCAAAACACTTTTGCACACATACCATATAATGAGTCATCACGATTTGTGCAAGGAGTTGAGAAGATGTCTGTCCAGCCTGGAATCCGGTTGAACAATGCGCCTAAGATTGATGTTCTTATACCAGCGATCGAGAAAGATTTGGCTACCCTACCCCTCGTCATCGATAACATTCGCCGTTATGTAAAACATCCCATTGGAAGCATATATATTGTTTCTCCGGTCAGCACCAAGATCAGAAAACTCTGTTCCCTTAAAAACTGCATTTTTGTTAATGAGCGATCCGTCCTGCCTATAACCAAAAACGACATACACTACCAGTCCTCCCGATGGAATCGATCAGGCTGGTTATATCAGCAGCTGCTCAAAATGAACGGAGATTCCATTGTGAAGGCAAAGTACTTTCTAGTCATGGATGCAGATACCGTACTGATTAAACCTCATTCATTTCTTGTAGAAGGCAAAACAGTCTTTTACTGCCGTGACTGGAGCCAGCCGGAATATTTCAATACCTACCGCAAGTTGTTAGGCATGAAAGCTCCGCGTCCCCGCTCTTTTGTCACCCATTATATGCTGTTCGACAAATCAAAACTCGTTGCCTTAAAACAGAAAATTGAAGCGGTTCATAAACTGCCATGGTACAAAGCCATCATCTCCAATATCAATAAGAAAAAGCAGTTTGGTTTCTCCGAGTATGAAACATATGCCAATTTTATGTATACGAAAAACCCAGGCAGCATGGTCCTTAGAAGTTCCAAGAATAAAAGTCTGAATGTGAACGCTTCTTCGTTAAAAGAGCAACAAATCCGCAATCTGGCTCTTAAATATCGTTCTCTTTCCTTTCATAAACGGAAAATCTATAGTAAAGCTCCCTGAGCTTAAGGAGGAAGCCCATGCATATCGTAATGCTGTGCGGCGGCTCTGGCAAAAGGCTCTGGCCGTTATCCAATGAGCTTCGCTCCAAGCTGTTCATAGATATACTTCCATCACCCGCTGGAGGTAGGGAATCCATGATCAGCAGAGTATGCCGCCAGCTTGATAGTTCATCCCTAACGGATTCAACACTCATTATTTCACATCAAGATCAGGCTAATATTACGGCACGACATACTCAAGGCAAAATACCAGTCATTGGGGAACCTTATAAACGAGGCACTTTTACTGCGGCGGCCTTAGCGACGTTATATCTGCAATCCTTCCGAATGGCCAAAGATGACGATGTGATCTGTATCGCACCAGCTGATGTGTTCGCAGGTGAAGATTTTTTCAGCAACTTCCAATTACTGCCGGATATACTGAAACACTCTCAAGCCGATATCGCTTTAATTGGGACAAGGCCTACACATGCTTCAGAACAGTATGGATACATCCTGCCAGGTGGGGAAGAACGTAATGCTTATGCGCCCATAACACAATTTATAGAAAAACCCGAAGCCTCCATTGCTGAAACGCTGCTACAACGTGGGGCACTATGGAACTGCGGTGTGTACGCGTTCACCGTCGCGTTTATGATATCCCATATTAAAAAAATGGGGCTTCCGGTTCATTATGATCAATTGTCGTCCTTGTATGAAGCGTTGCCTGAACGCAGTTTTGACAAGCATGTTGCAGAAAAGGCACAGCGGGCCGTAGTCCTGCCTTATAAGGGAGTATGGCAGGATATCGGAAGCTGGGATACGCTGTGCGCACAGTTAGATACCCATGTAATCGGACACGGTGGAATCTCGGGTTCTTCCTCCGATTCCTATATTATTAACGAGCTTCCCTACCCCATCCAAGTCATTGGCGTGCCAGGTATTATCGCTGCCGCAAGTCCGGATGGCATTCTCATTGCCAACAAAAATAATTCAAATGAAATTAAAGCTCAATTGGGTAACTTGCCATTAAAACCGATGTATGGTGAAGCAACCTGGGGCAGTTATCGTGTCATTGAGAGTTCGTTAGACAATGAGAATACAACTGTAACCACATTAAACATAACGGTTCTACCGGGCAACCATATCGGGTTGAACTGGCATAGAACTGGGTGTAGAGCATGGACCGTGCTTGCAGGCAGTGGGCAAATACTTGTCAACGGAAAGGTCATGCAAGTGAGTATGGGCAATCAGTTTGCGATTACCAAGGAGAGTCTCTTTTCTATTCTGGCTGAAACCAGAATGGTGATCCTTGAGGTCCGAATCGGAGTAACAGAGGATAAAGACAACATACTTTTTGAAGAAGAAGATTGGAATGTAATCCTAAAAAGTGCAGGTTCATCTAACGCTTAATGGGAGAATGAACCGATTCAATCTGCGTGTCTTATAGCCCCTTCCATTCGCGGAAGGGGCTCATTGGCATAATTAAGGGAAACCTGACACTTCTTCTCCCTATATCTTAGTTAAACAACTTGCGAAGTTCCTCTACTTCCAGACGTGCAACTGGCTGGTAAGCGGAACTTTGTACATAACGCCGGAAGCTGTATAACAGCTGTCTGCCCTCCAATGTAGTCATCAGACGCTCCAGATTCAGCGCTCCCATCAGCACTCTCCCCTTCCGGACCCGACACTCCATCAACAGGCCGAGCTTGTGGTTTCGCTCAAAATTGTCAATGGTCTGCACGATCGGATTCAAGTCTTTATCCAACTCATCCAAGATGATCGATGACGACTCGGACACGATGCTCCACCACGGATAAGTTGAGTGCTCCTCTGTGACAAAATGTTCGAAGGCCGGATGATCCTGTTGAATTAACAAGCCCATTGTGCCCACAGGAACTTCTCTTTTCATATTCTCCGAGATGGATCGGAACATAGGGTAAGACCAGAAATCGGTACTATAGAAACCTTGGATCGCGTGTTGAAGCTGATTGGGATTCGGGAAAAGTAAAATATCCTCGCCCTGCTCAAGCAGCGCCAACGCCTGTTCCGAGAGTTCGGTAAATAGATTCAAACCGCTCAGGTCCACTTCCTCCTGACTCGGGTAGATCCACAGGTCGTAAGACTTACGGATATCCGTGCCCGGAATGGACAGTCTAAGCTCCACTTTGGTCATATTGGAGACTTCAGGAATGCGAATGCTGAGATCCGCGATATTCACATAATGTTCTCCATGGGTCGCTGGCAGGTCTGCTTTCCCTTCCAATAGGACGCTTCCTTCGATCTGCTCGCTTTGAATTTCCCACTTCAGATGACGTCCGTCCAATGCCTGTCTGCGGAAGTAACTTAGTTCAATGCGTGCTTCGAACAATTCACCCGCTTGATAATTATATTTGGGGAATCTCGCCAACAACACAGCGTCGGAACAAAACGTTCTCCACTCCTCAGGTGTAATCATGCCTTTGGAATCCATGAATGCGTCCAGTACACCCACCAGCGCCGTTCCCTGACCACTGAAATCCTGAAGATCCAGCAGCTGGAACCCGGCTAGTTGCTGCGAACGAAAAGCAGCTTCCAGTTCTTCCTTGTAACATGCGACCGCGAGTTTACCAGAGGCTCTGAAGTATGCTTCCGCCAGATGTCCCAGCCCTTTGGCATTCAGACGCTCTCGAAACACTTCGAAATTCTTGGCTTTGAGTGAACCCGTATACTTGTTGATCTCCTCGAAATTAGGAAACGTGGCGTACTGTCCAATTTCATGCGAGATGATTGGTACGTGTGAGACAAGTTGGTCACTTCCAGCTTCGGCCTGCACTGTTTTGGAACCTGTCCCATACTGAATCTGAATCTCTTTGTCCCCAGTCTGACCAGAAGGGTCAGCATCGCTGCCTTGCTCAGGTACAATGTTTGAATCGTAATCTTTCAATGTATTTGGCAGGTCGGTCTGCACGTGACCGAGCGGAGCATCACACATCGCATATGAACCTCTGAACAGGCGCTCTTTGGAGAAACGAACCCCGCAGAAGAATTCACTTTCCTCCAGAATGTCCGGCACAAACTGAAAGTTATTCGAACCTTCGGTGTATAGATGACGATGATCATATGCTTTGTATGCCTTCAGGATCGAATTCAATCTGTCCTTGCTTCCCCATAGTTCATTCCCCATGGACATCATGACAAACGAAGGATGATTACCAAAAGCACGCAGCATCGCAAATCCTTCGCTAATCAAGTAATCCTGCTCGGCTTGATTATGCCCATCCGAAGATTCATCCGTAATCGTTCCCCAGAACGGAAGCTCAGGCTCCATGTAGATGCCGAGCAGATCCGCTGCAATAAAAGCAGCCTCCGGAGGACAACAGGTATGGAAACGGTAGTGATTGATACCGTAGGACTTGGAGATAGCGAGAATACGAACCCATTCATCCACATCTGTTGGAGCGTATCCCGTGAGCGGAAAGATCAGCCCGTCATGTTTGCCTCGAAGAAACGTTTTGCGACCATTAATGGTGAATTTGTCTCCGGTAGCCCGGAATTCCCGTAATCCCGTCCATACTTCGGTGGAATCCAGCACTTCCCCGTCCTGATCTTGCAGATGAATATGAAGTTGGTACAGGTTAGGTTCATCATCACTCCATAACATCGCATCTTCACCAATCTTGTACGTCAGCTGGATTTCCTGCGAATCCGGGGCGAAAATCTGTTCCTCGGTCGTATACACCGGATCTGCACTGACTGCAACAGCTGAAACCACGATTCGTACTTCTTGCAGGTCACCAACAAGTGCTGCCTTGATCTCGAAAGATCGAGTCGCAAGATCGGGATAGACCTGAACATTATCCAGGAAAACACGCTCGAAAAATTGAAGTTCCAATTTCCCGGTGATGCCGTTCCAATTCGTCTGCGTGTCTTCGGATGTAAGGTGACCACCTTTGGTTGGATAATTGGTATTGTCCACTCGAATGGTAATTGTATGAGTCCCAGCGGTTAGCCCTGCCTCAATCTCGTAACGATGAGGTGTGTTCAGACTGTTTTGTGTTCCGCATTCCACCCCATCGATCCAAACTGTGGTTACTCGTGTTCGTTCCAGATGCAAGAAGCAACGTTTGCCAGCCAAGTGTTCGGGAATTTCAATCTCTCGTGAAAACCAGGCATAACCCTCAAATAAGTACTCATCCGTCAGCGCACCGATTAACACATTCTCGTTTTTCTTGCCCTTGGCCGCATGAGATGTAGTATTTGGCAATGTAATAACGTCTGAGAAATTCAGACCACGTTCCACCTTATGTTCATCAAGTTGGAGTTTCCATATGCCTTCCAGATTTATTGCTTCTATCATGATATTGTCCCCTTTTAGATTCATATAATCGATACAAGTAATCGCTTCCAAGTAATAGAAACCGTTTTCGAGAAATCATACCTGTATTATAAACTCGATTGACGCCCCTCGCATAGATCATTTACAAATAAAAAAGTCGCCAATGCTGGCGACATCTTATGGATACATATCCTGTATCCTGAACAATTTTAAAATATGGTGGGAACCATGCCCCCGTCCATCCGGATGGGAGAGCCTCTGAAGGCTGAAGCATATGGGCTGCATACAAATGCAGCGAGTCTGCCTATTTCACTTGGCTTGATGAATCGCTGTAATTCGGACTGTGGCAGATTACTCTTCATAAAGTCTTTCTCTTTTTCCTCAAAAGTCAGTGCCTCATCAGGGTATATGCCCTCAATGATTTCTTGTACGTTTTCGGACAGTGTTGGACCTGGCAGGATCGTATTGATCGTAACCTCGGTTCCTGCTGTCAGTTTGGACAAACTTTTAGATAATGACAGCAGCATTGACTTGGTCATGCAATATTGCGGCATCTGGCCTGAAGGCATAAGGGCTTCTTCACTTGCGATGAAAATAATACGCCCGTCATTGTTCTTCACCATTTTAGGTAAATAAAATTGGGACAAGCCATTGGCAGCAAGTACATTAGTCCGGAAATATTTCTCCCACACTTCATCATTTATGTCTTCATAACTCATGATTTCATATATCCCCATGTTATTGATTAATATATCAACTTCAGGAAATTTCTCGAATAAAGCTTGCCGTTGCGCCAGATCCACAAGATCAGCGGTAGCCTTTTGCGGAGAGGTCTCCGGAAAAGTGGACTTGATTTCACGAACGGTTTGTTCCACCTCTTCATCATTACGTCCATTAATCAGAACATGAACACCTTCTCGAGCGAGTTCTATAGCAATCGCTTTGCCGATCCCTTTTGTCGATCCTGTAACTAAGGCTGTTTTCTCTTTTAGTCCCATATCCATCCTGCATTTCTCCTTCATGATTACAACTATCCGGCTGCTTCTTCTTGAACATTGCCAACAAGCTTCATACACCGGATAGATACAATATTACGCAGTCTGAAGGATCTAGTAACTAGCACTTTGCGCCAGAGTTATTGCCTGACACGCCAATTTGAAGGTGTATCCCCTTCCCAGGTCTTGAAAGCACGATAGAACGAATTCTGATCTTCATACCCAACCAGAAATGCCACTTCTTTGATATCAAGTGAAGGATCTGCAAGGTACGCTCGAGCCTGCTCACGTCTGGCCTCGGTTAATAATTGCTTGAAGTTTGTGTTCTCCTCCGTCAGTCGCCGCTGCAAAGTACGATCACTCATGCGAAGCTCTTTGGCGACCGTCTGGATGTCAGGGCGCTTTCCTGTGAGGCTGCGTTTCATAATCCATTTGACCACTTCAGTAATGGAACGATTGCTCTCTTGTTCGTCCAGCGACCGATCCAGTGCCGGGGTCAGAATCTCCAGTAACTCCTCGTTATACGATAGAAATGGAAGACTCAGATCTTTCCGTTCCAGCGTCAGCCGATTATAGTTGGAATTCGTATCGACTCGGCAGCCGAAGTAATCCTCAAGGGTGGCTACGTCACCCATCGGTTGGGAGAACTCAGCCCGTTTTGCAATCAAAGGCTGTCCTGTGCCCCTCCGTCCAAGTTCGATCAGAAATGCCAGCGTAATACCGACCAGTAATGGCGGACCTGGTTGCTCCTTATGTAACCATCCTAGTTCAATGATACATTCCTCCCCTGCTTCGGTAATCTGCAAACTCTCGGGAGGACACATTTGCTTGTAACGCACCATGCGATTCAACGCATCACGATAATCACGAGCATGGTACATCGCCAGAACAGGTGGAGGATACTTCGATATTTCATATCCGGTTGCAAGTTTGATGATGCCCTCGGCGGTGTCCCCATTGAGATCAGAGTAGGCCTGCCAGATTGCGAAGTATTGAGATTGGGTCACTACAGGTTTATTTATTGTCTCAAGAGATAGTTGTGCTGTACGAGCGATGTCATCAGCACCAATCCCTAATTGATGTAATCCAGCCCAAAAGCCTGGATGAACTTTAATCCGATCATTCGGTTGAGGTTGCATGTATACAGACTCCTTTAACTTGTTCCATTTTTATTCTGATTTCTAATTATAGAATGGATGTACCTATTTTTGAAACTTACCTCAGCGAGCCATTTCCGGGTAATACGAAAACACGACTAACCATGAATGGTCAGTCGTGTTCAAGTCAATCATTCAGAATATTATGAAAGAATGCACATTTTGTATGTTCAGCTACTCATTCAACGCAGTTTTGATCAGGGCATTCACCCGCGAGTTAAACAGCAGACCGATATGGGATACGAGGGAAACCGAAACGTTGTTCGCCCCGTTCAACCGGGAAAGTACCGGGGACACAATCGTGTCACTGGTGGAATAGATCGAAGTCACCTTTATTCCACTCGGAGCTGTCGTTGTGGTCAATCGATTAGCCCCGCCAAGGGTAATCAACTTATCCACTTTGGAAGCGCCTCCACGGTTAAGTATGTAATAGAGACTATTAGCTCCACCCATGCTATGAGCTATAATATTGACTTTTGTATGACCCGTTTGGCGCAGAACATCATCTACGAATCGACTAATTGCTGCGGAGTTCAACAGCTGGTTTCCTTGTTTGCTAGGAAGGTCAATCGCGAATAATTCGTCTCTTGTCCACCCTTGACTACGCAAATAACTCTCAATTGCTGTAAAATTGCTATCTGAACCGGTCAATCCATGTACCAATACAATGGGTGTACGTGCCGTAGCTGCAGAAGCCTTTGAACCCGATCCTATTCCAGTTATTGATAAGGCAAGGATCATGCTCAGGAATACAACAAGCATTAATTTGGTCTTTTTCACTTCATTACCCTCCTGTAAAATGTTTTATATTCCATATATTACAATCTAACATATGGAATATAAATGAATCTTTAGTCTCATTTTTACAGGGATGTCTAAAGTATACTACAACTAACATCATTACATTTTATTAAACTCTAGTTCTCTACTTCTTATCCTTCAACGATATCTGCACGTAGATCTGTTGCAATCTCAATCATTTTGGGTACAATAGCTTCGTTAGAAATAGCTACATACAGATCCCCCATGTACAAACGAAAAGCAATCTGTGCACCCTCAAGGTCCCACATAAAAAAGTCCCCCTCAATGGTCATGGTGCTCTCTGCTCCTACAATGTTAAGAACCGGTGAATAGGTAAAATCGGGTTGGGATTCGAAGTAGAGTTTGCACTCTTCCAGCGAGATGGATTGTTCGGCATTACTATCTTGCATGGATCGGGTAATTCGAAAACGCTGATTCATTGATTTGCCTCCAAAACTTTATTAATATATACATGTTGCACAGCATTATATTTTCTCATTTCCGTCTTCCACTGTCAAAACCATACATGATCGATTCTTCAAATTCATATATACTGAATACAGTGCACAACGAATTTCTACAATCAGGAGGAGTCAAATCAATATGTTAAAAACAGAATTCATTGATGTACTATCCCTTGTCTCACATAAATTATATGATTCGGCTGCTAATGTCATGGACACGGCAAGCAGGTTAATTCCTGCAAACACGTTTTGTATTGCCCAGTTGGATCATCTATCCACCAAGGTTCTGAACGTATATAATCGTGACAAACTAATTCTGGGTGAGGGGCTGGTCGTTGACAACGCCGAGTCATACTGTGCACTTGTGACTGAACATTCCCAAGGCCCGTTAGTAATCAATAATAATCTAACACATCCATTAACCAGACATATGGACGCAACCGAATTCGTAGGTGGGTGTTCATTTGTTGGTGTGCCTATACATAATGAGAACGGAGAAATTTACGGCTCCCTTTGCTCATTTGATCAGGATTTCTATTCCTATCAACAAAAGGACGTGGATCTGCTTCTCTCCTTGTCTTCCTTTTTCACGAGTCTTCTTGAGATGGAAACAACTCTGCAACAGTTAAAACAGGCGGAAGAGACCGCTGCAAAAGTGCTTGAAGAAAAGAAAAATTTGCTGGCCGTTCTCAGCCATGAAATCCGGACGCCAATGAATGGTGTTCTTGCAATGGCCAATCTGTTACAATCGACCAGGCTAAGTGAGGATCAATCGTTATATGTTAATGTCATTGAGTCAAGTGGCGCCAGCCTTCTGTCGATGATGGATCAAATTCTGGACTACTCCAAAGCAGAAGCGGGTGCGATCTCTCTGGAGATCAAGCCCTATAGTGTCTCTGACACAGTTGAACATGTATTACAATTATTCTCTTCTGAAGCACAGAAAAAAGGAATTAGGTTGTACGCAGAATATAATATTAATGATCATCTGATGCTTATGGGCGATCAGCACAAAGTTCGTCAGATTTTAATCAATCTCGTTGGGAATGCACTTAAATTTACGGAGAAAGGTGAAGTATGCATCTCTACTGAGGTATCTGCTGATACCAAAGGTACTCTCCATGCATCCTACGAAATAAAGGATACAGGCATCGGCATCCCACAGGATCGTCAGGATCTGTTGTTCAAATCCTACTCCCAGATTCATGGTAATTCAGGAAAGTATGGCGGAGCAGGGCTTGGCCTGTCCATCTGTAAACAACTCGCCGAATTAATGGGTGGCATTGTATGGCTTAAAGAGTCCAGTCCTATGGGCAGTCGGTTTGTCTTTAATATTTCCAGCGCTTCACCCAACGTCCATACAAATATCTGAATGATGAATATATTATTCTATCTGAAACAGATAGGAGGTATATACGTTGACTCAATTTCTGGATGCAAGATCATCGCAAAATGCTGCGTTGTTTAATTCCATTTCCATACCGATTCCAGTGATTTTTACGCCACAATTATTCGGCCAGATTGGTCTCATCACCGCTGGAGCCGGAACCAATCTAAGAGTTTCATTAAAAGGAACCATCACGGTGCAATTGCCACGTGCACTTTTTATAGTGAGGATTACTGTGGTAAGAGGAACCATCGCAACCGATCCAATTGTATACTCGGGAAACCACACATATGGTCTGAATGGTCTGCTTAACCCTGAAGTAATTGTCTTCTCTTCCACTGACTATAACCCACCACTTATGCCTCAATTAACCTATACCGCATTTATCAGCACAAACCTGCTCGGTACTACTCGGGTGGGACCCGAGAGTTTCGACGGATATGTCGTTTCAGATTGAACAAACACGTACAACCCCATACCTCTAATCGGTTTCCCGTAGATTAGAGGTATGGGGTTGTTTTTACGATTAACATAACTATTTTTAGAGCGAGCTATTAATCAGAGACCACAAATCCATCAAAATTCTCGGGACCAACACGGACTGTTCCCAGCAAGTTGGAGCTTATAAAAGCAGTGTAAGTTAATTGTGGTAAAATCGGTGGATTAAAATCATTTCCAGAGAATGTTATTACTTGTGGTGCCAATACACTTAAACCAAATGTGGACGTTGCGGAGTAAATAACCGGGTCCGTTGACAAGGTACCTCTTACAACGGTAATCGTTATGCCCACAAGAGCTAAAGGTAATTGTACAGAAACCGTTCCTTTAAATTGAACTCTGGGATTCGCTCCTGCTCCGGCAGTTTGCAGACCGATTTGACCAAAGAGCTGTGGGGTGTTCAGTAATAATATTGGAATAGCTATTGAGTTGGCCAAACTGGCATTTTGTGATGTTCTTGCATCCAGAAATGTGCTCATCAATCTACCTCCTAATGTTGGGATAGGATAGTATATTCGTAGCGTACTATTGTGTTTGGACTTCTAGCCAACAACTCACCAAAGCTATCATTTAATTTCACTATGGTCGGAAGAATCTATTAAACAGCGATATGATATATACGACTAAATTCCGGACTCTTATATTGGAACGATATGAAAATTTTGTTATGCTACATATGTTAGATTACTAGATTCTGTTCAAAATACGATTCTACTATTATGTACGGAGTTGGAGGACACAAACGATGCTTATTAAACGTGTAGGGAAAATCGCCGCGGTTACTGTAATTGCTCTCTCTATTCTTGGAAGTACCCCCAATATCGGTGGAGCCTATGCTGCCCCGGCCATTTCAGTGCACTTGGATGATGTTCCCCTGAAATTTGATGCAGCTCCACGTATTGATAAAGGTGTCACTTATGTTCCGTTTCGGACAGTCGGTGAAGCCCTAGGTATCGATATTACCTGGAACAGCAAATCACAGACTGTAAAAGCGACAAACACTGTGAAAGGACAAACTACCGAGGTACTATTACAAGTTGGCAGCACCACAGCGACCGTAAATGGAAAAAAAGTTACACTCGCAGCTGCACCCGTTCAGCGGGAGGGCCGCGTACTTATTCCACTAAGTTCGTTCAGTAACCAATTCGGTGTACAAGTAAGCTGGAATCAAGCAACCAAGACGGTCTCCCTTGTCTCCCCACAACGCGAGATGCACCTGAGAGCCTTCTATGCATTGCAATCCTTTCAAGAAAAGGACCTTATTTCTTCCATGAATTCCGTAGCCTTTGGCTGGAGCCGCATTGATCGTGAAGGTCAGTTTACGCTCCAAGGAGAAGAGTACCGCCTCCCTGCTGCTGCGGGTGATATTACACCGCAGTCCATCGTTGCTGATGCAGCAGATCAACAGATCCAACCACAGCTCATGGTGTATGCCTTGGATGGAAACGGAGAACTGACCAAAGTTCTGAGCGACAAGATCCTGCGGCAGAAATCGATTGAAGGTATAACTGCTGCTGTCACAGAGCATGGTTTTGACGGAGTTGTTCTGGATTTTGAAGGACTGGGCTTTAAACTGGATGTAGTAGAACAACAGAAGCTGCTCAATGCTTACGTGAAACAACTAAAGAGTTCCTTGCCCCAGGACACAGCTTTATCTCTGGCGGTACCACCGCTAAATAGTGCTTATAAAGGTTATGATTACAAAACACTTGCCTCTATTGCAGATGATCTTATTATTATGGCCTATCAGTATAATCCGGTTGGCACCAAATCTCAGGTACCTGAGCCAAATAGTCTTGTGGATCAAGCGATTCAATTAGCCATACAGGCTGGTGTACCAAAGAGCAAGCTTCTGCTTGGTATCAGTCTAAGCAGTGAAACGCCCTCCTCTGTTGATGATAAGCTGGGTCTCGCCAAACGTTATGACCTCAAAGGAGCCGCGTTCTGGCGTCTGGGTCTGTTCCGTTCTTACAATACGAAAATGGAAGATGCCGTAAATGCTTCTGTGATCAAAGAGTAAACTTTCTAACTGGCTACAACTTAAATAAAAGAAGGACCAAGCCTCTGGTACGCAGAGACTTGGTCCTTCTTTTTCCCATCATCTTATTTTATAAATTTATCCACACTTCCAAATATAAGCTTCACAAACTGGGTAGGACCAGGCAAACGGGGCTGAAAGAGAAGAATGATCCCAATTACTGCCGCCACAGCAGTAAATCCCGCGCTCACTATTCTGGCTCGCTTCTCTTTGCTGCTCTTCCACTCTCCATACACTATCGCAGTCGCCAGCATCAATATTCCAAGGATTGAGCCTAGTTTCATGCAATCACCTCTCTTCCAGGCTTGTACAGGAGCCGATTCTGTTCAACTTTCGTCCTCATTAGGTATCCCCTGTGGTCCTGTTGATTTTCCGGTGCGTACTACATGTGCATCTACGTTGACTTGCACGTCCATATCAGGATAGATGGTTTCCCAGTTCTTCTCCTGCGCCTTCCATTGATGCGGGTAATATCTGCGGAATTCAACTGCGAATTTGAAGAAATCGGAGCGCAGCTCTTTCTGGGACATGTCTAAAGCATCATGAGCCAAAGATGTGAGTTTAGCCGACCATTCCTTTTCCAGTTTAGTTAATACAGCGGGATCCGTCAGATTGGCATCCGTCGTATTTAACACCACTTCTCCCCTGGTTTGGATGTCGACCTTCATACTCCACTGTTTGTTTACAATTCGCGGCTTCAAGGAGGTTTTATTTTCAATGAGTCTTATCGAAAAAGAACCCTTTAACGGCTCAAACTCAACGGGCATGATAATGCTGTTCAGTTCTTTTGCAAGTAGTAATACACCTACGCTTAGTGGTTCTTTGACCGTCTTGACATAACGATCCTTCTTATACATACTCAGACCTTTCACATATGGCGTTGTCGTCAGTTTATCCTGATCGGGCTCCGGGGGTAAGATTAACATGCGAGACAAAATGGCTGAACTGCTCGGACCTTCAATAGATTTAGCCAATTCAAGCGCAGTAACACGTGTACCTAACTTCAAATTGGCCATCTCACGCAACGATTCAGCAGAACTTCGCTCCAGTGGATCAAGTAACGCAAGAATATCTTTCGCAGCCTTATCGCTGGAAAAGACATATGCATGCTCCCTGAACTGAGGGTAACGCAGGAAGAAATCGATATACTCGCGGATACCGCGTTTGCCGGCTTGCTCACTAATGATTATGACTTCGCAGTGGCCCCAGAACATATTCCGGGGAACTTTACGTTGTAACCGATTCAATGCCTCGGCAATTGTACGTCCTTCCGCTGTTCGAATCATTGTTACCCCGCTTGGACTGCCTCCACTCCCACTGCTATCTCCTGCACTCGCCTTTCGCGGAATGAAAATCTGTGAAGTCAATTGTACTTCACCATCCTCATAATCTATCCCTGTAGCCAGCACGATAGCCAAATCGTTAATCTCGATACGATCCCAACATCCACTTAAAAGCACACAACACAATATTGGCATTAGTAGTACTCTAAATATTCGCAAGTGCTCCTCCCCCCATCAATCAGGTGTTCGCTCGATTCTTCTTCCGAAAATGTGCCCACCCTTTCTTCAGCCATGCAACACCGTAGATCATAGCCGGAAGGATTAATAAAATGCTGATCGTATACAAGTTGGCTGAAGCACTAACCAAACTGGAAACACCAGATCCACCGGACACAACCCAGTAAGCAAATACCATGCACAGAAACGAAAGTGGACCAACCACAGGTTTGTAGTCCCGCAAACCAAACCATTCCGCGGTTGATGTAGCAAAGATATATAGAAAAACGGAAATTTTAACGAAAATACCGAAAATCCAGATGGCAATAATAAGGGATTCGATATGTTGCAGAAAGTCCGCAATGGTTATGTATCTTGCTGCGATCATGACTGGAAATACAAATGTATCCGTCAAATCACCAATTAAAAACAGGCAAAACAGATTGGTAACTGTCATCGCAGTTGTTGTAAACACAAGGGAACCCAGTATGACCCGGGTTATTCGTTTTTTTTCATTCACATAAGGTAGCAGAAAAGCCAACACGATATATTCACTAAACCATGCAGCAGGTGCAGCAGCCCCCGTAATAATGGGAATTGGACCCTTCTCCATAAAAGGAAACAGCTCGGCAGGATTCAGTTCACCAATCAACAATATAAAGATCAAAGCCAGCAGAACGATCAGCAGGGTAACAAACACCTGAGCGGTTCGTCCGACAACTTCAATCCCGAGTCTGACATTAATCGCACATACAACAACCATCGTCCCCATCACAACAAACAAAGGTGTACGCGGAAGTGCATTATTGACAATGAATTCACCGTATTCCCGAATAATCAAGCCCGTCAGGTGGGGCAAAAAAGCGATATATATCAGGCCGAATAACTTGCCAGGAATCCGACCAATAATCAATACACTGGATTGAATGAGCGTTTTTCCAGGGTACAGACGATCAAGTCCAACGGAAATACCAATGGCAGCCAACCCAACGATCGAACCTATAATTGGGGTCATCCACATGTCATGTCCTGCATAGTGCATTGTAATTCCAGGCACAGACAGGATAGCCGTCGCGAGAATGGCGGGAAAGACCATAAATGCCAATTGAGTCACCGATATTTTCCCTTTGTCCGTCAACATATGTAATCCCGCTCCCTTGTTTGCTTGAATGTAGATTGTTCTAGTGTGGTTTGTTCCTTGGGGATGGACGCCACCATACATCCTTAAGTTCCTTAGCCATCGTAGGTGCTACCGGTGAGAGATAAGGTGTTCCAAATGAACGAAGACTGCTTAGATGAATGACAACCAAGATGACTCCCAGCATGACACCCGTGAGTCCCAACGTTCCTGCAAGAAACATCATGGGAAAACGTAGTAGACGGGTCGCGATGCTGGCAGCATAGCGAGGGATCATGAAAGAAGCGATACCGGTAATCGCTACAATGATAATCATGGGGGCTGAGACAATTCCGGCACTCGTCGCCGCTTGCCCAATAATTAAGGCCCCCACAATACTGACCGCTGATCCGACCTGCTTGGGCAATCGGACGCCAGCCTCACGCAATGCTTCAAAGGCAATTTCCATAATGAGTGCTTCCACCAGGGCAGGAAAAGGGATCTCTTCTCTCGCCCGAGCAATACTGAGAAGTAATACGGTAGGAATCATCTCCTGATGAAACGTCGTAATCGCTACATAAGCCGATGGAAGCAGCATGGATAAAACAAAAAAAATGTATCGCAGCCAGCGTACAAAAACACTCATGAACACATTTTGATAATAATCTTCGGGGGATTGTAACATGGAAAAAATGGTTACTGGTGCGATAAGGGTAAACGGCGTTCCGTCAACGAGAATAGCAAAACGACCTTCCAGCAAGTTGGATACGACGACATCCGGGCGCTCTGTCGCAATCATCTGTGGAAATGGTGAATATCGCTGGTCGACAATGCCTTCTTCAATGTACTGACTCTCCAGTACGTCTCGGAGCTTTAAATCGCCAAGTCGTGTCTCCACTTCCTTAACAAGTTTGGGATCAATAATCCCCTCCATGTATACAAGTGAAATACTGGTGTTTGTACGATCTCCCATGTTACGTGTATGAATCTTCAATGCAGGTGTCTTGAGACGTTTGCGCAATAAAGACATATTCATGGTCAACGACTCTGTGAACCCATCCCGTGCACCACGCACGGTCGATTCAGCTAACGGTTCTTCCGTTGAACGATTTGCAGCTAGGTATAGAGGGTATGTAGTTCCTCCTATTGAACCGTCCAGCAGTAACAGAGCTTCTCCTTCAAATATGGCCTGTACTGCTTGAGTAGTCGTTTCAACTTGCTTAACAGAAGCTAGGGGAACTTGCGCAGCTTCGATCCCCATTTCCTGAAGGGGCGTTAGTACCTGTCGTTCCAGCCGTTCCGTATCGCATACACCAACACAATATACGCATAATGCTGAAGTAAGACACGCCGTTTGGAATGTATGAAATACAACGTCCGAGCAACCCGCAAAAACGGAGCGTAACATTTCTTGATCAATAGCAAGATTTCCGGTTAATGGCAGGTCCTGTTGTGTTATCGCTGATGTGTCCATGACGCCTCCCCTTTCCGTAAACGCTCCGTCCAGATATTCTCAGTTAAAGGTATCCTTTACTTATCACATGGGATATATACGCAAAATATAGAATGCCAAAAAAGCCGCCCTCATGAGCGACTCTGATGATATAAAACGCTATTCATTCCTATCCTTTCACAGCACCCAAAGCAACACTCCCAATAATCTGTTTGGAAAATATAGAGAATACAATGATAATAGGCAGGATTGAGATCGCTACACCCAAATACAAGAGCCCATAATCCATCCCATAGTACCCCTGCACTAGCGCAACCAATACCGGAAGCGGATATTTATCCAGGGAGAAAAATAGCACGAGCGGTGTCAGGAAATTATTCCATGATCCGATAAACGTGAATATGCCAAGGGCGGCGATTGCCGGCCCCAGAATAGGCAGTACAATCTGATTGAACGTCCGGAACTCACCGGCACTGTCCACCCGTGCAGATTCAATAATCTCATCCGGGATGCTGCTCTCCATGAACTGTTTGATAAAAAATACATTAAACGCGTTAGCCGCAGCAGGCAAAATAATTGCGGCATAACTATCCAGAAGTCCCATCATGCTGAATAGTCGATATACGCCAATCAAAGCCAGTTGACCCGGTACCATCATGGTTGCTAACAGAAACAGGAACAACCCGTTTCGACCTTTGAATTTAAATTTGGCAAATCCATACGCAGTTAAGGCCCCAATATACAGAGATAATACGGTCGATGTTCCGGCAATAAATATGCTGTTGGCAAACCCACGCCATATGTTGATTTTGGATACCATGTTCAGATAGTTATCAATCAAAAATGACCCAGGGAGAAATGTAAACGTCGAAGCAATCGTTGCATTGTTATGTGTGGAATAGATAAGCATCAGATAAAATGGAATAATGCAGAGCACGGCAAGACCTGTCAGCAACAGATAGATGATGATTTTACCTGCCGTCAGGCCCCTTGTATTGGCATATTGCTGAATCGCCGCATTTGGTTGTTCAACTGATTTTGCAGTTTGCATAAGAACTCCCCTCCCTATGAACGGCTCTTCCGCTTGGTCATGATGAAGGATGCAACAGACAACAATATGATAATGATGAACAGGCAAAATGCGATGGCAGCGCCGTAACCAAATCGTGTGCTCTGAAATGCTACATTATAGAGATACATAATGCTCGTCATGGCTGCTCGGTCAGGACCGCCATTGCCGTTGGTTAGTGTAAATGGCTGATCGAAAATCTGGATGCCACCAATAATGGATGTAATCATCTGAAACAGAATAATTGGACGGAGCATCGGCACGATAATATGGATGAAAATATGTTTCTTTTTCGCACCATCCATCTGGGCAGCCTCCAGCAGAGAAGGGTCAATGCCCTGAAGACCGGCTAGGTAGATGACCATCGAATAGCCAAAGTATTGAAAAAACAAAATGGATGATACAATCAGACGCATAAACCAGGGGTCATTTTTCCAGTTAATTGGATCTTGTATTATGCCGGTCTGCACCAAAAAATGGTTCAGTCCGCCAGACTGCCAGTCAAAAATCAAGCTGACAAGTAGTCCAAGTGATGCCGCCGTAACGATGTTGGGAAAAAAGTATACGGCTCTGAAAAAGTCCCGTCCTTTGAGCAGCTTATCATTCAAGATAAAAGCCAACACAAGTGAGATTGTGAGCTGTGGAACTACAGATACGCCCCAGATGAATAACGTATTAAACAAGGTTTTGTAGAACAACGGGTCTTGTAATACGGCGACGTAGTTACCGATCCCTACAAAATCAGGTGTCGTGATCCCATCAAAGTTGGTGAAACTGATGTAGAGCGAATATAAAATGGGATACAGCCCAAAAGTGGTGAAAATAATAAAAAACGGAGCAATGAAGTAGTAGCCGTAATGGTCCTTGCGAATCGTTTTGGCAAACATGTTCTATCCCCCCAGTTATCATCGGATGTGTATGTTCAATCGCTTACTAATCCACTTCCAGCTCCGGAAATCTCAAGGTAACATCACGTTTGATTCGCTTTACGACTTCTTCCTTGGTCTGAATGTCCTTGTTGAGATATAACTGGAGTACAATCTTGTAGATATCATTATTAATCGTGGCATCATATTTGGTGCGTTCGTATACAGGTACCCGTTTTGCAGCCTCCGAGAAAAACTCGAAATGCTTTTGTCCTCCCAAATAAGATGATGAGAGAGACGGGGCAAGTTCATCATTCACAACCATGTTGCTGGTGAAATAATCCTGTTCTTTCGCTAACTCGGATAGAAAATCGTGGTCAAAATTATAGAACTCAATAAACTTCCAGGCCAAATCCTTTTTCTCACTTTTACTGTACATCGCGATATAGGTTCCACCTGAACTAAAGGCTGACGGTCCCTGTGCCAAGCCCCACATGCCTTCGGTATCCGGAGCGTTTGCCTTGAACGTATATTGCAAACCCCAGGTTGCCCCGGGATAAAACATGACCTCTCCTTTTTGCATGGATGCAGCGTAACCGGCACTTCCATCTTCATACTCGGCAAGTACATTCCGCTCACGTGCTTCACGTACAAGATCAAGCACTTCCAAGTACGTTGGATCGATGACAAGTTTGCCGTCCTTCACCCAAGGTATACCATCATATGAATTCGATATAGCATTCCAATTCGCCAATGCATGTACTTTATTCCCGCTAAGTTGCTGTACCTTCTCTCCAATCTCGAAGATCTTCTCCCATGTATCGATCTGTGAACCCACCTTCTCAGGATCATCGGTGCCCAGATATTTCTTCGCCAAATCCCGACGATAGTAGATGCCCCCTGGTGTTCCCTGATAACCTATCGCTCTGACATTTCCCTCACTGTCCTGTTCATTGGCCTGAACAAAAGCATATTGTTCCTGGATAAGTTCATTGGCGTTATACGGCGAAGCTGATAAATTCTCCAGATATGGAACGTCAATCAGCTCTCGAATATTCGCATTTTCAATCATAAATACATCTGGAGCCTTCGAGGTTGTCTGTAGCGCAGATTTCAGCTTGGTGATATAGAAATTACCGGGGATGTTGACAAAGTTCACTTTGATGTCAGGATATTTCTGTTCGAATTTCTCGATGGCGTACCCTGCTTCATCTGTAAAACTCCACACGGTAATCTCCTGTTGCTTGGTTTGACTCGATGGACTGAACTGACAACCAGCTAACAACATCGCTGCACATACAAATACAATAGTTGGCTTAAACCACTTCTTCATAGGCCCCCTCCTTCAAAAAGGAAACGCTTACAATTTATTAGAGTATATTGATTTTGGAGAGGGCTTTCTCCACAAATATTGTGCATTACCCTCCATATTTTGTGATATTCGTACGATGTTTCTTACGAAATTCGGAGGGTGTACAGTCATTATATTTTTTAAAAAGACGATTATAGGAGTTAACATTGTTAAATCCATGTCCGATCGCAATCTCCAGAATCGTATCCTGACGGAACAATAAGGCCCACTCGGATTTGATAATTCGAAAATGATTCAAGTATTCCATCAGTGTTACTCCCTTGATCTCTTTGAACAGCTTGCAGACATGGAACTTGCTGAATTTAATATGTTCTGCCACCTGTTCCAGCTTAATGGGCTCAGCGTAGTGCTCCTCCAGGTATTCACAGACCGATTCAAGGAATTCAAATTTTTTGGAGGAAGTACATGCCCATCCTGAAGATGAAGATTCATCTGTGGTAACCGGTACTTTGGTACGTAATAAAAGTATGATGAGATCATACAATCTGGACACCATTAACCATCGGTATCCCGGCTTCTGATTTTTCTTCTCGGTAATGATGTCATCTATATATTGAGTCAGATTGCTCTGACTTCCCGTATTCGAGGGAATAACTGTTGTTTTGTTGAAAAGTTGTCCGAGATCCTGAATTTCGGCTTCGGTCGTGAAACTCCCGGTTAACAATTCGAGTCGGAACAAGATAATGGTCAAATGTTCGGTCCCCGGCAAAAAGCAGTGCACATCCCCTGGTTTGATCAGCAGCACATCCCCTTTTTCCAACTCACACACGTGGTCGTTCACGCCAATTCTGGCGCTCTTACCATTGACGAGAACCAGTTCAACCTCATCATGCCAGTGCGCAGCATAATTGAACTGATTTCCTGTATGAATTACCCGAATGGGAAAACCTTCTTGCATATGGCCTGTCTCCAAAAAAGTGGGTACGCCCATCGTATCAACCTCCATTTATTTCCAATGAAAAATACTCCTCATCTTTATATTATGCATTAATGGCTACTCTCCTTTCTTTTTAAGTATTTAAAATTCTATCGAATGCAAAAAACTCCTCAACTCAGGTTGAGGAGCCGAACAGAATCACGTTCCACGCATTGGATGTCCAGTGTATATAACGTCTCTACGATCTCTCCGTTCAGCAGTTGGAAGAGAACATGACCTGCAAGCTGGCCTGCATCCCTCTTCGGCTGACGAAATGTGGTTAGAGGTGGATTCATGTACTGAGATGCAGGTATATTGTCAAAGCCAATTACGGATAACTGCTCAGGTATTGAGATATCATGCTCCCTGAAGGCTTCCAAGCCGCCGATGGCCATTTCATCATTTGCAAAAAATACAGCGGATGGCAACTCTCCTTCAAGCAGTTTCTTGGCTGCATCGTACCCATCTTGCTTCATGTATTGTCCGCCAATTTTCCATTCGGGGTTCTCTTCAATGCCTGCCTCCTTCAAGGCTTTCAAATAACCTTGATAACGATGGAGATTACATTCCGATTGTGACGGGCCACTAATATAAGCTATTGTCCGATGCCCTTTATCGATCAGATAACGTGTAGCCAAGTAACCACCTTGCGTATCACTCATCAAAACCTTTACAATATGTTGAGCATCCAGATCCCGATCCATGACAACAATCGGAAACCCTGCTTCAGATGCTTCAATCAGCAACTGATCTTGAATATTCTGAGCAATAACAATAGCTCCGTCAATTCTTCGTTCACGAATGTAACGATGGGCTGTCGACTTCTCTCCACCCAACGAACTACATACGATCATATCGTATCCATGACTCATAACGACAGTTTCTATTCCGTTCACCAAATCCGAGAAATACGGGCTGGACATGTCATGGACAATAATACCAATGGTTTGTGTACTATTTCGTTTTAATTCCGATGCAGGACCATGCCTAACATAATTGAGTTGACTCGCTGCCTCAAGCACTCGAAGTCTTGTCGGCTCACTTACATTCCCTTTATCGTTAAGTACGCAAGATACGGTCGAACTGGCTACACCAGCCATCTTGGCTACATCTTTAATCGTTGTCATCATATATACTCCTCAAAAACAGTTTCATCTGTTTAGTTCATTATGGCAGTAACACAGCAATACACACGGGATAGTTCACTAGCATTTTAACACGTCAGTCCAGTCATGTCTCTTAGCAAAACATCAACTACGAAAAAACATATTTAAGAAACCGAGGTGCCTTCATGAGATTTAGTGAATATGTAATAGGTCAGCGTTACGAAACCACATCTTTGGCATTATCCAAGTGTGATATTATTGAGTTTGCCACAATCTATGACCCACAGTACATGCATTTGGATGAGGAAAAGGCCAAGCAAGGCCGATTTGGCAGTTTAATTGCTTCTGGCATGCAAACGATGAATATCTCCTTTAAATTATGGATTGAGGTCGGGGTCTATGGAGAGCATGTCGTGGCGGGCACCGGAATGAATAACATTCAATTCCTGAAACCTGTCTTTCCGGATGATGAACTTCATGTCATTGCAGAAGTTATTGGACTGACTCCCAGACGAAAAGGAAATGGGATTGTTACGGTACTGCTGAGTACTTTCAATCAGAAGAATCAAAAGGTATTTCAGGCAGAATTAAGTGCTTTAATCGATAATTAAGGCTGAGAAAAAGCCCAAAAAAGCCGCCAATTGGCGGCTTTTCGTAGATATATCACATTGAATCATTTTTAAGCGTTATACCCTTTCAATACCTGCCCCAAAATCTCTACACCCTTGACAATCTGTTCGTCTGACGGGGTTGAGAAATTAAGTCTGATGGCATTACAAGGGTCTTGCTCGTTCACCAGGAATGCATTTCCCGGTACAACCGCAACCCCTTGAGCTGCCGCTGTCTTGGCATAATCAAGCATTGGCACATGTGCTGGCAGATCACACCAGAGGAACAGTCCACCATCCGGTTGGGTATAGGTAATGGACTCACCCATATGCTCTTGCAGCTTGTCCATCATCAATGTTGCTTTTCTCCGATAGACCTCACGAATGCTGTTAATGTGCCCCGCGTAATCATACTCTGTCATGAACTTGTACGCCAGAATCTGTGGAAGCATGGCCGTATGTACGTCTTCTCCCTGTTTGGCAACAACCATCTTCTCCACGACTTCATGGGGCGCTTGTACAAAACCAACGCGCAGTCCTGCCGACAAAATTTTGGAGAATGATCCAACATATATGACCAGACCCTCATCATCCATAGACTTGATGGTTGGCACATCGTCTCCATTGAATCGAAGTTCTCCGTACGGGTTATCTTCCAAAATCATAACGCCATACTTCTTAGCCAGCTCGTATATGGCCTTACGTTTTGCAAGACTCGTTGTTACACCGGTAGGATTCTGGAAACTTGGGATCACGTAGATCATTTTCACATTAGGCTCCGTTTGCAGCGCCTGTTCCAGCTTCTCGATATCCATACCGTCCATCTCCATCGGAACACCGGCAAGCTTTGCACCGGATGCCCGGAAGGAGTTCAGGGAACCGATAAAGCTCGGACTCTCACAGATAATCGTGTCCCCTTCATTACAGAATACTTTACAGGCCAGTTCAATCCCCTGCTGCGCTCCAGATACAATGAACAATTGATCGGATGGTTTACCGGTATCAAAACCTGTCTTCAAATGTTGAGTCAATGCTTCCCTGAGGGGAACATATCCTTCCGTAATCCCATATTGCAGAGCTGTGACCGGGTCATGCTCCAGAATGGTTTGGGTGAACGTGCGAATCGCCTCAATAGGAAAGGTTTCCGGAGCGGGATTACCCGCAGCGAATGGAATTACATTTTGACCCGAAGAAGCCTTCAGAATCTCTCGAATAATGGATGGTTGCAGTGCTGCGATACGATTGGAAAATGAATAATTCATCTTAAATAGTGCCTCCCGACATTTCATCTGACTTAGTTCTCTATCATTACATTAGATTCTATTATACGAGCATTTCCCAAATTTCCAAACTGTCTCGACAAAATTAATGTTTATACACCAAAAAAGAGGCCGCCGTCAGCAACCTCTTTTGCATAAGTATTGAGCAAAGTTTCAGTCTATTAGCGCGCTGCGTTCATCTCGGATAACCGTGTGGCCTTCACAACATAAGCGGCTAGACCGGGAATCATCCGAGCCAGACCAGGATAGAATTTATTGGTTTTGGCAAAAGCCAGCTTTTGAATTCTCCTTGCACGTCTGAGCAATTGGGTGAATTCCCGGCTTGCTTCCAGCGTGTAATTACTCTGCCAATCGGCATGTTCAATGTCGCCTTGCAGGTACTTGTCAGTCCACCTTGCACACAGGAGTGAGGAGCGAAGGGCAATGGACATCCCGTCTCCACATAAGGGCGGTATCATCAGCATGGCATCCCCAATATGCGGATATTGGGACCATGGTTCAGGAACATTGGATAGATGCAGCGGCGCAATCGACACTTGCGTTCCATCTACAGGCTCTCCTTCGGCTAAACGGGCTGCCAAACTCACGTTTGTCAGGGAAGCCGCCTGTAAAATATCGTTGACAGACTTGCCACTTCCCTGGACGGTATCAAGTGTCAACAATGCGGCGACATTCACAATGCCATCCTCAATTGGGGAAATGCCCACGTAACCACCCTCGCAAAAATATAACTCTACCCTTGCGGGAATCTCTATCCCGCTGAAGTGAGATTTAATACCAACATATACGGTTTGATCCCGCAGATCAGGTGCGGAAGCCATCCCGCGCGGCTTTTTGGTCCCATGTGCTCCGATGACGGCTTTGACTCTGTAGCTGATCTGCTCATTTCCTTGTTTCACCTGAACCTCATAACTGGCATCCTCAAGCTGCTCAATGCTCGTTATCGTCGCTTTGGTCACAATCTGAGCTCCGGCCTCCTGAGCCTTCTGATGCAAAATCTGGTCCAGCTCATATCGACTTATGCCATATGCGAATCCTGGCAGCGGTGCTTCGATCACTCCGCCTTGTGGCATAACGATTTTGGCATGATCCATGGTGCTGGGTTTCTTCGAATGGTCCAGAAGGTGAATGTCCAGAACCTCTAACATCTCCTTGGTTTCGGGTGACATGAACTCACCGCAGGTTTTGTGCCGCGGGAACTCCTGGCGATCCAGCAAAAGGGTCCGATGTCCTTTCCCTGCCAGTTGCATGGCACATGTACTGCCGGCAATTCCGGCTCCGATGACAATCA
This sequence comes from Paenibacillus sp. FSL H7-689, assembly GCF_000517905.1. Classification (NCBI taxonomy): domain Bacteria; kingdom Bacillati; phylum Bacillota; class Bacilli; order Caryophanales; family Paenibacillaceae; genus Paenibacillus; species Paenibacillus sp. FSL H7-689. Next base: position 64,152 of record NZ_ASPU01000013.1, read on the forward strand.
CATCTATCGATTTCGACACGTAAGTTCACCTGCCTTTCGTGGGAATAACAACAGAGTAACGGAACAAAGGCTTCCATTCATAAGTCATCGTATCATGATTGAGCCGTTGTTTAAGTTCCTTCCAATCCCTCCCTGTAAAACCTTTGGCTACGGAAAGAGGCCCATCATGACGAATGTACCGATTGCGCGAGATCATCCGTGTAGTAATCCAGACCGCCTTATAGGATACGGGGTGGCGGTGAATATCATTAATGACGACACCGTATCTGGATGCTCGCAGCATATGAGAAACCATATCAACCAGCTGATCTCCGTCAAAATGATGCACGAACTGGGAACCTGTCACAATATCTGCTGAAGCATCCGGCAGTTGTGTAAGATCGGCACGTTGTACCCGGACTCGGGGTTCGTCACGGAATAGTTGTCTCGCTTCCTCACACGCTTCTTCCGTCAGATCAACCAGCGTAATTTCCAACTGAATGCCCTGACGATCTGCCCATTGCAGTAGTTTCTGGTTCACATCTCCTGAACCTGCCCCCACATCCAGTAGAGTCAGCTTATCCGGCCTGCCGACAGAGTTCCACAACTTCTCTACACCAGCCAGAGTTGGGCCAGGTGCTGCAAATATTTTGTTAAGACGTCTCAGATGTCTAAGCGCTTCACGCAGCTCCTCCCCTCCCAGAGAGAAATCATCCATCAGTTCATCTTCCTTGGCTCGAATGGACAATGTTCTAAAAAAGGACATGATCGTGCTCCTCCATCACTGAAGATAATGAGGGTACATAAGTGAATTTCATCAACTCTGCGGTGAGTCCCGGTCCAAATGCCATGGCTACACCATCTGTGGAGGATTGACCCTGTACCTTCATGTCCTCACGCATCGCGTTCAGTACAAACAGAATGGTATTGGAAGATAAGTTACCATACGTTCTGAGGACATCCCTGCTATACTTCGTTTGCTCGTCTCGCAACTTCATTACATTCTGCACAGAGTCCACGATCCCACGTCCTCCCGGATGAATGGCCCACAGTTCAGGCAGCGGTTCACTTTGTAATAAAAGACGCAGTTCCTCTTCCAGATGAACACCTAACAGCTTCGGAATACGTGGGGATAGATACAGGTCATACCCCAGATTCCCCACCTCCCAGGTCATATCTTCAGTCGAAGCCGGAAGAAGCACAGAATAACCCGTTCCCAGACTCAAATAATTCTTGTGCTGAGGTTCTGGTGTGCCCACCACACAAGAAGAAGCAGCGTCTCCGAAGAATGAAGCTGCAAACAGCGCTTCCCGATCTTGTACAGGCTGAAAATGAATGGTGCACAACTCTACACAGACCACAAGGACCTGTGATCCGGGAGCTCCCTGCACGACATCTCGTGCCATCTGAATGGCTTTCAACCCTGCGGCACACCCCTGAAAGATCAGCGGCAGTCGATTAACTCGGGCAGACAAACCCAAATGACGGATGAGCATAACATCAAGACCCGGCAGATACTGACCGGTGCAGCTGACCGTGATGATATGTGTGATGCTCTTTGGAGATACGCCTGAATCTTCCAGGGCTTTCTCTGCCGCCTCAATCCCGAGTGGAAGCGCCTCTCGCTTGTATGTATTCATTCGTTCTTCGGTTGTCGGGATGTCTGATCGCTCACCAGAGGGCAGATAACGGCATTCTTCCAGTGAACCCAGATAGCTCGGTTCCACGGTATATCGTGTTTCAACACCACAGGACTTGAATATTCGCTTGGCAAAACGGGCCAAATCTGGCCGATCCTGAAGAGAAGAAGCGATTAATTCTGCAATATCTGACTGCGCTACGGAGTGAGCAGGTAGAGCCGTCCCCATGCCAAGAATCGCGATATCGGATGGACTGTTATATTGGTTCATAATAAACCTCCTGGTATTGGTCATTATTTCCTCTAATTTAACAACTCTTACCCTTAACGATATCGTTATAATCTCAATAAGGCTCCTAATCTAGTTTATTAACACATCCGCAAGCTCAGAAGCTTGGTTTCGCCAAGCCATTGAAGCAATCACACCAATGAACGAAAAAAGCCGCCATTAGGCGGCTTCAAGGTAACCAGATTCCTACTAAGCGTCATTCTGATACACGTTATTTGGAAAATGCTTCTCTGATCTTGTCACTCATTCGGTACCAGGCATCCTCAGCCATCTGGAGATCCCCAGAAATCGTAAATCCATGAGCGGCTCCCTCGTACTCCTTAAGTGTCACCTTCACACCGCTTGCTTCCAGCCTTGCTGCATATGTTCTTGCTTCTTGGGCCAGTGAATCTTTCTCCGCGGTAATGATCAATGCTTCTGGGAGTCCCTCTACTGATGTTGCAAGCAAAGGTGAAGCCAACGGGTCATGCGCATCTTCTGGCGTATCAAGGTACATGGCATTGAACGTTCTGGCGATATCGGCTGGAATGGCTTCTGCAAAACTCGGTTTCTCGGCCGGATCTGTAGCCACATCCAACACGGCATAATCCATAATTTGCAGAACAATCGGCAACTTGCTACCTCGTTGCTGATTCAGTAAACACACTGCTGCTGCAAGATTACCACCAGCACTATGCCCCCCAATAGCGAATAGAGACGGGTTAACCGAGAAGGATTCCGGATTGGCGTGGACCCACTGTACAACGTCGTAACATTCATGGACCGCCGTTGGGAACTTGTGCTCTGGTGCAAGACTGTAATCGATATTAACGACCACACAATCAGATCGATCAGCGATCAAGCGACACCATGGATCATCCATCTCTGCTTGTCCCAAGATGAAACCACCCCCATGCATATTAAAGAAGACCGGCAGAGGCGCGGAATGGTCCCTATCCGGTGTATACACAAGTACACGTGTATCCCCTTTAGTTGTAGGAATCATGACTTCTTTTACTGTGACCGCATACGTGGAACTGGGTTGAAGAGCTGCACCTGTACCGACGACATTTTGACGCATACGTTGTACCATTGCCAGTTGTTGTTGTTGATCCATAGATATCACTCCTTTAGTGGATTGCCAATACGCCTTCTTCCGTTGTCACTTTAAGTATAGATGACACTTGTCTATTCCGTCATGTGCAAATCATTTGATATGTATTGATCAACATGCTGAAACGTCAACCAAAATTACCTTCCCCTGCTCTTAATGCTTCAATGTTAACATTCAGTGCCAGGAGATTGGTTTGGGTCCGTGCTTGTTTCCTTTTTTTTGTGGAACATCATCCAGACCCCCATCAAACAAAATAAAACGCTGCACCCCATGCCAAACAAGCTACTGGTTTTTAATGCAAGAGGTGAGCCTTGCATGGTAAGTAACGTCGCTTGGGTCACCACGATGGATACCATCGCATCGGTGAAGTTAATCATTTTCAATGTAGATATGATCGGGTTATGGAGATGACGGTTCGCCCAGGTACCATACACGGCAAAAACCAGCTTGGTAAAAGCAACTGTAGATACGATATACACGATGTTACCCTCATATATGAAGGCATCGCCGATTAGATACATTCGCAGGCAGACCATCGAATAGGACACGCCTAGTAAACACAGGAACAGACCTCCGCGCTTATATACCGTAAGTTCTAATCTATATCTTTCTTCGGGAGAGTCCATTCTCTTGGTAACTGTATATTTATGGAGCACTTGTCCTTTTGCCACACACAGAATCAGATAATATACAGCATTTGTAATGAACCATCCCGAAAGCAGATATATGCCCAGGATTAACTTGCCTATCCCTGTTACCGCATTGATAACAAGGGAAGCCACATTAAACAAGGCCGTTCGATCTTGTTTATTTCCAAGGTAATGGAACCAAATGGACTTCAAATATGTCTTCATTTTCATAGGATATTCATTCTGTTAGAGAAGCAGACCATTAGCCTTTTCACCTACCTCTTAAATGTCAATAACATGATGAATGAGGTGTAGAGAAAGTGGTATATGTTCTCCTCATTCGGCCAAAGACTCCCGAACGCTTTTTGGAAGGGATTTGACAACCATATCATACGAGTGATCGATCATGACATAGACATCTTCATCGGACAATGAACCATCCAGCGTAATGGTATTCCAGTGTTTTTTGTTCATATGATATCCCGGTTGAACTGCTTCATGCTGCTCTCTCAGGTTCTCTGCAATAATGGGGTCACATTTTAAGTTTAAACGACAGTTCTTTTCTTTGTTTTCAAAAATAAGCGCGAACATCTTACCCGCAACCTTAATCGCGACTGGATCAGGCCCAAATGGATAATCCTTGGTCGCACCTTTCTTGCTCAAACTGTATTCAATCATCGTATCCTTCAAGTCAGTACCTCCCTTTCACCAGTAGACGATATAATGATACCGAATGTAAGTTCGTATGTAAATAAGCTCGTTACACATAAAAGCACATAATAAAACCTCCTCCAAATGAATGGAGAAGGTTTTATCTGGATTTATTTAGATCTTAATTGGCTCTATCATTCCTAGTTTTGCTGCTGCGGCTGAATGAGCCATGGTTAGATTTACTGCTACTGCTGTTTGATCTACTGCTATTGGGTCTACCGTCGTTTGAACGACTACTGTTTGATTTACCACTCTTGGCAAACCATTCGGATTTGGGCTTGCGTGCCGGGTTAGCTTTGGACTTCGCCGGTTTGCCTGCAGCCGATTTGTTGAACGAAGGTTTACTGCCTGATGCTTTGCTGGTTTTATCAAACACAGGTACACCTGTCATTGGATACGGATGACCTTTCACTTCAGGAATCGTCTTTTTGATTACTTTCTCGATATCCTTCAGGAATGGAAGTTCATCCTTCTCGCAGAACGATATGGCCATCCCGCTTTTGCCAGCTCGCCCTGTACGTCCAATACGGTGAACATACGTTTCCGGAATGTTAGGCAGGTTAAAGTTAATGACATGTGAAAGTTCCTCTACGTCAATTCCTCTTGCCGCGATATCCGTCGCAACTAATACACGTGTTGCACCACTCTTGAAGTTGTTCAGTGCCCGTTGTCTCTCGTTCTGAGACTTGTTGCCATGAATAGCCTGTGCCGTAACATTCGCTTTGGCCAAATCACGTGTAACCCGGTCAGCGCCGCGCTTCGTGCGTGTGAACACCAATGCCGTGACGATGGATTTATCCTCCAAAATTTGGTTCAACATATGTTGCTTCTTGCCGTTCTCCAACAAATAAATAGACTGCTCAATGCGGTCTACCGTTGAAGATACCGGTGTGATTTCTACTTTGACTGGATCAACCAGCAGGGTTTTAACCATTTTGGTGATTTCAGGAGGCATCGTAGCTGAGAAGAACAGCGTCTGCTTTTTGTTCGGCATTTTGGCAATGATTCTTTTCACGTCATGAATGAAGCCCATGTCCAACATCCGGTCTGCTTCATCCAAAACGAGAATCTCAACCATCTTCAGATCAATACGTTTCTGGTTAATCAGATCGTTCAATCTGCCAGGTGTCGCGATAATAATATCTGCACCTTGATTCAACGCACGCTCTTGCACTTTTTGCGAAACGCCGCCAACGATTGCCGTACAACGAATGTCCGTATACCGGCTATATACCTTGATGTTATCCGCGATCTGAATCGCCAGTTCTCGTGTTGGTGTCAAAATTAATGAGCGAATATGTCGTGCGGACTTCGATCCTTGCCCTTTGGATCTTTCGCTTAATAATTGAATGATCGGCACTGAAAATGCTGCCGTCTTGCCTGTTCCTGTCTGTGCACATCCCAGCAGATCTCTGCCAGCTAATACAGCTGGTATGGCCTGTTCCTGTATAGGGGTAGGATTAGTATAGTTTGCTTTGCTTAACCCTTCCATAATAGAGGGGATAATATTTAAGTCCTTAAATGTCATGTTGTCTCCTTCATTTACGCACATCTATCAATATGACGCATCTTTTATTTCACACGTAACGTATAAGGATACCATTAAAAACGTAATTTGTACATTATCTTTTTAAAATCACTTTGTTTAACTGACCAATTTAAGACCAACTGCCGATCCGAGCACCATAGCGATAAACAGAATTCGAAGGGCATTTCGAGGTTCTCGATAAAACACCATGCCCAGAATGGCACCACCGGAGGCCCCGATTCCCGTCCATACGGCATATGCTGTCCCCATCGGAAGAGTTTCCATTGCAATGGACAGGAACAGGAAGCTTAAACCAAACCCGCCTACCAATAGAACCAGTGAAATGAGATTACGGTCTTTGTGCAACTTGTTTATCATCAGCACTCCGATCATCTCAAATATACCTGCCAAGATAAGAAATACCCAGTTCATTATAGCTGCACCTCCTTATTCTTCTCTTTGCTCAGCATTTTAAGACCAATCACGCCAAGTAAAAGTACACCAATGAGTACCATTTTTCCGGTTTGAACAGTCGCATTAAACAGAACAATCTCTGCAAGTACCGTGCCAGCGGTACCCAGGCCAACAAATACGGCATATACGGTTCCCACAGGCAGTGTACGCGAAGCTGCAATCATCAAGGAGAAACTAATGATAATTGCAACCAACGTAAACCCCCATTCCAGCAGACCACTAGCATGTTTCAATCCAATGACCCAACCTACTTCAAACAACGCAGCAATCACAACCGACATCCACGTTTTATTCATTCCTGTAACACTCCTTCTCTACTACATTTTTTGTACAACCCGTAAGGTACATTAGCGAAAAAACAAAAAAAGCCCGGGAAACAAACTGCATGTAGCAGTTCATCTCCCAGGCTTTTATCCCTCCGTGGCACAACCAACAGGTTGCGGGTTTTCTCTCGGACCAGACCGACACATACATCGCGGAACCCTAGAAAACCTGTTTTTATTCTAATGTGACTCCAATTATACACACTTCCACTATCTTGGCAACCCCGTAAATGTGATCATGCCCTTTATTTGATAATCAAACCCATTAATCCTACAAATGTGGCGGCTTGATGTGGTGAAATCACACAACCGTTGAGATCTTCCATGGTCAGCACCAAGGAGTCAAATTCGCAATCGCTAAGATCCAAATCTTTCATTTTGGTCCCCGTTAGGGATGCTTGGTCGATGTTACATTGACTGAACTCCATTTTTTGCAGTGCCAGATAGGCAAAGTCCGCACCAATCAAGGTACATTCCGAGAAGGAGACCTGTTTCAGATGGGCAAAACGGAAATTGCTGTAGTCGCCTAGACCATGAAGGAAACTGACATTTTGCAATCGGCTATTGGAAAAATCCGTTCCGACAAACTTGCAGTTATGCCATTCGATCCGGTGCATGAAGGCACTTGAGAGATTGACATTGGAGAAGTCGCAGTGTTCAAACCGGACATCGGTGAATTCAAATTGTTCCAAGTTAGACTCCGAGATTGTCACATGTCTAAATACAACACTTTCAAAGGAAACCTTACTCGCTTCCTGTTGATCCAATGTAATGTTCTCGATCAGTTTGTGTTTGTACTCCACTTTGGATTCCAGGAATGCAATCGTTTCCGGTTCGAGCAACTGCTCCTGAATCTTGGGTTTGTCCATTTTCATCCCGTATTCCCCTATTCCTTAATAGCTACAACTCGCAGTCGGCTTCTGTCCAGATACCACTGTCCATCCCGCATCAGTTGTGGCTGTACTTTTTTCTCAACTGCTTCCATAATAACATCCTGTTCCGCAGCTGTGATACCACTGAATAAATACTCCGCGAAGCTGGTCAACCACTTTCTGGCACCTGGCTTGAACGGGGTAAATTGATCCACATGCTGAGCCAGACTAACTCGAAATCCGTGTTGCTCCAGAAGATTAGCATATTCGCCAATGGTCGGGTGATACCACGGATTCCGTCCTTCCCATTTGTATCCACGGGCATCCAGTTCTTCCTGTACCGCTGTAATTAATATAGCCGTGTTGCCATTTGCAGCAAACTCAGCCACGAATCGCCCGCCCCTCTTGAGCGCTAACTGTATTGATTGTACTACAGCTGGAGCATCCTTTATCCAATGCAGAACGGCATGAGAGAAGACCGCATCAAACGGTTCTTCTGTCCGATAATGACAAGCATTTGCTACTTGAATATTCATATCAGGGTATTTCTGTTTAGCTTGCCTAATCGTCTCTTCTGAAAAATCTATACCTTTTGTCAGCGCACCTGCGGCTGCGATTTTCGCTGTCAGATCCCCATTACCACAACCCACATCAAGAATACGTTCACCTTGGGATGGCTGGAGCAATGATAAGATAGGTGTGCCCTGTAACGTAGCAAAAGGAGCGGAATGACCACTCCACGATTCGTTCGTTTGACCGGATGAATGTCCGTTATTCATAGAATATAATCTCCTTCTCAATTAAGGATCTAATGTATCTATAATAACTTTAATATAAAGGAATTGTCAATTCACTCATTAGATCACTATAAAAAAAGCCGCCGAATGGCGACTTTTACATTAAGAATTCGGATCAACTGAGATTTTGTTAGCCCACATATTCCATATATCACACTCTCTTTGAATTTGTTCTGTGAATGGATGTTGTCTCGACCTCTTCGGTAACTAGCTCTAACCAGCATGTGAAGTATATCTCTCGATGTACGGAATTTTCTTCATACTTAATTTGTGATTCGAGCCTGTCAATTAATATTTGCCTCACATGGTTTGATAACCACTTTATCACCTTGTTCACCCAACTTTTCAAATAAACTTTAATCGCTTGGCTCTGTTAACATACTCTTAGTATGCCGAGTCATGGGCTGCAAGCGGTATATCAATCGTCTTAATTGATTGCCTGATCCTCTCAGGCCCTCTTCCAATTACCTGATTGCTTCCATGAATCTCCCGGTCATCGGGCAGATTATCAAGGCATCCGCAGATGCACCCTACTTAAGTCTTAAGCTCGAATTCACACCGAACCAAATTCTCGAAGTACTTAACGAATGTAATATCAAGGTAACATTCAACGAAAACGCCAGACGAGCCATGTTTGTAAGTCAGATGGAATCGTCCATTCAGGATGCTGTACTCCGACTTGTTCGATTGCTGGATACGCCAGGAGAGATTCCGTTTCTGGCTCCGTTGTACGTTAAAGAAATCCTGTTCCGTCTCCTTCAAGGGCCTTACGGAGGAGAACTGGCGCAGATTGCGGTTGAAGGTAGCAACACTTATCGGATCAGAGAAGCGATTGAGTACATCGTTCATCATTGGGAACAGCCTTTTCGCATTGAAGATCTGGCTGAGACCGCGAGCATGAGCGTCTCTTCATTCCATCGTCACTTCAAAGAGATCACAGCTATGAGCCCATTACAATTCCAGAAACAATTAAGATTACAGGAAGCCCGGCGACTTCTGATGGCCGAATCTGCTGACGCGGCAGATGTAGCGTTCCGGGTTGGTTACGAGAGTGCTTCTCAATTTAGCCGCGAATATGCACGCATGTTCGGTGCGCCGCCAAGAGCCGATATCCGACGGCTGAAAGAGAAATATGACATGGCCTTGAGTGAGTAACCGAGTATGTACTCTCTATCTCACAACTATCACACAAAAGGCAAACCAAAAAAGGACAACCACAATGAGTTGTCCTTTTTTCAGTATCAAAATTCTGCGTAATATCTTTTGGAATTTTCAAATTACTCGTATTTATGTGAAGGAAATCGGAACTGTTCTCCTTCATTTTTGGACAAGATTAGACCAATGCTTCGACCCGTTCTGGCACGTGGATCTCTTCGTGCAATAATTGAGTGATGTCACGAGTCAGTGCATCCACATTCTCCTGTTGCGTTGCCCAGCTGGTACAGAAGCGCACCGCACTGTGTGTATCGTCAACCTTTTCCCAGAAGGTGAACGTATAACCGCTGCGTAATTTCTCAAGCAAACGATCAGGCAGAATCGGAAACTGCTGGTTGGTTGGTGAATCGTACAGGAAGCGTACCCCCTGCTGTTCAAGTGAGTCATGAATTCTCAAGGCCATATCTATGGCATGGCGAGAAATATCGAGGTACAGACCGTCTTCGAACAACGTTTCGAATTGGATTCCTAGCAATCTGCCTTTGGCAAGCAGGCCACCTTTTTGTTTGATCATATAACGAAAATCCGGTTTCAGTGCATCATTCAGGATAACAACCGCTTCTCCCATCAATGCGCCAATCTTGGTTCCCCCGATGTAAAACACATCACACAAGCGTGCAAGATCAGCAAGTGTCATATCGCAAGCGCGTGAAGCGAGTGCATATCCAAGACGTGCTCCATCCACGAAAAACGGAAGACCACATGCTCTGCTCACTGTATGCAATGCTTGCAGTTCTGCCTTGCTGTACATCGTTCCATTCTCCGTTGGTTGGGATATGTAGACCATTCCTGGTTGAACACAGTGTTCCGGCGACGACTCATTCATGTGCGCATCGTAGACTGCTCTAACCTGCTCAGGCGTGATCTTTCCGTCCTCGCTTGGAACTGTGAGTACCTTATGTCCCGTAGCTTCAATAGCTCCGGTTTCATGAACCGCAATGTGTCCCGAGGACGCAGCAATCACACCTTGATATGGACGCAAAATAGAGGCAATCACCGTTGTATTTGTCTGTGTACCACCAACCAGGAAATGAACATCAGCTTGCTCATTGTCACATGCCTGACGAATAAGCATTCTCGCCCGTTCGCAATGCTCATCCGTGCCATACCCGCTCGTCTGTTCCATATTGGTTTCCATCAGTCTTTGTAAAATTCGTTCATGCGCACCTTCGTTATAATCACATTCAAATCGTATCATCGTGTTGTCTCTCCTGCCTTCTTGTTCAACTTCTCTTGTATGTTCATCATGGAGGTGTATACCTCTTGAATCTCTTCTTCATTGAGGTCTTGTATTAATTTCAGGATCTGTTGATCGGATCGATCATTCAATTGGGCATACAGTTCCTCACCCTTGGCTGTCAGACGAATCAGACTGACCCGGCTGTCGGCAGCAGAATCCACTTTCACCAACAGTCCTTCCTTGGACAGCTTGTTCACAATTCGGCTCATATAACTGCGATCAATGGTCAGTGTATCTACCAGATTGTTCGCAATGCTCTCTCCCCGAATTCCAATCTCAATAATGACCCGCACTTCTGCAAACGAATACCCTGTTCCGAGAATATGCTTATCGAGTACACCAAGTATGTTGGTATAAAAACGGTTAAAACGTCGCATGTCAGCGAGTATATCTGGATTTATGTACTGAGAGTCGATGTCAAACCCTCCTTTTTAGTGGACATTGTCAACATTATAATAATCACGTTAGTGGACGTTGTCAACATTATCTTTTGCACAGCATTTTATAACTTCATTTTTAATATCCAATCAATAAAAAAAGCCGCGCATATGCGCGGCAAGGTTTACTTGTTTTAGATACTCGATCCAGATACTTAGTCAGCTGCTTAAGTTCCTATATAAATTGAACTAAACATTTACACAAAACGGAGAGGACAGAAATAACCTGAAGAAGCGAAGCATTCGCCTACAAGCTTTCTGCAAGAAAGCTACATCGGAAGCATACACTATCCCCGGATTTCCTCTTTAGATAAGAGGAATCAAAAAATCTGGGGATAACAGCGATCGGAAGGTTGTTCTGTCATCGGAGTATCTAGTGTAAATATTTTTTGTTCAATTTATATGGATTAAGAGTGGCTATATTGCACCTGATGAAGACGACTATATATGCCTCCAGCGGCGACCAATTCCTCGTGGTTGCCCTGCTCAGCGATACCATCTGTGTTTACTACGATGATTCGATCTGCATTCTTGATAGTTGTCAGTCTGTGTGCAATTACAAGTGTTGTTCTGCCCACCGACAATTCAGCAAGTGATTGCTGGATCAGTGCTTCCGTTTCTGTGTCCAGCGCAGAGGTTGCCTCATCCAGAATAAGAATAGGTGGATTTTTCAAGAACATACGAGCAATGGATAACCGCTGCTTCTGTCCTCCGGATAGCTTGACTCCACGTTCGCCAATGACCGTATCCATGCCATCAGGCAACGTGAGAATCAGTTCCTCCAACGAGGCACGACGGGCTGCATCCCAGATTTGTTCATCCGTTGCACTCAAATCACCATAAGCAATATTCTCCTTAATGGTCCCCGAGAACAAAAATACATCTTGTTGAACGATTCCGATATGCTTGCGCAAGGATTGAAGCTTAACGTTACGAATGTCAATTTCATCCACAGTGATACGTCCCTCTTCTACCTCATAAAATCGTGGCAGCAGGCTGCAGATGGTCGTTTTGCCTGCACCCGAAGGACCAACAAAAGCAACAGTTTCCCCTGGTCTAACAGACAGACTGATATCACTCAGAATACGCCGACTGGATTCATATCCAAAAGAGACGTTCTCAAAGCGAATATCCCCCTTCACACTTTCGAATTCAACGGCGTTTTTGCTATCCGCAATTTCAGGTTCCGTGTCAATGATCTCCAGATATCGCTTGAAACCAGCGATACCCTTTGGATAACTTTCTATGACGGCATTGATTTTCTCAATCGGGCGGAAGAAGATATTAGACAGAAGCAGGAAGGCCATAAAGTCACCCATATTGATTCTGCCATCGATATAAAACCAAGCCCCGCTGATCATGACAAACACCGTAACCAGTCGCATCATCATATAACTGACCGAGATACTTTTCGCCATCGTTTTGTAGGCAAGCAGTTTGGTTTTACGGAAATTCTGATTGTCCACCGCAAAAAGTTCTTTCTCATGTTCTTCGTTGGCGAACGATTGCACAACACGCATGCCACCGACGTTATCTTCAATGCGTGCATTGAAATTGCCGACGTCTCCGAAAAGTCGCCGATACGTCTTTGTCATCCGGCCACCAAATACGATAATGACCCAAGCCATAATTGGGATAATGATAAAGGTAAGCAACGCAAGCTCCAGATTAATGTTAGCCATCAGCCAGAACGATCCGATTAATGTCATTACTGCGATGAATACATCTTCAGGTCCATGGTGAGCAACCTCGCCAATGTCATTCAGATCATTCGTAAGATGACCAATTAAGTGGCCTGTTTTACGATTATCGAAGAAACGGAAGGACAGCTTCTGCAAGTGAGCGAACATCTTCTCACGCATGTTGGTCTCGATGTTAATGCCCAGCATATGTCCCCAATATGTAACTACATAGTTCAGTACAGTATTAAGTGCATAGATGGATAACAGCACGACGCAGGCAAGCATAATGAGAGGCCAATCCTGACCTGGCAACAATTCATTAATGAATTTGCTGACGGCAAGGGGGAAAGCCAACTCCAGAAGGCCTGCGAGTACAGCGCATCCAAAATCAATCAAAAACAGTTTTTTATAGGGACGATAATACGAAAAAAAACGACGAATCATACTTATTCACTCTCACTCTCCAGATCCTTATTGGGGTTTACATCTTCATTTTGCAGCTCGAACAGATGGATATACTCGTCGATGACCTGATCAATAGCTTTTAACTCCCCACTGATCACCGGGCGAATATGTTCATACTCCTCCTGTCCAAGTTGTCGGACAAGCGTTGTTCTCCGATTCTGCATTTGTTCCAGAAATACAAGAATTCGGCCGCGACGGAATGTCTGCGCACCACGGCCCCGTTTTCCCTCATGTTCACCATGACCTCTTCCACGTCTGGAACGTTCACCACGTTGCTCATTGTCACTCATATCGCGTCTCGGACGCTCACCTTGACGTACACTTCCATCCATCTCTTCGATAGGACGATCTCTCATTTGTGCCACCCCCATTACGTGTATACATATGTATACAACATATTCATGTATACGATTGTATACGTGACAAAAAGAAGTGTCAACCTAAATTTTCCAATAGATAACGAAGTATGTATATTCACCATCTCCCTAACAGAAAAAAGCCGCAATTTCGCGACTTCTTTTGTTGGCGACACTATTTTATCTCACTCATAAACTTTCTATATTCTTGAACCATTTCTTTGAATCGGGTGTGATGCAAATAATGTTCTCCCTCAAATGTCATCACTTTTCCATGCACAGAATCTTTGACTTGCTCTTCATGCAAGGGTATCCAGCCTTCTGTTTCCGTATCATTCGCTTGTAAGAAGAAAATCACAGGAAGATCTTTGGGGAAGGACAGGTTCTCAGCTGCTTTGAAATTAGGACCAAAGTTTTCACCTTCATTCAGGTTGTTCGGATTAAACGTATTTTTGAGTGAAAGTATTCTAATTTGTTCTCTGGTCACATCATCAACATCGGGTGCAATCAGTTGATCAGGGGCCAGTTTCATTAACAATCGGTAGAATCCTGATTTTTTAAGCAGTTTGTACGTTTCGGTTGGAAATGGATCATCATTACCTCCCTGCGTTGGGACACTGCTCTCAATTCCGACAAATGAACTTACTTCGTTTGGATATTTGTTCACATAATCCAGGCCGTATATCCCTGAAATGGAGTGAGCCATGAGCGTGTAATTATGAATACCAAGTTGCTGTAACGCTTCATGAATTTCACTAACCATGTTTTCAGTGGTACGCTCTTTTTCAGTAATATCACTTAATCCATAACCGAAAGGCTCAATGACAACAACTTTGTAAAATGGAGATAACTCATCGATGAGCGGTTTGAAATCAAGGGCTGGGGCAGGTGTTCCGTATCCAGGAAGCAATACCACCGTTTCTTTGCCTTTTCCTTGAATCAACACATTCATGTTTTTCCCGTCAACTGCTACAAACTGACCATAGGGTTTTATTTTCCCTTCCTCTGATTTGTTACTAAATACATTAACAATAAAAACAGTGGCAATAAATAATGCAAAAGCGATAACGATGGCTCCGAATATTTTGAGCAAAATGATTAATATTTTTTTCATCATGATGGTGTTCTCCCGTTGAGTTCGTTTGTTGTACAGCCGTTTGAAACGCTATTCATTTTACTTTTTTAATGTAATTTCAAATTGAGAACCAGCCTCACCTGCAAATACAATACGACCGTTTTCTGGTAAAACAACATCATTGTTACCGCTGACCACGGTGTGATTAATACAAATTCCGGTCTGATCATAGACGGCAAAGGCTCCCTTTGCAGGCATCTTCACTGTCATGACTTTCCCTTTCGCAGTAGCTGGTACCGAAAACCATTTGGCATATCCATCTGCTTGAATGGTTGTGGCGGATTGTTTACCCGAATAGATGGGTTTTACCAGTTCCTCACTGGCGTATACATAACCTAAGGCTGTAAGATACTCTCCACCGTTCTTTTTAGAGAATTGAATGTCCATCGTATCACGTCCGGCAGTACCCGGAATCTGCAAAAGATTGGCTGCTTCGTTTGCTCCCATAATCTTATGATTGGACATATACCCTGGATTCTCTTTATTCATATGGATAGGCAGGATCGATGAAGCATTGAGATAGACCATGGATGTGTATTTCTCATTCACCAGATAATATTTTTTACCATCGCGCTTTGCCCATGCGGCGTTAATCTCCTTGGATAATTTATTGGCTTCAAGCTTCTCCCCATTATATTCTGAGAAAGCCAGCTGTCCGAGTCCTGGAACGGATATATAAGATCGTGACCACAAGTAGGTTTTCCCATTTTTCTCCACAACGAATTTCAACTTGTCTGTACCTTCGTTATTAACAAAAGTACCATCCGCTGTATAGGTGTATTCTTGAGCCGGATTACTCGGAGCAGTAAGTGAAGATACTGTCATTTGTCCAGCCTTATTTATTTTGATCTTCATAACCGAATTATTGCCGCCATATATACCTGCATACTTGGAGACTTCCTTAGGCATATTGGCCTTCACAGGTACGCCAAATGTTTTTTCTGGCTTCCGTTCTGTAATGATGTCCTTTTCCTCAAGTGCGCTGAGTAATAATTCATTCGCAATGAAATTATTGGTTAAGCTTGACCCGCCTGAAGAGATAACGGCTGCAGCCATGTTATATTCCGGGAGTACCACTAATGAGGACTGATAAGATAAAGTATCTCCACCTTTCATAACGGCCTTAATGCCGTATTCGTTGAATGGGAACAAGCTCACACTATCCCACCCCAACCCGTAAGACATCAGCGTATCGCTATCCTCTGGCCACATGCCTCTTTTATACTCTTCTTGCGCCATAGCTTTGACAGACTTACTGGAAAGAATACCATCAACTTCTCCCGTGAAGATTCTTGAAAATTTGACCAGATCTTCAGCGGTGGAATACAGACCTCCAGTACCGATGATATTATAATTCTCTTTTGGAAGTGGTCCCTCATAAAAAGGGGAATAGATTGCCGCCATGTCTGACGGATTAACCACATCCTGTGGTGATTTGGTATGTTTCATATCCAAAGGCTCCGTGAAATACTTGTGTATAAATGCGGTATAACCGATGCCGCTCACTCTTTCGACCAGAATCTCGGCTAACGTAAAGCCATCGTTGCTGTAGACTGAGTATTCGCCGGGATCTGCTTTCAGGTTTTGATTCGCCAATTGCTCCAGAAACGTATCATGTGAATACGTGTCATTATCTCCGTACAATGTGGCATTGCTGGTTGAGGTGCCCAGAAGACCAGAGGAATGATTCAGCAACATACGGGGTGTGATCTGTTTGTATCGGTTATCTTTCATTGTAAAGTCAGGCATATAGTTCACAACAGGTGCATCCAAATCAATCTTGCCTTCGTCAACCAGCTTCATTACAGCGGCTGTAAGCATCATTTTACTGGTTGAACCAATGCCATAGACGGTGTTCGAAGTAAGAGGTACCTTGTCGTTTATATCGTTCTTGCCCGTTTGACCGGACACCACAATCTCTCCACCATCGATGAGCGCATATTGCAGACTCGTCGTACCATATGTCTCGGTCAGCAATTTGGCTTGTTCGATCACGGCTTTCTTTGTTGTCTCATACGTAAGGTTGCTGTTGTTCATGGGAGCCGGTGCGGCCATTGCAGACATTGGGGCAAGTATCGTCAGCATGAGAGTCACAGCAGCTATAGTATTTCTCTTTTTTGCTGCCCTCACACTTATCTTCAGTTTTGTTACCTCTCTTGGTTTCATTCTTGCATCTACTCCTGTCTTCATCATTGTGTTAAGCCACCTTAACGTGGGCGCTAAAGACAATATAACAAACCAAGATGTCCCCCTAATGACTGCAGCATGAACGGAGGATGAACAGGCAAAAAAAGTTTGCATCATCATACGCAAGGAGGTTTATACAGGGCGTCATAGCTTTGAGAAGGCATGAAATCCAATCACTCTGTGGGTGTTGTGATTGGCAAGATGACTATGAAGGTCGTTCCTCGTCCATATTCGCTCTCCACCCGGATGTCCCCTTGATGAAGCGAGACGATCTGCTTTACAATAGCTAGTCCCATACCGCTTCCTTCATATTTCTGACTGTGGGAACGATCAGCTTTAAAGAAGCGGTCAAATATACGCTTTTGGTCTTCCGGGAGAATACCAATACCCGAATCCGATATGCGGATCGTCACGTTCTTGATATTCTGTTTGATCGTGACGTTAATTCGGGCACCATCTTCGGAAAATTTGATGGCATTGCCGAAGATATTGATCCACACCTGATTTAACTGGTCATGATCAGCCGTGATTTTGGTGGGCTGCAAATCAAGATCAAACTGAATGTTACGGGCCGACCATTGGGGTTGAATAGCGACGATTACTTGTCTGATCTGTTCATCCAGACTGAGCGTGGCGAGCCGCATTTGCAATGATTGAGATTCAAGCAAACTCAGCTTTAGCAGACTATCACTTATTTTGGACATTCTTGCAGTTTCAGTGATGATAATATCGAGATAATCGCTTCTTTCGTCATCCGGGAGGTCTACCTGCTTGAGCGCTATAGCAAAACCGGAAATGGAAGTGAGCGGAGACTGAACTTCATGGGACACGTTTGCTACGAATTCCCTACGCATATGCTCAAGCTGCTTTAGATCGTGCATCATTTCTTCGAAACTACGAGCCAGAGTACCTATCTCACCCTTTTGTTTAATATTAAGCTTGACATTGAAATCTCCGGCAGCTATAAGCCGGGTCGCTTCTGTCAGCTTTTTGATCGGTCTCACCAGAAACATAGCCGCAATTAGTATCAATAGGCTTCCTGCTATTAACGAACAAATCATAAAAGTTAAAACAAACTTGATGAGAAATGAGGTGGAAGAGGAAGTGAGGGGCTCTACAAACATTGCTTTGCTTCCCATTTCAGTTTTTATCGGCAATCCCAAGAAGAACGTATCGATCCCATTGAATTGGACCCTTTCCCCATCCAGCACTTTCTTCACTTGTTCCGTCGTCACCGGGAAAGGATGTTGTTCTTTAAGTTCTCCGTAGGATTGGAATTGATCCGTTGCTTTATAGATTCGAATGTGATAGGAATTGAGTTGTTTCATTTCACTTATAAACATTTCTGCTTCATGTAACGGCAATGTCTCGTAGATGCGGACGATATCCTGGCCAAAGTCAAGCAAGGAGCCTTGTAAGTTTTCGTTTAATTTATCTTGAAATATCCAGGTTGTAGCAAGAAAAGAAAGGATTGTGCCCCCAATCACGGAGACCAGAAAGGTCAGGACTACACGTGTATAGAGGGAGCCGGTCACTCCTGCACCTCTAGCCGGTAGCCAAGTCCCCGCACCGTTTCGATACGAAAATCGGAGATAGCTGCGAAACGTTCGCGTAGACGTTTAATATGCACGTCTATCGTTCGATCATCGCCAGTATAATTAATTCCCCAAACTTGATCGATTAATTGCTCCCGCGTATAGACTTGTCCCGGTAATCCAGCAAGTTTATACAATAATTCGAACTCTTTAAGCGGCAAGGTGAACGACTCTGTACCCCTCAGGACCTTATAAGTCTGCCGGTTCAGAATAACGTTTCCTAATTGGATGGTCTGCGTTAATCCTATACGGTATCGTTTCAACAGTGCCTTGACGCGAGCCATCAACTCAAGCGGATCGAATGGCTTCGTCATATAGTCATCTGTCCCAAGCTGAAATGCTTGTACTTTCTCCCAGGTCTCGTTTCTTGCCGTCAACATTAGTAACGGAAGATCCGGATTGGCTCTTCGAAGTTCCTCGCATAATGCCCAACCGTCCATGACTGGCATCATAATATCAAGAATAACCAAATCGACTGGCGTGGAGGTATAGATAGCCAGGGCTTCCTTTCCGTCTACGGCGTTGATGGTTGTAAATCCGTCGTTGCGCAAAAATAAACAGACGAGTTTGCGAATGTTCGCATCGTCGTCAGCAACTAATATCGTAGGCACCGTTTCCACTCTCCTAAAAAAGAATAATTCTTCAGTTGAGCAAGAGCGAAGAATTCTAACTGAAGTGACAAACTAATTATAGTTAAATTGAACAAAAGCAGCCGATTACTTTGATCGGCTGCTTTCTTAGTTTCTTTCATAAAACTAACTACGGTACAACATCTATTTTAATGAAATTTCAAATGTGGAATCCACGTCACCTGCAAATACAATGCGGCCGTTTTCTGGTAAAACAACCTCGTTCTCACCGCTGACTACGGTGTGATTAATACAAATACCCTTCTGATCATATACGGCAAAGGCGCCATTTGCAGGCATTTTAACCGTCATGACTTTTCCTTTCACCGTTGATGGTAACGAAAACCATCTGGCATATCCGTCTGCTTGAATCGTTGCTAGAGATTGTTTACCCGAATAGAGCGGTTGTACCATTTCCTCACTGGCGTATATGCTACCAACGGCTGTAATGTACTCTACTCCGTTCTTTTTAGCAAAATAAATCTCCTTTGTATCACGTCCAGCCAGGCCAGGGATTTGCAGCTCCGTGACTGCTTCGTTTGCTCCAACAATCTTAGTATTGGATACATACCCAGGGGTCTCTTTGTCCAAATGAATAGGGAGAATTGGTGCCGAATTGAGATAAACCGTTGATGTATATTTCTCATTCAGCAGGTAATATTTTTTACCTTCACGCTGCTCCCATGAGGCCGTAATATCCTGGGATAATTCATTGGCTTCCAGCTTCTCCATTTTATATTCGGAGAAAGCCAATTGTCCAAGTCCTGGTAAGGATATATAAGATCGATACCACAGATAAGTCCTTCCATTCTTCTCCTTAACAAATTTCAACTTTTCCGTGCCTTCATCGTTAACAAAAGTACCATCTGCTGTATAGGTGTATTTTTGAACCGGATCACTTGGAGCTGCGGGTGTGGATACAGTCATTTGTCCAGCAGTATTCATTACGATCTTCTTAACTGAATTATTGCCGCCATATATACCTGCATTCGTGGCTATTTCTTTAGGTATATCTGCCTTCACTGGAACACCAAACGATTTTTCCGGCTTCCGTTCTGTAATAATGCCCTTTTCCTCAAGTGCGCTGAGTAATAATTCACTCGCAATGAACTGATCTTTGGCACTTGTCCCACCTGATGAGGTAACGGCTGCAGCCAGATTATATTCCGGCAGTACGACTAATGATGAGTGATACGATATGGTATCTCCACCTTTTGTTACTGCCTTGATACCATATTCACTGAATGGGTACAGATTTACACTATCCCACCCTAATCCGTAAGATATAGACGTATCGCCACCCTCTGGCCACATGCCTTTTTTGTATTCTTCTTGCGCCATGGCTTCTACAGACTTATCGGTAAGAATGCCTTGGACCTCTCCCGTGAAGATTTGTGAAAACTTCGCAAGATCTTCAGCGGTGGAATAAATGCCTCCAGTAGCGATAACATTATAATTCTCTTGTGGAAGCTGACCCTCATACATAGGAGAATAGATTCCCGCCATTGCTGCCGTGTCAACCACATCCTGTGGTGTTTTGGTATGTTTCATGTCCAAAGGTTCCGTAAAATATTGGTGTATAAAAGCTGTAAAACTCATGCCGCTAACACGTTCAACCATAATCTCGGATAACGTAAACCCATCGTTACTATACACCGAGAACTCGCCGGGATCTGCCTTCAGGTTTTGACTTGCCAATTGGTCCAGAAACGTATCATGTGAGTACGTATCATTATCCCCGTACAATGTGGCATTACTGCCCGTGCCTCCCAGCAGACCGGAAGAATGATTCAACAGCATGCGTGGTGTGATTTGTTTGTAGCGATGATCTTTCATCTGAAAATCAGGTATATAGTTCACAACAGGCAGATCCAAATCCACCTTGCCTTCGTCAACTAACTTCATAACAGAAGCTGTGAGGAACATTTTACTCGTTGATCCTATGCCATAGATCGTATCCGGCGTAAGAGGCACCTTGTTGTTTTTATCGTTTTTGCCCGTCTGACCGGACACCACAATCTCGCCACCATCGATAAGGGCATATTGCAGGCTTGTGATTCCATGTTTCTCAGTGAGTAACTTGGCTTTCTCCATCACCGTTTTCTTGGTTGGTTCATACGTATGATCACTGCTACTTGTAGTAGGCGCAGCCATTGCAGACATTGGAGCTAACATGGTTAATGCCAGCGTTAACACGGCGATTGAAGTGCGTTTTCCCTTTTGTCGTCCCATTCACATCATCTCCTGAATTTTAAGTGTTTTGGTTATTTGATTTCTTCTGGGTCTACAAATTTCACCTCCGGATACAAGTCGTTTGGTCCCTGAATGAGATCTCCACCCGTTCCTTTCAGTTGCTTGTTAAAGAAATCGAGTACATATTGATTTACGATGTTTGATCCTCTTTTACCATTGATATCTCCTGTGATACCGGACAGTTTAACCAGCTCTGAATAGAACTGAAGGTCCGTGAAATTGAAGTGCTGGGTTCCTTCTACATAGATCACTTTTCCCCCATGATTCATAACATTTTTCATAATGTGCAGCTCATCTGAAAGAGATTTAGTTACTTCATCATCCGAATTTCTATCTATTTCAAAGTTGGCGAACCAGTCTTCAAAACTTCCCGATCGGATGAACATAAACGGCTTGTTTATATCATCTCTATTTTCCACTTCATATAGTGACCCATCCATATTAACCCCGGCCTTGATTCTCTGATCTAAATACGTTGCATTAAACGCGGTTGCACCCCCAAAAGAATGCCCCATCGCGCCGATGTGATCTAGATCGATTTTCCCTTTAAACTGACTTTCGATTGCACCTGAATTCAGCTTTTCGATTTGATCGATTACAAACTCCACATCTTTCGTCCATATACTCCCTGTTTTTGTACGTTCATCTAGTGTAGTCGTGCTTTTTTTATAATCCGTTACACGGCCATCTGGAAAAAGAGTAGCAAAGGTGCTATACGTATGATCGATGGTGACCACGATATACCCATGACTGGCCAGATTCTCGGCCTGTGATACATGTAGAACTCTACTGGTTCCCATACCATGAGATAGTAGTACCACGGGATAAGGACTTGTAGAAGGTAATATTTCTACATTTTCATAAGAGTTGGTTTGACTATACTTCAAGTAGTCGAGCAAAAATTCGGGCAGTTTTAAAGAATTAGAGAAGCTCTGAATATACTTTTTGAACATTTCTTTATCTTTTGGAAACAGCGTGTCACGCTTGTTATTATTGCTGTTTTCAGTTGGGTACCAAACTTGAACCATTAGTTCTCTCTTATCGTTTTGATCTTCAGTGAAGATTTCGTCTCTGTTCTGGTCTGTTAAATGAAATGTTTGAGTACCCACCTTCTCTGGACCATCAAGCTTCGGCAGATTAAAAACAGGTAAGTATACAGACAAGACGGTAGAACCAACAAGCAAAATAACGATTAAGGAAGATAAACTATATTTCAAGAACTTCCCTATTTTAAGATTCGCCATCTTATCGGAATGTCTGAATAAAACGATGATTATGAATAGAGCCGTCATGATATATACCAAAAGCAACTGCCATCTGTATCCCTCAACAAACAATTGCACTAATAATATAACGCTACTTCCTATACCCAAACCCAAACCTATTTTCTTTGCACTTCTTTTAATAAATAGTAGGTCTATGAGTAACGCGAAACAGGATAGAACTAACAGTATCTCAAATAATCTCAATTGAATTCCTCTCTCTCATCACGGACTTTTACAGAATTATTATTTCGCTTCGTTCATGAATGCTCTAACATCTTCAGCTATTTCTTTGAATAACGTATGGTGCAAGTAATGTTCGCCATCCATGGTGATTACTTTCCCATGTACTGAATCTTTGATCTGCCCTTCATGCAGCGGTATCCATCCTTCTACACCTTCATTATTCGCTTGTACAAAGAGAAGAAGTGGCAGGTCTTTAGGAAAGGTTAAACCTTGGGCTCCTTTAAAATTGGAAGCAATATGGTCCATCTCATTCAAAGTCGTGGAACTGTTCGAGTTTTTATTCGACAGCATGTTCATCTGCTCTACGGTATGTTCATCAAATGCGAGTCCAGCATAGGGGTCACTACTAAATTTGACCACCAATCTTTGGAGACCTGATTTTTTAAGAAATGCGAACGTTTTAGTAGGTAATTTGGCATCCATACCCGGTTGTGTTGAAACACTGCTATCAATTCCGACAAATGCCGTGACCTCATCCGGATATTTGTTCACATAATCAATGCCATAAATGCCTGCAATGGAGTGACCCATGAGCATGTACTGATGAATATCGAGTTGCTGCAGAGCTTCATGAACTTCACTTACGATATTCTCTGTGGTTCGTTCTTTTTCAGTAGCATCACTTAATCCATAACCGAATGGCTCAACCGCCACAACTTTGTAATATGGTGATAGTTCGTCAATGAGCAGCTTAAAATCAAGCGCTGGTGCTGCTGTTCCAAAACCAGGCAGAAGCACAATCGTTTCCTTGCCTTCGCCTTGAATGAGCACATTCATATTTTTCCCGTCTACAGATACATGCTGACCATAGGAATCTATTTTCTTGGCCTCTGAATTACTACTGATCACATTGGTGATATAAACAATACCTAGAAATAGAATAATGGCGATTACGATTGCTCCTACTATTTTCAGTATCATGTTTCTCACTTTTTTGGCCTTTGATCTATTCTTTGTTTTCTTTTCCGCAGGCTGCGTCGTCAGTGTTATCTTCTCCTGTCTTGAACTGATAGTTCGATTGTCTTTTTTACTACTAATGAAATCTTATCCAATGAAAATGTACTGCCCGTGACGTCAATATGAACTGAATATGAACAAGTAAAGAAATGTTATGACGTGACGAAACAGGCGCTTATTCTAATGGATAGTGGAGTTATTGAATTCCTCCCATAAACCCCCTGAATTTTTCAGCGATTTCTTTGGCATGGGAACGGTATAAATAATGATTTGCTTCCAGCAGCACCATTTCACCATGTATAGAGTTCTCTATTAACTTCTCGTGTTCGGGAACCCAATTGTCCACTGCCGGATGATTCTTTTGAACAAAGAAAAGAACCGGGAGATCGACTGGGAACGTTAACTGTTCAGCTGCTTTAAAATTGGAATACATGCTTACAATCTCGTTTAATTGAGTTGAATTAAACATGTTCTTTTGTATCAAAATGTTCAATTGTTCTTTGGTTTGTTCATCATACGGTAGCCCAGCATATGGATCATCACTCATTTTCAATTGCAAACGTGGGAAACCCAAGTTACGGTACCATGTAATCGGTACGATTTCTGATGCTTCAACCTTCTGTTCACTAATCGCTGGAACACTGGTGTCCAGCCCGACATATGTACTTACTTCATCTGCATATTTGTTCACATAATCCAGACTATAGATCCCCGAAATGGAATGACCCATTAAGATATACCGATCAATATGTAGACGCTGTAACGCTTCATGAATTTCACTGACGATATTTGCTGTGCTGCGTTCCTTTTTGGTCTGATCACTCAATCCGTAACCAAAGGGCTCAACAACGACAACTTTATAATATGGAGATAACTCGGAGATGAGAGGCTTAAAATCAAGCGCTGGTGCCGCTGTTCCAAAACCAGGCAGAAGCACAATCGTTTCCTCGCCTTCGCCTTGAATGAACACATTCATATTTTTTCCGTCTACGGATACATGTTGACCATACGACTCCATTCTTTTTTGCTCCGAATAACTGCTGATTTTATTGACGGTATATACGATAGCTACAAAAAGTAAGATTGCTATAATGATTGCGCAAAGTACTTTAAACAAAATGTTTAACACTTTCTTGGTTTTGCTCTTACTCTGGACTTCTCTGTCTGCTTGTTGATTCACATTCATCTGCTCCTATCCTCATCTGTATATTGGCCTGGCAGGCTCTTAAGAAATCCTAATCAAGAAAGATGTACTCCCCATGACCGGAATATGAACGGAGTATGAACAAGCAAAAAAAAATGTCCTATGTAACATACAAGGAAGCTTGCATGTTACATAGGACATGAACATTCGGTTTAGATAATCCGATGGATATTCTATTCACTGGCCTAACCTGTGAGCCTAACTATCCGTTGGTGGATGGATGGGCAACGTAATCATAAAGGTCGTGCCTTGACCAGGTTCGCTTTCCACTTGGATGTCACCCTGATGAAGGGAGACGATCTGTTTAACGATAGCAAGTCCCATACCACTCCCGTCATATTTGCGGCTGTGGGAACGATCTGCCTTGAAAAAACGGTCGAATATACGCTTCTGATCTTCCAGGGGAATTCCAATGCCCGTGTCGGATATTCGAACAGTCACATTTTTGAAGTCCTCTTCGATACTGACTTTAATCATACCGCCATCCTTGGAAAACTTGATGCTATTTCCGATGATGTTTGTCCATACCTGATTTAACTGATCGTGATCAGCCGTTACCTTCACGTTCTCCAAATCAAGCTCGAAATGAATGTTGCGCCCAGACCATTGCGGCTGAAGCGCCACGATGACCCGCCTGATCTGTTCATCAAGGCTTAAGGTGGTGAGCCGTAGTTGCTGTGACTGCGATTCAAGCAAACTCAGCTTCAGCAGGCTATCGCTCATTTTGGACATTCTTTTTGCTTCTGAGATGATAATATCCAGGTAACGGTTTCGTTCTTGTTCTGAGAGATTTACTTGCTTCAGTGCCGAAGCGTAACCGGATATCGAGGTGAGCGGAGACTGAACCTCATGCGAAACATTGGTAACGAATTCCCTGCGCATCTGCTCCAACTGCTGAAGATCATGCATCATTTCTTCAAAGCTGCGGGCCAATGTACCAATCTCCGTCGTTTGTTTAATGTTCAGCTTGACGTTGAAGTCTCCAGCTGCAATCCGTTTGGTCGCTTTGGTCAGTTTTTTGATCGGTCTAACCAGATATACAGAAGCAACCACAATCAACAAACTTCCTACAATCAAGGAACAGCTTGCAAAAATCAACCCAAACTGGACCACAAAAGAGGCTGAGGGCGGTGAGAGTGTTTCTAGAAACATCGCTCTTGTACCCGTTTCCGTCTTGATCGGTAGCCCCAAAAGAACGGTAGCGATACCTTTAGGTGTGTCCTGCACAACCCCTCCGTTTAACACCTTCTTGAGTTGATCCGTCGATACGGGGGATGATTTATGTTCGTTAAGCTTCCCATAAGACTGGAACTTGCCCGTTGCATCATAAATTCGAATATGATACGAATCAAGTTGCTTCATTCTACTAACGAATGATTCTGCTTCATCAGCAGGCAGCGTCTTATAAATCTGCACAACGTCCTGGCCAAAATTGCGTATGTTAATTTGAGCATTTTCATTCAATTGATCTTCGAACATCCAGGTTGACATAAAAAATGAAATAATCGTGCCTGTGATGACTGACACCAGAAAGGTCAGAACAACACGAATATATAAAGATCTGATCATTCATAGACCTCAAGTCTGTACCCTAGCCCACGCACCGTTTCAATCCGAAAATCAGGTGTTGTCGCGAATCGTTCGCGCAGGCGTTTAATATGTACGTCTATTGTTCGATCATCTCCCGCGTAATCAATACCCCATATCTGATCGATTAATTGCTCACGTGTATAGACTTGTCCTGGTGTTCCAGCAAGCTTATACAGCAATTCGAACTCCTTAAGTGGTAACGTAAGCGACTCCGTGCCTCTCATCACCTTATACGTCTGACGGTCCAGAATGACGTTGCCAAACTGGATTGTATGTGTGGAGCCGATTTTGTATCGTTTCAGTAATGCTCGGACACGAGCGGTCAGCTCTAATGGATCAAATGGTTTGGTCAAATAATCATCCGTACCCAGTTCGAATCCTTTCACCTTCTCCCAAGTCTCTCCTCTCGCCGTCAGCATGAGTAACGGGAGGTCGGGATTGGCTCTTCGAAGTTCTTTGCACAGTGCCCAACCGTCCATGACAGGCATCATAATATCAAGGACAACCAGATCCACTGGGGTTTCGCCATATATAGTGAGAGCTTCCTTACCGTCCGCAGCTTCCACTGTTGTGAATCCATCGTTTTTGAGAAATAGACAGACGAGTTCACGAATGTTCGCATCGTCGTCTGCAACGAGTATAGTAGCCATATGTTTTTTCTGTCCTCTCCGTTACGTTTAAATATATAGTCCAACTTGTATAGTAAATATTAAAACATCTTGCTTATAGTATATCCACAGCAAACATCGTATGTTCTTTCAACGTTCCCTGGATTGGCACAGGCTGTGACCCATTCTCCTTGAAACCTGCTTTTTGAAGGACACGGATGGAACCTGTATTATCGGGCACAGCGCCAGCTTCGATTCGAGTAATTTCAGTTTCGTGTTTGGCAAATTCCAGTACACATTGTAGGGCTTCGCTCATATATCCTTTTCCTTGATACAGAGTATCGGTCACATAACCAACGATCCATTTTGGGGTAGAATCCAGTATGATCTCGAACAAAGAAATTTCACCGACGAGTTCATCCGTTGTATGTAGAAAAATACCAAAAGAATAGCGATTTCCTTCTTCTCTCTTCTTGTTCCAGCTCTCAATGAGTGACCTTTGCCCTTCCAAGCTGTAGAAAGACTCGTCCCGATCACTTGCTGATATGTTCTCTATTTCCCCACGGTTGCGAACCTGTAGATCCAGAAGCAATGCGGCATCATCCACATTCCAAAATCTCACATAGATACGTTCTGCACTATATTTCATTACATTATTCCTCCTCTATTAACGTTAGGTGCAATTGTAGCATGATTATATCAAGTCATTATAAGAGTACGAGCGAATCAACGAGAATTGTTTCGCCAGGAAATGAGGTGAATATGGCATATCATTACGCAACCAGGCAACGATGGTTCCAATCAGAGCCGAAGAACCGTACCATATTGCGATTTCTTTGTGAATGCCGGATTCTTCGAGTTCATCTTCCATCTCTACCCGATCAATTTTGGCTTTGACCAGCGTACTTAACAATTTGAGCAGTCGTTCGGTAAAAATCGGTGTGCGCTTTGTAGCAAGAACCACCTGATAGAACGAGGCGTTCTCTGCAAAATGCTCCAGTAACTTGACTAGAACAGGCCAAGCCTCTTCCGTTCTTTGCTTCTCAAAATGAGGGGCATATTCATCCACGATCCGTTCAATATTCTCAATCATCTCATCCGCCATCTTCTCCATCATATCCGTAATATCACGATAGTGCAGGTAGAAGGTTACCCGATTGATCGTCGCTCGTTCGGCAATTTTGTTCACTGACAACTTTTCAATATCCATTTCCTGCAGTAACTCAACAAATGCACTTCGAATTAACTGACGTGTTCGCAATATTCTTGGGTCCACGGCTGATTTCTTCTCGTCTTTCACGTGTATCCCTCCTATCAAATTTTAAACATTACAATTTTAAACAATCAGTCGTTTATTTTTGGTTTACACAACAAATTCATTTTATTTGTAAAATAAACGACGAAAACACGTCATAACGTAAATTGTAATCTGTCCGAATATGTATATAATTCAATAAATACAATGTAAACTATACAACACGTTGTAAATTTAGTCACGTGTGGATTGAAAGGATGAAAAGGATTGAGTCAGGCTAGAGTACCAGAAGAATTATCCGTAAAGAAAGGCCCCATCCTGTTTATCATGATTTTGGGAGCCTTCCTTGCAACGTTGAATCAAACGATCATGAGTGTTGCTACACCGGAACTGATGGGTGATTTTAACATCTCCGCCGCAACAGCACAATGGTTAACGACAGGTTACATGCTGGTGAACGGGGTGCTTATCCCGATCACGGCCTACTTCATGCAACGCTTTTCAACCAAGCAATTATTCCAAGCTTCCATGTTTATTTTCCTGATTGGTACCATCGTATCTGCTCTTGCAGATAACTTTGGCACATTGCTGACAGGACGTATGATTCAAGCAGCGGGTGCCGGCATTATCATGCCGCTCTTGATGCACGTTATTTTGACCTTGTTTGCTCCTGAAAAACGAGGATCTGCAATGGGTATGGTTGGTTTTGCCATCATTTTTGCCCCTGCAATCGGGCCTACCCTTGCCGGTTATATCCTCGAGAACTACTCTTGGCAAACGATGTTCTATGGCATGATTCCATTAACTCTTATTGTCATTGCTTTTGCGTTTGTATACCTGAAGAATGTATCCGAACGGGTCAACACAAAGTTCGACACAATCAGTGTGGTGCTCTCCACGATCGGATTTGGCGCATTGCTCTATGGTTTCAGCAGAGCAGGAAGTCTGGGATGGTCAAGTGCAGAAGTTCTTATCTGCATTGCGGCTGGAATCGTTTCGCTTGCCCTGTTTACATGGCGTCAGCTCGTGTCTGAAACTCCGCTGCTTGATCTGCGGGCATTCAAATACAACATGTTCTCCTTGACCACGGTCATTAGTATCGCGATTACAATGATCATGTATGCTGACATGATGTTGCTTCCCTTGTATCTCCAGAACGCACGTGGTTACACTGCACTGGAGTCCGGATTATTACTCCTTCCGGGTGCTCTTATCATGGGCTTCCTGATGCCAGTAGCCGGAAAATTGTTTGACCGATTTGGAGCGAAATGGCTCGCTGTTATCGGGATGGTGATCACCATCGTGACAACAATTGGTTTCATCGACTTAACGGATTCAACCAGTTATGGTTACCTGGTATTAATGTCTACCGGCCGCCGAATTGGTATGGCTCTGCTCATGATGCCGATTCAGACTGCGGGACTTAACCAACTGCCACCAAGACTTGGTGCACACGGTACAGCTATCTCCAACACCGTCAGACAAGTGGCTGGTGCTGTAGGTACTTCATTACTCGTAAGTGTCATGACCTCCCGTACAACAGCGCACGTACAGGATATGATGGCGACTGGTGCAGCCAATGGTCTCAGTCAAAAACAGCTTGCTACAGAATCCATGATCCAGGGTATCAATGATGCTTATGTTGTTATCATCGGTATCGCTGTTGTGGGATTGGTCCTTTCCTTCTTTATCAAACGCACCAAACAAGCCAAAGGGGAAGAAATCAAACAGGTGGTAAGACAAAAAGTTTCTATGAATTCAAATTAAGGTGTCCAGCCTCATACTTGCTTGCATAACAAAGCGGCAGATCAAGACGTTTACGTCTGATCTGCCGCTTTTTAGGTTGTGTCCCGTATGATTCCTTCTCACTCCGCAACGATCTTCACTGGCAGATGGGTCAACGACTGTCCCGGAGCTGAAGTGGCCAGATTATTCTCCAGATCAAAGGACTCCACCGGTTCAATCCGAGCAATCTTCTCCACAAATGCTGTCAAGGCAATGCTTAGTTCCATTCTTGCCAGCGGGGCCCCTAGACAAAAGTGTGGGCCATTACCAAAGGTAAGATGTCTTTTGTTATTACGACGATGAATATTCAGCTCAAAGGGGTCTTCAAACATCTGCTCATCCATATTGGCTGCACTCATCCAGGAGATGACAACATCTCCTTTTTTCAAATCCACTCCGAGCAGTTGATTATCCTGCTTTACTGTCCGATGCCGCTTGGCATTATGGAACCTATAACGAAGCATTTCTTCCACTGCGAGCGGAACCCATTCGGGGTTCTGCCTGAGTTGGCCATACAAGCTCGGGTCATCGTAGAGGAAGGAATAGAACGTATTTGAAACCATATGACTCGTTGTCTCTATACCGGCTCCAAGCAGAAGCATGGTCGTGCGAACAACCTCATCCTCCGTGAACTTCTCACCTTCAACATCAACATTTAACAGATCCGTAATGATATCCTCACCAGGATGAGTCCGTTTATGAACCACAATAGGATACAGGAATTGATAATACTCTTGCGCGGCAGTTTGTTTTTTCAGTTCACTCTCTTCAGTCGTCTTTGGATTGATGGGTTGAAACAAAATATCTACCCAGTTCTTGAAGCGATGGCTGTCTGTAAGAGGGATGCCGAGCAGATCGGCCATAACCATCGAAGGTAGTGGAGCGGCCAACGCTTGAACAATATCAATCGTCGTATTTGGCTCAATATCGGCTACCAGCTGCTCTGCAATGTTGCGAATTCGTGGCTCCCAGTTTTTCAGACTACGAGGTGTAAAAGCAGCCGATAACAACGAACGACTTTTTTGATGACGGGGAGGATCGATACTTGATATGTTTAATTTGTCTGGAGGTGTGCCTTCATTGTTCTTTGCTCCAACGGCAATCGTTGTCCGGGTTCCTTCGGCTGAAAAATACTCATGATTACTGAGGACCTGCTTCACATCATCGTATCTGAACACATTCCAGGTGTCTGTATCTTCGTGATAGTACACAGGATGCTCGGACAGCATTTTTCGAAACCAGTGAAGTGGGAAAAACTCTTCAGATCTCGACTGAAACCCCGTGATGTCCTCAACACGTATCACTTCTTTATACATTTGGAATCCACCTCTCAGCATAGTTTCGTGATTGGTTACATGGGTACCTGAATTGACAGTTCAGCACCTGATTCCATTTTATACCATACGTTCATTTATTGATATAAACCATTTGAACTAAATCAGAAAAACCCCTTAATATAAGGGGTTTTCGTTTTATACGTATCGTATATTATTTCTGTTGATGTCTCAAAGAGATAAGCCATAGAGCCGATCAATCGCCTAGTTTCGCTAATGCTTCCTGTAGTTGCTCCAGTTGTTCAGACAGGGTTTCAATCAAGTTCTTCGTTTGGCTTGCCTTCTCCATTAAGACTTGCTCTTCAGAATTGTCTTCGGATGCATTCCTGATTGGTGATGACTTCAATTCCGACAATTCGCTTTTGTATGTTTCTTGTTTCTCCAAAGCTATGCGCAGTTTTTCTTTTGTCGTACCGATCTGATGCTCCAGATATACGATATCGGACGAGTTCGCTCCATCGGATACACGTTGTGAATATGTCATGACTCACCTCTTTCAATTTCATCCATTGCTTTGCCAACAGTGTAGGGCTCAATATCGATATCCAGCTCCATGCCGAGAGCTAGTTTCGCCAGTTGACTCCCGATAAAAGGACCCATGGTCAATCCAGAGGCTCCAAGTCCATTCGCGGTAATCAGACCTTGCCAGCCTGGGACAGCCCCCATTACTGGCAGAAAGCCAGGTGTGAACGGACGGAACCCAACTCTTACCTCCTGGAATGTGCTATTGGCTAGCCCCGGCGCCAGTTCCAGACCTTTATTCAAAACTTCCTGCATGCCCCCTGCAGTGACTCTTTTATCATAACCCTCCACATCATTTTCATGAGTGGCACCAATCACGATCTTCTGTTGATCAAAGGCCAGCAGATATTGATCAGAAGGTGGCATGATCACAGGCCAGCGGCCTGTATCCTCCCCATCCGTGACATGTAGATGCATAATTTGTGCCTTTTGATAATGCACTTTAAAGTGTATGCCGAGTGGCTTCAGCAGTTCGTTGGCCCATGCACCTGCACAGACAACGACTTCATCTGCCAGGAAACTCTGATCATTAACACTCACACCAATGACCCGATCCGCTTCGAATTGAAGCGTGGCGTCTCCATGGATCACTTCCGCTCCATTTCGCTGTGCAGACCGGATCAATGCATCGCGCAGCGCTCTTCCATCTATACGTGCAGCACCACTGATATGTACCGATTGATAACGTTCATCCAGCAATGGAAAACGTTCACGGGTTTCTTTGTCGTCAAGAGGTGTAATGTCGCCAATCTCCGGCGCATCTGTTTTGCGAAGATGGGCCCGCTCTTCCATCTTATTGATTTTGTCCACATCCGTATGAATACTAAGCGCGCCCACTTGAGCATAACCCGTTTCCGTTTCTCCTTCGGCTTTAAGCTCCGCTATGATGCCCGGATAGAAGCGCGCACCAGCCTTGGCGAGCTGATACCAGTCCTGATTACGTCGCTGTGACAGCCATGGACAGATGATACCCGCAGCTGCATCCGTAGCCTGTCCTATATCTTTTCGATCTACGATGATGACCTCTGCGCCCCGCTTGGCTAATTGATAGGCTGTTGATGCCCCCAGAATACCCGATCCGACTACGATGACTTTCTTCATGTTTGCATCCCTTTCCTTAATCACTCATTCGTTATAGCGTATACCGTTTCGCATTCTGTTGGCAAGGCGGGCGTACTTTTAGATCCATAAATAGAGGCTAATCAGACTACAGTTCATACTCATTCATCCAATTAATAATCGTTGAAGCATTTATATGAAAACGTTTTATATATTGCCCGTCATTCAATTAAAATTATTCCATTTATGTAATATAATTCTTTCTAGGTTTCTTTTAACGCTGTAACCACGCCACTTACGCACATGATCCTTTAACGAAAAGAGGAATAACACGACGATGCCGAAACCTAGTATGGGGAATCCGCTGGATACCGATATGCCGCTCATGATTACAGGGCAAAACCAGTTGACCGTTGATGAATTGATGAATTGGAGCGACCATTCACGGGATTACAGCATTGTACAGTGCATCGGAGGAACAGGGCGAATCGCAGCAAAGAATCATGAATTTTCGATCAAAAAAGGGACCGCTCTCATTTTGTTCCCGGAGGTAACCTATCGTTACCACAATCTGAGTGATTCATTACGATTTGATTGTCTGTCTTTCAATGGCTATTTGTTGCCACGGTTCTTGCATACCTTGCAGATCGGGGAGCTGCGCGCCTTCAAGCCGGATGGAATGCTTCATATCCTGTTGCGTGAAATTACGTTGGCGCTGCAGTCCCGGCACAAGGATCAGATCTGGCACGTATCCGCATTACTGTACATGCTTTTGGTCAGATTAACCATTGAAGGTGAACGCTATAGTGCTTACGAACGTTCTGATGCCCGATTAAGATTGGATGAACTCATTACTTTTATCAAACAAAATTATCATCAGGATATTTCTCTCCCCTTGTTGGCTGAGCAGATGGACGTTACCGAGCAGCACCTCAATCGGATATTCAAAAAAGAATTTCAAATGACTCCATTGGAATATCTGATGCGATATCGGTTGTTGAAAGCCAAGGAAATGCTCATCGAAAATAACGCTACGACCGCTCATGAAATAGCCAAAGCCGTTGGTTTCAACAGTGCCAGTTACTTTGGATCAGTGTTCAAAAAATACGAAGGGATCTCCCCTATCGAGCTACGCAAGCAGTATCTGGATTAGAGCGCCTCCACATCAATCTCGGCCAGCGAGGATAACCGCAGTTCATGCATGGCGAATTCCAGACCACGCGTTACCTCGTTAGGTACGATGATACACCGAATACCTGCTGCATTGGCCGCCTTCAAGCCATTAGGTGAGTCTTCGAACACAATCGCTTCGGAAGCCTCGATCCCAAGACTCTGGAGAGCAAGAAGGTACAGTTCAGGGTCCGGTTTCACTCGCTTCACATCCTCGGATGTATGAACGACTGTGAAATAATCGAAAATGCCTAATTTCTGCAAGTAACCATGCACCCAGTCCCGTGTGGAGCTGGAAGCAACCGCAAGCTGAATCCCCTTTTCCCTCGCAGACCGAAGCAATTCATACACCCCTGGAAGAATGGCAGCCTGTCCCAAATAGACTTCGTATTTCTGTTCAGAGAGCAGTTTGATATGATCATGATCTATCTTTTTTTGGAGTGCCTGCTCTAGATATAGATATGGATGAAACTCCTCAAAGGATGTCCCCACATTTTTCGACCAAAGCTCCAGACCAAGTTCCACTCCGTGCTCTTCATAAATATCGCGAAATGCATAATACCAGGGTGTCTCTGTATCGACAATAAGTCCATCAAAATCAAATATAAATGCTTTTACCATGAACCTGTTCTCCCTCCAATGATCGGTCGGGGGAGCGGATTAGAAACGTGCGGTCAAGTCCGGATGAGTAACGTTCACGGATAAAAAATGACACGTACAGCCCGTTCCAGTCGGCGACTGAACAACTAATCCAGCTCGAAGTTCCCCTTGTATCGGCATGCCGAAATAACGAATTAGTTTCCACTCATCCCCATCGGGTGAATAAAAGAATGATATGCAGCCCTCTACTTTGCGTATACGCAGATAGGGATTAGGTACGGAGACTTCCACCGAATTACAATCATCGGATGAACCATCCCGTGTCACCACCGACACGATGGTAGGCGCTTTTCCATCATACTCAAAACAAATTTTGCACCAGTTACGATCATCCGCCATCACCATCAGGCAACCGGAATCATATTGATTTTTCATATCTACGGTTAATTGGGTTGTGATTTCGAAATCGCCAGGCACAGGCATGGACAAGAAAGGAGCAGTTGCACGAATGTGCTTCCCCGCAGGGTCCTGGAAAAAGTCGGTGTCCGCCTTCGCTTCCACCAGCACACCTCCCTGATCGGTATAGGACCAGGTTTCAGGCTCGTTCATCCAACTCCATTGCTTCCGTGCTTCTGTTGTCATTACGTTAGTCATTTTTAGCAGCCTCCCAAGTTAAAATATGTTCTAGAGGTAGTTCAAAAAGTCCGCTTTTGATTACGAAGGATGCCTAGTGGCATCATCAGCATCGAATATGGCATTCAGCCGAAATGTCCGTTGCTCACGTAGCTCTATCTACGCTCCGCTACTCCATTTCTAGCTTCATCCCATCTTCTCGGTACTGAAAACCGCTCTTTTTGAACATGCATTTACTAGTTTTTTTCTGTACTACATATTCGCTCCAGATACAGTAAACCCCTTTTTCTACATATTTTTGTAAGATTCCAGCACTTGGGAGTGCTTTTGCGGATCTGGCAGGAAGAACATAATGACCATGAGTACGACATATAGACCAAGAATGACACTGAACAATAGTGTTGGATTGTGATGGTAGAGCAGACCCGTCAGGTAACCGGATGGAATGGCTGTAAGCGTCATGACGGTCTGCACGGCCGAGAACATATCGGCTTTCTCATGCGTACCCAATCGGTTCATCAGCAGGGAATCCCGGTACGTCTGCAAAATGAAGTTACCCGCAGCAAGCACGATTAGCGTGAGAAACAACATCCCTATATTCCCCACAGGGATCAACAGAAACAGAATGGCTCCGGCCGTGCTTAGCACGATGGAAAAACCAACATACTTTTCTTCCGAACGCCGCTTCAGTCGCGGAATGATGACCAGATAGAGCAGCATGACGGTCACCGCGGTCACGACCGGAATAAAAGAAATGACACGGTCATCAAACTTCAACTGTTCCTTGAAGAAAATGACCTGGAAGAAATTCAGCTGCAAGATCAGATTGGACAACACCGTGATCAGAATAATCGGAAAAAGTCTTCGTTTGTAGAACGATTTGCCAAACAGGCGCAGACTGGAACCCAAGCTCTGAAGCACGCGTGTTTTACTATGCAATCCCATAAGTTCCTTGCCGACCTCGGTCTCATCCGTGTATCGGTTACGAATGAAAAACATGGCGGTCATGAGGATGCCTCCGACAAAGTAAATGCTGGCGAGTGTAGGCACAATACCATAATCAGCAATGACCACCCCGGCAATAGGCGTGAGTACACCTGCCCCTGTAATAATCATGTTGAGAATGGCGAATACCTTGGATCGTTTGTGTTCCTCCACATCCTCTATGATCAGACAGTTAAAGGCGACTGTTACAAACTTGGATGTTGCGTTCAGTAAGTAGGCGATCAGGAACAGCCAGAAGTTCTGGGAGAAGGCCCAGATGAACATGGGAACACTCCAGGCAAGCAGATCAAAGATCAGTGTTGTTCGTTTCCGGCCCAGCTTATTCGTAATGGAACCCGCAAACAATTGAAAGATAAAGGCAAAATAAAGATTCACCGAATTGATTAAACCGATTTCTATGTCCGAAAGTCCGGCTTCCTTCATATATAAAGGAGCGTAAAAGAGAACGATCGTGCCCGGAATGGCCCATACCGGTTCGAGTAAAATGGAGTAGCGTGGATTCTTCGGCAAATCTTGAAGCAATTTCAATCGATATCCCTTCCTTCTGCGGTTTTCACCGCTGCGAATTCAAACTTCTCGCAGCGGCAAACCCGCTAATGTCTACATGCTTATCGTACCTCTTATAGGATAAGAGCTGTTTTGACCGAATTCATCGGCAACTTCTCTCCAGTATGCATGTCATAACCAATCGTTCCATTAAAGGCCTGTTCATAATCACTCAGCAGTTCCTTGGCTGTCACCATCTGTTCCAGTTCCGGGATGCTTTGGGCAAATTTCAGTGCCGTACTGATCATCGAGTGATTAGCCACTGCGCCAATGATACTAATGCCATCATTAATCACGGCTGTTGATTTGAACGTCACCTCATAGCTGTCGTCATATCCCATAGGAATAATTTTTCCGCCTTTGGCAATCAGCTCAAACCCTACATGAAGCTGGTTACCAACCGCGTCCACTACAATATCAAACTTTTTGTTATTATTGATCTCGTATACTTTATCCAGAGTCAGATCCTGAGGATAGAACACATGATCCGCGATCCCTGAAGCAAACTCTTTACGGTATGGATCAACTTCCGTGCCTACAGTAAGCCTTGCCAATCGTTTGCTAACAAGCTGACACAGGGAACCGATTGCTCCAGAACCGAGGACCAGTACAGAGTCACTTGGCTTAGTCCCTGCTTTCATGAACGTCTGAAGTACACATCCCAGTGGTTCGATCATCATGGCCGTTTCCCAACTCATGGAATCCGGAATGGCATAGATATACTTTTCGTCCCCAACAAAATATTCAGCAAAGGTTCCGTGTGTCGTCATGCCTACTTGATAGTCATCAAAATTCTCGCAGTAGATGAACAGACCCTCACGGCAGTATGAGCAGGTACCGCAAGATTGCGTGGGATCAACCAATACCCGATCACCGATCTTGAAACCACGAACGTCGTCGCCCACCTCAACCACTGTGCCTACACCTTCATGACCAATGATCGTTCCTTTATTTGCTGGCACTTTGCCTTTGACAATATTCAGATCTGTACCGCAGATGCCGGAACCATAGATTTTAATTTTCACCTGGTTTGGCTTTTGAATGGTTGGCTCCTCAATCTCCTGGTAAGTCACCTGTTTGAGATCCTGATATACGAGTGCTTTCATTGAATAATTCCTCCTAGTCGATTGTCGATTATGATCTATGGATTAAGCTTCAAACGTTTTCGAAAGTTGCATCGCATGAAGATGTTCCTGCTTCTGAATCTCTTTCCAGTCTGACAGGATCTGTAACAGCGCTTCCTCGACCCACAGCAATTCTTCCCGTGTATGGGCATCCGAGAAAATAAAGTAACCTTTGGTGAAAATGCCGAAGTGAGCCATTCTCTTCACCATGAACTCGCGGAAAGGGTCTGTCTGGAAGTTATCTTCAGCCAAGGATTGAATGCAGAAGCTTGCATACGTCCCCTTCACTTCCAATTGATCCGTCAATCCGAGTAACACAAGTTCAGATTCCAGCCGATCCATGATCCGGGTTGCCGGATCACGCCAAGTCGGCCATACTTTCGCATTTTTCATTAATCGTTCACAGGCAATGGCTGCCGCGAGCGCTGTCGTTTCGCTGGAATGGGCATTACTGAATCTGACCTGTCCCGACAAAGACATCAAGTGCTCAGGCCCCATAACCGCTGCGAGCGGTAAACCGTTCGCCATACCTTTAGAGATACAGAGCAGATCAGGCCAGATGTCATATTCTCCTGCTGTAGCCTGCTTGCCCATTCGAATACCGGAAGTTACCTCATCGAATATGATAATGATGTCCAGAGACCGACATAGGTTTACGGCTTGCTCCAGCGCGTCCTTTTTCCACTCGTTGGGGCACAGAACAATACATGCGATATCCTCGGGAGATGAGGTAATCTGAGCCTCAATTCGCTCCGTAGTAGGTTTGTTGATCCAGATCGTTGAACGCTCGATATCCACCGGGATGCCACGTTCTTTCGTCTGACCACCATAATAACCGTAGGCAGACCAGTCGTGCCACCCATGATAAGCTGTTGCAATAACCTTGCTTTTGCCACTAGCGGCACGGGCCAGACGCACGGCCC
This sequence comes from Paenibacillus sp. FSL H7-689, assembly GCF_000517905.1. Lineage (NCBI taxonomy): Bacteria > Bacillati > Bacillota > Bacilli > Caryophanales > Paenibacillaceae > Paenibacillus > Paenibacillus sp. FSL H7-689. The sequence continues at coordinate 103,503 of NZ_ASPU01000013.1, forward strand.
CACTCACCGCATCAGCACCACTCTTGGTGAAGCGCAGCGATGGATAACGACCCTCGAACCGCTCCAGAATCAACTCGGCACATTCAAGCTCGATGTCGGCAGGTAAAGAAAAGCTTGTCCCTTTTTTCAACTGGTGAATGACGGTTAATTGGACTTCATGTCTGGCATGGCCCCATGGCGCCGTACCCATGGCCATTTCGCAATCCAGCCATTCATTCCCGTCGATATCTGTAAATCGGGAATTATAAGCCTCTGCACAACATACGGGTGTATGGCCCGGAAATAAACGTTCAGGTGCTTTGGCTAAAGTGCTGCATCCGCTCGGAATTACCTTTTCGACTTGTTCCAACCACTCCAGATTACGGGTAAATCGTACGGCACGATCGAGCGTGCTCTCTTTTTCTTTCACCTTAAGTACCTCCCTGTTTATTTTCGTTGTGAGTGAATTACCGAACTTTGGTTCCAGGCCAGCATCCATCGTATATGCGATCCATCGTGATCACATTGCCATACAGATCAATGATCAGATCCTTGGCTCGATGAGCATGTCTCATCTCAATCCAGTAGCGGTTCTCCAGCAAACGGGCGAAATTGTCCACCAAAAACAGTAACCGGTTCTCACTATGAATCAGTTCCTTGCCCAGTACCTGTGGCAGCCAGATGGCCCCATTGGAATTAAAGCGGTTTGAATAGTCCCGTACTTCGGCTACATTTGCAAATTCGGCTTCCTCCAGCTTGGTCCAGAATGTATCGGCATCACTTCGAACCTCGGCAAGGTCAATCCCGACAATCGGCAGATGCTGGTATTCCTCTTGGCTTTCCAGCTGTGCTTTCAGATGACTGAAAACGAATGGCCATACATCAGCCTCGATTTGACCGCCCCACTTTTTCCAGAAGCGTGCCAGATTGTTCTTCCGATTGAAGTTGCGGTGAATACCGCTGCTGCGTTCCCAGTGATACGCTTGAATATTTGGGTTGATGACCGTATCGTATCCGGCAGCTCGTGCCCGCATCTGATAATCAAAGTCCTCGTATCCGTTAAAGAACTTCTCATCGAGGTTGCCGATGGTCTCATACACCTCCCGCTTCATGCCAAACATGGCGAAAACCACCAGTTGAACAGAGAAGGTTTCTTTCGGGATATCATCAGGAGATGCGTTCAGGAACAGGTGTCGGCCGATGGTGTCCGCAAAAGCAATGCCGCAATGCTGCACGCCTCCTGTTTGCGGATACAACAGAACGCCCCCAATCATGCCAATCGTAATATCGCTATCCAGTGTCTCTTTCATCATCGGTTGCCAGTTCGGTTGAAGAATGGTGTCAGAATCCAGGAAGAAAATGTACTCTCCCTTGGCTAGACTCAGTGCGCTATTAATCGACACGGCGCAACCGAGTGGAAAATCATGCTGAAGAATCTCGATGGCCACACCCTCTCTTACTTCTTGCTTCAGTTTATCCAGATGTTGAAAGACTGCTGAGCCGGAACCATCGTTGATGAAAATAATCTGAGTGGATGGGCTTACCGTCCGGAGCAGCGAATCTGTGAACAGGTTCAAAATGTTATAGTCCTGGTTGACTGGCACAATAATGGTGTAAAGCATGGAATCCCTCCTGATTTGGGTTGATGGAATGAGTACATAAGCTGATTCGAACTGCACAATTGCTGGTGTTTCTGTCCGGCCCCCTCACTTGAATATTTTGTCTTTATTTGGTAATGATTTGAATCTACTAGAAATTTATATCATTTTTTGTAAACTGAAAATCTTAAATTCTGAACTCTGTTAATATTTGAATATGTGAGAAAATCATGTCTTTGCAGCTTGCGCACTGAGAAACGCTGTTGTGAACGCAAAAAAACACCCTCAGAGAGTCTTTGTATCTAACGATACAGTTGATTCTTTGAGGGTGTTTTCGTTATTGTTTTTCGTTGGATAGGCCCTAACCTAACGCTGCTTAAATCCATGATAAAACGTATCCACCACAAGTGCAGGGGCTGCTTTTCTCGCGATATGACCACTTACAACCTGCTGCCACGTCAGGAACATGATGGAATACAGCACATCCACAATCCAGGTTTTATCAAGATCGGAGCGGAAATAACCTTTCTGTTGTAACAGACCGACCGCATGTAGTACAGGTTCTCTCAGTTTCAGATCTGCTCCCTCAATCTCGGGATTATAGTTAATGGTGGTGTCATGAGCCAGAAAATAAATTTTGTCGCCTAATGGAATCAGCGCCTCGATCAGCTCAGGTATGTACTTTTCACAATGCTCCTCATCCAGTTGGATTTCTTTCATGGTCTCACTGACCACCTCGATTGCGCGTAATCCGAGATATACCATAAGCTGTTCGCGGCTTTCCACGTATCGATGTAACGTAGCGATCCCGATTTTTGCAGATTCTGCAATCTCATTCATGGAAGCATTCGGTTTTTCAATCAGCAATTTGGTGGCCTCGTCCAAAATGGAATGAAGCCTGGTTTGTTTGATTGTTGTCATTTCCTTTTTCATTGGTATTACACCTCTTGGCGAATTAGTCTACAATTGATCTAGTCATCCATCAAATGATTGAATGAGATTATAAAATTATAGCATACTTCCTCACGAGTAATACTAAAAGCCGCCATTTGGCGGCTCTTAACAAGGTCATCTTCTATCTCATACGTTACTTACAGTTCGATGATTCTCGTTGCAATATTTGTACAAAATTCACGATCATGCTCTACAAAAAGCAGGGTTGGCGAGTATTCCAAGAGTAAGTCTTCGATCTGCATACGTGAAATGACATCTACAAAGTTGAGTGGTTCATCCCAAATATGCAGATGAGCTTTCTCACTAAGACTTTTGGCAATGAGCACTTTCTTTATTTGACCTGCGCTAAACGTTGAGATATCTTTCTCCAATTGCAGTCTGGAAAAATCCAACTTTCGAAGTATCGATTTAAACAGGCTTTCATCAATCCCCTGTGTGGCCGCATACTCAGATAAATGCCCTCCGAGATCGGACGTGTCCTGCGACACATACGAGATTTTAAGCTGATGATCCTTTCGGGAAAGACCTGTATAAGGGATATCTTCACCACAGATCAGTTTAAGAATGCTTGATTTGCCAGATCCATTTTTACCGTACAGGGCAAAACGATCCCCTTTTTCAACCGTGATACTGACATTCTTACACACCGTATTGGAGCCGTATGATATCGACACATGTTCCAATTCAACAAGTTCCTGCTTGTGAAAATCCAGCTGATGAATCTGTAAACGTTCTGCACTCTCGATGTTTTTGAGAAGTTTGGATTTCTCTTGAATCGCAGATTGCTGCCTTTGTTCGATATTTTTGGAACGTTTCATCATTTTGGCAGCCTTGTGCCCAATATATCCTTTATCCACCTTGGAACCGGAATTTCTCGTACCATTTTTGGTTTTTTCAACTTCATGCGACCATCCACCGGTCCGTTTGGCTGAATCGGATAAACGCTTGATATCCTTTATTAATTTCTCATTACTCGCAAGTTCAAACTGATCTTGCCTTCTTTTATTTTCCCACCAAGCGGAGAAATTGCCTTTCTGAATCTCGATGTTACTCTTATTGATGGAAAGGATATGGTCCACGCTGTGATCCAGAAACGCCCGATCGTGAGATACCAAAATAAATCCACGCTTGCTGCCAAGATAATTACTGACGATTTGTCTTGCATGGAGATCAAGATGATTGGTAGGTTCATCTATGAGCAGAAACCGATTATCCTTCAGGAACAAAGCAGCCAGCATCACCTTTGTTTGTTCTCCGTTGGATAACGTATCAAAAGGCCGATACAACACATCTTCTGACACTTTCAACAGGTTAAACTCGCGCACAACTTGCCAGTGTAGATATTCAGGATGAATCTCGCCGATGACATCAACGGTCATGGCTCCCTTATTTTCTACCTGGAAAGGAAAGTATTCAAAGCTAACATTCGCAGAGATATGTCCGCTGTATTCATATTTGCCAAGCAACAGATTGAGGAAAGTCGTTTTGCCTCTGCCGTTCCTTCCGGTAAAACCCAATTTCCAATCGGAGTCCAACTGAAAACTAACATTTTCAAATATATTATCGTAACTGCCTTCATAAGCAAAGGTCAGGTTGGTAACGTTGATTAAAGACATGCATATCATCCTTTTTATGTGAAATATAAAAGTAAACTGACGGGATTTCACCATAGAACATGGCATGGATTCCCTCACTTTAATATTTGAACATAATCAGAATTTAGATTCGCTTATACAATAAAGAAACCTGGCGATAAACCACTCAGCGCCAAGTAGATCTATGCATAGGAGGACAAAGTGTCGGATTCTGATTAGTTATATTGTGAACCATGCCACTGCTCATGTTCGTTGACAGGTCCACATAAACATCCACAACCTCTAATTCCGTCATGACTCCATACCCCCTTTGAAAACTCACAATTTATTACAGAAAACTTAACATGGAATACGACATGGGTCAAGGCAGTACAGCCTCGATCTCATCTTCCATCCCCGTACCGTTAAACCATTGTGTTTTCTGGCTTACACACCTCTACGTAAATTTTGATGATGTACTCATCGGGATTACTTTCTGCAAAATAAGTGAGCAGGTCCAGTGCATACACATGTCCACAGACTTGCAGTCCCTCTTTTTCTATCTCCTCTTTCATGAGGGAATACGTCTCTGGCATGCTTTCGTATGAACCTCGATGATTCATGACGGCATACATCCCTTTTGGCTTAATCCATATCGTTTCCCCTGAAATGGGAGCTTTTATTTTGTTACCAAAGTAATCCGGATAGTATTCTCCTGCCTCATAGTGCTCCTGAGTTAAGATCGTCCATACCGGAAACTCATAGTCGATCATCTGTTCATCACAATGGGTCCTGTATTCAATGAATTTACGGAAGAATTCCTTATCCCCATCCCCTTGCTCCAGTTGAACAGTAATAAAATACTCCAGCTCACATTGTTCGATATGCAGCCCTTCAGGAGAAGCATCCGTGGCTTGTTTCGTCATTTCTATTGCACCACTTAGCAGCTTTTGCATACGTTTGATTCGTTGCTGCTCCAACTCAAGTGCCTTTAATTTCTGTTCAAACAGCTCAATTAACAATGGTGTATTCTGATTTTGAATAAACGACTTAATCTCTTGGAGTGAGCTTCCTGCCTTCTTCAGCACATGTATGACATCCAGCACATACGTTTGTTGCATACCATAATAGCGGTAGCCCTTGGCATTGGTATATTCAGGCTTTAACAGCCCAATCTCGTCATAATGAAACAAGGTATGTTTGGTCACTCCGCAGATCTTGGCAAATTCACTGGTGGTAAAATGTTGTGCGTGATGTCCAGCCATCTATGGGCCCTCCATGTACATATGTAGTCTAAGTTTTATCAATATAAATGCATTATAGTGTGTAAAGAAAAGTTTGACTATAGGGTTACCCGATAGTTTAGTCTTGAATTGTAAGTTATTCATATCGTCGGAGGGAAACATGTCTAAATTCAAACGTTGGATGATTCTTGTTATTGTCTCAAGTGCACTATTACTCATTGTGATGGATATGACCATCCTGTACACAGCCCTACCCAGCTTGACCCATGATCTCGGTGCATCTGCTTCGGAGAAATTATGGATTCTGAACGGTTACTCCCTTGTCATGGCGGGTCTTCTTCCTGCAATGGGAACACTCGGGGACCGTCTTGGTCATAAAAAAATATTCACCCTGGGCTTGCTCGTCTTTTCTGCTGCTTCTCTTGCTGCTGCCTTTTCTCCAGTACCGGCTATGCTGGTCATGAGCAGAATTCTTCTAGCCGTAGGTGCCTCCATGATGATGCCAGCGACATTGTCGATTATCAGAGTTACGTTTACGAATGAGCGAGAACTCGCACTGGCAATCGGCATCTGGGGTTCCATTGCATCAGGTGGTGCTGGATTGGGACCGATTGTTGGTGGACTGCTACTTCAACATTTCTGGTGGGGCTCTGTGTTTCTGATTAACCTGCCCATAGCCATTATCGCGTTTGTATTCGCCTTGAAAATGATCCCTAAACATCAAGGGGATACCTCGAAAAAGTGGGACTTCACCAGTTCCATTCAGATCATGATTGCCATGGTCGGAATTATCTATTCTATTAAGGAATTCACAAGACGCGAAGGATCTCTCACACTCGCTATCATTGCTGCTGTGATCGGTGTTCTGTCCCTGATCATCTTTATTCGCCGTCAGAATAACAGTCCCAATCCACTGCTGGATCTGTCCTTATTCAAAATCCCAAGATTCAGCACCGGCTTTATTACCGCACTGGTTGGCTTGTTTGCACAAATGGGTGTGCAATATATGGTCACTCAGCGGCTTCAGCTGGTGGAAGGCATGTCACCGCTTCAGGCTGGACTATTCACCGTATCCATACCTGTTGCAGCACTCATTGCCGGACCTGTTACGGGGGCCATTATGCACCGTGTGGATGTTGTATATATCAAAAGCTTCACTCTCTTCATCGCTGCCCTTGGCATGGGGACGTATCTGATGTATTTCAATGCTGGGTTCACCGGGCAGATTATCGGCTTGGCACTGCTTGGTGCAGGTCTTGGATCAGGGATGACCGCTGCATCACATTCCATTATGAGTTATGCCCCACCACACAAAGCGGGCATGGCCGCTTCCATTGAGGAAGTGGGTTATGAGCTGGGCGGAGCATCCGGTATTGCGATCATCGGCAGCATGTCGACTCTTTTCTACACACTCGCTATGAAGATTCCTGTGGGAATTAGTGTGCCAGCCAATGCGAAAGACAGTTTGGATGAAGCGCTTATCGCTGCCGAAAGCTTGCCTGCTGCGTCTGCTGAATCGCTCAAAAATGCCGCCTTTGCTGCATTTGACCAATCCTTCTTTGTTGTCATTGCAGGTGTGACCGTATTTCTGTTCATTGCTGCTCTGATTATGAGTTGGCTTGCTGTGCGGTTGAAACGAGCCCCAAAGCACAGCGTTAAAACGTAATGAAATTCATTTCATGAAACAAAGCGAGGTATATACGAAATATGTCAAAAGAAGAGGATTAACTCAATTAAATTCACATCAAAAACCACTACCTGATTTGTTTCAGGTAATGGTTTTTGATATGCCTGATAACCGAAGCTTACCACCATGCGGCACCTCACGGAAGGTAGGCATCCTCTACCTCAACTTTTCGTTCATTCCCCATCGCAATGTATCTTACGTTAATGACATTTCCTTTCTGAAAATGGGGAATATGTGTGATTGGAATATAAGTCTCTACAATTGTTGGGAAGGTGCGGCCGTCAACTTGGGTTACAGTCAGATCCAATCGCACGCCAGGCCTTCCATCCCTACTGGATGATGTCTGCACAATATCATGAATTATTGCTTCTGTTGGAATTCCGTCCATCAGAATGCTCTTGCGAAGGTGATGTTTCTCTTTATTGTTACGTAGCAGTTTAAATGCCATAATCGTAGTGATTGTGCCTGTTATAAGCCCAAAGACAATAATAGCGACAATAATAATTAATGTGACGGTCATGATAACCTCCTTTTAGTTGAAACTTATGTTAACTACTTCTTGTTTAGATCTCTTTTTCCTGCCTATTCTCTTTGAATCGGAAAACCTCAAAGTCAAAAAAGCCGCCTTAAGGGCGGCTTCATGCTGTGTATGTTCAACTCAACTTAGTCTACTTTCGCACCATACGAGCGTACAAACAGAACAGCTTGTTCGCGATCCAAACGTACGCCTTTGATATCCAGTGATTTCAGATCGATGCCTTCCAGATTAGCCCCTCTAAGATCGGCCCCTTGAAGCTTGGCTCTGCTTAATACAACTCGGGTAAGATCACAGTCTCTCAAATCCGCTTTGGTGAAATCCGTGTCCGTAAAGTCAGCCTCAAAGAAACGAATTCCTCGCAGATCCTGTTTCCCCAAACGTGTATGTCTCAGATTGGTATAGGACCAATCGCCGTGACTTAGGGTAATGCCATCCATTTGCGCACCTGAAAAGTCTGAGCCTGTCATCTTGCAGGAGCTGAATTTGGAAGCAAAGAGATTTGCACCACCGAAGGTGCAATTTTCAAAAGCCGATTCCGTATGAATCGAACCATTCATGGAAGCCCCTTTGAAGTCACACTCGATAAAACGACAGTTACTCGTTTCAATTTCTTCCATAGAAGCGTTCATAAATGTACACTGCTTGAAAACACAACTTATGAGTTCTCCATAGCGCAGATCACGTCCCTCAAAGTGTACTGCTTCATATTCCTGATCCTTATATTGATACACTGGTTACACCCCACATTGTATATTTCTCCGTCTTTCTTCATTAAAAGAACTTTTTATACTATACCACACCCCTGTCAAGCACCTGCTTAAACACCCACAAAAGTCAAGTTACTTTTTTTATGAGAAAAATCTGAAAACTAAAAAAGGAACGCATAAAGCGCCCCTCCAGCTCACACTTTTAACTGTTCCAATGTGGGCTTATATATGTGAAACTCTCCAGTTAGCTACTTGTTCTATTCCTATCAGAAAACATTACACCAGTTTTTTGGACATCCTGTACAGGGATAACGAAGGTTTATTGATTTCCCCTACTCTCTGGTATCCCAAACGCTCGTAGAGTTTAATTGCTAGTAGGTTTTCCTTTTTAACCGTAAGTGAAGATTTGGACAGACCTTGTGTTATAGCTTGCTCCTCAGCAAAATGAATGAGCTGTGTCCCTACACCAAGACCTCTGCTTTCAGGCAAGGTAGCCAATGTTCCGATGTGGTACTCGTCGTTCTCCGCTTCTTTTAATGTCACCATGGAGTAGAACTCTTTCCAGTGTTGGAGATTATACTTAATCAGGCTCCATTTACGAAGTTCAAACAGTTTGGAGAACGTTGGCAAAGCAAGTTTGTTCCTTATAGTGGTCGGATAACACATGATCATGCCCAGCGTTTGGTTACCCATTTTAGCTTCATAAGCATATTGGTGACTGAATCGGTTCTGATTCGAACGCCATAACTTGTTAAATGTTTTTTCTATAATGCCTTTGTCCTTGGTACCTGCAAGCGAATAGGCCATATATTCAAGTGCCATCTGATTTAGTTGCCCGCCGACTAATGATTGTGGACTGGCTTTTGTTATGGAAATCTTATTCATCGCTGTCACTCCTCTAGGTAGCTGAAATTGGACTAAAACCTCGTAGCAGGTTGGTTGAATGATAACCCCTCAACGATCACATTCACCGTATCAATGGTTAATCCGGTCAGCTGTTCCACATGTAATCTCACATTGTTTTGCAATTCCCTGCAGACTTCATGCACTTTTGTTCCATAACAAACGACAACCTTTACGTTTATCTCCAGTCTTGATTCTACCTTGCGGATAGCTATGCCATTTTGCAGACTTTTCCCGCTCCACTTTTTGGTGATGCCTTCTACAAGTCCTGTCGACATGGAGGAAATCTCACTGGTGGTATTTGCGATCTTGCCGACAATTTTGGAGATCACATCATCCGATATTTGAATTTTTCCCAAAACATTTTGAATGGACATCCCATGTCCTCCTTTTTATACCTGCATTTTTTGATAGATTATAATATCATTTAATATAAATATAAATCATGTAAAGTCCAATTTCAACTTTTGAATTCAGCCGTCCTCATTTCTACCTGTACATAGCAAAAAAACCGCGATCATCGCGGTTTCTTCTTGGTCCATATTAAGGGAACTTCAATTGAATACGGACAGGAATGCGGGAGGATATCCCACTCTCTTTGCTACCTTCTTCTGCTGCCTCTGTTTCTTCTGCTTGCACGATCCACTGCCTGCCAATTAACGATTGTAGCAGTTCAATCTCTTGTGCGGTCAAACGAATATTCTTCAGAGACAACTCATCTTGAACGTAATCCCGATCCACCTTACGGTCAAACCGGAAATCGAGCAATCGTTTCAACCCGTTAATATGCAAAAACTTGAACTCATAACCTTGACGTATCGCCTTTTCCCAATCGTCTCCGATATCATCTGCTGTCTGTAGTCTTTCATCAAAATCCATCGCGGATTCCTTAACCAGAGGCAACAAACGGGAATAGTCTCGACGTTGTAAACATTCAATAATCACTTCTTTTGATTCTCCACTTGTCAGTACATTTTCTACAAGAAGCCCTACAGGAATGGACAGCTGAGTCCGACTCATTGCTCGCCCTCCTCATTCCCGAGGTACTGATTGAACCAGGCATTCACCTGTTCGAAGCTATCGATCCGAAGTGAAGGTTTACCGCTTTTCAGCAAACTGTGGTTGGAACCTGGATAACGAATCAGTTTGGTCTTTTTGCCATATCGTTTTAGCGTAGTATATAATTCCTCCGCTTGCGCAATCGGTGTCCGATAGTCCTGCTCTCCGTGCATGATCAGAAGTGGCGTCTCAATGTGATGTGCATGGGCAAGAGGTGAACGGGACCACAGGAATTCAGCGTTTTCCGCCGGATTACCACCAATGACTCCCTCGACATAGGAAATTCCGATATCACTCGTTCCATACATGGACAACCAGTTGGAGATGCATCGCTGGGTTACAGCCGCCTTGAAACGGTGGGTATGCGCTACAATCCAGTTGGTCATCACTCCGCCATAACTGCCACCCGCTACACCCAGACGTGATGCATCAAGGAAATCGTACGTAGCCAGGGCATAATCAACAGCTTCCATCAGATCCCGGTAATCCCCTCCGGCAAAGTCACCACGGCAAGCTCTGGCAAACTCCTGACCGTATCCCATACTTCCGCGAGGATTGATCCACAGCACAGCGTAACCTTGCGCAACGAGTGTCTGCATCTCATGACTATATGTTCCCGTATACATCGCGTGGGGTCCACCATGAATCTGCAAAATCAGTGGCAGTTTTCCATCGGTGTCGCGTATTGCCGGTGTAGCTAACCAACCTTGAAGCGGCCATCCATCGGAGGACGTAAACTCTACACGGACTGGCACATTTACAGCCAATTCAGCCATGAATTCATCATTACGCCGGGTGAGTCTGAACATTTCACCACTGTCGATATCCACGCGATATAACTCTCCAGGGCGTTCATCCGTTAACGCAGCGATAATCAGCGAGGTACCATCTGGCGTTAAGGTATACTGATACACATCCTTTTCACCAGCGCCCGTAACGGATTGACACGCCCCATCTTCTTGAATACGGTACACGTCCACATTCCCGTTATGTGTTCCGAGTACATATACACCACGTTCTGGATGATGGGCATCCGAGATAGGAGAAGGTGACGCACCTGCCGACTTCATATCTCCAAGCGCCGCGTTACCAATCTGCATATCTAATTGAGGTGCGATTGGCCTGGGTATACCTCGATGAACGGGAACAGCGTATAAGCTGTTGTGGCTCCCGCTTCCATACTCACGATCACTGGCGATCAGAATCAGCTGATGCCCGTCGGACGAATAGGAGAATTGGCTTATCGCCAGACTGGAATCCGTCACTTTGAACAGATCACTTTCTCCCAATCGAATGCTGTATACATCGGTAAAGTAAAGCAGATCCGCATCAAGTTCCTCGTCCTCTACTTGTTTCGAAATGAAAGAAAGCTGCTGGCTATCTGGCGACCACGCCGGAGCACTGATATTCCATAGCCCGGAAGTCACCTGCGTGATCTCCCCGCTTTTGATCTCATATACAAACAACTGGCTGTATTGACCATCCCACCAGCCAGCCCCTTCCGCCTTCGGCGTTGTACGCTCGAAGACTTTACCTCGCAGTGCAGGTACAGACTCCTGTTGGACGTCTGCTTTCTTCTGTTGGTCCTCCGGTTGTACTTTGCTGGTAAACGCAATGTACTTCCCGTTCGGTGACCAGATATAACTTGAAATTTTACGTGCGGGAGATATCAGCATGACAGGCTCTTTTTGATCTGAATGGAGCGTCCATAGTCCTTTGCCACCATCCACTGAGCGAATGAATGTAAGCTGTGTGCCATCCGGCGACCAAGCAGGTGAGGAATCTTTTGTTCCATCCGAAAGTGCAATATCTTCATCACCATCGAGGGAAATCCCTCGAATTTGCGTGTTATATTCGTTTTTATCCTGATCTATGGTCTGTTCCACATAAGCCACTTGTCCGTTCAGACTGATTACTGGCTGACTGATCCAACGATAATGACGCAGATCCTCCGGCATAATTGGTCTTTGGTTCATATTGATGGCTCCCTTCTCCGTTTATTTATGGGTTGTCTCTGTACGTGGATCAAGCACATCACGCAGCCAATCTCCAAGGAAAATAACACCGAGTACGGTAAATGTAATGGCTAGTCCCGGGAATGTAGCGACCCACCAGCTTGTAGCAACGTATTGTCTGCCATCACTGAGCATCCCTCCCCAGGATACATCGGGTGGTTTGATACCCAGACCCAGGAAGCTGAGTGAAGCTTCCATAATAATTGTCGTGCCGACATTCATACCGCAGATGACGATAAAGGATGACAGGATATTCGGTAGAATGTGTTTCAGAATCAATCTTCCATTCCTCGCGCCAATTGATCTGGCCGCATGAACAAAATCACGCTCTTTGATACTAAGAACCTCACTTCTTACCACACGGGTGAATGGAACCCAGTTCGTCACCCCGATGACAAAGATCAACGTTGTAATACCCGGGCCAACAATCGCCATCACAACAAGCATGAACAGAATGGTTGGAATCGCCATGAATGCATCACCTACACGCATGATGACAGCATCCAGCCATTTCCCGTAGAATCCGGATACCAGCCCCAGAATCGCGCCAATAATTCCTGACACAATTACGGCACCCATCCCCACGATTAAGGAAACTCGGGCACCATATACAATTCGACTCCACATGTCTCTGCCGAGATTATCGGTACCCAGCCAGTATTCGGCCGTTCCGCCCTCAAGCCATGCTGGTGGTTTAAGTCGGCCCAGCGGATTCACCGCTGCCGGATCATGACTCGTCAATAGAGGTGCACCTATGGCAATTAACACAACCAACAATACAAGCACAGCACCAAACATTCCGGTCTTGCTGATAATCAGTTGTTGCCAGATATAACGAAATCCCGTTGGTGCACGCCCATTGTCTTTTTCCTGTTCTGTACCCGGAATTGGCATTTCATTGCTGCCTGTCATATGATTGCACCTCCTTCTAGTCGTATTTGATGCGCGGATCGAGCAGCCTGTAAGCTACATCCGTCAAGATGTTGATTACCACAACGATAAAGGCAATGACAAACACCGCTGCCTGTACAATCGCCATATCATGTGTGTTGACTGCAACGACCAGCAACTGACCCAGTCCAGGCCAGGAGAATACTGTTTCCGTAATCAAAGTCCCCCCGATCAGACTTGTAAACTGCAAACTCATAATCGTTACGACAGGAATTAATCCGTTCCGAAACGCATGTTTCACAATGACAACCATTCGGCCAAGCCCCTTGCTGCGAGCTGTTCGAATATAGTCCTGGTTGAGAATCTCCAGCATGCTGGAACGAATCAGTCGGGTCATCTGCGCAGCCAGTCCAACGCCAAGTGTAAATGCCGGCAAGATCAGATGTGACAATCCTCCGCGACCGGATACCGGCAATACGCCCAGCATGACGGAGAACAAGAGGATAAGCATAATCCCCATCCAGAAGTTTGGCATCGCCTTACCAATGACGGATATTCCTGAAATAATGAGATCGGTAAACGTATTGCGTTTGACAGCTGAAATGACTCCAAGTGGCACAGCCATAAGTACAGCAAAAAACATGGCGGCTACAGCCAGTTCAAAGCTGGCAGGCAATCTCTCCAGCACAAGCTCTAGTGCAGGCTGATTGTAGCGAAAAGACTGACCAAAGTCTCCCTGTATCGCACTGCCCAGAAACTTCACGTATTGCGTATATAAAGGCTGGTCCAAACCAAGTGCCTGCGTCAAGACAGCACGATCTTCAGCGGTAGCCGTTTCAGGCAACATTAACGCAACCGGATCACCGGTGACTCGAACCAAAATGAACACAATTAATGAAACAATGAACAGCACCGGAATGATCTGCAGTAGTGACTTAAGTACGTATTTGCCCATTCCTTGTTCACCTCCCTTTTAAAAAAGAACGGCAGGAACATGGTTATCCAGTCCCTGCCGTTCACGGCCTATCTTTTCAATGACCGGTTGTTATACCCGATGTTACTGTGCAACAGGTGTAATCTCGTCAGCATAGAACATCTCGTCACTGCGCGGCGCGAAGTTCACTTTAGCATTTGTTCCGTAGACACCCTCCATTTGGTACAGATATACGGCTGGGCGTTCTTCAGAGAAGATCTGTTGTACTTGCTGATACTCTTTCTCACGAGATGCAGGGTCCATGTTCACCAATGCCGATTGAAGCAGTTTTTCTACTTCAGGATTGTTGTAATCCGACTCACCTTTTGCTTCTTCCAACATATAACGATTGTAGTTATTCGAAGCATCAAACAAGGAGTTACCAATACCAATCATGAAGATTTCTTTGAATGATTTTGAACTGTAACGTTCACTGAATGCACTTGCTTCCAGGACATCCAGGTTGATTTTGAATCCGGCTTGTTCCAGCATCGCTGCAACAACTTCAGCCTGTTCTTTGTACTGTGCGGAAACGGAGATGGTCATCTCGGCTTCACCTTCCGCATAGCCAGCTTCTTGCAGCAACTGTTTGGCTTTTTCTTGATCATAAAGTGACGTTTTGTACAATGAAGGATCAGCACCGAAGTTGCCTGGTGTTACGGATGTGCGGGTTACGATACCTGCTCCGCCGGCAATGCTGTCCACAATTCCTTGTTTGTCGATAGCCAGGTCAATGGCTTCGCGTACTTTCGGATCAGCCGTGATGCTGCCTTCTGTCTGACGGAAAATCAACTGAAGTACACGTTGGATTGGCGCTTTGACAATCTTTTTATCTGCTTCGCCTTCAATCCGGGCAATGTCAGTGGAGGGAATGGAAGACGCCACATCTACACCACCAGCAAGCAATTCGGATACACGTGTGGAGGCTTCAGGAATAACGCGGAATACCACTTCATTCCATTTTGGTTCACCGTCAAAGTAGTTCTCGTTTTTCACCAGTTCCACACGATCATCTTTGGTCCATTTACTGAACTTATAAGGGCCTGTGCCTACTGGTTGTTTCAGGAAAGCATCGAATCCTTTATCTGCAATATATTTTGCTGGCAGAATGCCTGCTCCCATTTTGGACAGACGATTCAGGAGCAACGGATCTGGACCATCTGTGATGATATCTACGGTATAGTCATCCACCACTTTAACTTCTACGATATTTTTGAAATAACTGTTTTGTTTCAGTGTCTCGTCCTTGGCTACGCGCTCCAGCGTGTATTTTACATCTGCTGAAGTGAATGGATCGCCATTGTGGAAGGTAACACCTTCACGCAGCTTGAATCTCCATGTTGTATCATCAACCTGATCCCATGATGTCGCAAGTCCAGCAACTTTTTTCTGTTCACTGTCATTTTTGATCAGATAATCAAAAACGTTGACCAGAACCGCCTCACTGGAAGTATTGTTGTTGTTGTGCGGATCGAAACTCTCAATATCGGTTGCCGCAGCAACGGTCAGTGTTGTACTTGCGCTTCCACTGCCCGTTCCTTCTGTTGCGGAACCATCATTCGTGCTTGTCGATTTTCCTCCGCAAGCGCTGAGTACCATTACGACTGCCAGTAACGTGATCCACAAGCCTGTCCATTGTCTTTTTTTCATTGTGATTGCTCCCCCTCAGAAGATGTATTCCGTGCCAAAAATTCAAGTGCTACTGCTGACAACATGCCCACACCATAAGGCATCGCTGTCTCATCAAGATCAAACATGGGATGGTGGAGTGGATAGCGAGTACGTTCCTCATCATTCCCAGATCCTAGTCTGAAAAACACACCCGGAACCTGTTCACAATAAAAAGCGAAATCCTCGCCCCCTGTAGAAGGTTTGATATAAGTCCATCCCTTCTCCGCATTAACCTGATCACAAGTCTCTGTTAGCAGGTCAACCATGCCGAGATCATTCACGACAACAGGGTATCCATCACCGTAAACGACTTCGCATCCAGCTCCGAATGAATCACAGACCCCTTTAACAACCTGCTCGATCAAAGCTGGCATCCGCTCACGAATGGCAGGTGAGAGTGTACGAACCGTACCGATCATCTCCACTTCCGGAGCGATGGCTGTTCCCATATAACCTCCCGTGATTTTGCCAATCGTGACTACTGCCGGTTCAAGTGGATCAACCATCCGACTGACGATATTTTGCAATGCGGTGATGACCTGAGCGGATACCGCGATTGCATCAATACCCTCATGCGGACGAGCTGCGTGGCCACCCTTGCCAAACACCTTGATAATCAAGGGATCAGCTGATGCAAAAGCAACGCCCTGACTTACGCCCAAGGTTCCCGTGTCCTGTCCAGGTGTCATGTGTAATCCTGCGATGGCATCAACCTTTGGATTCTCCAGAACGCCGTCCTGGATCATGGCTCTTGCACCTGCAAGTCCCTCTTCTGCTGGCTGGAAAATAAATTTGATGTTGCCTGATTTCGGTCTTCCAAGACCAGTAAGCAGTTGGGCGGCTCCCATCAGGATGGAGGTGTGAGCGTCATGTCCACACAGATGCGCTTTGCCATCCACTTGTGAGCGGTATTCCACCGCTTTTTGATCCTGGATTGGCAGAGCATCCATGTCTGCTCGCAAGGCAAAGGTTGGTCCATCGGTCTCTCCGCGAAGCAGGCCTGTAACCCCGGTCTGTCCGACATTGCGTGTAACTTCCAACCCCAGGCTTTCCAAATGCTCAGCTACGATAGCGGATGTGCGATGCTCCTCATAACCGATCTCCGGATGCTGATGTAAATCTCTGCGCCAAGCGCTTAACTGGGCTTGTAGTGGCTGAGCCAGCTGTATTAGTTCTGAACGATTCATTCGCTGTCATTCCCTTCATTTTTGTCCGATTCAGAAACCAAACGGGCATAGATTGCATCCGCTGAGAATTCGATATGCCTTTTCATCGTCTCCTTAGACTTGATGCTATCATGGGCTTTCAATGCTTCAAGAATCTCCATATGTACACCGTGGTTGACGGTACGGATCCGGTCATCATAAGGCATCAAGTCAAGCGCCGGATTAATTTTCGTCCGAATCTGTCTGACGGCTCTCTCGCAGTATGGATTCCCCGAAGCCTTGGCGATGGTCAGATGAAATTTCACATCCAGCGCCCTGAACCATTCTCTTGTGCAGTCTGGCTCTATACTTTGTTCCATGTAACCCTCAAGCAGCTCCAGTTCGCCTGCGGTGATCCGCTCAGCAGCGAGAAAAGCTCCCTCTGGCTCGATGATGGTTCGAAATTCAAACACCTTCAGCATCTGTGACCAATCCCGTTTAATTTCTTCTCTGGTCCGTTTATGCGAATTGGCTGTCAGAGGCAGTACAAATGTTCCGCCTTTGGCACCCACCCTTTTCTCTATCAAGCCTTTCTCTTCCAATGAAGAGAGTGCCTCGCGAACGGTAATCCGGCTTACGTTAAAAATCTCTGCCAGATCTCGCTCGGCTGGAAGCTGTTCTTCACTCATTAATTCTTTCAGAATAATGGCTTCTTCCAGTTGTTCCCTAATGAATTCACTAACCTTTTTGGTGGATACTTTCTCAAAACGAAATGAAAACGTACTGGACATCTAAACACTCCGATCTGTATATGGTCTAGACCTTATACCATTAATATAATTCCGACTAAACTTATATGCAATACTTTTTTTCAAGTAAATTCATATTTTTTTCTGACCACCTCCAAATTTAAGCATTTTGGCACAAAAAAGACGCATCTACACGCAGCAGATGCATCTTCGCTTTCGTTATTCTCCTCTATACTTCTTATTGGCATAGGGTTTGAAATCCTCTGTAACCGCAAGTTTTTTGCTTCCCTCTAGGTAAAAGCTGTCATCCGCTCTCCAGGTATGACTCTTTTTGTTCTGTCTGCGGTGATAGACATAATTGTAAGGAGAGGTCGCATACGCTTTGAACCCTCTTTTCCTGCATTGTCTCAGGAAGGTCACATCTTCCCCTATTGAACGGTCCGTGAAGCGGACTTTTTTCAAGATCTCTCTTTTGAATAAAATAGTACCCCCTTGAACAAATTCAACCGGTTTATTTTTTTCAACCGGAGATCTGACCAACAATGTCTTGGATGCGCCCAAATAGACGAGGCACGAATGTTTACCCACAATATCACTTTTGGTCCGTCTAAGTTCTCCCACCTGCTCTGTTAAATAATACGGCGAATAGTAGTCATCATCATCAAATTTGGCAATCAGCGAAAATCGTGCCCTTGTCATGCCAGCGTTCAGGCTTTGTCCTAGGGAAATGCTCTCCGGAACTTGATATACATGAACATTGGCAAGATTCCGAACCCGGTTTTGGTATAATGCCAGATTCATACTGTCATGATTCAGGACAATGATCAGCTCTTTGCTTTTATAAAGCTGCCGATTGTAATTTTGCAGGATGTTATCAAAAAATTGCGGCCGATTGGTACATACAACAATGGAAACACCATGACCCGTTTTGTGTTTAGTCAAGACATACCCTCTTTTCAGCTCATTTTCTCTCATCATATGTGCCGAAATAGAGTCTGGTATGGACCAATAGTTAGGGCGTGTCTCAAAACTCGCTGAAGTGCATCTTTTACCGCATTTTCGCCCCCTGCTGCGTCACTTTCCCTTGACGTGCCCCGGCACGCCTGCGGAAAACTTCCTGGCTTGGAACGAAAATTCGGCAAAATCTGCTTCCTTCGGAGTTTTCAGATACGCCCTAGCATCCAAAACACCAAAAACCCTCTGCCCCAAATAACAGGACAAAGGGTTTTGTAATCTATTGTTTTAAGCCTTTTCTATGCTTCGCTACCATTATTCAAGTACACTGCCTTGCCTGTGCGAGCTGATTCATAGAGTGCTTCCAGGATTTGAGATACAACGAGTGCTTGTTTCGGTGTAACTACTGGCTCCTGATCGTTCTCAATCGCTTCAATCCACTTTCTCATCTCAACATCCGGTGCGCTCTCGCTCTTACCATCGTAGAAAGCTACCCCGCCTGCACTCAGTTCAATCTCATTCGTGTATAGACGGCTAAATTTCTCGCCATTGATGCGCAGTCCGTTCTTCATATCCGCACCCGCTTCGCTACCACTCAAGCTACATTTCGCCTCATCCACATCCAGTGAGTTCAGTGCCCAACTGGATTCCAGCATGATCGTTGCCCCATTCTCCATTACAATCATACCAAAGGCCGAGTCTTCTACGGAGAATTGTTTTGGGTCCCACGGGCCCCAGGCATTGGCCGCATTTTCACGTTGTGAAAGCTCATGATAGGTCGTACCCAGCACAACTTTTGGTTGATAGTTATCCATCATCCAGAGCGTCAGATCAAGTGCGTGCGTACCAATGTCAATCAATGGGCCGCCACCTTGTTTCTCCTCATCCAGGAAAACACCCCATGTTGGTACTGCTCTACGTCTAATCGCATGTGCTTTGGCAAAATAAATATTACCCAGGTCACCTGCTTCGCACACCTTCTTCAAATACTGACTGTCTTCTCTGAAACGGTTGTTGTATCCGATAGTCAGTTTTTTGCCGGTACGTTCTGCCGCTTCCAGCATGAGCTGTGCTTCAGCAGATGTCTTCGCCATTGGCTTTTCACACATGACATGTTTCCCCGCTTCCAGGGCAGCAATAGAAATCTCGGCATGAGAAATATTCGGGGTAAGTACATGCACAATGTCCAAAGACTCATCCTTAAGCAATTCCTGATAATCCGTGTAGACTTCGGCTTCAGTAGTGCCATATTTCTGTTTAGCTTCATCCGCACGTTCCTGAACGATATCACAGAAAGCCACCAGTTCAACATTATCCAGTTTACTCAGACTCGGCAGATGTTTACCATTCGCGATTCCACCACAGCCAATAATTCCGATACGATATACTTTACTCATATATATTCACCCTCACTTAAGTATTGGTTGTTTCATTTTGCGAAAAGCCGACGGGGTCATCCCCAGACGTTTGCGAAATACAGCATGCAAATAGTTGGCATTATTGAATCCTGAAGCAAGAGCGATCTGTTCAATGGATACGTTACTTTCTTCCAGATTGCGGCACACGGCGCGCAGACGAATATCCTCCAGTACACGGCTGAACGGCATCTCCGGCTGTACTTGGTAGAAGATTCGCTGCAATTGTCTGCTGCTAATATGAAGTTTCTCAGCTACATGCTCCAGTGTGACCACTGAAGGGTGATTCGCCTCCATATACTGCACTGCATACTCATAGCGATACACCGACATATCCCGCACAGGGGCTTCCGGTCGATTCCCCCCGGTGTCGTATGCTCGCACGGTTTTGAGTAATATGCTGATGACCAATTGCTTGATCGATGTATAATAACCTAACAATTTCTGATCACATGCCTCGTAGGCTTCCAAAAAACAATGCATTGCCCTATGATAATCATTCACCGGAGTAAGCGGAAGCGTTCTCAGCTTTTCCATCGTTTCCTCGGATTCAGCTGCTTCCCAGGGATCGACATGTTCTCTTGGCTTGTGAACGATATCCACATGAAGACATAGTTCATCCATGTCCTCTTTGGCATCAGCCTCCTGATAATGAACGACACCCGGTCCAGTCAAATACAGCATACCTTCCGAGAGTGCATGTGTCTGATCATCCAGAATAACTTTACCTTTACCTCTTGGGATAAAATGAAACTCAAACTCCGCATGATTATGGAAATCCACAACTCGGCCCGCTGGAAATGAAGTCAGATGAAATCGCATCACGCGAATCTCATAATGTCCCCAAACCATTAGAATATCCAGTCTCTCCAGGAGATCCTGCCGTTCAAGCATTTTCTCATAAGGATACAGGCTCAAGATTGCACACCTCCTTAATAAATCCTAACCCTTCAACTCATTCAGAGTGATTCTGCGCCCTTCTTTGGCAGAGAGATTCGCTGCTTCCATCAAACGGGTCAGCTCCATAGCGATCTGCACGTTTTCAGTTGCGTCCGTATCATTCTGTATATGTGCAACCCATTGATTGAATGCGCTTTCTCTTTGGTCTGCCAAAGGAAGTTCAGTCCACTCTTGATACTGTCCCTCTGCTGCTTTCGTGCGAATCAATAACTTTTCATCAGGTGTTCCATACAGAAGTGTACCTTCCGTACCGTGAACCTCAATCGTAAATGGAGAATGGCTGTTCACAAAACCGGCTTCAACAACGCCGACTGCTCCAGAATCTGTAAACAAGGTTGCAACGGCATTATCTTCCACTTCTTTACCTGTAATATATCCAAAGTTCGCATTAACCGCTGTTACTTCCTGACCCAGAAACAGTTTGGCGAGATACATTGGATGACAGCCCAGATCAATCAGCGCACCGCCCTGACAATCCTTCAGATCATAGAAGTGTTCAGGCAACCAGTTGGAAATTGCTCCATCATGCGATAAACGCACTCTAACATAAGTCACTTTACCAAGTAATCCCTGGTTAAGGACATCCTGAATCGTTAACGTATACCCTGCATTCAGTCGAGGTAAGGAGACTGTCATCTTGACGTTGTTTGCCTTTACCTCATTAAGGATTCTATTGGATTCCGCCTGTGTCGAAGCAATAACTTTCTCCGTGAAAATGTGTTTACCTGCTTTTGCAGCAGCGGTGATCACTTCTTCATGAATGCGGGTTGGCGCATCTACAATAACGGCATCGATGTCATCCTTGGCCAACATATCTTCGAGTGAAGCATAGAATGGCACGTTTAAATGTTCAGCCGCTTCCTGACCACGCTTGGCATCTTCATCCCATACAGCGGCGATGACTGTATCCTCATGTTCCTGTTCTTGCTTGATGTAATCCCATGCGTGAACATGCCACAAACTAATTTTTCCAATTCGAATGGTCACTGTTGTCTTACCTCCATAGGATATAAGGTGAACCTGTAAAATTCACACTCAGCCACTCCGATTGCAGTACCATCTTACGATCACTGTTATCCCCGTATTTTTTGAATCCTTTCTTAATGGAGAAAATCCGGGGATAGCGTATGCTTCCGATGTAGCTTTCTTTCAGAAAGCTTTTAGGTGAACGCTTCGCTTCTACAGATTGGTTCTGCACTCTTCGTTTGCGTGTAAATGTTACATTCATCTTATATAATATTCTGACATTTATCTATAAGTTATCACAGACTTAATCTATTTTTAATAGAAACTCGCGACAATAAATGTATAAAATCACGACATGAATGTTATTAGACATTTATACACTTGCCCAAATCCCTGATATATTTTACATAACGAGGTCGCATAACAAAAACCCCCTGTCCACAATAACGTGAACAGGAGGTTTCTATAGCTATGCTTTTCAAAAATCAACTCACCGTAACGTATAACCTTGTGTAACAATCTTGTACCCCGATACCGTTTGGCTTTGACCCTGCAACGTGTCCTTAACCCGTTCCAGCACATCGCTCTCATAAACAGAGGCACATTCGAATCCAGGTTGTACGTTCAATTCAACGGGTTCGGAGTTCAGATTATACCAGCGAGCAATCAAATCTCCGGTTTCCTCTGCGATCTTCAATGTGGAGAAGGCTAGTGTCGAACCTTGTGCATTCCATGCCAGCCATTGTTTCGACAGAGGCAGTTCCACCTTCTGCCCATTAGCACCGGCATGACCCTCTTGCTCAAATGTATACGCAAGTGTCCCTAGCTGCACAGTCGTCCACGGAATCGGATACACGTATGCGGATGCACATGCAGCTGACTGTGCAGCATCGCCCGCAAATGGAATAATCGCATATTCCACACTCTGAGGTCCCAGACATTGGGCTTCCGGTGTTTCAAACACACCCCAATCTCCCAGTTCCGAAGAGGCACGCAGCAGCGTAACTGCAATCGTACTGCCCTCTTCATGCTGTAAAATCTCGTATTCATTCAGCCCTTTGTTTGCAATCATCAAGCCATGATCACCATCGGTCACATGTACAAACGCTTGCTGATGCTGTGCATTACTTGGATTCACCCATTCCTTTGCCGGTGTATTGGAACGTTTGGCAATTTCAAAGATGGAATCTGCATAATGCTCCTCTGTCACCAGTCCGGATGGAAATAATGCACGCAGTCGATGATCCTTGGCCTGATTGTTAAAGTCAGATTTTACCTTGACCATATTACTGCCCGCTTCCAACGTATACGTTGTCGTAATCACCAAGGGAACAGTGTTCTCGACTCGCTGTGCCTTCCGTTCTGTAAAAGGAACCATTTGGCGCTTCTCCAGCTCAAACAGTTCATCTGCTCCAGCAGGAATATCCCAGCGTAATACACTTTGCATAACTGCCCGATACGGAGACTGCTCCACAATCCGCAGGTCCGCCTTCAGATGCTCCGTGGTCAGCGTTGTCTCTCCCTCGGGTTGACGGTAGACATATTCATTGCCGATATCACCTGTATTCTCATATGAATTCAATCCCTGGTATACAGCACCTGAGACCTTATCTTCAATCGTTGCCGTACCATTCTCTTCAACCGTCACCCGCAATTGACCGTTCTCCATCATCATTCCCTGAACCTGGATGAGTTCGCTCATATCGGGCACTTCAGCACTCTCTGCTTGTTTCTCCACTGGAATGAGAGCATAAGTCTTATATCCCAGCGAAGGTACATCCACCGCCTGGAAAGTCACTCTTAATTTACGAGCCATATAAGGTTGTCGGAAACGATCCTTCGGAAGTTCATAGCCAAAATGTGCACCCAGATCGTTAATTTCTGCCGAATACACTTGTCCATCCGAATCGACCAGCTGATACACTGGTAGTGCATCTTTTTCCACCTTCTGCGCAAGTGCCTGAGGGTTAGGACCTTCCGGTAAAAATGCTTTGTCCACAATCAGGTCCATCTCAATGATTCCATTTCGATTCCAACCACTCGTGTTGAACACGGTAAACGGCACCGCTTCCTCTCCCCAAGCCTCAGCAGGTTGCACATGAATGGACTCAGCAATCGCCTGCGCACTCTGGGAAACCAACTTCTCTGCAAGTTGTCTGCTCTTGGCAAAGCGGGTCACCATCTCACGGTGAACCTCATCGACACTGCACCCACAGATGCTATCATGTGGGTGGTTCTGCATCAGCATCTTCCATGCATGTGTCAACAAATGGTGCGGATAATCTTTTACCCCGGCTATATGGGCCATCGCGGCGAGTGGTTCGGCTACTTTTTCAAGCAACGTCTGCCCCTGCTGGTTCATCTGTTTCAGATAGACCCGTGCGGATGCCGTATTCACCAGTGTTCCCCAACCATCCGTGTGCTGACTGCGAAGCTCGCCTTCGATAGTCGCCAGATGCTCAGGAACATCTTTCGTAACCGCCTCAATGTAATCGTCAAAATTGGAGTGAATAAATTCAACATCAGGATACAACGCAGCCGCCGTACGTAAAGCCTCAGGCAGATCCGTCTGGATTGGCTGATGATCACAACCATTCATGAACAGCAGATGTGAAGTCGAGGCAAACTTCTCGGCATCCTTCAAATTTTTATCCCAATATACTTGGGCTTTCTCCCGATCAACCGGAACTTCCATCCCATTACAGTACCAGTTCGCGAACAAAATGCCGAGCACTTCCGAACCATCCGGCGAACGCCAGATCATCTCGGAATAGGGAGATTCGTAACTGTCGGCATCAACCACGGCATTATTGAATCCCGTAGGCTTCACCCCACGCCCAAAGATCGCGTTATGAATGTCCGCCTGTTGCAGAATCTGCGGTGCTTGTCCCATATTTCCGAACGAGTCTGGAAAATATCCCGTTTTGGATATCACACCCAAAGGTCGAGCATCACGATGACCGATGAGCAGATTGCGCAAGTTGGCCTCACTGCTGGTCAGAAACTCATCCTGTAACACATACCATGGGCCAAAATGGATGCGTCCTTCACGAATATAACGGTCGAGCCTCTCCTGTTGTTCGGGCCGAACCTGCAAATAATCTTCACGAATAATCGTCTGACCATCCAGATGGAAATAGCGATATTCGGGGTCCTGATCAAGCGTATCCAGCAGTTTATCCATCAGCTCAATGAGCAGTACATGATGGTGTTCATAAGGCATATACCATTCGCGGTCCCAATGGGTATGCGAGATGAGATGTGCCATCTTTTTGGTTGTCATGTTACGTACCTCCTGTCATTAACCTTTGGTTGCTCCGCCCATGCTGAATCCTTTGGACATGTAACGCTGGGAGAAGATATATAGCACAACCGAAGGCATTGTATAAAGTAGTGAAAATGCAGCCAACCTGCCGTATTCAACCATACCGTGGCTACCGAAAAATTGATAAATCGTGACCGATGCCGGAAGTTTCTCCGGTGTCTGGAGCAGGATGTATGGCACGAAGAAGTTGCCCCAACTTCCCGAAAAAGTAAATATCGCAATCGTTGCAATACCAGGCAACATCAATGGCGCCACGATTCGTCTCAAACTACTCCACACGGACGCTCCGTCAATCCATGCCGATTCTTCCAAATCGATTGGCACCGAATCCATAAAGTTTTTCATCATCCAGATGCCGTAAGGAAGTGAAGATGCAGTCAGGAACAGCATCGTGGCAATGATGCTGTTCTGCATTTTGAAGAACAGAAACATTTGAAATACCGGAACCATCACGGCAGTAATCGGAAGAGCTGTCATGAACAGAATCGATAACAAGAAGCTTTTTTTGAATCTCATTTCATAACGGGATAATGGATAAGCAGCAAGGACCGATACCAGAACAACCAATATCGCTTGCCCTCCCGACAGAATCAGGCCCACACCGAATGAACGAAGATTGCTCGAATCCCCGAGTACATCCTTGAAATTTTGAATGGTCCAGGTACTGGGCATTTTGATACCCTGTTGCGCGTTCGGGTCAAATGAAGCCAGAATGATCCAGAGCAGCGGCAATAAAAAACAGAGCCCTAGAAAAACTAGAATCCCGTACTGGATTTTGCGTTGAAGCCCATGTTTGACCATAGGGATCGAACCTCCTTCATGGTTACACTTTCACTTTCATGGATCGCATGTAGAACAGGCTGGCGATAATACCGATGAACAACAGAACCAGAGATATGGCTGTGCCGTATCCAAACTGATAGTTCACAAAGGCCTGATTGTACATGAAGATCGGTAAGGTTTGTGTTGAAGTACCCGGGCCACCACCGGTCATCGTATAAATCAGCGTGAACACACCCAGTGTCTGTAGGGTGACCAACATCATATTGGTTACGATGGACCCTTTTACCATTGGAATCGTAATGTGTCTGACAATCTGGAACCCGGTGGCGCTGTCAATAATCGCAGCTTCTTCAACTTCCTTCGGGATATCATCCAGTGCCGACTGATAGACCATCATCGAAAAGGCTGTGCCGTGCCAGATATTTGCGATAATTACACTCACCATAGGGAAACTGAACAACCAGGAGACTGGATTCGCCCCAAACCAGCCGAGGATCTGATTCAATGAACCATTGTCACTGAAAAAGGCAACCATACAGAATGCCACAACAATCTCGGGTGTCACCCAACCGGCAATGACGATGATGCCGATGACCCGGCGGAACGTCACATTTTTCTCCTTCATTAGAAGAGCCAGAATGAATCCAAGCAATACCTGACCAATCACTGCGGAGAAGATGAGAAAGACCAGCGTACGCCAGACACTAATCCGGAAGTCCGGATCATGGAACATATTAATGAAATTCTGGAATCCGACAAACTCCAAACTCTTGGCTGCCGCCCCAGTCAGAGCCATATTCGTAAAGGCAAAACAGATCGTCAGAATGATGGGAACAATGAAAAACACAAGTAATAACAGTACGGAAGGCATGAGAAACAGAAATGAACCTGGTGCTTTCCTTTTCATAAGTCACTCTCCATTCGAACCGGAAAAAGGGGAGATTATGCCTCCCCCTCCGAATATATCGATATCCTTATTTCTCTTCGATGCTGTCAGCGCCAAGGGAACGGGATACGTTGTCCTTCAATTGTGTAACTCCCTCTTCCGGCGTCAGCTTGCCAGAGGCAATACTCTCAACAATGCTTTGCAATTGTGCGGATACCGCTGCATATTGATCGTTCGCTGGACGGAAGTGGGCCACATTCAAGAGTTCCTGTGCTTCTTTGGTATAAGGACGATCCGTATAACCTTCAACTTCTGTGGAATCATTACGTGGGCTGAGGCTGCCTTCCGCTACTACACGAGCAGTCGCATTTTCCTTATTCATCAGAAACTCGATAAATTTCCAAGCTTCTTCCTTGTTCTTCGCTTGTGCAGGAACAGACCAAGCCCATCCGCCAGACATCGTAGTTGCTCCAGGTTCTTCCCCATTTTGTGTCGGGAATGGTGCAAAACCTATTTTTTCTTCAACGTTGGCGATTGGAGCAGCACCGTTCTCGGCCCATGTCGAACCTGCCCAGCTACCATCTACAGCCATCGCCAGTTTGTCTTGCGGGAACTGTTGCTGGAATGCAATACTGCCAGCTTGTCCATTCAGGGCAACCTGCATGGTTGGACCTGTTTTATCCGTGTTAAACACTTGATCTATGAATTTGAAGGAATCCAGCAGCCCCGGGCTGTTCACGACCCATTTCTTGCTGGTGTCGTTATACAGCGTGTCCGCCGTACCATAGAGCAGCATTTCCAGTGTTTGCATGGTGACACCTTCACCGTTTGCTTTGCCCACGATCATATTAAGTGGTGTCACACCCGGCAGTTTTTGCTTGATGGTACGTGCTGCTTCGAGTACTTCTGCCCAGCTTGCAGGTTTGAACGGAACTTCAAGTCCCGCCTGTTGAAACAGTTCCTTGTTGTACCAGATTCCGCGTGTATCCGAAGTAGCCGGAACGCCGTACACCTTGCCGTCTTCACCTGTAACCCCCGCCTTCAGGTTGTCGATGATGTGTTCTTCCCAATCGGACCATCCCTGAACCTGTGTATCCAGCGGCTCCAGATATCCCGCAGCAGCATCGGATTTGATGATAGATGTATCTTCAGCAATGACATCTGGCGCCGTATCCGGGGATTTCATTTGCAGAACCATTTTGGACGTATAATCACCCTCACTTGCCAGTACAGGCGCAATGTTGATTTTGATATCCGGATTTTCTTTCTCGAATTGATCCACCAAACCTGATTGGAAAAACTTCGTAAGTGTATCTTCAGAGCCTGAAGAACGGAACGATACAGTTACTTCCTTCTTGCCGTCACTGGTTGTGCCTGTGCTTGAGCTTCCGCCCGAACAGGCTGTAGTAAGAATAAGCAAGGATGTCATAACTGCTGCTACCGGCATTTTCAATGATATTTTTCTCATGATTCGCTCTCCTCTTGTCGGAATTCAACGAACTCCGAACGTTATGATGTACTCGCAGGTCATCTCTTGCTTCCCTATCTATTTCTGTACGCGGAATCCGCAATAATCCATAATCAGTTCACTAAAGAGCATGTTGGACCATGAAAACCATGGACGTGTATATTCATGTGGATTGTTGGCCGAAAAACCTTCATGGGTCAGTCCGGTATCCGCATCCGTCTTATGGATAAGCTGAAGCAATCGTAGTTTTTCATTGCGATCCTCTGTAGTCAGCCCCTGCATCGATAAAGCGATATGCCAGATGTACCCTTCCGGTGTATGCGGACTACCGATTCCCGCTGCTGCTGTTCCCTCATAAAAATACGGGTTGTGCGTGGATAAAATGAAACGGCGTGTATTCTGATACACCTCGTCGTTCTCCTCCACATATCCGAGATAAGGTAAAGACAGCAGGCTCGGCACATTGGCATCATCCATCAGTTTGTGATTGCCTTTCCCATCCGTTTCGTACGCATATATGGTTCCATATTCCGGATGTTCAACGGTGCCATAATCCTGAATACCTTTGTTGATCTGTTCCTCCAACTGCTGAGCATTCGCTGCCAGCGTTTCATCCTCGAACACAGCTTCAGCAATTTCCTGTAGATATCGAAGAGCCACAACAGCGAACATATTGGAAGGAATCAGATAACCATATTCACAACGATCGTCACTGGGACGGAATCCCGACCAGGTCATGCCTGTGTAAGCTGTTTCAGTACCTCGCCCTTCTCGGCTGAGCGTATCGGTTTCGGGAGCATCCAGACGTTGGAACGTGTAGGGTGATTTCGTCTCATGATGTTGCTCCACTTGCCATAACTGCATGATGATCTGGGCTGCTTTACGGAACGTATCATTGAATTGAGTTGTTCTTCCCGTGTTCTTCCACAAGAGATAACTGAGCTGAATCGGATAAGCCAGTGAGTCGATCTCATACTTCCGTTCCCAGATCCAATCATTCATCTGCGTCAGGTCTTCCTGATGTCCTTTTCCACTCTCCGTCTCATTAAAAGCGTTTGCATAAGGGTCCAGGAGAATATATTTCAGTTGACGTTCAACCAGTCCAGCGATCATGTCAGCGATATCTTCATCCTCTGAAGCGAGAACCAGATAAGGTCTGACCTGAGCGGCAGAATCACGTAACCACATGGCAGGGATATCTCCCGTAATCACAAAAGTTGTTCCATCTTCTTTGCGCTGAATTGTGGTTGCCATCGTATTGGTAAAACAATTTTTAAACATTTGGTTGAGTTCCGGATAATCCGGCATACGTTTGTTAACCCGATCAATCATGTCGTATATCGAGGGGGAAATTTCTTGATCATCTCTGGGTGTCAGCATGTTGTCCTCCTTATGTAATCCAGTTTGTTAACCGCTTTCATCATCCTAAAACGAATATAATGTTATGTCAATATATTTATTTGTATATTAGCATGTTATTTTAATTTAACGACACCAAATAATATACCATTTAAAGCAATTCTCCCCATTTTATCCGCACCAAAAAGAGGCCTCGTTTATACGAAGCCCCTGATTGAACACAATGAATATTAAGTTGTTATAATTAACCCTTTTGTTTCACCATACTCGTTGACTTACCCTTCACCAATCGGGCAGGTAAAACAACTCTGTTCACTGTCATTTCGTTGTTCTGCATACTTTGAAGCACCATCTCGAATGCCTGTTTTCCCATATCAAACTGGCTTTGTCTCATATGGGTTACACGGCTTCCTTCGGCAGCATTTGGACTGTCAAAGCAAATGATGGACATATCTTCTGGAATTCTCAGACCAAGCCGATCCGCTGCCTGTTCTGCAAGTAAAGCAATATGATACTCCGCAGCAAAGAGTGCAGTAATCTGGGGGTATTTCTGTAAATGTTCCACCAGTGTCTCCACATCACGGACCTCGACTTGAGGATCAAACACACTTGGCAGTGTCGAAAGAAAAGATTCTAACCACAGTTCCCTGTTCACCAGAACTCCTTGATCATTGTGAGCCTCAATAATGCCTTCAATTCGTTCTTCAATGGGTGTAGTGTTCGCCGGAGGCTGCGTCAGAAAAGCGATGTGTCGGTGACCGAGATCGAACAAATAATTCATCCCTTCTCGCGCCGCGCCTACATTATCCGTACTGACAGATGAAGCCGGAATTCCTTTCAAGTACCGGTCAATCAGGACAAACGGGAATTTATTAACGACCAGTTTTAAAATCTCATCGCTGAAATATTCACCCTGTGCCGGGAAAATAATCAATCCATCCACACCCAGTTCCAGCAGTTCCTGAATACTCTGTTCCTCCTGCTCGGGAATCCCGAAGGAACGTCTAAGTACGAGAAAACAATCATGCTCTCGCGAAGCTTCTTCCATGCCATATAACAGTTCTGTACCATACATGTCACTGAAGTTAGTGATGACCAGACCAATGAGCAGCTTCTTTTCTGGATCTTTGATCGCAGCACGCGGAGCAGGTCTGTTAGGTCTTTCTTGTAACATATCTGCTGTGTCGGCTACAAAAGAACCCCGTCCCGGCTGACGAACAATTAATTGTTCACTCGCCAGCATCTCAAGTGCTTTTTTAGTTGTAATCCGGCTAACTCCGAATTCATCACATAATTCTTTCTCGGAAGGAACACGCTCACCCACTTGATATTGATGAAGCTGTATCCGTTCGCGCAAGGATTCAAAGATCTGTTCATACATCGGCTTGGATGCCGAGTCTTTCCCCAATACAAGCACCTCCATAAATACCCATACTTCTCATGTTCTACATCCTAATATATCATGTTATATCATTAATGTGAAGAAAGGAGACAACTCACCTGCTGACATGTGAGAGCAAAATAAAAAGCATTCCAATGGATGCTTCATTTCCAAAAGTTTATTATTAAATTTATTTGGTGTAAATAACCATAGCCGAGTAATCTTAGGCGTCAGATGTGAATCAAGACAACAAAAAGCCGACAAGCCCTGATACCTTGGCTTATCGGCTTCTTGCTTAGATGGTCAAAACGCAGTTATCATCCAAGTCATACTTTGCATAATTAAGGTTGCAGACCCTCAGCGGACGGTGGACTCACTTCCGTTCCATTCTCTTCAGGGCTCGAATCTGGATCTGGAACGGATTGTTCTTGTGCTACGCTGACGAACAATCGTCCAGCTGCTTCAGCCTCTACTTTGTTGCCTGCTGCATCCTGAGCACGAATCACAATGACTCCACCCTCAAGAACAAGGGATGAAGGTGTTGTGTACGTACCTGTGTAACGACCAGGTTCAGTCTCCACCAATGGAACCTCTCCTGCCCCCTGGGCATTCAGATTCAAAGGTAACTGAATCCGGAAAGATGCTTGCAGACCAGGTTTACTGTCAAAAGATACGGTGACACTTTCTCCTGATGTGATTCGAACATCTTCAGCTGGCGTAATATTCGTAAGTTCTGGCAACGCGGTTTCCACGTATACGGTGCGGGTTACCGTTGTTTTGTTGCCAGCGAGATCGGTTGCTGTAATGGTAATTGTGTTCTCGCCTTCGTTAACCAATACGCGATGACTGAAACTTCTGTCTTTGCCCACTTGTACGGTTTGTCCGTTAACGGTTACCTTATCGAGGAATTGTTCCACGACATTACCCGTTACGTGAACAACTTCTGCATTGATGCGATCTCCTTGAGTTGGCGTAACAATGGTCAACTGCGGTTTGGTCTGATCCAGAATAATGACAACGGGGAGTGAGCGGTCGGTCGTTTTCCCGTCCACCACTGCCTCGGCAGTAATCGCATTAATGCCAGAACGGAGCTTCACACCGTATGAGAACTTCCCATTTGCCACCGTTGTGGTGGCAGCCAGATCCTTGCCGTTGTAGATCTTGATCTGAGCTCCAGATGCCGGAGACGTTCCCGACACAGTGAAGGTCGATTGATTCGTATACGTGTTCGCAGGGGCTGTGAGCACAGGTGCATTGACCGGATATCTCACAACTGCACGAATCATGTAGTTACCTTCTTCTGCAGGTGAAGTGCTCCACGCTCCACCTACTCGCTGCCAGCTTCGACCTGCATTTGGACCATCCTCATCGGTAGCGAGTCCCGGAGCGCTAGTTCCAGCTAAACTCTGTACATACACGATATAGAAATCACCCGTTACAATGACCGGTTCCGGGAATTCAACAGTTGTCCATTGATCGTTACGAAGTGCAGTACCGTCAAATGGTCCAGCCAGTTGTCGTCCCGGAGCTCCGCCCGCACCCGATGCATCATATACGGCATATTGGAACGCTGTGCCTCCAGGTACAGGCCATTCGGTGTTCCAGAATCGGAACGATGCACCTGTCAGTTGAGCGGTCTCCAGCTCTGGTGTCATTCGAACTGCCCAAGCGTTATCCGCAGCATTAAAAGCTCGTGCGTTCTCTGCTGTTCCATCATCATAAGCAATTTCCCCAGGGAAACCGATGAATGGTTTTAAGGCAACATTTGCCTCAGCCGTACCATTACCAGGGACTGTCACAGTAACGGTTTTACTGTAATAATCTGCAGCCCGGATGGATAGGGTATAACTTCCTTCCAATACCTGAATATCGAAGCTGCCATCTGAACCTGTGCGAACTTCACCTACATTGGCATCTTCCACCACGAGAACGGAAGCATCAGCCAGTGGTTGTCCTGTCCGCTCATCCGTTACTACACCTTCTATCTGTCCATGCGGGATTGCCTCCAGATTAAAGTTGGCTTTGGCTCCACTGCCATCGGTGATCGTTACCTGCTGAGTTCGAGGATAATAGCCATACGCCTCAGCTTTTAACGTGTAATCACCTGCTACGTGTGTGAAGTTATACTTGCCTGTAGCTGGATCTGTCTTCACCGAACGCCCGGTTTCCAGTACGGTAACCGTTGCACTTGCAGGCAGGCTTTGTGGATTAACCGAACCTGTTTCTGGTTTTTCGACTTCCGGTTGTTGCTGTTTCGTTTTGTTGAATTCCGCTTTGTCGGTCCGCGAAATTTTGTACCATGGGTTTTCATAGGACGGTTTTGGTTTGTCACTGTTAAGCACAACCGCATTGTCCTCCGTGACCGTCTCCGCAGCAACACCCAGTACTCGGAAATCATCAATGAACCAGCCTGTCTTCACAACACTGTTGTCTGAGGTCAGACGGAACCGGAATTGTACTTCATTGCCGGTAAGTGCATCCAGGTCATAGAATACCGGTGCCCATTGTTTACCGTTTGTACTATGTGAGAATTTGCCCAGTTCTGACCATGTGGTTCCACCATCCTTGGTGACTTCCACATACCCGTAGTCGTATCCACTCTCAATCTCGTACCAATGATTAAACGTGAGTGTTCCTTCGGACACATCCGTCAAATCAATGACCGGAGATACGAGTGAATAGTTGGAGCCACTCTCGTACGTATTGTCGAGATCAGTCGCCCAGACATTCGGTGGAGAAACCGCGCTGGCAGGTCCCGTTACCGGAATACCGCGTTCCCACTCATCTTTGGTTCCTGAATGAGTCCAGCCATTATCATCACTGCCATCGAAATGATCGATGTAGATATCCTGAGGCACCTCTACTGTAATGGAGACCTCATTCGATTTGTCGCTTTCATTGCCACTATAATCAAGTGCGGCAACGGTATAATAATACGTCGAATCTGTCACCGTAGCCGTATCTGTAAACGTTGTTCCTGTTGCAGTTCCAATGGATTCATAACCTGCACCTGCGGTTGTGGAGCGATATACCACATAGGATTCGAGATCCTCATCGCTCGGACCCGTCCAGCTCAAGGCTACATTACCAAGAATATCGGCCGTCGCAGACAATCCGGCAGGAGCGCCCGGAGCAATCTCATCCAGTTCTTCTACAGCGAAATCATCAATGTACCAGCCAGCCTTTTGCAATGAATTATCGCTCGTCAGATTGAATTTGATGAACACCTGCTGTCCCGCGTATTCGCGAAGATCCACATATTGTGTCTTCCAATTGCCACCTGTACCCGTGAAGGTTAACAGTTCTTGGAACACATAATCGCTATCCTCGGAAGCGATGTATACCTTGCCGAAGTCGATGTTATTCTCCAGGTCATACCAGTGCTTGAAGGATAATAACGCACCTTCTGCACTCTCGGTTAGATCAATAGGCGGCGCAAGCAGATATGCATTGCTATTCGCCACATAAGTTCCTTGCAGATTGGTTGCAATCACCTTGTCACCGGAGTATGCACTTCCAGGACCACTGGTTGGTGCTCCCCATACCCAGGTACTTCCGGTTCCGCCAGTTGTGAAGCCCAGCTGATCTTCTTCAAAATCCTGAAGATATCCTGGCTGAACACCATTGGACACAGCCACTTTATATACCTGACTTTCGAATCCGTTGTTGCCGTAGTCGTTCACGCGGATATAATACTCCACACCTTGTGGCTCAATCAGAAATGCCGGAATGGTCGCTGTGTACGTACCATCTTTGTTATCTCCAGCAATCCGGTTCATCGGTAGATAAACGTACTGGTTGGTACCTGTCGTTTTGGCAAAAGCCTCGACGGAGACTACTGCGACGTTATCTGTCACATGAGCGGTTAATGGTATATCAATGCCTGTAAAGGCAGAATTAACAGGGGTATGTGCCAGTACCGGCTCTTCCAGATCATCTCCGGCCGTAACCACTCTGCCGGATACTGTGCCGATCCCTTCGAGTACAGAACCCACAGCATCCAGGGCATTAATAATGCCGTGACCGTAGCCGTTATTAGGAGATGTCGGATACTGACTATCCGTTCTCGGCGTGGCTGTATCTGTAATGATCTGCTCCAGCTGATCCACTGTAAGGGAATGATTGGCCTGAAGCAGCAGTGCAGCAAGTGCAGTTGTATGCGGGCCTGCCATGGATGTTCCGTTCCAGCCTCCCTCATATACTCCGCCCGGAACTGATGAACGGATATTCACACCAGGTGCAGATACTTCCGGTTTGATCTCACCATACGGGGATGGGCCCAGCAGGGAGAACGAAGCCAGATTTCCGTTGATATCGGTTGCTCCTGTAGCAAAACTTTCAGGATAGTTGGCTGGGTTAGCAACAGAACCAGGTCCGCCCGGGTTACCCAGTCTCACATTTCCTGCGGAGAATTCCGGGAAAATCTGAGCATCACGCCAAGCTTGGACCATAGGACGGAACCATTCATCCAATCCTGCGCCTCCGCCCCACGAGTTGTTAACGACATCCGGTGCAAGTTCAGGATGCAGATTGCCTTCCGCATCGACCGGAGCGATCAACCATTGTCCGCCATCGAGAATAATGGCATCCGTTGTTTCCGGATTGAATATCCGCACACCAATCCATTTCGCACCGGGAGCAACCCCGATCTGATTGGTGCCATCTGCTTCCGAGCCAACCATCGTACCCATAGTGTGCGTACCATGCCCGTCTCCGTCCGCAGGGAGGGAAGCATTACTGTGCGGGTCATACCAGCTTAGTTCGGGATCAACGATATTGCCTGAAGCATCCAGTCCCCGCCATTTGCTGCGAAGCGCCGGGTGGGTATAATCCACACCACTGTCCAGATTGGCAACAACAATCCCTGTTCCATCGATGCCCCGATCCCACACCGCTGGCGCATTGATGTAATCCAAGTTCCATTCCACGTTCTCTGTTGCAAGCTTGTCCTTTGCAGCAGGCTCTTTGTCTTTGACTCCGACTGAAGAGTCTTTAGTTGGCGTTTGGACAACATCTTTGCCTGATGCCGCATTCGCCGGTTCTTTACTCACTTCGGCTTTCTGTAAGTATCGTGTCTCATTCGGTAGAATCTTCTCCACCTCAGGCAGCAGCGCAATCTGTTCCATGACTTCTTTGGTACTCGTTACTGCCAATGAATTGACAATAAAATAGCTTTTATATTCTTTGACCTTACCCAGGTCAACTTCCTTTTCCAGATAAGTTTCCAATGGATATTGTGTACGCGAGGCCGTTTCTCGCAGAGAGCTGACGACCGAATTACGAACGGACAGCTTTGTGGCTGAAGCCGTTTGTTTGGCGTTGGTCGCCTTTTCAAGGGCCTGTTTGGAGACTGCTGCTGTATCCACCTGTTCCTTCATTTTCACCAGATAGGTAACATATTCACTACCATCAAATTCTTTGGTCAACTTGGCATTTACTTTGGACTCCGTAATTTTGGCAAGTCCAGATTTCATATCCAATTTGGATGATGTGGAGTTTTCAGCTGAAACCGGATGAATGATCGAAAATGCAAGGAGAAGCGAGAGCCCCATGGAGATGGGCTTGCGTAACCGATTAATCTTTATCAAACTTTTCCACTCCTTTTACCCGGTTTTTTAATTTAGTCTGGTACATATGCCCTTCTCTGCAGAATGAAACGGTAAAATAACCTTTATTGCGTACGAAATAGATACCCTGGATTTCACATAAAGTCTCACCTCCTTTACAGGTCTGGTTAGGGAACAATATGAGTCAGAAGAGATAACAGATCAGTCTATGATTTTTTACTTGAAAGTTTAGGAGATTGAATGAATCGGATTAAACCATGTGAGTGAATAGTTTGGGTGTTTGAATAATGCAATGAGAGTGAATGTCTATAAGCATTCATGTGGAAGGGTAATCTGGAGCGTTAGCAGAACGCTTGCTAAGGAGTGGTGGATATGACTTTCGATCGTAATTCGAGTGAGTAGTTAAACATTTTAATTACATATAATAGTCGATTAGGAATTTAATTGGATTTTATTGGTATAGTATA
This sequence comes from Paenibacillus sp. FSL H7-689, assembly GCF_000517905.1. Lineage (NCBI taxonomy): Bacteria > Bacillati > Bacillota > Bacilli > Caryophanales > Paenibacillaceae > Paenibacillus > Paenibacillus sp. FSL H7-689. The sequence continues at coordinate 140,721 of NZ_ASPU01000013.1, forward strand.
AAATCATTATTCGATATATACAAGCACTTTATTGAAAAATATATAAAATAAGTCTATTTAATGCTTTTATGTGTCTCATGTCGCTTACGTATTCATACTCCCATTTCGCATTTATGTATTTCATTTCGCTTAATGAACAAATGTAGTAGTTCTATGAAACTACGACTTGATGTTCAAGGTTACTATTCAAACAAAGTGGCAAAACAGAGGCTCATCCTGCTGTGTCAATTTTCGTTTAATGGCGTGTTCGAATCGTGTATTCCCTCTCCGTAATCGTCTGAGCTTATAAATGTTAATTTGTGAACTATATATGAATAAAGTATATATTTAACAAAAATAGTACAGAAAATCATGAAAACTTTATTGTATATATTTGGAATTAAATGTAGGATTATCTTGTAACATACATTTGGCGCCAGATCAACCTCACTCTCATCCTAGGAAATGACTGTGAGGAAAGCTACTGCTCTATTGATCTTTTGTCTTTTTGTGAACAGTACGAACTCTAATCTAATTTAAATTTTATATACCAAAAGGAGATGTTTGATTGTGAAAAAATATCAAAAAACAGCAATTGCAGCTCTTTCTTCCATGGCGATGCTTTTAGCATCTGTTCCAGCGGTATTCGCTGATGAAGCTCTTACGCTAACTAACCCTTCCTCCCAGGAAGTTCAGACAAAACAACAGTCCCAAGCACAAGAAATTAATATTTTTGCCCAAAATCCCTTAAGAGAATATTTCAATGGTGGATATAGTACCGATATTTACTTGAGTGGAAAAGTCACCTTTAGGTTTAACCCTCTTACAACAGGGGAATATGTGTTTAAAGTTGAAGATATGAGTGGAACCCTGAAGGGAGATGGAAGAGTAATCGTGTCTGATTATGGAACGAAAAGCATCACTCTTGAGAACTTGTATGGTTATCATAAAATTGTAGCTTACTCACCCAATGGTTATGGTGGAAGCTATGACATTTACTACTAATGATTGGTAGTAATAGATATCACAATTATTTATAAAAAGTTCTAACCCCATGGCTCATATGAGTCATGGGGTTACTTTATGATTTTTATAGAAACGATTGAGTCGCCTCAGATCAAAATTTATATCTCATCATGTAATGTTCACGCCGCCACTTGCATAACCAACAACGGTATTCACAAGAGAAAGTCCGGCTGCCGTTGCCGAGAACACCAGTAGCAGACGTGTCTGTGCAGTCACAGGTATAGCCAATCCGGTTGTTATGCCATTGGAGATACTACCCAATGCAATAATACCGGTGAGTGGAGGTGCCAGTGTAACGACCGCCCCCGGAACCGCAGTAAATGCATTATTCGGAGTCGGTGAACTGAATAATTGCGCAGTGATGGTCACCGTTGAACCAACCAAGGCCAAGGCTGCTGTGGTACTGAAATAGGCAGCAATGGAAGTTATAACGCCATCCCGTGGGACAGAGAACGCAAAGTTAATGAGTGGTCCGACAATCGTTCCCGTTAAATCAATCGTGCCACCCAGAATGCTGACTCCTGTTGCCGAGCTGCCGAAACCGATAAGGCTTGTCGTTCCGACCAGTCCACCAAGAATCGTTGTTAATATGGCAGGTCCGCCAGAAGCAAATGGTATGATGGCGCCCGAACCCGTAGCTCCTGTAACACCAGTGCTGCCAGTTACTCCCGCAATCCCAGTTGCGCCAGTAGCCCCGGTTACCCCAGCAATTCCGGCTGCACCCGTTGCCCCGGTGACTCCCGCAAGTCCAGCTGCCCCGGTAGCCCCGGTGACTCCGGTGGCTCCTGCTACGCCAGGATCACCTGTTGCTCCTGTAACGCCCGCTGCTCCAACAGCTCCTGTACTCCCCGTTACACCTGTCGCTCCTGTTGCGCCACCTGCTGGGCCTGCCGCACCCGTTGCGCCAGTAACACCTGTCGCACCTGCGGGTCCCTGGGCACCAGCAGCTCCCGGTGTACCAGCTGGACCTACACCACCCTGAGCACCAGCAACGCCAGCCGGGCCTTGTGGACCAGGTACGCCCTGAGGACCCGCTGGTCCTGCAGGTCCTGCCGGACCTTGACTGCCTATGTTTCTAAGCCCTGTTGTGATTGCCAATTCGGTCGCCCGGATCAAAATGACCAGTTGATCTTTCTCAGCCGAATCGATATTCCCCTGTAAAATGACAGATAGGAGCACATCCAGCAATTGCTGCAAATTGGTTCCCACACTGATCGGAGAAAATGGAACGGCCTCTGCAGATACAATGGTAAGCTCCAAGATCGCTTCGAGATCTGCCTTGGTTCCCTTTTTCAAATCCGAGCAATGAACCAGAGCCAGTAATTTACGCAGTACCTCAATCAGAAGTGAAACATTGTGAGGCGTGGGATTGGCAAAAACCTGTACAATTGCTCCCTTCAACTCACCAATTAATTTGAGAAGGAATTCGGCTTCTTTGTCAAAACACTTATGATGGTGGTTATTGTGATGATGATTGTGGTGGTTATGATGGTGCTCGTGATGGTGTTCTTTGTGCTGCTCTTGGGGATGGTCACAGTCCTCAGCTTTTTTTTTCTTAAATCCGCTCCAACCATATCTGATGCGTTTCTTTGGTTTCATCTTTTTGCAGATCCTCCTTAGTGAGTCTCAATCAATCCATTACAGGCGAACATCACTGGTTTGATGATATCAGTATATTAGCAAGCAAGAATTTCGTGATTATTATATAAGTAAATTTCCGAATTACAGTTTTCAGCTTGGAGGAACCTCCATTATCATGGAGAGGATTTTGCATGGAAGTCAGCCCTATGTATAGCCCAACCAAAAGAGCGCTATCCGATGAGTACAATACCCCTGGATGCGCCCTTTTTATATTTACAGTATTTATTTATCTTTGTTGATTAGTCCAATTTAATTTTGAAAACAATAGGCGCATTACTTTTCACAGTTGTCGTTGTGATCGTCAGTGCGTCCGCTGTTCTCTCCCATTTTGGCTGTTCTTCATAGCCAAGTACCTGAATATCTTGAATGACCCCTTGAAAATGATGAGAATTTTCCTTCAGGGATTTAATCTGCACCACCCCGTTATCTGGATAGGCAAGAACCGTGGCATACAGACTGCTTTCTTTTAACGTAAACCGTATATCTTCACTCGTAAATATCTTCGTATCCCCATCCGTGAATTGCCCTTCCTTCACCTCTGTCGGACCCTCGCCAAACGTACGCCAGAATGACGTGTCATAGATCGCTTCCCCATTCACTTCCAGCCACTTGCCAATGCTCAGCAAAATCTCACGATCTTCTTCCGGTATGCTGCCGTCTGCTTTGGGCCCAATGTTCAGCAGTAAATTTCCGTTTTTGCTTACAATATCGACGAGATCCCGAATGATCTCTTCAGCCGTTTTATAGTTATTATTTTCCGTATAACACCATGAGTTTTTAGCGACAGCTGTATCCGTTTGCCAAAAATAGGGCTTGAGCTCAGCGAACTGTCCCCGCTCCACATCCGGAACGGCACTCCCAAACATGTAGGCCTCATGTTTATAATTGATAGCTACAGGCACGCCCCACTCTTCGCCTTTGTTATAATAATAGGCAGCAAATTTTTTAAGATAGGGTTTGAACGCAACCGTTTGAATCCACCAATCAAAATAAAAGACCTTTGGCTGATATTGATCGACCAGTTCACAGCAGCGAATCAACCAGTCCTCCAGATACTCCTCGGTTGGAGGTGAGTCATACAAGTCGAAGTGATCCTTGGGTTCAGGCATGGCAGGCCAATAGAAATCCCCACGCTCCAGGGGTTCCTTAATATCTGAATCAAACTCCTTCCCGTGAGACATGAAGAACCAGTGCTCGGCGCGGTGAGACGACACGCATAAGGTCAGCCCCTGCTTCTCGTATGCAACCTTCATCTCACCCAGAAGATCCCGTTTGGGGCCCATTTCATATGTGTTATAGTGAGAGATAGAGCTTTTATACATCTGAAAACCGTCATGGTGCTCAGCCACAGGCATAACATATCTGGCTCCAGCCTGTTTGAATAACGTTGCCCATTCGTCTGCATCAAACTTCTCTGCACGAAACATCGGAATGAAGTCTTTATATCCAAAGTCCTTATGAGGTCCATACACCTCAAGGTGATGTTCATAAGCTTTGGTGCCTTGTATGTACATATTTCGCGAATACCATTCGCTATCATAGGCCGGTACAGAATATAGCCCCCAGTGAATGAATATGCCGAATTTCGCTTTTGGGTACCACTCGGGTACTTGGAAGGTGCTAAGCGAACTCCAGTTGTCCTTGAATTTACCGCTCTCAATCGTTGCTTCAATATGTTGCAAATATTCGTTTTTGTCCATGAGATGTTCTCATCCCTTCTGTTATTGTCTGTAGTTGTATTGTAGTGCTACGACCAAAGGATAGACATGCAGAACACTAACTTTTAGATGGACAATAATAACCTTGTATGGAGATGAAAAGTATGAATCACCAAACTTTGCTTACGAACTACCTGTCCAATCTCCAAGTCGAATTATTTATGGTCAATTACAATCGGTGCGATACGGATTGGCGGGATCTGGATTACACGCCCGATTACAGCAAGTTTTATTTCATATGCGAAGGTGAAGGTTGGCTCAAAATTGGGGATGAGGAGTATTACCCTGAACCTAATCAACTTATTTTAATGCCAGAGGGGATCCAACAGTCATACTCTGCCATTAATGAAAGTCCTTTTCTCAAATATTGGTGTCACTTTAGCGCAAAGGTTGGGGGAATCAATTTGTTCCAAATTCTGAAATTTCCACACATCTGTACGATAGATCAACCTGAGTTGATTCAAGCAATCTTCAGCAGTATCCTTACATATGCAAAATCCGATGAAGTCTATGGCCATATGATGGCCAAGAGCAAACTAACCGAGCTACTGTCCCACTATATAATGAATCTGGATCTGGATCAGATCTCTTTTATTAACGTGCCTGTCATGGAGAAACTGTCCACTATTCTGGCTTATATTGATTCCAACATCGAAGAGAATATTTCGGTTCAGGATCTGGCCCAGATCGCCTACATGCATCCAAATTATTTCATTCGATTCTTCAAGCAGCAGATCGGTGTTCCTCCGATCCTCTATATTACTGGCAAAAAAATCGATAAGGCCAAGGAGTTGCTGGCGTGCACCCCGAACACAATAACCACCATCGCCGAGCATCTCGGTTTCAGTGATTTGTATTATTTCTCCAGACAGTTCAAAAAGCATACAGGGTTAACTCCAACGGAGTACCGCAAACAAAAAACGGGAATTACAACGAAACATGGTCTATAAATAAACTCAAAGCAAAGAGAGAGTTCCCTCATTCGGAACTCCCTCCTATAGACTTGTTTCTGTTCGATTCATGCTGAGTCACTTTCTTGAGTTCGCTCAAATAAGCATAACCATAGTTTTGATCCGGCTCAAGATATGCCCCTTCCGCCCACTCGTTCCAGGCATTAACAAAAAGATATTCACTTTTGTACAGCGTCCTCGCTCGTTCCATCTGTCTGGACAGATACAGCCCAAACTTCTCTGGGGTGGCCCCGAGCGTACTCTGTCCGTCAACACCTCTCCGCGGTGTATTATCCCAATTGACAAAAGCACCTGGATAGACAATTTCTCCGTTACGGTGTGGTGTTCGTTCGAGAATGGAGGACCATACCTTGTCGTAATTCACAGCAATATGCTGCTGTCCCTTGATGTTCATTTCGATCCAGATTCCATTCATATGTCCATGTGCAAACGTATAATGCGGTTCAAATTCCATACTCGCATCAAAGATCTGACCATTAAATGTAGGGAATCCACCAATGGTCTGCACAAAATGAATCCCTTTCAGGCCATGCTTCAAAGCCAATTCACGCCAAAACTGAATCATTTCCTCACATTGCGGAATACTGGCTGGTCGATAGATCAGAAATAATGGCTTACCTTCCACTCGAATATATCGTTTGTCCTTAAATACTTTTACCAGATAATTAAAATGTTCTTCCCAATCCTCTCGATCCCCATAGTTCTGGGCCATGAGAATATCGGATTCTTGCCCATCCCATTTTCTTGTCCATGTCTCATTGGCCCAGGACAAGCAAAAAGGAAAATCAGGCTCCCCACTATCCAAAATTTCATTCACCGGTTTTTCCAGCAAACGCTTGCCTTTGAACCAATAATGATAATAACAAAATCCATAAATGCCATGCTGTTTAGCCGTTTCCGCTTGCCATTTTCGTACATCTGGATCGGAAAGGTCATAATATTTCCCCTGAAATGGCTGTTTAGGCTGATGATGACCCGAATATAAAGGCGCGGCTTTTTTTACATTGGTCCATTCGGTAAAACCGTCCCCCCACCATCGGTCGTTCTCCTCAATCCGGTGAAATTGGGGCAGATGCAGAGCAATTACCTTCAATCAGAACTCCTCCAATGCAGCAACATGATGCAGCCTACGCTCCTGTGATTTTTGGGATGATTTATATGAAAATGATATCCAGCAGTCGCAATGTTTTTTGTAGATGGGATTGATTATATTTCATGTATGCCAGAGCATGGCTAGCGGCCAGTCTCCTTGCATCAACACTCTGCCAGTAATGTTCAAACTTCTGAGTGAGTTCTTCACAAGAGTTGTATTGTTGAAAGTTACTAAGGTCAATCCCGTTGCTCTGATTCACAGATGGTCCTATGAGCTGAAACGTCCCACATGCGGCAATTTCCATCACGTTTTTGATTGATTCGCCACGATGAATAACCAGTTTGCTTCCGTTATATAACATCTGACGAGCTTCATTCGTATGAACAGGCTTGAAATCCCCGATCTGTGCCCAACCCTTTCCATCTACCCGAACCTTTTTGTTATCCAAAAGACCCGATTTGGCAACAGCGGTGACGATGTCATCCGGTTCTGCATCCCCGATGATATAAACATCCGATTCGTACTCCGGGGGAACAGCTTGCGGACAGAATATATGTGGATCAGGCGGCATGAACAGTTCATGACTACCAGTGCTTCCCATATGATGCTGATCATCGCTTATTTGGGTTGATTGTTGTGTAAACACGTGATCAAAAATCGGTAGAATAGTTTCGCTTTGGTTCACTTGTTGATCGGCAGACAACCAGATGGCCTTTTTCACGGTGGATGTCCTTAATGCTGTAATATTCTCATCCGGCAAGTTTTCTCCGCTTCCGATAACCATAATCAGGTCAACATCATAGGAAGACAAACAGGCTGACACGGATTCGATATATTTAATCTCATTCACATTTCTCACGAGATGTTTCAAACTCTGTTCAATCAGGACGCAATGTGATGACATTTCTCGGTCATTACAAGGGGTAATAAGAAGCACATTTAACTCCTTATAGATCACTTTTGGCACTTCTCGGGCAGGTATGCTTCCCACCTGCATCATTTTCAGCCATTGCTGATTCAGTTCCAAATGCTGTACTTCCATATGTTTACGCATGGATTTGAGTTTCCTGTTCAGAACCACATTCATCTGTCTCAGGAATAACCGGTTCGCATCATGAACTGAACGTTTCTTTTTTGCGGACTTAACCTGCGTTCTTGACTTCTTTTGGATAACAAACCCTCCTGTTCCATGCGAAAACATTCTCTGCCTACAATATGCACGAAATAGTGTTTCGCTAACTCTTTTTTTGCAAAAGGGGCTTTATCCCAGGTATATAATGTGTGGCCACCCGGATCATTCCAGATCTTGTCCTCATAGAATATAAGAATACTATATAGGAGATGATATCTTTGCCAACTTTTGATAGCATCCTTGTCACCGGTAATCAGACCATTAACCAAGATCTGCAAGTTAATGGTAATCAAACCGTTGGTGTCGATCTAAACGTCAATGGCAGTCAGACCATAACAGGCAGCCTTCAAATCAACGCCAGCTCCTCGATTGTCAACCATTTGGGTGTAGGCGGAGTGATTGAAGCTGGAGATAGCGTTAAGGCCGCTACACAATTAATGGCACTTAATCAACCTACTCTTCCACTCTCCCTACCCGTTTTGCAACAACTCAGATATTACAATCCTGGTGTTGCAGGTCAACCCGGTCTGGTCTTAACAGGGACTGCTGGCAATCAATATATACTGTTTGTTGATGAAAGTAGCGGGACACCCCATCTCGCCATTCAACCCGTATAAGATAACCCTGAATCAGATGAGTTTCACCAAAAGAAGCGATATCCGTGTACACTCCGGATATCGCTTCTTTTGGTTTCATTTCTGATGAAGCCTACTTGTAACTCCATCTATTTATTTATTAATCTGTGATCAATACGGACAAGACACTCTTGCTTTCCAGCTGAAACTGCATCAATACATCGTCACGCAGCTTAACCTGTATGTTGCCCGTCTCCTCTCCATCATTGAAGAGGACTAAAGCTACGGAACCATCGGCATTTTTAAAAGCCACAGAACAAATTCCATCATCACTGGATGTTGATTCGATCCGAACAGACTTCGGGCGGATCACAGCACTGAAATGAGCCAGAGCATAATAATCAAGTGTATACGTAAGTTCCTTTGTTTGCTGATTCACCTGTACGATCCCACGGCACGTACTGCGGCCAAATCCCGGAACGGTTGGCCCGTTGTTCTCATCAAGTGCCATATTCCAAAGTACAAAGGACTTGCTGTAATTGCGAAGAATCTGAATTCCCGTTCGCATCACATTTGAGAAAGCTTGCTCAAATGGCGGAATCCACTCTCCACCCGAACCTTCAGTGAAATGCACTTCTTTCCCTGCAAAAGCTTCATAAACCTTCGTTTGAGCAGAAGCATCGCCCCCGTACCAATGCCAGGCTACACCATCCACTTCCTCTCCCGCTTGTTCCAGCACGGTCAGTGGATAGTCCGGTTGATCCCAGTTGTGATCGTAACAGAGAATTTTGGTTTGAATATCGTTTTGCACAAAGGCTGGTTTGAGATGATTTTTGATAAAATCTGCTTGGGCCTCGGCTGGCATCAACATACCCGGATAGTGCCCGGGTTCATAAAGCGCCTCATTCTGTGGTGTAATGGCATGGATGGGTAATCCATGCTTGCCATATGCTCGAATGTATTTCACGAAATATTCAGCATAAACGGGATACCATTCAGTCTTTAATTGTCCGGTAATCATGGATCCGCTCGTTTTCATCCAGCCGGGTGCACTCCATGGTGAGGCAAATAGCTTCAGTTCAGGGTTCAATGCCAACGCCTTTTGCGTTAAAGGAATAACGTCCTCTTCATCATGTGCAATGCTGAATTGGGTTAATTTCGGGTCTACCTTCTGTTCTGGCATATCGTTATAACTGTATATCGTTCTCGCATAGTCCGAAGCTCCCATCGGATTTCGGATGACCGAGAGCCCAATCCCTTTCTCTGGATGGAACAGCCGGGTCATAACCTCTTCCCGCTGCTCCTCACTCAAGATTTGGTTGATCAAATAGGCAGATGAATCGGTAAAAGAAGCACCAAATCCGTCCATCTCCTGATACGTTAACTGATCATCCAGATGGATGGTCGTTTTCTCCTTATCAGCATCTAGTGGTTTCAATTGCTCTTGGGATAGAGATACGAATAAATCTTCTTCACCCGTAGTTTTGTACATTTTGAATGTAGTCATAGGATTCTCCTTTGTATTTCTATTATTGAATTCCTAGTTTCTCTTTGTTCAATTTCATCTTTTCACTGCGTACCTTCACAATCTCTTCCCAACGGTTCTCACCTAAAAATGACTTGTAAGAAGCCAGTGCATTGTCATACGAGGCATCATCCTTGGACCGTACCATACTGACCAGCGTTGTATTCCACTTCGTATTGATTGCTGACAACGCACGAGCTTCAGGTGTACCTTGATCCGGGCTAATATTCTCCAGAATAAAGTGTGGTTTCAGCTTGCCTTTGCCCCACTCCTGCATCTGTTTAATCGCTTCCGGAAAAGCATCTGCACTGAGTGCTTTGTGGCGGTCATGACCAAAGAACATAAACTCGCCCATCCGATAATCCTTTTTGAATTGATCTGCGTTATTCAGTTGCATGTCTTTCACTGCTGGCAGCAATTCTACACTACCGTCGGCTTTGGTTTGGTAGCTTTCCCCTTCGATCCCGTAATTCATAAGCGTCTGTCCTTCTTCACTCAGCAAGTATGTGAATATCTGAATGGCCTTGGCCGGATCTTTACAGTCCTTGGAAATGAAATTGATCATCCACCCGGTTATTCCGGATTGATTCAATGTTGGTGCATTACCTTTGGTACTCTGCGGTCCATCGATAGCAACATATTCTTTGCCTGGATTGGCACTCATGTAGATTTGCAGGTTTCCTCCTTGTTGAGGTGTACCGTCGAGCAGCATCGTTGCATATTTACCCGATTTCACTTTCTCTTCAAAAGCCGTACCATCATCCGCAAAACTGTCATCACTGATATTGCCGTCTCTATACACGGTGTTCAATGTTCTCAACCACGTGAGGTAATCTTCATCCAGATTACGATCATAGAATTCTCCATTCTCGTTCTCAAGCGGAACACCAATGAAGTCTTGCAACGTATCTCCGAGTGAACCCGTTCCTTCTCCTACGGCATTAAAGCCGAATGGAATCAGCGCAGGGAACTCTTGCTTAATTCGTTTCATCACATTCTGGAATTCTTCTGGCGTTCCAATGACCGGACTACCCAAAGCTTCGTACACATCTTTACGAATGATAAATGCCGTTTTGGCAGGAATATTACCGCTATCATAATCCTCTTGTGTATTGGAATAGTTCGGGTAACCATAGGTTTTACCATCCGCCAATTGGAACCAGTTCAATGTATCGGCAGCCGCTACTTTATTGAAGTAAGGATCATATTTTTCCGCCAGATCGTTCAGCGGCATCGCCCAGGTTGCAGCTTTTTGTACCACAGGAGAATTGGAGTCAAATACGGTCAACAAGTCAGGCATATCTCCACCTGCGAAAAAGGTGTTTAACTTGGTATCATCACCCGTGATGAATTTAATATTGATGTTCAACTCCTCTTTGATTTTCTTGGTAACAATGTCCTTGCCAAAATCGGTGTTCCACCAGTCAGCATTGACGTACCATGTCAGGTCGGTAGCCTCTTCCTTTTTATCCAACTGCCAAGCTGGCTTTTCCGGGTCAACCGTATAACGATCTTCAATGGAAACCCAGTTTCCTTCACTTGAGCCCCCAGATCCACCACTGCAACCTGTAATCATAAGTACGGCTGTGAGCAGTGTTGCGAGCAATTTAATCCCTTTTTTGCCTGATGCCTTATTCAACTTCAACATATTTTTGTTCCTCCTCAAAATGGGGTATTTGTTGCTCCTATTCCTTGACTGCTCCGAGCATCATTCCCGAGATAAAGTATCTCTGAACGATGGGATAGATCAGCACGATAGGGAGTGTTGTAATAACAATGGTGGCTAGCTGCACGCCTTTGGTCGTTGTTTCAATAACAGCCGAACCCCCGACATTTTGCATGGATTGTGTCTGTGACTGCACGATAATCTCATACAACATCATCTGAAGTGGATACAGTGACTGATCGGTAATGTATAACTTGGTTGTCATAAAGTCGTTCCATTGCCCCACCCCATTAAATAGTGCAATTGTAGCCATGGCAGGCATGGAGAGTGGAATGAAGATTTTCAGGAAAATATGCCAATCCCCTGCACCGTCAATCTTGGCCGATTCTTCCAACGAATCCGGGACATTCCGGAAGAAATTCATCAGAATTACGACATCATAGAAGCTGAATAACGCCGGGATAATGTACACCCAGAAGCTGTTAAGCAGGCCAAGTGATTTGATTAACAGGTATGTCGGGATCATACCGCCCGAGAAGAACATGGTAATAACACCCATGGCAACGTATAATTTACGGCCTCTTATGTACTTTTTGCTCAGACCGTAACCAACCATGGCACAAAAGAACACATGTGTAACAACGCCGATCGTTGTTTTGGACACCGATATGAAGAAGGCCTGCCAGATGCCCTGATCATTGAATACCGCTCTGTAATTCTCCAGCGAGAATTCCGGTGACCAGAAGATGAATCCACCTTCCGCCAACGCTTTGCCTGAACTAAAGGAAGAGATGATGACATTCCAGAGCGGAACCAGAATAACGATCGTACAGATGATTAACAAAATCATATTTAAGGTATCAAAGATCCGACTATCGAGATCTTCTTTTGCCACCTTTCCATTCACGCGGGATGCCTCCTTCTACAACACAGATTGATTATCGTTTAATTTGCTTGTGATTTTGTTTGCAGTGACGAGCAGAATGACAGAGATGATGGAGACACCCAAGCCAACGGCCGTTGCATATGAAAAGTCACCCTGAGACATCCCCATACGATACACATAAGAATTGATAACTTCCGCTTTGTCGCGGTTCTGGGAGTTCATGAGAACCAAGGTCTGATCCAGATTCGACCCTAATAAACCGCTTACAGTTAGAATCAGATTTAGGCTTATGATTGATTTCATGTTGGGCAATGTGATATTCCAGATCTGTCTAAGACGGCTTGCACCATCAATTTTGGCAGCTTCATAATACGTAGGATCAATCTTTGCCATGATCGCCAGATACAGAATCGTTCCCCAACCTGCTTCTTTCCAAATATCCGATAACGTAGCAATCCACCAGTACTTGCCTGCATCCAGCAAGATGTTCTGCGGTTGCGAGATCACTCCCAGGCTAAGTAACAACTGATTAAATAAGCCCGTTGTTGAAAACCAGGTGATCAGCATTCCCCCAAGTACGATCCAGGACAAAAAGTGAGGTAAGTATGAAACCGTTTGCACAAACTTCTTGAAGCGTCCGCTGTTTAACTCGTAGATCATGATTGCGAGAATGATCGGAATGACAAACCCGATACCTAATTTCAAAAAACTGATCCCTAACGTATTCACGACTGCATCCCAGAAGTATTTATCTGATAAAATGATTCTGAAATTATCCAGCCCTACCCAAGGAGCGGTGGCCAACGTATCAATGACCGTGTAATTTTTGAAGGCAATTGTCAAACCGTAAATCGGAATATAACAGAAAATAATCATAAATATAATGCCCGGGATAATCATCGATTGAATCTCCCATTGTCTCCGATAATCGACTATGAATTCTTTAATCCGTTGTCCGATGGGTTTCTTCCCATTGGGACTGATCGCATTTTTACCGGTTGATGTCTCTACGGCTAATTTATCCACGTTTTTTTACTCCCCTCCATCATGCATACATGTTTATAAAAACGTTTTTATTTTTCGGCATAAAAATCCCCTTTGCTTTTATTTATGTAAAAAAAGACCGGAGAAGAAGCTGAGTCAACTTATGTACGGTAGTCTTTCCGGTCGATCTTCACATGGCTTGAACCTCTAACCACCAGCTCACCCGCCAATTTCTGTGCAGCCCCTTGTTCTTTCTCCTTGATCATACCCACCAGTTGATTGATTGCCAGGATACCCTGTCTTGCAATTTGATTTCTTACCGTTGTAAGCGGTGGAGAAAAATACTGTGCGATATCAATATCGTCAAAACCCACGACACTAACATCTTGAGGCACTTCAAAGCCCTCAGACTTCAACGCATGCATACAGCCAATTGCACTCAAGTCATTCCCTGCAAGAAATGCATCAGGCCGCTTGCCGGGGTGCAAATGAAGAAAAGATTTTATCGCACTATACGTGCTCTCCTCCTCAAAGTACCCTTGTATAATGTAATCTTCATTGATTGGAAGCTGGTATTCATGCAAGGCAGCCAGATAGCCGTCTCTACGCTGCACACTGTCAAACATCGTGTCCACGCCCGAAATATAAGCAATTTTCTTGTGCCCCAGCCCAATTAAATACTTGGTTGCTTCGTAAGCAGCCACATACGAGTCAAAAATGACACTTCCCATCGTATCACTCTGATAGACCCGATCCAGAAAAACCGCCTTGATCTTGTCTTTCTCCATGGCGATAATATCTTGCTCATCGATCCGAAGCTCTTCGTAGATAATGACACCATCCACCCGCCGACCCAAAATATTACTCATAATAACGTGTTTATCCTTGGTCACAAATACATTCAAACCATACCCAAGACGATCACATTCGCGAGACATTGACTCAACCAGCTTATAGAAATACGGACCCGATACACTTGTAGTGAAAAAACCGAGCATTTTGGTTTGACCGGACTTCAACAGCTTGCCATTCAGATTGGGCACATAATTTAAACGTTCTGCCACCTTAAGAACATGTGATTTTGTCTCCGGGTTCAAGACATCCACACCATTCAAGGCGTTGGAGACCGTAGATATGGATACGCCCGCTTCCCTTGCTACATCTTTAATCGTTATCTTTGCCATAAGTTTTGTTCCTTTACTATAAAAACGTTTTTATAATATTTAAATTATCATAAAACCGTTTTCATGGCAACACTTTAATTTGCGAGTTCAAACATCATGTACTTTATTCATAGCTATATGCCACTGCGGGCGCAAAAAAACGGCTCATGTATGAGCCGCCGTTCATGAAGATTTAGCTTTCTATCCCTCATCTTGGACATACATGGAGTGAATCTGTTGCAACTGCTCTTCCAGACGTTCCAAGCGAACAAAACGATCCGCTCGAATATATTCCTTCTGCTCCACAAGCATGATCATTGTTGGAACGGTAAAAATAAGAAACTTGGAAGCAACCTCTTCCACTTCATTAGCATTAATGTGACCCAGGTATACCGATGGATAAGGTTCAAGCAACATCCTGATCTTAGGAAGTAAAGCGTGACATACACTGCACTCTGGACGAGATACATACAAAAAAACCAATTCATGTTGTTGAATAACTTCTTCAACCATTTCTATGGATGTTAACTCATGAATATCTTTCATAGAAGCTCAACCCTTTCAGTCATTCAATAGCTTGCTCATTTAAACTTTTTCTTTTCAAGTATAGCCTATATGCGTTAGAATCAAATGGAATATATCCCCATATGAAAGAGGTTATGGTATGAAAAAATCATTCTTATTTCTGTTCACTGCTCTGGTAGTTGTTACTTCCTTCTCAGCATATGCACCTGTGTCGAATGCCTCTGGCGACGATATTGGAGTCAGCTTATTGTCCGATCGTCAGCAAGGTACAGTAAAGTAGAACTTGTACAGAAAGTAATAGGCGACAATTCGGATAACATCTGAATTAGTCGCCTGCTTTCATTTATTCTTATTGATTTTTATTTCCAATCTCTCTTCCGAAGATAAGATTCGAATACAAAAGTTCCAAACGGCAGTAGACCGGCGAGTCCACCCATCAGCCAGCGTGTTATCTTCCACTTTTTGACCAGAGCCAAATGCACTAGTGCAATAAGATACAAAGGAAACAAAATACCATGAATCATGCCCATTACGGCTACAGCGGAAGAGATATCTGCAAAATATTTCAGAGGCATAGCAATAAAAATCAATAGAAGTAAGGATACACCCTCCCATATGCCCGCAATTCTGAATCGGCCTGTCACTGTTTTCATAAAGTCCATTCTCACCTTTCCCGCTAATCGTTTGTGAAATATGTAACTTGTAACATGATACAAAAAAGCTCACGCCACATCTCCTTACAGATATGTCGTTCTGAAGCTCATATTCAGTATAACGTATGACTCCGATTCGAAGATGCTTCAAATTTGAATAATTATTGAATCCATAAATTCAGATTCCAACATCAGGTCTTATGGATTCAAGTTGTCTCACGCTCAATCAGCTGGTATGTCAGCTGTTCGGTCTGCAACTCCATTTTACCCAATACGGCCCACAATTGATGGAAAGCCTGGGTGGCTTGCTCCGCAATCGGATTGTGTATGGTCGTGATTCCAAGCACACGGGAAAGCTCGATATCATCAAACCCCACAATGGCGAGTTGTTCCGGTACCTGAATTTTCCTTCTGCGTGCTTCACTAAGAATGCCGATGGCTGCATAATCATTTGAACATAATACGGCCTGTGGAAGTTCTGGCCCCTCAGCCATTCTTCGCATCGCTTCTTCGCCATCGGACGAGCTAAATACTGAATATTGATACGCTTCAGTCCACACATGCAACCCTCTGCTCTTCATGAAAGATTCATAGGCTTCACGGCGGCTCTGGGTATTCAAACTTTCAGCCCTGCCAAATGCATTTGCAATTCGGGTGTATCCTCTCGAAACCAGATGCTCCAGAGCTAACTTATACCCTTCTGCCTGATCCATAGCAACAGACGGAATCTCGTCATTCCCCATTCGCTGCCAGGAGACAATCGGACCGTATTCCAAATACGCCTTTAATTTCCGAGGATCATTAACACAAGCAATAATAACTAGCCCATCGACTCGTTTACTGCGCAGATCTTCGAAAGCCTGCAATTCAATCTCCGGATCTCCACGGGATGTATAGATAATCGTCTGAAACCCAAAATCCATGGCTGTATCAATGAATTGATTCATGAATGTAAGAATGATCTCACCTGTGGTAGAGGTCACAATTCCAATCTGCTTTGTTTGCCCTGTAGATAACGATACCGCATTCCGGTTGGGAATATAATTCAACTGTTTCATAATATCCGTTATGATCTGTCTTGCTTCATCACTAACATGCGGAGAATGGTTAATCACTCGTGACACTGTCGCTTTTGAGTAACCGGACCGCTTCATAATTTCATCAAACTTGGACATCGGAGACTCCCTTCTTGCTAACGAACTATATAAGTTCAACTAAGATTATTTACACTGGCACTTCGATGACAGAACAACCTTCCGATCGTTGTTATCCCCAGATTTTTTGATTCCCATATCTAAACGGGAAAATCCGGGGATAAAGGCGACCGCTTCGCTTCTTCTGGTTATTTCTGTCCTCTCCGTTTTCGTGTAAATTTTAGTTGAACTTATTTAGAATAATAGTATGCATCAAATCTGGGTCAAAAGTAAAACTTGACGTGTAACCCGTTACAACGTTTAAGCTTTTTTTATGTCATACATGAATCATCTTAAAATCAATTTGATGAATGGAGCGATACACATGAGTAATCATACTTATCAATTCCCGGAAAATTTCCTGTGGGGTGGCGCAATTGCAGCCAACCAGGCTGAAGGTGCATACAATCAAGGCGGCAAAGGATTATCTACTCAGGATGTAGCTCCCAAAGGCATCATGGGTCCAATCACGGAAGAACCAACCGAAGATAACATGAAACTGATCGGTATAGATCTGTATCATCGCTACAAGGAAGATGTGAAACTGTTTGCCGAGATGGGCTTCAAGGTATTCCGTACTTCCATCGCCTGGTCCCGTATTTTCCCAAAAGGGGACGAGCTGGAACCAAATGAAGAAGGTCTGCAATTCTACGACGATCTGTTTGACGAGTGTCACAAATACGGGATCGAACCACTGGTTACGCTATCCCACTATGAGACACCTCTTCACTTGTCCAAAGAATACGACGGCTGGGTTAACCGAAAAATGGTTGGATTCTATGAGCGTTATGTAACTGCCGTATTTAAACGTTATAAGAATAAAGTGAAATACTGGCTTACCTTTAACGAAATCAATTCGATTCTTGAAGCACCCTTCATGAGCGGTGGTATCTACACGCCTAAGGAGAAGCTTAGCAAGCAAGATCTGTATCAAGCGATCCATCATGAGTTTGTAGCCAGTGCTTCCGCTGTGAAGCTCTGTCATGAGATCATTCCTACGGCACAGATTGGTTGTATGATGCTCAGTATGCCGACCTACCCGCTGACACCAAATCCAGACGATATGATTAAAGTCATGGAATTCGAACATAGCAACTATTTCTTCGGCGATGTACACGTAAGAGGTCGCTACCCTGGTTATATGAAACGTTACTTCCGTGAAAATGGAATCGAGATTCAGATGGAAGCTGGCGACGAAGAAATGTTACTGAATACAGTAGACTTTATCTCTTTCAGTTATTACATGAGTATCTGTCAGACAGCAGACCCGGAGAAACAAATCGCAGGTGAAGGTAACCTGCTTGGGGGTGTACCTAACCCTTATCTGCCAGCAAGTGAATGGGGATGGCAGATTGACCCGCAAGGATTGCGTTATGTGCTTAACATGTTCTATGACCGTTATCAAAAACCACTGTTTATTGTAGAAAATGGTCTTGGTGCTGTTGATGAATTGATCACGGGTGCGGACGGCGAGAAAACAGTTGAAGATGACTACCGCATCCAGTATCTGAATGATCATCTGGTTCAGGTTGGTGAAGCTATTGAAGATGGCGTTGAAATTATGGGTTATACATCATGGGGTTGCATTGATGTTGTAAGTGCGTCTTCTGCCCAGTTGAAAAAACGTTATGGCTATATCTATGTGGATCGTCATGACGATGGATCAGGAACACTCGAACGTTATCGCAAGAAATCCTTCCATTGGTACAAAGAAGTGATCAGCAGTAACGGGAAAAGTTTGCAACGTTAAGGTTCTTTAAGCAAATGTAACAGATACATTCTTCTATCCCCCAGACATATCACATAAAAAAGTGTCGGTTATACGATACCTTGGCATGTTTTCTGTCTGGGGGATTTTATTTTTATTTTCAAAAAGAAACACCCGATGATACACATCGGGCATTCTCCATTAGCGACTATCACGTTGTTCACTATTTATTCTTCACTAGATGTTCTTCACTACATCCCTGCTGTACTTTGTTTTGTCTTCTTCCGTTATCTTGCGAATGACCCTGCAAGGATTACCCGCAGCAATCACACCAGACGGTATATTCTTGGTCACTACGCTGCCTGCGCCGATGATCGTATTATCTCCAATCGTCACACCGGCAAGAACTGTCACACCGCCACCGATCCACACATTATTGCCCACCGTGATGGGTCCAACGATCTCCAGACCTTCATTGCGCTGCTCAACATCATAAGGGTGGCCTGCTGTATAAAATCCGCAATTGGGAGCAACAAAAACGTTATCTCCAAAACTGATTTTGCCTCCATCCAGCATGACAATATTATGATTGCTATAGAAGTTCTCACCAATTTCAATATTATAGCCGTAATCACATACAAATGGCTGTTCAATCAGGAAACGATCCGTCGTTTTCCCCAGCAGTTTCTTGATTAACGCTTCTCTTTCATTGATCTTGGCTGGATGAAGCTGGTTATAATCGTAACAAAGTCCTTTGGCATGTAAACGCTCTTCAATTAACTCTTGATCATAATTGGCGTTATACAAGAGCCCTAATTGAGATTTTTCTTTTTCAGTCATCATTTCGTAAGCACTTCCCATCTTCTATCTAAAATAAGTTAAAGCTCAATCTCTCTAATAATTCTAGCAGGATTACCGCCCACAATCATATTATCCGGAACATCCTTTGTAACCACAGACCCGGAAGCAATGACCACGTTGTCTCCAATGGTAACCCCCGGGTTAATAACGGCTCTGCCACCAATCCATACATTATTGCCAATCGTGACTGGCTTGCCATATTCTGCACCCGTATTGCGCTCATGCGGATGGAGTGGATGAGTAGCCGTATAGATATGTACATCTGGTCCCATTAAGCAATGGTCTCCAATACGCACTTCACACACATCTAATATCGTACAGTTAAAATTGCTATAAAAATGATTGCCTACATGAATGTTATATCCATAATCCACATGAATATTAGGTTCCATGCCCAGGTGTTCACCTGTAGATCCCAACAGTTCTTTCAATAACTTGGTGCGAAGCTCACCGTCCGTTTCCGTCGTTTGATTGAACGTCCGCGTCATTTTCCTTGCATACTCTCTGTCCTCAGACAATTGAAGATCCGAAGCCATGTACAGCTTGCCATCCAGCATTTTTTGTTTTTCCGTCTTCGTAGTCATGATCACCGCTCCCTCAATACACATCATGTAATTAAACATTAAATAATACTTTTAAAAACTCTTTTAATTATATAGATTAGTATGAATAAAGCAAGTTTTGCTCGATATGAAAATGGTTAATTTCACTGACGCATACCCTAGCGTATCAACAATAAAAAAACCTCTACACCCATTAGACTATGGGAATGCAGAGGTTCAAGCTTTTGTCCAATTTCTTTATTCTAAGCAACCGCCTGAACGGTTTTTTCCTTAACGCTAATGGCATAGATGGCAGACACCAAACCAAGCAGTATCAGAACAGAACCAACCCATCCAGTATTTAGAATCGATGAGTGATCGATCACCATGCCGCCGATATAGGTACCCAGTGCAATACCTGCATGGGCAATACCTGAGTTGGTGCTGATTAGCGTTTCGGCTGTTTCCGGCGAAGTTTTGATAATGAGACTATTCTGCACAGGCGTAACGGTCCAGCTCAGTGCACTCCAGATGCTTAACAACAGTAAGAAGGCGATCAAAGGCAATCCCACACTGAACGGAATGACAGCCATACTCACGATAAAGGGAATCAGCACAATGATAATGGCTTTAGCAGGATGCAGACGATCGGATAACATGCCACCGATGCCTCCACCTGCAACAGCGGCGATTCCAAACATCATATAGATAAAGGTGACCATCGTTGCACTGGCACCCAGCGTTTCTTGCAAGAATGGCGTGAAATACGCATATAAAGTCAAATGACCCGCAAGCACAAGCAAAGTTGTAGCATGGATTGCCAACATTTTTGGATTCCACAGAGCCGTAAGCTGTTTCTTCAGGGATACAGCAGGAATAGGCTGCACACGATCCATCGCAATCCAGATGGCCACCATAACCACTGCTGTGAGAATAGCGATCAACATAAACACCTCACGCCAGCCTGCCAAGTTACCTACAAAGATTCCAAGAGGTACACCCAGGATAAGTGATGCACTACCTCCCATGGTAATGATGCCGACGGCGCGTCCTTTATACTGTGGTTCCACAATGCGAGCTGCAAGGGTCAGGGAGAGCACAAAAATAAGTGAGCCCGTGGCGGCTCCGAGCGCTCTGCCCGCCATCAGCATATAAAAACTGGAACTAAATGCAGAGATCAGATTACTGATCAGAAAAACAAACAGCGTACACATATATACCTTTTTACGCTCGAATCTGGCCGTCATATTTAATAAAATCGGTGCAGACAACGCATAGACAA
Source organism: Paenibacillus sp. FSL H7-689 (assembly GCF_000517905.1). Taxonomy (NCBI): domain Bacteria; kingdom Bacillati; phylum Bacillota; class Bacilli; order Caryophanales; family Paenibacillaceae; genus Paenibacillus; species Paenibacillus sp. FSL H7-689. The sequence goes on from NZ_ASPU01000013.1 coordinate 161,844, forward strand.
GTGAGAAAATAGAGATTAAATACCCCGCTTTGGCCAGGGAAAGATGAAGATCCGTAGCAATCAGGTCCAGAATTCCGCCCAAGATCAGTTCAACGGTTCCGACCACAAATGCTGCGATAGCGAGCACATATACTTTCTTATTCATTTTTGAATCCTCCTCAAAAAGTTACAACTACGATAGTAACCCATAAGAATGAAAGTTTCAATAGTTATTTTCATGATTGTTTTCAAACAAAGATATAACAAAAAAACTATCCTCCGAGAGAATAGTTTTAATAGATCAACCTGGTGAGCAGTTTCTCGATTTCGGCATCCTGTAACAGTTGGTCACCGTATTTTTTGGTAATCTGAGTAAGGGCAACATCATGGTAGAAATAATCAGTCATCGCTTTGACAATCGGTTTGGACATCGTCTTGATCGCTCGCCATGAATCATGCTCCACACCGGCAAACAGCAAATACGCATCATCCACAATAAGCAGCTGTGAAGGTTCTGGCGCATCAAGCAATGGAATCAACGAGTATATCCGGTTTAAGGATGTCTCCATTCCCCCAACGGCAAGCACTTCAACGTACACGCCCTGCTTTTCCTTCTGCTCCAGCAGTTCACGATATTTCTCCATTCGCTCATTCCAGGCCAGAAAAAGAATCGATGAATCTGCTTCCTCGATCAGCTGTTCGATATTTGATGCGATGGACGACTCATCTTTTAACGTCCAGATATGCTCATCTGTAAATGTACGTTTGATTTTGTAACTTTTCAATTCCTCAATATCTTTCTCAAAATCAGCCTTAATCTTATGAATAATGGACTGAAGATCCACAGCCATATAAAGTTTTTTCTTCCCATCCATCGTTGTCAGTACCGTTCCCTTGTCGATCAGGCGATTAAGTACTTCATAGATTTTGGCTTTGGGAACGTTGGAGTAATTTACAATCGATGTGGCATCAAGCGGTTCATCCTGCGCGAATATAGCCTCGTATACCTGACTTTCATATTGTGTAAATCCGAATTTCTGCAACATGGTTTGAATCGGCGCATCCCTTCTTAGTGTGTCTGATCTATCTAGTTTAGACGCATGAACTTCCCATGTCCAGTTTATCCCACGTGGCTATGTCCGATCCCAAAAGCGCTGCTGGGTCATCGCTTGAATGAATTGCTCTGCAAACGCCGCAGGCTGCTGTTCCACAATGACGCCAGGTTTGCCTATAATGCCGACCGGCTGGATCACCTCTGCACCCGTCGGTGTAACACCGATCGGTTTGAAATGATTGTACGTTTCGATCGCATAGGATCGGGTGTATTTCTGAACATAATCGTTTTCCTGCTGTCCTCCAACAATGAACAGACCATCATATACCAAGGGCGAGCCGGTCAAAAAGCTATCGTCCACCTTGAGCTCCACATTCCCTGTTCCACGCACCACACCCTGTCTTTCATGTACAATGACCGGTTGAAGTCCCGCTCCCTTAAGCTCTTCCAAAATGTATTGTGTGCTCGGGCCATCGAATCCTTCCCCAACAATCACTCCGACACGCAATGTCTTGGGAGAAAACACCGTATTTTCCATGCTGAGCGCAGGTGACGACTTCGTCACTGGAGATTCAGGAACGTTAGGTACATTGACTCCGAGTTCCACGGCCAGAATGGTCGCCAGCTCTGTGCTGATATGACCCAACATATTGACAACCTGCTGACGGATGGAAACGTCCTTTACCTTCCCAAGTTCAAACGTGAGTGCTTGAATAATATGGCTTCTCTCCAAGCCTGTCATGCTATTCCAAAAGAGACGTGCTTGCGAGAAATGATCCAGGAAGCTGGGTGCCGTTTTCCGTTCTTTAAGACCTTGCACTGGGGAAGGATATGTCACAAATCCCCCTTTTGTACCTGGTACAGTATGAGGCGAGTTATTGGCAAGCGAATTTTCATGATAGGCGACTCTCCCCTGATCAATGGTATAGCGAGAGGCTCCATCTCTCTGGTTGTTATGTACAGGGCATATCGGACGATTGATCGGCAGTTCCTGATAATTTGTGCCAACCCTCGCCAATTGAGTATCCGTGTACGAAAACAGTCGCCCTTGAAGCAAAGGATCATTGCTAAAGTCAATGCCACGTACGATGTTCCCTGGATGGAAAGCAACCTGTTCCGTTTCCGCAAATACATTTTCGACATTGCGGTTAATCGTCATTTTGCCAATGATTCGCACCGGAATGTCTTCTTCAGGCCATAATTTCGTTGCATCCAAAATATCAAAATCAAACTTGAATTCATCCGCTTCCTCCAAAACTTGTATTCCGAGTTCAAACTCCGCAAAATTGCCCGCATTGATGTTCTCCCACAGATCCCTGCGATGAAAGTCCGGATCAGCACCTCCTAGCTTTTGAGCTTCATCCCACACAAAAGAATGCATGCCAAGTACGGGCCTCCAATGAAATTTCACGAATCTGGATTTGCCTTCATTGTTCACCAGTCGGAAGGTATGTACTCCAAATCCCTGCATCATTCGAAAACTCCGTGGTATCGTGCGATCCGACATAATCCACATGACCATAGCAGCCGACTCCTGGTTATTCGCAATGAAATCCCAGAAGGTGTCGTGTGCAGTAGAGCCCTGTGGAATTTCATTGTTAGGTTCCGGCTTTACCGCATGAATCAAATCCGGGAACTTAACTCCGTCCTGAATGAAAAAAACAGGTATATTGTTGCCAACCAAGTCAAAATTGCCTTCCTCAGTATAAAACTTCACGGCGAACCCACGTACATCCCGATTCGTCTCGTTAACCCCTTTGGAACCAGCAACTTCGGAAAAACGCACAAACAGCGGTGTTTTCACTCCTGGATTCTGAAGAAAATGAGCCATCGTTAACTCTTCAAGTGATTCATATAACTCAAATTCACCGTAAGCTCCATATCCGCGAGCATGCACAACTCTCTCCGGAATGCGTTCCCGGTCAAAGTGAGACAATTTCTCACGCATCAGAAAATCTTCAAGCAGCGTGGGTCCGCGATCCCCCGCTTTTAGCGAGTTGCTGTCATCTGATATTTTAACCCCTTCGTTGGAAGACATCTCTTTCCCGTTATTGTCCCGAAGAAAGGTGTTTCTTTGCTCAATCTTTTTATTCTCATCCATAGGTTCCTTGCTCATCCCAATCACCTCCAGAATATATGTATGGGATTGAAAATGCATTTATGAGTATCTGTTATACCTATGAATTGTTGTGAATTCCACAGGCACTAGATATAAATGGAAGGTGTTAACCCCATTTATTGCTCATGACGTCTTTTGTCTAGCACCTTCTACATCACATTGTCATTTACTATAAAGAATCTAATAGAAAAGAGATGATTAGTATGGCTCGTGTCAATGCTGTTCCGCAACCGGATCTGGTATTAATCTATTGGTCAAGAAATCCCCTCGTCCCTGGTTCTGCGCGCAGAATCCAAAGTGTGCGCGTGATTGGTAATACGTCTCCATGTACATTCACACTGGTTCCCGGTGCACGGCTAATCAATGCACTGAACTGTTTGCTGGACAATGATATTGGATTCAAAGTGGTCTACCGCCATAAAACGTCGGCAATCAGTGGCGTTCTGTTATTAAAACGCAAATAATCAGACCCAAAGAAATGGTGCCTTCCTTTAGGAGAGCACCATTTCTTCGTTCTTTGATCATCAATGGACAGATTTCGAACGCCAAAAAACCGCGATAAACGCGGTCTCTTGTTCACGATATGAATTTAATTCAGAATATCCATCACCAATACATTCACTGAATGAGCTGTTAAGTTAACGACCACCGATGTATCCGACAGTGTAATCTCCTGTTCTTGGGGAACCACTTTCTCATCATTCTTCTGATTCACATTCGGAATATGCACCAAATGATCCTCTCCAGTAAGTGTGATCAGTCTGGCTGAAGCATCTACCTTCAGATCCTGAAGGCAAATCCGGGTTGATTTATCTACACCATCTGCATTCACCAGTTTCACATACACATGCCGTGCGTCCTTCGTAACAGAGTGGAATACTTCCCGGTTGTAAGCTTCCAGCTTGTAATCCAGAACCTTGCTGGTATTACGTCCGTCTGTATAGGAGCAAACCAAATTCTTTCCTGTATCTCCACCATAGTTAACCGTAATTGTATAATCGGTTCCATTCTCGAGTGGTTCATAGTTGGCCGCTCTCAGGTTACCTGCTGCCGAGCTGGATGAATAGTCTCCCAGTGTATAACCCTCAATCCCTTGTTTGTACACCTTCACGCCTGTTGCGTTCCCGCCGTAACTAATTGCGTACTCAATGACATCCTTGTTCTCAGGCGAGATATCCGTCAGTCCCACACCGATGTAAAAACCATCCTCACCTGAAATTCTTTCAGCCTCAACGTGAACTTTGTAATTGGTCCATTCGTCATTCAGCAGATACAATCCATTCAATCCACTTGATTGTGCCTTCAAAATGAGTCCTTTTCCTGCGGTTAACGCATATCCTTCCGATCCGGGAATCTGTCTCCATGCCTCACTAGGCTCTGTACGTTCCCTGAAATCTTCATCAAACATCAAACTGCCATCCACATTGGACGTCACTGTAACTCGTTTCACCACGATGTCTGCATGACCCGTTGCAATCTCGATACCTCCACGAGGAATGAGATTCAACGGTTTGCCTTTGCTATAGGTGGAGAATGAAGTTTCAAGCACCTGATCCCCTACATATTTTGCAAAAAGCTGCTGTACATAATAATTCGGTGTATACCACACGGTTTCATCATCAAACCAGATGCAGTCTGGCGTCCAGCGGTAAGTACCGTCCGTTAGTACTTTGTTGAACAATGGCGCATAGGCAGCCAAACGCACAACGTCCGCGTTATTTTCAAATCCAGTCATGATCGCAGCTTCTGCAACCGCTCCTGCCAGCGTGTTTTTGTCCGTGGAAGCATATTCTCCAACAAATACTTTGGATGTTTCTTTCCAATCGATACTTCCATCTTCAAGATAAGCCCGGTCATAGTAGTTGTAGCGATCTACGTTATTCAGCAAATATTCATTGGATCGGTAGTAGTGCTCATCTGCAATGGTGTCCATGTAATTGTCCTGATTCTCATACCAGGTTACCGTCTCCTCAATCACCTCAGCACCATCTGCAAAAGCAACCTGAGCTGACCCGGTGAGGTTCCCACTGAGGAATTTCCATCCTTCTTGGTACGCATCATCATCCGCCTGAGCTCCAACCGTCGAGATAATGTGCAGCTCATGATCAGGATAGTTCTGTTTCATGTACTCATCTATCGAACGTTTGAATACTTCGAAGTTGGCAAAAAATTCAGTGCCCCAGTTCTCATTGCCTACGCCCAGATAACGAAGATCAAACGGTTCAGGATGTCCCATCTCGCTTCGTACCGCTGCCCATTCGTTGTGTTCAAAGTCTGTACTGAGCGCAAAGTCAATCAGATCTGTAAAGTTGCGGATATAATAATCCCTTAAAGCGCCACCCGCAGGGTGAGCATAGTCCGAGCGCGCCTGACACAACACACCGCAAGCCATGACTGGAACCGGAGCGGCATTGAGATCTTCCGCCAGTTGGAAGTACTCCATATAACCGAGGCCCATCGTCATCATGTAACCCCAGACATTATAATTTTCTTTGCGGAGCTCAACCGGACCCACAGAATCCTTCCAGTCATATACGTTATCCCAGATAAAAGATCCCTCCGAGATACATCCTCCCGGAAAACGCAGGAACTTCGGATGCAGATCTGCGAGTGCCTGGATTAGATCTTTTCTCAATCGATAGTTCGGGTTACCTGTGTAGTTAGCATGTGCCGTAGCCGATATTCCCTCTTCTGTCGGATCAGCTCCCCATACATTCTGAGGGACTAGGGACACCATATCGATGGAGATGTCACCTGCAAACGTAAGTGCCAGTTGACCAAGTACAGTCTCCGTTCCGATCAGAGACAAACCGTATTTCTTCCATGTGTTCCCGCCTTCAACATGCAGCGTTACCGAATCACTGATGGAAGTGTCACTTCCATCCTGCAATTGAACAGTGATCGTTCCTGCCAATTCTGCTTTTGCCCATACGGTAAAGTCATATGATTCACCCTGCTTGATGGACATGGCACAATGCTGGTTGGAGTCTGAGAATCCACGATTCCGAATCGTAGCCCCATCCTGAACCGTTACATAATAAGCATTTACTTCAGGGTCTTCCACGTTAAAATGAACGTTTAGTCCATCCGTATGCTGTACGCGCATTTTCTCGGTGTCGCCTGACCAGGCAAACAAAGGTTCACGATTTCGACCTGTCGAACAACCACATTCTCCAGAGTCATGCGAGTACGTATCAAATGCAAAAGACTCAAATGATCGATTCTGAACAAGCTCTGCATAGATTCCGCCATCTGCCGCGTTGTTAATATCCTCGTAGAAAAGTCCATACATGACTTCACTGATATCCGCCACCTTCTGATCTCCATGGATAGTGACCGTGTAAGGCGGGAGATGCGCTGGCACAACAGACACGTCAAAGCTTTGGCTCAGCTTACGATCACCTCTGTTCAGAAGCGCACGGAGCGTAACCTCTTGTGCTGATGTGATCATCTGAACTTCCCCGCTCTCGGACAAGACTTCCGGCTTACTGGAGCTCCATTCAACAGACACTTTACCACCCAGCAAGTCTGCAGGTAATGATACATCCTTGGTGATGATTCGGTTGGGGAAGGACAAGTACTTGTCCGCCGCAAGCTTCACAATCGCTTCATCTGTCAGTGACTCACACATCACTTCAATGACTTCATCCATGGTGAGTGCTGCCCCATAGATCCGAAAGTCGGATAACGAACCTGCAAAATCCACATCCGGTGCATACTGGGAACGTCCAATATAATTCCGGCTATAATTCTCAGGATCGGTGAACGAATCAAACCATTCGCGCAATTTGGCATAATTGCCGCTCGACGTCTGACTGATCGAGCCGTCTGCGGCCTTCTCCCCGTTCACATACACAATTGGACCCGCACTGCTCAACGTTCCCCCTTGGCTACCTGCCACGGAGAGCGCAATATGCAGCCATTCTCCACTTGCAACTCCTCCACTTGGGTGGACAACCAGATTATCTCCGGCGTATAACGTACCCAGAAGCTGACGTGTCAAAAATAAATACGGCCCCTTCTCCCCTTTACCAAAGTCAAAAATGCGTTCCCACACATTAGACCCCTTGCCCAGAAACACCCAAGTGGCAATCGTGATTCCCGTGTTATCGCTTACATCACGAAGCAGATTCGAGGGTAATTGCAGATAAGAAGTTCCATTCGCTCCCCCGTTGAAAGTCACCGCCGTTCTGCCTTTCAACTCGGATATCACAGGCGGGATCTCGCCTTTGGTTATACCATCATGGCCCTTACCGGAGCTGTCCTTCCCGATCTGAACGGTATCTTCAAACGTGTATTGTGCAATTAATTGATTTTGATATGTGCTCATGTTCTTACCTCCTATGTAGTTGGGAATTGTCGGTTCACGCTTTTGATTCGCATTAATATAAAATGATTGATAAATAGTTAAACACATTTCTTAAACGTAATAATATCGCATCATCGATCCCCATTTCAATCCTAAATTTGAGAAAGACAACTGGTTTATTTGAATGTAATGACCTTTATCGGCTCTTCCCGTCTCTTATTTATTTTTCATTTTACTCTTATAAACATTAGATTTATGGTTTACAAACATATAAATCAATTGATAATATAACAAATGAAAGCGCTTGATATAATGAAATACTCAAAGGAGGTCTGCCGAACCTTTTATCGTGTGTTGCCAAGTATCGGTTGATTTTTCATTCCGGGGAATAGGAAAGGGGAAACGTATGAAACGTTATTGGGTTCGCGTACTTAACATTTCTGTACTAAGCACCACTTTACTTACTGCAACAACTTTGGCACCGGTCTCGGTGTTCGCAAATGGTTCAGGGGCAACCGTGGGTAACTCGCAGAGTTCCACCAAACCTATCGCTAATTCTGCTCCAACATTTAAAAATGTTTCCGTTCATGACCCTTCTGTCATTAAGGTGGATGATACGTTTTATATTTTTGGTTCACATCTGCAAGTGGCTAAGTCCAAAGACTTTCTGAACTGGGATCTGGTCGCCTCCGGCGTTACAGATAACAACCCTGTTGTCCCCAATGTAACCAAGGAATTCGCTGAAGCGTTGGAGTGGGCGCAGACGGATACGTTATGGGCAGCAGATGTCATTCAATTGGCGGATGGCAAGTTTTATATGTACTACAATGCTTGTAAAGGGGACTCTCCGCGATCAGCGCTCGGCATTGCTGTCGCAGACAATATCGAAGGCCCTTATAAGGATCAAGGCATTCTGTTGAAATCCGGCATGTGGGATCAGATCAGTGAGGATGGTACCATTTACGATGCAACGATTCATCCCAATGTGGTCGATCCGGATGTCTTTTATGATAAAAACGGCAAGTTATGGATGGTGTATGGCTCGTATTCAGGAGGGATTTTCATTCTGGAGATGGATGCAACGACAGGTAAACCACTGCCAAATCAAGGTTATGGCAAAAAGCTGACCGGAGGCAATCATAGTCGTATTGAAGCCCCTTATATGCTCTACAGTCCCGAAACTGATTATTATTATCTGTACCTGTCTTACGGTGGGCTAGGTGCTGATGGAGGATACAACATTCGCGTAGCCCGCTCCCAAACACCGGATGGACCTTTCCTCGATGCGGAAGGAAACGATATGATCAACGTTAAAGCGGACAAGGATAAACCGTTGTTTGACGATCGTTCTATTGAGCCATTTGGAGTCAAATTGATGGGGAACTTCCTGTTCGAGAGACAGATCGGTGATCCGGGCACAGGCCTAGGTAGCGGTTATGTATCGCCAGGGCATAACTCTGCTTATGTTGATCCGGAGACTGGCAAACAATTTCTCATCTTCCATACCCGCTTTCCAGGGCGTGGCGAAGAGCATGAAGTTCGCGTGCATGAGATGCATATGAATGCAGATGGTTGGCCCGTTGTTTCTCCATATCGCTATGCGGCTTTGGGAGAAGTTACCACGCAGCTGACAACTCAGGAGATCGCTGGTCAGTACCAATGGGTGAATCATGGTAAGGACATCACGGCGGACATCAAGCCATCCCAGACCGTTCAGTTCACGGCAGATGGGCAGATTCATGGTACCGTGACAGGAACATGGAGTCTTGGCGCAGACAACAAGGTTCAGATCACATCGAATAACGTTGAGTACAAAGGCGTTTTCACACATGAATGGAATTCGGAATCTCAAAGTACGGTTCTGACCTTTAGCGCGCTCTCATCCTCCGGAATTGCCATCTGGGGAAGTCAAAGTGTTGAACGGAGTGATCAGGACATTGTAGATGCGGTGAAAAAGGACCTGAGCATTAGCAGTACGGATCATGTGTTCTTCAACCTATCTCTGCCTACCAAGGGAACAAGTGATGCAGAGATTACGTGGAAAAGCTCCAATGCTTCGGTTCTATCCACTACAGGTGTAGTACAGCGACCTCGCGCCGGTAAGGGAGATGCCAAAGTGAAATTAACCGCAACGATTCGTAAAGGAACTGCGGTAAGCTCCAAAACGTTTAACGTTATCATTCCACAGCAAGCGGTAAGCCCATTGCTCGGGGAGTATACTTTTGAACACAAGAAAATTGGCAAAGTCGCACAGGATTACAGTAAAAACGGATATCACGGACAAGCCTTTAACGTGATCAGTTCTGCTGCTAGTGGCAAAAATCAGGCTGCTACATTCAATGGGACAGACAGTTACATTCAGTTACCTGGACTCATTACAGATACAACGGATTTCACGTTTAGCGCCTGGGTCAATTGGGACGGTGGCGGATCCTGGCAGCGTATTTTCGACTTTGGAAATGGTTTGACAAGGCATATGTTCCTTACTCCCTCCCAACATAATGGGGCATTACAATTCACCATTCATAATGAGGGACGGGATCAGAGCCTGATTGCAGCAAATCCGCTGCCTTCCAAAGAGTGGGTTCATGTCGCTGTAACCCTTCAGGGTGATGTGGGTACTCTGTATGTGAATGGTACATCGGTTGCAAGCAACTCTGAGATTACTTTTAACCCGAAAGATCTGCAGGTAACGGAAGCTTATGTAGGCAAGAGTCGTTATACGTCTGATCCGTTCTACAAAGGCAGTCTGGATAACGTAAGAGTGTATGATAAAGCATTAACAGCCAAGGAAATACAGCGTCAGGCTAAAGAAAAGCCATAAGTTAGAGTCCTATCATAGGCGTTGGACTCCATAGCGAACAAACCTATAAAGCAGCCAATGTTTTGAACTGAACCCTTTGTGAGACACGACACGACTAACGAGGGAGTTGCAGTTCATTACATCAGGCTGCTTTATTGTCATTCCTTTCATGTATGCATTTATTCGTTCATCGTTCGTTACATTCACAGATGGATCTTTGCATCTCACTTCGAATAATGAATGACCATGTTGAATTTGTTCGTCTTAGCACCGGAGTTAACGTAGGCGTGAGGCTTGTCCGCTCCAAAACGGATCGACTCCCCTGAACTCACCGTATAATCTTCCGCCCCTACTCTAATCGTAACTTCACCTTCAAAGACCGTAATAAACTCTTCCGTACCTTCGATATGCGGTTCAGCTTTCAACTCAGACTTGGGGTCCATCTCCATCATATATATTTCAAAGCGGCGTCCTTCTTCAAAAGGAAAATGCGGATAAATCCGAACCCTTCCCTCATCCTCCATCAATACTTGAATATCATCCCCCGTTACAACGGTTGTATCTGACTTCGGCTCGTGAATCAAAGCAGTAAAGGAAGTTTTCAGGCCATTAGCAATCTTCCATACGGTTGCAATGGATGGATTGGATTCACCACGTTCAATCTGACCAAGCATGGTCTTGCTAATACCAGACATTTCGGCGACCTTGTCCAGACTAAGTTTTCTTTGTTCCCTAAGCTGTTTCAGGTTCTGAGCAAGAATACTATTAATGTTTTTCAAAAATCCATCCTCCTCATTTTATATTTATATATTGTGCTTTATAACGCACATATTGTACAATAATAAAGACCGTACGTTATAACGTACATTTCAGGTCATTATATCACACAACTAAGAAGACGTGGAGGAACCATGAACATTATACCTTTAGTGACCTATGCAATCATCGCTTCATTTACACCCGGACCCAACAACATCATTTCCATGACGCATGCCAGAAATCAGGGGTTCCGCAAGACCCTTCCTTTTATTAGTGGAGTTGCAGCCGGCTGCCTGCTAATTATGTTTCTGTCCAGTTATTTCAACCTTATTCTTCATCAATATATTCCCAGGATCGCACCCGTATTGAACGTGTTAGGGTGTGTGTATATGCTCTATCTGGCTCTCAAAATCATGCGAAGTAAACCTGCAGATTCGCAAGAAAACAAGGTTAATCATTATTCATTTCTATTTGGGTTCACCCTGCAATTCATCAATCCCAAAGTCATTCTGTATGGGCTTACTGCCATATCCGTTTTTGTTCTGCCTCTTGGGCAGTCCCATGTTCATTTAATTGTATTTTCCTTGCTGCTCACCTTCATCGGTATTAGTGCCAATATGACCTGGGCGTTCGGTGGCATGTTATTCCAGAGCTTTTTATTAAGATACGAGCGTCCTGTTAATATCGTCATGGGTATGTTGTTAATTTACAGTGCACTATCAATCCTGATGTAAAATGTAATAGAAAAAGCGTCCACTCATTCAATGAGCTGAACGCTTTTATTTTTTTCATCCTAATTCCGGTCTCCACCATGGATGTGTAGGGTAATGCTCCGTATGAAGCACAACCTTCTCACCGATTTTGGGAGTTGCAATCTTAACTTTCAAAGCATGTGCAGCCTTCGTAATCCGTTCGACTGGTTCATTCCAGGCATGATAGGCAAGCGTAAATGCGGCCCAATGAATCGGAATAAGCAACTTACCCCCTACATCCAAGTGTGCTTGCACTGTTTCTTCCGGCATCATGTGAATGTTGGACCAACGCTCGTCATATTGCCCACACTCCATCAAGGTCAGGTCAAATGGACCATATTTACTGCCAATTTCCTTGAAATGAGGACCGTATCCGCTGTCCCCACTAAAGAACACCTTCGTATGTTGTCCAGCGATAACCCACGAACACCATAAAGTAGAATTACGGTCGAATAATCCTCTGCCAGAGAAATGTCTTGCTGGCGTGCAAGCGAATGTTAAACCTTTGAACGATAACTCATCCCACCAGTTATGTTCGGTAATCTGTTCCGAAGGCACACCCAGTTGAATCAGACGACGACGTACCCCAAGCGGTACGATAAATCGCTTTGTTTTATCCTTCAATCTACGAATGGAGTCATAATCCAGATGATCATAATGGTCATGCGATATAATGATTGCATCCAGCGTTGGGAAATCCTCCGGTTGAATCGGTAGATTGGTGCTGTAACGTTTGGTACCCACCCAGGATACGGGTGATGGACGATTGCCCAGCATCGGATCAAAGAGCAATCTGTGCCCTTCTATTTCGAGTAAAAAAGCCGAATGTCCGAACCATGTAACCTGTGGTTTATCGGATGCACTGAAGGTTTCAGCAGGTTCACATATCTCCATAGGCATCGTGCCAGATGGCCTCCTCTCTACATTGCCACGCATGGAATCTCTCAATATACTGATCAGGGACTTGAAGTTCATGCCTGCTGATGTCGGGAGCTGATTTTCGTATTTTGTCATTATACATACCTTCTGTTCTATATAATCAATCTAGGTTCAACTTTTGATTAAGATATATTCAACTATATCAGTTGAACTACACATTAACACTAGAACGTAGAGGACAGAAATAACCTGAAGAAGCGGAGCGTTCGCCTTTATCACCAGATTTTCACCTTTATAAAAGTGAATCAAAAAAATCTGGGGATAACAGCGATCGGAAGGTTATTCTGTCATCGGAGTGAGCAGTGTAAATATTCTTTAGTTCAACTTATATCGTAGCTATATATTAATTCATTGGCCGTTGATATACAATTTTCACTAGAACACGCCCATTCCCCATGATCGGAAATAAACTCAATTAAGATAGAATTAAGACTCTGTTTTCTCTCCTATAAGATTGGGCATATATGATAGAGAAAATACATGGAGAGTATGTGAGAGAACATGAAGAAATGGCGCAAAAGATTAGTTAAGTTTTTGATATTTGACCTGGCGATAGTTCTGTTGCTTCTGGGTACTGGCGTGATCTACCAACAAGTGGGTTTAAGGCAGGATGCCAAAACACTTGTCCCCCCTGGTAAGCTGTACGAAGTCCATGGAGACAATATGCATCTATATACTGGTGGAGAAGGCGATGTAACAGTCGTACTCGCCTCTGGCTGGGGGACCGCTAATCCCTATGTAGATTATTATCCATTATATGAAAAGCTTGCTCCAAACACAAAATTCGCTATATATGACCGATTTGGCTATGGGTATAGTGATCAGACCGATAAAAAACGTGATGTCGATACCGTAGCTGAAGAATTACACGAGTTGTTGCAGGTATCTGGACAGAAGCCACCTTATGTATTAGTTGGACATTCGCTCGGCTCGCTGGAAACCATCCGTTTCGCACAAAAATACCCGAATCTCGTCAAGGGTATCGTCATGATTGATGGCGGAAGCCCCGAATATTATTCGAATGACGATGACTCTTTGGCAGACACAATTGGTGGTTTTGCGAATAAATTCCGTATCCAAACCGGACTATTCCGCCTCTCCATGCAATCTGACATGATTGTCAAAACTTCTAATGCCAATCGTAATGAACTGAAACTTGTACCCGATGATCTGAAAAGATTGGATACAACTGCGCTGTTGCACAACTATGGTAATGTGAACACGTTGGATGAATTACGTGAAATAGCTACCAATGCCAAAGTGGTTGTAGATCACAAGCAAACCTTACCGTTTCCACTCACCATACTGACAGCTGACTACCTTGGTGCAAGTGAACCCGAATGGGATAAATCACAATCAGAATTCAAATCTTGGTCAGATGATTCAAAACAGGTAACCATTAAAGATACCGATCATTACATCCATCAATATCGCCCTGACCTCGTTGCGAATGAAATATTGGCCCTGGTGAAGAAGTAACGTACACTCTGCTAAAGTAAGGCTATGTTATATCATGAAAGAAACCCCAAAGGTATCTCTAATATCTTTGGGGTTTTAAGTATGAGATTTATTGTGCTATCGCCAGTCTTGGCCGTTGGGACCTGAAATCGCTGAAAGCTTGTTCGATCTCTAATGCAGTCAACTGGTGACGATAAAAGTACTGTTCCATCGCCTCCATTTCGGTACGATCGCCATTGTAGATGTTATCAATTCTTCGAATGACCTGGTTATATAAGCTCTCACGTCTGGAGTTCACAGGTTCACACAACCAAAAGTCTGTTCTTTTCACATCACCTGTCTCCGTCCATAGCAAATTCTCATATCGGATGACATCCCAGTCCCAATATCCAGCATGAATCTGCTGAAGTTCCGTCGTAAACATATCGTATATCAAGTTGGGAGGAATATGTCCATATGTCACACGGTACTCTTTCAGTTTGAATGCTTCAATCCACTCTGTCAGGGTGTACTCACCTGGTGAATACGCATACAATTTAGGTGCATAAGAATTACTCTGCAGTGCCCTAAGTGCCTCACTTTCTAACTCCCCATCCAATCTTGCACGTGAAGCATATACCTTGAGACAATAGTTTTGCAATCTATATACGACGGAGCTATTACTAATAAGCGAAGCCTGTAGAGTGAGATGGCCGTTTTTTTCGTAGTGCAACAGCATCTTTTCAATGTTATTGCTAATGGGATTGATGATAATCATAACGATGTCTCCTTGAGTGAAAATAAAATATAAACCGTTTTCGAATTGGTTAAAAATTGTACTAATACATTCTATATTACCCTTTTATATTAGTATGAACATATACAATTTTGCCGGAACATGAAGTATTTGCTCTGAAATTCATTCTTTAAACCGCCGTATTCCAGCTACATTTTTACTCTAATGGCTGTAACCCGTTTCACGTCAACACCGAAAAAAGATAGATACGCAAAAAAAAGCGATGCGCCCTTAGAGTTAAGGGACATCGCTCTTATACAGTATCTAATTATTATTGTTGCTTAATGAATTAATGCATTGGACCTTGTTGTCCTGGCGTTGATCCTACTTTGACCCGTTTCACGAAGAGTGAAGCAATCAGGCCGATAATCGACAGAACTAATGCGAATACAAAAGCATTCTGTACACCTGACGTGAAACCTGCCAGTTGATTTTCTGGACTTTCCGGATTCGCCACTCCGCTCAAAAAGCGGGATTGTCCTGCGCTCAGTATACTTACCGCAACAGCCGTACCGATCGCTCCGGATACCTGTTGCAACGTATTCATGATGGCAGTACCGTGAGGATAATACTCACGGGGCAATTGGTTCAGACCATTCGTCTGTGCAGGCATCATAATCATCGAGATTCCGACCATCATGAACACATGCAGCGTAATGATTTTCGCCAGTGTTGTTGTAGGTGTAATTCCAGTGTACATGAAGAGTACAATCGTTACGATAGTCAGACCAATAATCACAAGCCACTTTGGACCGAACTTGTCAAACAATCGACCCATAACCGGAGACAGTAAACCATTCAGCAAACTGCCCGGCAATAGAACCAGTCCGGCAGTTAACGCGGTAACGGCCATACCTTGTTGCAGATACATTGGCAGGATCAGCATGGATGACAGCATCATCATCATACAGATGAATATCAGGATCAGACCAATCGTGAACATCGGATATCGGAATGCACGCAGATCCATCATTGGCTGCTTCATTCTTAGCTGACGGATACTGAATAACAGCAAGGACAACACACCAATAACGAGAGTGGCAACAACGACCGGACTTGTCCAGCCTCCGCCAGTTTCCCCGTGTCCCCCTGCGCTACTGAAGCCGTATACGATACCACCAAAACCAAGGGTAGAAAGGATAATGGACAGTACGTCAATTTTGGGCTTGGTCAATTTCGAAATATTAGGCAAGAACAACAAACCGCATACCAGTGAGATCAGGAAGAACGGCAAGGAGATCCAGAAGATCCAATGCCAGCTCAGATTAGCCAGAATCAGACCGGAGATACTCGGACCGCTTGCTGGTGCAAACATGATAACCAAACCGATCAATCCCATGGCCGCGCCACGTTTTTCAATCGGGAAAATAACCAATATGGTGTTAAACATCAGTGGCAACAACAGAGCTGTACCTATCGCCTGTAGTACCCGTGCCACCAACAGAATTTCGAAGCTAGGTGCAAGTGCAGCAACAAATGTTCCTGCAATCGAGAAAATCAAAGATGTTGTAAACAGCTGTCTTGTGGTAAACCACTGCAACAGCATGCCGGATACCGGTACCAGGATTCCCAACACAAGCAAGTAACCTGTAGTTAACCATTGAATCGTTGTAGGACCTACTTCCAGTAGAGCCATAAGTGGCGTCAATGCCACGTTTAATGCCGTTTCTCCAAACAGACCAATAAAGCCGCTCAGCAGCATTGCGAACAAAATCGGAAATACCTTGTATTGCTTTGTTTCTTGTTGATTCTGTGCAGAATCAGCCTTCATGGAAACCTCCACGATCCCATCCTCCTCAAACGTATCGAACTTTCTTTTTCTCTATCTCTTGGTATAAATTATTGAATCTGTTTGGCGTTCTTCGTCACAACCGACAAATACTCAGCAGCCGTCAGCAGAGGCTGTTTATCCTGATTCGTCAGGCTGATAATCAGTGCTCCCTCCATCAAAGAAATGATCAGAAGTGCCGTCTCCCGCGCCTTCTCTTCACCAACACCATCCAGAATCAGATGTTTCTTAATGACATCCTGCCAATCTGCAAATACACCCTGACATGCAATACGCAACTGCTGACTAATACACGATGTCTCCACAGCTGCCCAGAAGCTGAATGGCAGAAATCCGGTAAACCCGGCTGCTTCTGTTTCATGAGCCAAATCATGAATAAATCTCTGAATGGCATCCCCCGTATTGTCGTGGGCTGCAAATGTTTTCTCAAATGTCTGCAGGATATGTTCATTGGCTTTTTGAATACACTCGTGCGCGAGCTCTTCCTTGCCATGCGGGAAATAATGATACAACGACCCTTTCGGCGTACTACTCTCTTTGATGATCTGATTCAGACCGGTCGCATGATATCCTTGTGAAAAAAACAGTCTCGCTGCTGTGCTGACAATAGACTCTCTAGCATTAGACTTTTCACTCAACGAAAGCCACTTCCTTCAAATAATTATAACAATCGGTCTATATAATTAAACCCGTTCAGATAAGGACTGTCAATCATTTTTATTTCAAATTTTATTGTAAACGCTAACAGTTCAGGAGTGAGAAAATGAACCGAGCGACGGCTCATGGTGAGATCATCATAACAGCCGCTAATTTGGAGACAAAGCTCCAGATTAAGCGGCTGTTTGTTAGCTTGAGTATATTAAGGACTGTATATTAGTAGATGTTGGAGTCATCTCCGTCTTAATGTACCTCCTCATGCACAGCTTTAGGCGTTTCACCTGTTCGTTTATTACCTGCCCACACGTCTTGCACGTAGCGTCCTTCGGCCTGAAGCTGAATGAGCCAGTTTTTCGCTTGCTGCATCGTTGCTTCATGCACCTCCTGATATGCTTGTTGCAAAGTCTCTTCTACCTCAGGAGCCATCAGGCTTCCATCCCCGCATACGTAGAGTTTTCCTTTGTTCATCAGCATGTGAATTAACTTTTCGGAATTCTCTTTCATTAGATGCTGTACATACGTTTTGGGCTTGCCTTCTGCACGAGAAAAAGCAGTGTGTAGCTTAACGATCCCTTCCCTTTCGTATTGCTCAAGCTCCTGACGATATATGAAATCTGAAACATTCCTGCACCCAAAGAACAAATGCGCCTCACTCAGTGGCAAACCTCTCTGTTTCATGACAGCTCTCGCCTGGAGGAAACCTCTGAACGGTGCAACCCCCGTCCCCGGTCCCACCATGATCATCGGTACGTCAGCCTCTTTCGGCAAATAAAATTCGGATTCCGGCGTACGCACAAACATCAGAATACGTTCTCCGGATGGACAACCGGCAAGGTACGATGAAGCAACTCCCTGGTATTCGCCTTTGCCACTCCATGCAGGCTCTCTTACTACCGATACGGTTATGCTCGCTTGCTCTGAATTCAGGCTTGGCGAACTGGATATTGAATAATATCTGGGCTTGAGTGGAGGCAATAGTTCAAGGAACCTTTCGAATGGCAGTTCACACGCCTCATACTTTTCTAGCAGGTCCAACATGGTGATTCGATTGGCAAGAATATAATCCTTGTAGCTGTTTTCATCCAACATGCCTTCCAGTTCACGCTTATGAGGTGGACATACCGTATGATTAGCTAACTCCTGCAACTGTGTTCTGGAGACTGGTGTCTGCAATTCCACACAATAAGCGAGCAACTCATGAATTTTGACGGGTCTGTTCAGTGGTAGGTGTGTAAGATGGCTGACGTCCGAAGTTAATTGGATCGGAGTATCCCCACGTAGTCCGAACCGACTGAGTATCCGATCCACATTCTGCTTCTGATTGCTAGGCAACACGCCAAGATGGTCGCCTTCTCTATAACTCATGCCTTCAGGCAGTAACACTTCGATGTGACGCGTGCTTCTTCCACTTCCCAGCGCCTGAAGCTCTTTATTGACTACAACCGTGGCATAGCTGGCATCATAAGTTTGTGCAAGTGGCATCTCTGCTTTCTCGTGGACAAACTCCATTTGAAGTCTGCTTGTGCTTGGTAGGGTTGGCTTCACTACTTCCGCGTTGATCCCCAGAGCATTCAACACCTGCGGCCACAACATATGCTGCCACGTCTCAACTTGTTTCTCCATATCACCTCCGGCATCGGCTTCACCTCGGGATAACAGTCTTTTACCTCCCAATTCTTCAAGCTTCTCATCTATCAATCGAGGAATACTCTGATACGTCCCGGACCAACTCCGATCTCCACAGCCCAGAACGGCATAGTTTACATCCCTTGCTTCCTCTGACCCCGCACCATTCAACCAGTCTACAAATGCCGTAGCATTTTGCGGAGGTTTACCATTATACGAAGCAGTGACGATGAGAACGACACCCTGACGAGGTAAGCGGCCCATCCACTCATTCAGAGTGGCTGCTTCACTTGGGATTCCATACGAACGACCTTTCACTACAAGCTCTCTGGCAATGCCTTCTGCCGTTCCGAGATTGGAACCATATAACACCAGGAGCGAAGGGTTACCATCTGCTTCACCGGCCAGGGTATCTCCCATTTGACTGGAACTTGCTACGTCTTTATGAACATCAGGAGCAGGTTTCTCTTCCATAGATCTGGTAGACTTATTCATCTTTTGTGACACTTCACGCGCTTTCACCTGGATTCTGAAGTCTCCCGGCTTCAACGTCAGCGTCTGTTTAACATCCAATTCATAATTGCTGTAATCGATCAGCTCAAAATGTTTGAGGACCATGCCAAGCACAAGTGTTGCTTCATATAAAGCAAACTGCATGCCGATACACGCTCTCTCCCCATTACCAAAAGGTTTATATGCATGGTGAGGCACTTTCGCCGTATCTTCAAATCGCTCCGGACGGAAAAGCTCCGCATCCTCTCCCCAGGCCTCTCTGTCACGGTGGAGCTGGGGCAAAAGAATACTGCAACTTTCCCCTTTCTTCAAGGGATATTTGCCACCTATAACGGTGTCTTCTTTGGCATATACGTCAAATCCCGGAGCGGTTGGCCAGAGACGTAACGATTCACTGAGAATCATGCGAATATAGGAAAGCTGAAGAATTTCCTCGTACTGTGGTGAGTCACTGACCAATATCTGATCCACCTCGTCATACGCCTTTTGAAGCGAATCCGGATTTTTCAGTAGAAAGTAAAGAGCAAAAGATAATAAACCACTCGTGGTTTCATGTCCGGCAATGAGAAACGTAATAATCTGATAACGGATGTTCTCATCATCCAGCATTTCTCCAGTCTCCGGATCTTTACCATTCAACATACGTGCGAGCAAGTCGACCTCTTCGGGTGCTGAACTCGCTTTACGTTCCTCTATAATCTGATCTACCAGAGAGAACATCGTCTGAATATCCTCTTGGAACTGTCGCTTGGTTTTCACCATAAGCAGATTCTGAATTTTCAAACGGGAACTCTTCTGCATCGCTTCATTCAGCGCCCTAACCATGCTTTCAATAAAAGGACTGTGGTCCTGTCTGTAAAAGCTGTTAAACCGATAATTGAATCCACATAGTCCAATGGTATCCAACGTAAGCCGTGTCATATCATCCGCAACATCAATCGTATCGTTGGAATTGATGCGTGCCCACTTGTTGATCAACTGTTCGGCAATATCAACCATCATGGGATGATAACCTTTCATGGCCTGTTTGCTGAAGGTGGGAAGCAGAATGTTATGGGCCTTTTTCCAGTTGGGCTCTGATGTTCTACTTGTAAATAAACCATCGCCACCAAAGGCACGTACATTTTCGAGTTCATTGTATACATATTTGTCAAAACGGGACACATCACATAACTCAGCGACAAGATCTGGTCCAGATACGATTAAACCGGAATAACCGGGAACGGTAAGTCGATATATTGGTCCATGCTGTTCAGCCAGAACACCTAGCGACAACGTGGGTTTATCTTTATCAATTAAGGGCAGATTGCCAAGTGGCCCATACATTTTGGGCTGTGGAATGTAAGTTGCATCACTCATGATGATCACCTCTTAACTGTACGCCTTGAAGCAAGGTATTCGTTAGCCATTTGATGACTACTCTGCTTTCATTCATAAGTGATCTCTCCTTTGATCATTATATAATTGATAGTAATCTGTATCATTTAATAATATAATAAATCATTTTTGGCTTATTATCAAATTTACTTCCGGCTGTATTCCTTTCATTGGAATCGTTCAACGTCTAGCTTGAACAACTACAAATAGAGGATTGCATAGCAATCCCCTAATTTATGAACCTATGACGCCATGGTTCTATTACACTTATTCATTTATTCTAATGATGACTTGGCTCATCCCACTTCTCGAAATTCAATTCATTATTAATGCTTACCGCAGACAATGCCCCCAGAGACGCAGCCGTGATTGCCT
Organism: Paenibacillus sp. FSL H7-689; assembly: GCF_000517905.1. Lineage (NCBI taxonomy): Bacteria > Bacillati > Bacillota > Bacilli > Caryophanales > Paenibacillaceae > Paenibacillus > Paenibacillus sp. FSL H7-689. The sequence continues at coordinate 183,128 of NZ_ASPU01000013.1, forward strand.
GATACATCTCGGAAGCTGCATCACCAGCACTGTATACACCCGATACGGATGTTTTGCCGGAAGCATCAACGATAACCGTTCCCGACTCTGTAATTTCACAACCGATGGCTCTCGGCAGTTCTGATCCGGTGAACAGTTTCGGTTGGAAGAAAACTCCTGTGCATGCAATCGCTGTACCGTCATTCAGTACAACTTGTTTTACCATTCCTTCTTCCGAGTTAATGGATTGAATCGGTGCATTGAATACAGTAACATTATGCCGCTTCAGCTCTTCACGCTGCTCATCGGTTAAGGAATCTGATCCATTCGTACAGATCGTATAACGTTCTGTCCAGCCGGATATGACTTTTGCCATATGTAATGCCTTATCTCCACTAACGATGATGACCAGCGACTGGTCTCTTAACTCCCATCCATCACAATATGGACACACAAACGCACTTTTGCCGTAAACCTCTGTTAATCCGTTAATATCCAGAGGCAGATCTTTCTTACCTACTGCAAACAAAATCTTTTTCGTGCGATAACTTGCCCCCTGAGTAGTCTTGACTACAAAATCACCATCGCTACCTGTTATCGCTGTTGCCGTATCGGATGCAAATTGGACTGAGGGATACGCTTCAATCTGTTCTTTGGCAGCTTTCCGGAATTCACGTGGACTTGCCCCATCTCTTGTCACAAACCCATGAGTCTCCCTTGTAACCCAGTTACGCGGTGTCTCATCATCAATGACCACGACGTTCTTACGTGCCCTGCCGAGTACAAGCGCCGCATTAAGCCCCGCTGGTCCTCCACCAATAATAAGTACATCCAAGAGTTGATTCATATTACTCATATTATTCACCCTTTCCAGACATTTAATATCTCTAATTATGTTTTAAAAATAACCTCCGCTTTCTCTTAAAGAAGATAATTCGGAGATTACAAGAAATATTTCTAAAAAGACCATTAAAGATATCTTATATCTACAATAAACAAATCCTAAGCTTTTTGCAACATATATCTTTATCTATCTTTTTCAATCCAGCCTGTGTGAGTTGAACAAAAGAACATTTACACTTACACTATAATGACAGAACAAACTTCACATCGCTGTTATCTCCAGATTTTTCGATTCTCTCCTGTAACACAGAAATAATTATTTAACAATTAAAAACAACCTTGTTTTTAAATTGTTCACAATCAAATGACATTATTTTAAATACTAAAACGTTAATTAAATCACATAGTGTATTGAATGGTATAATAGCGACATAATATATAAGTATAGATATAGGAAGTGAGTTCTTGAAAACATTGAATAATGGTTCACAGACCAATATCAGCCTGGAGTATAGCTCGATTCCGAAAGTTTTCTTCGATACAATCAAAATCGGAATCATCAAGTCCAACCTGATCGCCATGTTTGCGGGTTTAAGTTTGGCTTTATATGTATTTGATGCTTCAATCTTAGCTAATATTGTACCAATCATCCTTTCCTTTATTGGGTCTTCTCTCATTATTGGAGCTGCAGGGGTGTTTAACAACTTGTATGATCGTGATATCGATGCGATCATGGAACGTACGAAGAAACGTCCTACCGTTACGGGACGCGTAGATACCAAGTCGGGTCTGATTCTCGGTATTGCAATCACCATCATCGGGGGCATCATGTTGTACATCGCTTCCCCATCCGCTGCTGTATTCGGTATTTTGGGTCTGTTGCTGTATGTGTTTCCTTACACGATGTGGACCAAACGTACAACGATCTACAACACGGAAGTGGGAAGTCTTTCGGGTGCTGTGCCTCCACTCATCGGTTGGGCAGCCATTTCACCGGAACTGGGTCATTTCGAGATCTGGGCATTGGTCGTTACGATGCTCTTATGGCAAATGCCTCACTTTTACGGGATTGCGATTCGTCGTTTTGACGAATACAAAGCTGCTGGTGTTCCCATGCTACCCGTTGTTAAAGGCATCAGACGGACATACATTCAGACCAATGTGTATCTGGTACTGTTACTGATCTCCAGCTTTTTGTTCTGGCCGATGAGTCCATTTGTCGCTATTGTGGCATTTCTGGTTAGCTTGGCCTGGCTCATTCTTAGTGTGGCTACCTTTGATAAGAAAGAAACAGAGAAATGGTCCAAACGGATGTTTATCTTCTCCATTAACCATATCACTATTATCTTCCTGGTGATCATTGCGTATTCCCTGATTGCTCAAATGATGAGATAAAAATATTCCATCTTTCCACTCGTTATAACGATAAAAAGCCTTACAGACTGTACTCTTGCAAGGAGTCGCCTGTAAGGCTTTTTTGCTTTTTATTATCTTTTCAAAATTGTAAAGCTATCCAACTTTGGCGGGAGTTTGCTCCCCTTGCCACAGCAGCTGCATCTCTTCATTGGTGGCAAGCAGTTCGGCCAAGCTTCCCTCGGCTTCAATGCGTCCATTTTTCATAACAATAATATGATCTGCTTTGGAAAGTGCTGCCCTGCGGTGAGAAACTGCAATGCAGGTGACATCCGGCTCTTGGAACAGCCCTTCCCATACTTGTTGTTCTGTCTCCACATCCAGTGCACTGGACAGGTCATCAAAGATAAACAGGTCCGCTTCCGTCATTAACATGCGTCCTGTGGCCGCGCGCTGAATCTGCCCGCCTGAGAGCATGACGCCTCTTGGACCAACCGGGGTCTCAAGTCCCTGATCTAGATGTTTGATATCTTTCTGCATCACAGCCAGACGAATGGCTTTTTCCAGTGCTTGCTCGGTGTTACCCTGTTTGCCCTGGACGATATTTTCTTTCAACGTATCACTAAACAGTCTTGGTACTTGCGGGGTATACGCTGCTCTAGGCGGCATCAGGAAGGTGGCTGGATCAACAGCCGCTCCATTCCAGTGAATGTCCCCTTTTTGCTTGGGTAGCAGTCCAAGAAGTGTTCGTACAAGCGTTGATTTACCTGACCCGATCCGTCCTGTAATAACAAGAAATTGTCCGCGTTTCAGACGGAAACTGATCTCTTCTATGCCATTTGAAGAATTCGGATATTGATAAGTCAGCTTATTCACCTCAAGAGATTGCAACTTCTCCTTAGGGTCCCTCTGTTTACTTACAAGCTCCGGCGGATCTTCATACAGATAGATTTCTCTCGAATCCATGATCTGGTCTTCTTCCCCCGGGCGGAATAGCTTACGCATACGATCATACGATACCTTGAGCCTTTTGTGCTGAAACACCATATAACCAAACAGTGAAATGCTAAATCCGATATTGGCCAGATAACTGGTGAATAAGGCAAAATCACCTACGGTAAAGTTCCCTGCTTTCATCTCAGCTGCACACATCAGTAGAATCAATCCGGTACAGATACTTAGAACATGCTGATTCATCGATCTCATCCACTGCTTGAACAGATTGTCTCGAAGTGCAGCCTGGCGACGATCTTCATTCAACTGGTTAAAACGTGAAGAGACATTCTCTTCGGCCTGACCCAGTTTCAGGGCTTGCACTGCTCCAAACGTTTCCGCAATAAAACTGGTAATTCGCCCAGTCGCTTCACGATTAACCTGTGCATACTTCCGAGCCCGATTTCCGGACAGGTTGTTAAGTAAGGTCACGACCACCAATGGCAGCACGGCAACCAATGTGATCTGCCAATTAATGTTCGCCATAATGACGATGGATACAACAGCAAATACAAGCCGTCCCCAGAAGTCCACCCATGATTCTACATACTCAACGACTTCATCAACATCATCCCGAAAGCGACTCATTGCCTCCCCTGGTGAAGCCGGAAGATTACGCCCCGGCCAGCGCATGATCGCTGCGAGCATGTTGGTTCGCAAAATCGCCTGAACATGATACAGATACGTAACCCATGCATAGAAGGCTACAAAAAATGTGCCCACCCGTGCCATTCGGACCAAAGCAATAAAGATGAGCGGCACAGCAAGCCACATGTAGTCATTTGACCCCACTGTTGTGCGATCAAAAAACCATTGCATTCCAATACCAATGGCTAGCGGCAAGGAATGAAATATACACCATAACAATCCGTTGATTACAAATAACAAAGGCCTGAATCGAAACAAACGGCCTATAAATCCTGCTACAGTCATGCCAATTCCTCCTCTCGGCCTGTAATGAGCAGTCTGGCATAGTGAGATGCCGGGTTACTGGCAAGTTCTTCTCTCGCTCCAAACTCCAGTACCTTCCCATCACCGAGCACCATAATCCGGTCAACTTTCTCCAGCGTAGCCAATCGGTGAGCAATAATGACTCCGGTGGATTGTTTCATTAACTGATCAATTGCAGATTGCAGCATACCTTCGGTCGCGGCATCCAGACGTGACGAAGGCTCATCCAGAATAACCAGACTTGGTTCGGTCAGGAATACGCGGGTTAAGGCAAATAACTGTGCTTCCCCTGCCGACAATGAAGCTCCACCTGCAGCCAGATACGTATCAAGTCCTTCTGGTTGTGAATTAATCCATTGGCTAAGTCCAAGGCGATCCGTCGTCTCCTTGATCATCTGATCCGATACATCTCCATTGAACAGGGTCAGATTGTCACGCAGCGTGCCATCAAACAACTGCACATCCTGTGTCACCATACCCACCCGGCGATAGAGTGCTTGTAATGAAAGCTTTGTGATATCCGTTCCACCTACACGGATCGTACCCCGATCCAGATTGTAAAGCCGGAGAAGAACACGACTAAGACTCGATTTGCCGCTACCTGTGCGACCGATGATTCCCAGACGTTCACCAGGCTTAATAGCAAAAGTAATGTCCTGCAATACCGGTTTATCCTGGTTATAACTGAAGTGCACCTGACTGAATTCCAACCCAAGCGGTCCTTCCGGCAATTGCTCCTCTTTGCCCTCTTCAATCACACTGCGCATGGACAACAGCTCTCTGGAGCGCAGCATGCCTGATTTTGCTTTTTGGAACTCCTGCACCTGATCTCCAAGCATCTCAATCGGATCATTCAGCATCTGCGTATATTGGTAGATCAGAAATAATGTTCCGATACTGATTAGACCTTCCATATAATAATGCACACCCAGCAAAAGCACCGCAGTGACCGCCAGAGCGAACAGAACTACTGTGGTATTCCACGGAATAACCCGAAGCAGCCAGGCTTTTCTTCCCTTACGGAATACCGTGCGCATCGTGCGGTAAAAGCGGTTCATCACATACGGCACATGACCATTCGCTTGCACATCTTCAATCCCGGCAATACGTTCTTCAATTAATCCGAACAGAGCAGCACTTGCCGCCCGCTCATTTTTGGAAGAGTCCACGCCCAGATTTCGGATGAAGACCATGAACAGGATCGATAATAATGTGAACACGGTCATAACCACAGCAATAGGCACATTAACGCTGAACATAAACCCGAGAATTCCGGCCAGCAGTACAAAACTCCCGATCACCTGCACAATGAACATCGCGAAAAAATTGGAGATGCTCGTTACGTCACCATCCACACGTTCAATCATCTCACCAGGTGTTTTCTCATTATGAAAACGCATATCGAGACGCAGACAGTGCTTCAGCAGATCTCCGCGCAGTTGATTCGTGGCCCGCCAGGCCACATCATTCCCCAAATAACTTACCGCTACCGTGATGAGTTGATTAAACACGGCAACAACCAGAAATATTCCTGCGAGTTGAACAAGATTGGTGAGGACTCCCCCACTTGCTGCTGTATCGATAAATCGTTTGATGATCTGTGGATTCAAGAGCTGAAGCCCCGTTGATGTGAGCAACATGATTAAAAGTAAGGCCAGCCGTCCTTTGACTGGTTTTAGATAGCGCAGCAGCCATGACATGGAGCTTTTCTCTGTTTTGGGCACAGGTCCCACCTCTTTATTGGTTTATTTATATAAAGTGAACTAAAGAACTTTACACTGAAACTACGATGACAGAATAACCTTTTGGTCGCTGTTATCCCCACTAGGATGAGTCATACATAATGACATTAAAATCGGGATTTCCCGCCCATAATTGATATGTAGAACGTAATTTGACCATTGTACATTCTCCTTTTTAACAAGTTAGTTTTTTATAAAATAACGCTCCAAACGCTCCTTTCCATGTGAACGGATTGGTGGAATGCATGCAAAAAAGCCATAGATGAACTAATGTTCATCTACAGCTTGTAACCAAAAGAGACCGGATGAAATGCAAAGCATTTCCCGTATCTCCTCTGCATCGCAATAATGATGAGCGTCCACGACAGGGGTGCACAAACATGACTGTCCCAACGCGATCATTGCAAAATAATTGGATTAATGTCACTATGCTCATGCGTATTCAGTTATCGATTCGAAATCTGTATAGGCATAAACATAATCATCATCCCACCCGTTTCACATATTTGTTGTTTATTGTATTCGCTGGACTAACATTCGTCAAGATAATTTTAACTGAATTGTTATTTAATTCATGTCATTAATCTTTTCAACTTCCGCTACATACTTAATGATGTGGATTCGGCTTGCTTCTCTCTAAGAACAAGACGTCTATGTGCGATCAGAAGAAAAGGTACTCCCAGTGCAGTCGTCAGCGCAATAGGTACAAAAACGGCCAGCCCATTCTCCGCTCCAAATTGACTTAGCAACAACCCTCCCATGACAGGAGCAATGACACTACCGATATTATTGAAGCCGATGGTACCGAAATACGTCCCTTTCCATTCCGGCTTTGCAATCCGGTCGATGAGCATATCCATCATCGTGAACAACAATACTTCCCCAATTGTAAATAGTATGACACTCATCATCATCATGAGTACACCTTCAGCGATTCCGACCATCATCAGACTGGTTGCAACCAGCAGGTTACCCACAATGAGAGGAACAAGCGGTGGGAAGTTTCGGAAGGTTCGCACAAGAGGATACTGAATAATCAGTACCGTCACGGCATTCAGGGACAGCATGTACGAGAACATCTGGCTTCCATTTTCAAAGATCGGGCTCCTCGCCAAGTACTGTGCCAACGTAGAACTAAAGTGCCCGTAACCCAGAACACAAAATGTGGTACCGATTAATACTGGCAAAAACACCCGGTCGCGGCCGGTGGTCATAAGTGCTTCACGCAAACGTGGTGCGGTTGCCTGATGAGGCTCTGGCAGATTGGCATGCTGTAGCTTGAATTGTAGAAATAGCACAAGTCCATAGACTATGTATACCAAGCCGGAAATCACAAATGGGAACGTTGATTCAGATGATCCCAGCTGAAATCCGATAATTGGCCCAAAGACCACACCGAGATTAATTGCAGCATATCTGAGGTTGAACACCAGCAATTTGTTCTCTGGAGAAGTAATATCCGATAACAGTGCTCTGGAGGTGGGCTCAAATACTGCGCGGCATAATCCATTTAACGTATTGGCAACAAAGAACACCCATAGATGCTCTGCTGCTGAAAAGATAAAAAACACACCTGCCCAACTAAATACCGAGATTAACATCACGATTTTGCGCCCGATCCGGTCCGAAATATAACCTCCATAAAAGCTGACCATTACACCTGCCAGCGAGCTAACGGCCACAGTAATACCGGTCTGGGTCGGTGTAGCTTCTAGTACACGTGTCAGATAGATGGATAGAAACGGGATACTCATTGACGTTACAAGACGTCCAAACATGGTTCCGATAATGATGGTCCATGCCAAGGGGTGAATTTGCCTTAAATATTGCTTCATGCGAACTTCTCCTATTCTTTCTAATGCTTCAAAAGCGGACTTTTTGAACTACCTCTTCTAATGTATAATTGTAAGGATAAAAGGGGGAAGTAAAAGTGTAAACATATGATCACACTTTTCACCTTTAATAGAGGAGTCATGACCATGGATACCCTACATACACACTTTATAAGGCTCGCCGGGGCCGAACAACTTTCATTCAAGCTCCATGAACCTGTAGCTGTAACCATTGATAGCTTGTCCGCTGCCCTGTGCTGCACCCCTCGTAATGTGAAATTCATTCTCAGAAAATTGGAAGAACTTGGCTTCATCCATTGGCAACCGGGACGTGGTCGTGGACATCATTCGAAGCTAACGATGCTGCGCAGCATGAATGAGGCGCTGGAAGCGAGTTTTACCGAACTTTTGGGTAAAGGCAAAATGAAAGACGCCATTGAACTCATCGGAAACGTTCAGATGCATGATTCACTGCGAGAACAGCTCATGCTCTCCCTCCATCAACAGATGGGATTTCACAGCCACGATGAAACTTCCTCAGGTCAGGATATCCTGCGCATCATGAGGTCACGCCAGTTAGGTGATCTGGACCCAGCCTTTGTTTATACTGCATTTGAAACCTATCTGCTGAGCCAGGTCTGTAATACATTAATCACTTATGATGCCAAGACAGAATCTTTCCTGCCAGCACTGGCTCACATGTGGGAGTGCAGCGAGGATCATCGCCTATGGACCTTCTATCTCCGAAAAGGTGTACGTTTCCACAACGGACGTGTCATGACGTCCCGGGATGTTCAAGCGACGTTACAACGATTGATTGATGTGCATAGTCCGTCCATCTGGTTGTATCGGGATATTGAACGTGCGGAAGTAGCTGGTGATTACTGCATCAAGTTTGTTCTACATCGTCCTAATCGGTTCTTCTTGCATCTGTTCAGTTGTATTCGGATGACGATTCTGCCCTACGATTACAATGTAGCCAATACCTTAATTGGTACCGGTCCTTTTCAGATCTCTGAGCTGAATGAAGATGTGCTGGAGCTTACCGCTTTTGATGCGTACTACGGAATCAGGCCACATCTGGATCAAGTCCATTTCTGGTTTGTGCCTGACCTGAGTCCGAATGATCGCTATTATGAGCTACCGGGTACAGATCGATTGAGTGTCACAACAGGCTGTGATCAGACGAACAGTATCAATTACCCGGCGCTTGGTTGTCAGTATATGCTGTTCAATTTTCACAAGGAAGGCATCCATCATCATCCCCTATTTCGACATGCTCTGCGTATCGTCTATGATTCGGTCGCGCTTGTCCGAGATCTCGGTGGGAATCGGATCACACCAGCCAGCAGCTTTCTGCCCTGGAGAAGTGCAGCCCAGGACTGGACAGCTGTCTCTCTTGAGCAGGCTCGTAAATTGCTACATAACTGCGGGTACCAGGGGGAGACCATAACTTTATCGTATAAGCATAATAAGGATGCTGACGTTGCCGAGTGGTTCCGGTGTCGGGCAGAGTCCATCGGTCTGAACATCAGCATGCAAGCCGTTGTGGATTATTTCAACTCAGAGGAAACCACGAACGCACAATTGATCCTCGCTGAAGAGATACTGGAGGAAGATTGGCAGTACGGCATGATTCATTTTTTCAAAAACCTGTCCAACCATTTTCATATGTGTATGTCTCCTGCATTCCAGTCTCTACTGGATGACAAACTGGATCATTTCGCTAAGCTTCATCGGGCAGAACGTACTGCGCTCCTGGATGAAGCTGAAGCCTTGCTACGTGATCACTGCTGGATCTTGCATGGCTGTCACATGAACAAGCAGGCTGAACTGGATCAGAGCATCTTCGGTATGCAGACAGCGGAATTCGGATATATGGACATCTCGAAATTATGGATCAAAAATCCTTAGGGATTTGTGCACAGTCGCATCTGCGGCATACAGGAGTGGACCACGTAATGGAACAGCAAAAAAGCCGGTAGCCTATTGACGATAAGCTAGCGGCTCTATTGCCGATCCATTTTTAGTGCAATCAGAGATTAATATTTAGAGATTATTTTTGATGTAATAGGTCTCCAACACTTGCATAATGGACTCAATTTTAATCGGTTTGCTGACATACGCATCCATGCCTGCCTTCAAACATTTATCCATGTCTCCTCTTAACGCATTTGCAGTTACCGCAATAATGTATGGACAACTCTCGGGGTGCAAAGAATTTTTAATCACTTTTGTCGCTTCGAAGCCATTCAGTCTTGGCATATGCACATCCATGAAGACAATATCATACGAATTGTGTTTGACCGCTTCGACTGCCTCAACACCGTCTGCCACATGATCCACAAAGTGCCCTTTTTTCTCAACGATTCTGCTAAGGACGAGCTGATTCACATCATTGTCTTCTGCGATTAAAATTCGCAAGGCTGATGTTCTGCTCTTCTTCTGCTGTTGATCCAACCTGTTGTTTTCTTCACCGTTATTTAATTTAAATCGGGCGGTAAATATAAATATTGTACCCGGTTCATCCGATTCCTCAATCCAGATCTCGCCCTGCATAAGCTCCACCAGTTTCTTGCTAATGGCAAGGCCAAGACCGGTCCCTTGGGGTTTGCGGGTCATAAAATTGTCCAGTTGGTAGAAAGGTTCAAATAATTGTTGTTTCCTCTGAGCCGGAATGCCAATGCCCGAATCCTTTACCTGAAAATAAAGCTGCACGTTATTGCTGCACTGCTCCTTAACTCCCACTTTAACTTCCACGCCGCCTTCTAAAGTGAATTTGACCGCGTTGCCGATGATATTGGTAAGTACCTGTTTAAGTCGATAAGCATCACCATACACCGGAGTTGGAATAGCATCTTCTATGCACATACGAACATCCAGCTTTTTTTCACGAGCCAGTGGTTTTACAATTTGCACTGTCTCGGTCACGATCTCTACGAGATCAAAAGGATCTTCAACCAGATCAGTTTTGCCTGATTCGATTTTGGAAAAATCAAGAATATCATTAATGATGGCAAGCAAGGAATCTCCACTCTTCTGGATGATTTCGATATATTCCTTTTGTTCCCCGCTAAGTCCAGGGGTATCCAGGAGCAAATCGGTCATCCCAATTACACCGTTCATGGGTGTGCGGATTTCATGACTCATCATCGCCAAAAATTCACTTTTGGCCTTATTCATTCTCTCCGCCGTTTCTTTGGCTACAAGTAGTTTTTTCTGCTCCGTAATATCCTTCGCAATCAGGTAAAACCCGACATTGGATTGGTTAACAATAATTGGAGCAAGCGTAGCCAAGACTTCTGTCTCAGATCCATCCGTGTGCCGAACAGCGTTGATCTCCTTTTCAGCCATCTCATAATTACTGCCCAGAATCAGACCCAGATTACTGGCTCCGATAAATCTGCTTATACTTGTGTCGATCATTTCAGCCACGGGACAGCCCGTCATTTTCACCGCTACTGGATTTGCATTCATAATATTACCATCCATGTTAAACGAGATAATGGCGTCATGATTGTATTTCTTAAGCGAAGTGTATCGCTCCACAGATTCCTGCAATTTAAATTCGATGCGTTTTCGTTCAGTGATATCCTGTAGTGTTCCGTTTAGCTGGATTGGCTGACGATTCTCATCGAGTGTAATCAATCCGCGCAAGTGAAGATACTTCTCATTTCCATCAGAACTGATGTGTTTGTATTCAAAATCAAGCGGTTCACCCTGTTTTACCCCTGTAATATGTTTTTGTATAGAGGCTATATCTTCGGAATTCATAACATCAAAAACATCACTTATACGATATGGTTTGCAGGTGCGTTCAAGTTCAAAAATCTCAAAGATCTGATCTGAAAATGTAATATGGTCTTTGACCATATCCCATTCCCAACTACCAATTAAGGCAATCCGTTCAGCCTCAGCACTGATATCCTCTTGTTTTTTTCGCTCTGATATATCTCGTCCAATCGTAAGAATCTGTTGTTCATGCTCCGCATCACCAAAGACCTTGTATGTGGTTTCAAACCAAAGATAATGCCCATCTTTATGACGGACTCTAATATTCAACAGATTACCTTTAGTCAAATCCATCTGTGAGATCCGTTCCAGATCTTGTGGGTGAAAGGAAGCATTATTGTTTCGGCCAATGACTTCTTCCGGGGAATAACCCAATATTTGTTGGACTGACGGTGAGCAGAACCGACAAACTCCCTCCAAATCGGCAATATAGATGATCTCCTGAGCATGATCCGTAATAAGTTTGAACACTTCTTCACTATGAAGAAGTTTTTGTTCAGACAGTTTACGATTGGAAATATCAACAATATGGCAAACGGAATAAAGAGGTTCATTCGTAATTTCGCTTCGAACCAAGGAAACATGTATTGAACACCATAAGATGTCACCATTTTTATTAATGTAACGCTTTTCGTATTGATTTTCTTTTGATTTACCTTCAAATAGCTCATAACTACAGATCATATCTTGTGACGAATCCTCCGGATGTGTAATATCCTGATACGTGAGATCCATTAATTCATCACTTGTATAACCTAGCATACAGCAAAAAGCAGGGTTCACTTTCATCCATTGCCCTGTTGGAGCAACGAGTGCAATCCCAATAGGCGCTTGATTATAGATCTGCTCGAACAATTCATGATGATCGACCTTTTGAACCTGCATTGTAAGTTCTCCTTTTGGCATAGACTCCATGTATACTTTGTCGAAATCTAAAGTTTTTACTGATATAAGATGTTCTATAAAAATTAGTCAGTTTTAAAACAACAGTACCTGCTTAATACCCAGAATTTCAGCTGTTGAAACAAATCTTTTCAAGAGATTTGTGTCTTTAAAACCAAACAAGGCCTGGAATCCATTCATATGGAGTCCTGACCTTTGTCGTTATATATCATAATAAGTCATATGCATCATGGAATCATTAGAAAAATGGGTTAGCGCTCGCGACCAATAAGATAATCCAATAAATGTCTCAAAAATGGAATAGGTTTCGGCATCTCGTTCAATGCATCTGTAGCAAGACAATAATGCTCCCACATCGCTTTCTTCGCGCCTTCATCACCAAGAATAGACACAAAGGTTGAATTGTTGTTCCGCTCATCCTGACCTGCAGGTTTCCCAAGAATGAGGTAATTTCCCTCGAAATCCAGCAAGTCGTCTTTGATCTGGAAGGCGATACCTGCATGATAAGCGAACTTTTTCAGCATAGCCATCTCCGGTTCCTTCACTTGGGCAAGTATGGCTGGCATGACCAGTGCAGCTTCGAAGGCAATGCCTGTTTTGTAAAAACAGATCATGTTCAACTGTTCAAGTGTTAATACCTTGCCTTTGGAGTTCAGATCCATGGCCTGCCCCATACACATATCCTCTGCTTTTTCAGCCGAATACTGAATGAGCGTGAGCACGGTTGCCGCATCAAAGCGATTCAATGAAGATTGTTCTCCAATCGCCTTCTGAATGAGAAACAGACCGGTAAGCTCTGCTGTGGCGCTATTGTGTACCTGATGCAACGTGGAACGTCCACGCCTTGTCGAAGCATTATCCTGCGTAGGCAGATCATCAAAGATCAGGGAAGCGGTATGCATGTACTCCAGCGACCTTAGCAGCGGAACGATAGAGGATTCAGGTAGACCATACTCGCGCACACCCATAACCCAAGTCAATATCGGGCGTAGCCTTTTTCCGTCTCCCTGCAAGCTGTAATTGGCTGCATCGATTAACGTTTCTTTCATCTTAGGAAGTCCATTTGGTTTAGCAATCTGCAACTCCACATTAATCTGTTCGCGAACCGTTCGAATGGTCTGCTTGAACTCCTCTTTCTCCTGCTTGTCATTTTTCAATTGAAGCACGACCTGATCCCGTAACAATTTATCGAGGAAATCAACGTCATCTGCTTTTCGCACCATCTGTTGAACCAGTTGATTGAATTCAGGCTGCCCTGAGGCAAAGATTGTCATCACTTCATCATATTTCTGCTGCCCCAACCGTTCTCTACAACGCTTCAGACCGTTTATAGCACGATCCAGTATGACCTCACGGGTCTTGGCGTCGGAGTTGTATACATCATGGATTAGGTAAGAGATGACTGCCCAATACAATTCATATGGATTAATCAAGTCGGGACGCAAATCTCGATACTTCAAATAGTACGTATACGGAGTCACTGCCCCTTCTTCCATATCGTCAAACATATCGGCAAAATCATCAGCCAACTGATTATATATCCCGTAATAAAACGTCCGCAGATCAAATCCTTCATCCACCGGTGCACTGAGAACAGACCGGACGATTAATCGGGAAGAAGAAGATTTGATAATAATCGGAATGTACAATTCTTCATTGGTATAATTCGCATTGGCTAATTTCTTGTTGCGATCAATCTCCTGAGACTGAAAGAACACATAGGATTGCTCTAAAAACGTGCGCTGTTTCTCTGGATGCTGGTAGTTCTTGATGTACTCAAATGCTTCCCGAAGCTCGGAATGTACATATTCAATCACTTCAAGATTGCTGCCTTTCCACTCCCCCAGATCAGGGACGACCCCGGTAAGAAGTGCATCACGTATCATCAGGGAATATTGTTCTTTTTCCTGAACAGTCAATGCTTGAGAATCCAGCAGATCATCCACAAATGGATACGTCAAACCGTACGAATAACCCAGTCGAATCGCCGCATCAAATCTCCGGGTACGCTCTTCAGGTGGTGTCTGCTCATTCATCTCATCGTCCACATGAAGGACCACGCCAAGAATGATCTTGATGAGCTTCCGTTGCGCCTGCTCTGCATCCAGCTCCTTCGGGATGTTGGATGCTACATTCTTTAATTTGTTCATCACCCAGATGACAGCCGTTTCAATGTGCTCCTTCTGTCCCCACCGGTACAACGCAGCCAGACTGATATAATCAGGTTGCCCTTTTCGCCCAGTAGCTGAGCCCATAAAGTATTTTTTGGTATTCTGGACAACGTTCTGAATTCGGGCCTGCGTACCCGAAGAATCAAGGGCTTGCCCCAGATCCCGCATATAAATATAGGAGATACTCCGATCCAGGTAATCATCCAGCTTTCCTGTCGTATTCAGCCAGTGGATATATCTATGAACATCCCGGGGATCCGGTTTTCTTTTGCTAGGTGATAAAAGAGAAAGCCAGGCAAAACGATGAATATGTTTCTTTTGCCATACATGAATATCTTGGGTAAGTGCTGTTGTATACGTATTATCCATAAGTTGCTGCCTAAGAGAAGTAAAATACTGAGATGCTTTCTGCTCAGCTAGCCGATATCCTGCATCAGCCTGTTCTGTAAGTACGTTATTCATAGGGTGGATACCTCAACTTCTATTAATGTTAAACATGTATCCATGAAAGGAGATGAGGTGCTCCATGGACGAAAACTGAACTCATTTGATCGTGTATCCAACGCTTCAGCTCATGTTCATAACCTATATACGGCGATTCAACCGTTTGGTTACGAAATCGTCATTGTTCATTCCCATATACGTGATTTTACAGAATGGATGACCAGACTTTAACCGCTGTGATGGCGATAAGTACGATTAATGCATATCGAAGTTCCCTCACATTGATCATCGAACTAACCCGTGAACCAAGGGATGCGCCTAGCAGACTTCCGATCACCGTGTATATAATGGGTTCTAGCGGAATGTCTCCACCCGTAATTTTCCCTATAACGCCGCCAATGGCGGAGATAAATACAATCGCCAGTGAAGAAGCAATCGTTGTTCGTACGGGGATGTTGAGAATTGTCAGCATGATGGGAATAAGGATAAAGGCACCACCCGCACCAACAATTCCTGATACAATGCCTACTGCAAAAGCAGTGCCTGCTGCAATCCATCGGTTAAACACCAAAGGAGCTGAGGTATCAAGCTTTCCCTTTCCGGGAATCAGCATGAGAACAATTGCTATGATCGCCAGAATGCCATAGATCAGATTAATAACTCTTCCGTCCAGATGACCGGATATGAACCCACCGATCAGACTGCCAGCAAGAATGCTGGAGCCCATGTACAGCACCAATCCGCGGTGAACGATCGCCCCACCACTTCTACCCGTTTTTACTTTTCTGCGGAATGCAATCACACCGGCAAGTGAAGCGAAAAACACTTGAAACATACTAATCGAAGATACCTGATGTGCTGAGAATGGCTCCAGTCCCATCCAGGATGGAACATATAACAGTAGCGGATAATTGATAATGGCCCCACCAATACCCAACAAACCGGAGAAGAATGAACCGACCAGACCCAGTATAAACATGATGATAAAAAGCAGAAGATCCATCGGTTATGCGCTTCCTTTCGTGCAATATAAATCTCATCTCGATACCACTCAAAAGTGCTATACAAGGTGAATATAATCCGTTATAATGAAAACCAAGTAAATTAATCCGAAATGAGTGATTAAGCATGTTTAACGTGTTGAAGACTCTTTTTGAAAATAAATGTCCACAGTGCAACGAAAAATTACAAGTTCATAACGATGCGTTGTGCTCGACCAAAACTTGTTCTCAATGTCATTACAAAGAAGAGAGTTATGGCTCTCTCGGCGTTCGAATTGTCTATGACACCACAAAATGATAAAAAGCTATAACCTTGTTAATTGTATCACGATCTCTGAAATTTCGGGATGATTCGACAAACTTATTTCTGTCTTATATGCCACAATTACTTTATAATGAAAATACAAAAACGGTGCAAAACGAATAAATCGTTCTGCACCGTTTTTTTCTGTTTTTCTTTTTTTTGAGATGAGTTCCCTTAGATTAAAAGGGTTACTTACTTTATTTTATTTGGTTTTGAAGCTAAGGAATCCATCATCTACAGCTACGGTTGTCCCGTTCACTGCACTTGCTGCATCACTGAACAGAAATGTAACCACACTGGCTACTTTTTCGGGTTGAATGAGCTCTCCACGCATATGTTGAGTAGCAAGTGCATCTTTCATGGCTTGGTCATCACCCAGAATCGGTGTTTCGATAAAGCCAGGTGCCACACCAATTACACGAATTCCATGTTCTGCAAGTTCCAATGCACCGGATTTGGACATCATAACAACAGCAGCCTTGGCTGCATTGTAGTTGAAGCTGCCTACTGCGGCAACACTTCCATAGATCGAAGCTGTATTTACAATGGTACCTTGTACATTCAATTCAACCATTTTTTTCGCGCCATAATACATGCCATAATATACACTGTGCTGGTCTACATCAATGACTCTGTGATAGGATTCCGGGTCCATCTCCAGAAATGGCTTCACAAGTCCAATACCTGCGTTATTGAAAATACCGCTTAACGTACCATATTGCTCTACGGTCCAGTCGATCAGGGCTTTGATCTCGTCCCCTTTGGATACATCCACTTTGTACGCGCCCGCTGTTCCGCCTGCTGCTTCAATCTCTGCCGCAAGCTTCTTGGCTCCGTCTTCATTATAGTCAGCGACAACAATAGTCGCACCTTGATCCGAAAGTTGAAGTGCTGTCTCTTTACCAATACCACTTGCTCCACCTGTAATAATGATCACTTTTCCATTGTGCTCCGTCATGACTCAGCTCTCCTTTGGCAAAATATATTTAGGTACATTTCATAACTTATAGTAAGTAACTATATTTTATTAACTTATATACTTATCATACGCCTCTGTCCCAACCTTGTCAAACCATAGATCATCTTCACATAAATATGAGATAAATGTCATATACATCTCCTATTTACATGATATAGTCTAGCTCCTGTGATATTAAATATGCATGAGTTTTCGGAAAATAAAAAAGCGAGCATAGCGGTAATTCAATCATTCCGATATCTCGCCCTTATAAAATATGAGAATTTCAAACTGTGTTGTCTTAAGGTGCTAAGATCAATTCAACTTATTCACCCTGAAGTCCGCTTAGCGGATCTTTCAAATTATTGATGTTCGTGATCAGTTCAGGAATACCTGTCTTCTCCCAATTTTCTGCCGTAAAACCTTGCTCTGCAATTGTATTCTCGAAATTGCCCACGACTTCCGTTAATTGAGTATTGTAACTAACCAGATTCTCATGAATGCTCTCTCCTATTGCAGGAGCAGTCAACTGAGAAAATTCACTTGCTTCTGCTTGGATCAGATCGATTTTCTCCTGAATCTGCGTTGTAATCTCCGGATTATTCACCGCACTCGATGCGAGCTCTTGCAGATCAGCCCCGGCGTTTGATACCTGTTCTATATAATCAGTAGCCCCACTCACATAATTTAGACTTTGATTGGCTTGTTCCACGACAGAACAGGCTGAAATCAGCAGAATACTTGATGCAATAAGGCCTGTCATCATTAACGTGTGCTTTCTTTTTCTTATGAACATGATCATCTCCCCTTCTCCTAATCGGAATCCTTGTTCCAAGTCCATGATACCTGTTAAGACTGCTTCTTTGCAAATGGGTCTGCAGCCAACGTTATTAACATGTATAATAGTAAAATCACACGGTAAAGGGATGTCATGATTATGCTTCAAGCCTTGAACCAACGCTTGAACCGCATCATGCCACTGATTACCCCAATCAGCATTATTGTTGGCGTGTTATGCGGGAGTTTTCTTTCTTCTTATACCTTTTTATCCCCTTGGCTTTTTGCGTTCATGACGTTCGCTGGAAGTATCAGTCTTGGGATACGGGATTTTGTGAACGTGCTGAAGAAGCCGTTCCCCCTGTTTGTATGTCTGTTTATTTTGCATTTGGCGATGCCTCTAATTGCTCTCGGTATGGGTCATCTGGTTTTCCCTACAGATGCGTATACCATAACAGGCCTGGTTCTGGCAGCAGTTATCCCTACAGGAATAAGCAGCTTCATCTGGGTCAGTATCTATCGGGGCAATATCGCACTTACGCTATCCATCATCCTGATTGATACCATGCTTGCTCCTTTTGTAGTGCCCGGGGTGTTATCCCTGTTAATCGGCACCAGTGTCACATTGGATACGGCAGCCATGATGAGCAGTCTGTTCTGGATGATTGTTGTGCCATCGCTGGTGGGTATGCTTCTGAATGAGTGGACCAAAGGGGCCATTGTCCCGGTATGGGGACCAAGGTTGAATCCGTTATCCAAATTGTTTATGGCATCAGTTGTTGCAATTAACGGATCTGTCGTTGCGCCCTACTTGGCTGACTTCAACTGGAAGCTCGCTGGACTTGCGGTCATCATTATTTTCCTGGCATCATTCGGTTATGCGCTAAGTTACTTCATCGCCCGATTGCTGGGCTGGAATGAGGCCGATCAGGTCGCTCTGGTGTTCAATGGAGGTATGCGTAATATCAGCGCTGGCGCAGTACTGGCTGTTTCTTATTTTCCGCCACCTGTTGCTGTCCCGGTCGTGCTAGGCATGGTATTCCAGCAGATGCTTGCTTCATTAACAGGTTATCTGCTCGGTCGTCGCTCTCAGCTTCTGCAAAAGTCAGATAAGACATCTGCGGCCTAGCAAAATATTGGATGAAAAAAACGCCGACATGATTGTCGGCGTTTTGCATTGAGTTGCTATTGTTACTATTATTGCCAAGATACTGCTACGTTTCGTAAACCTAGCAATCCGTTCCTGGCTACAAATCCACTTTCATATTGCCCAGCATCTTGGCAACTTCAGGATTATCAATCTTCATGAATAGACTTTCCTTGGTATCCAGTGTGGAAATGGTTGCAATCTCTTCCGGGCTTAGTACAAAGTCGAAAATATCGAAGTTCTCGATAAGCCGCTCTTTGCGTACTGATTTTGGAATAACAACAACATCCCGCTGCACAAGCCAGCGCAGTACAACCTGGGCGACGGATTTGTTATGTTTCTCGGCAATGGAAACCAAGACTTCGTTGCTGAACAGATTGTTGCGACCTTCGGCGAACGGGGACCATGACTGGTGCTGTATCCCCTGTTCTTTCATGAAAACAGCGCTGTCGACCTGCTGTTGAAACGGATGAGTTTCGATCTGATTGATGACAGGCACAACTTCGTTGTGGACGATGAGGTCCATCAGGCGGTCAGGTAGGAAGTTACTGACACCGATAGCCCTGATCTTGCCCTCACGGTATAGTTCTTCCATCGCACGCCATGCGCCGTAATAATCACCAAACGGCATGTGAATAAGGTACATATCCAGATAATCGAGCTGCAGCTTACTTAACGATTTGGCAAACGCCCGCTTGGCACTTTCGTATCCTGCATCCTGAATCCAAAGCTTTGTCGTGATGAAAAGTTCTTCCCGCGCTATGCCACTGCGTTTAATTGCACGTCCAACCGCTTCTTCGTTTAGGTAACCGGCAGCGGTATCAATTAGGCGGTAACCGGCTTTCAGCGCCTCATATACCGTGTTCTCACATTCATCAGCATCGGGAACCTGGTAGACACCAAAGCCAATAATCGGCATTTTCACTCCATTGTTCAAGGTTACAGTTTGCATATTCAATTCCTCCTATGGTTCAATTGTGAATCGCAAGTGGTCACGTTTTCCTGAAATTCAGCAACGAAGCGAGGATTCCACTTCCGGCCGACTTGCGTTACAATAACCCTAGCTCCTTCGTCTTACACGAAGTCAAGCGTCTCCAATATTTTTTTGAAGGAGGAGTACATATGTATACTGTCCAGGATGCTGCCCAGCTTACGGGACTCACAGAGCACGCTGTTCGCTTTTACACGGATAAAGGCTTGGTTCCGAGCATTCAACGCAATAAAAATAATATTCGGGTGTTTGATGAAGAATCCATCAATTGGCTACATGGCGTCAAATGCCTTAAGCAGACAGGTTTACCGATTGAAAATATTAAAACATACGTCGATCTCTGCCTCGAAGGTGATTCAACCGTTTCGCAGCGATTCGCACTTATGATGGAGTATAAGGAAGCGGCGCTGATTCAGCTTGAAGAGGCCAAGAGCCGCGTAGCCCATTTGGAAGAGAAAGCACGTCAATATCAGGCCATTTTGGAGCAGCGCATCCCGGATATGACCAACCCGATCAATTGGGAAACCAAGCGTGACGAAGAAGGGAGTTGTCCTGCATCCCGTTTAAAAAGTCGCAGTCTTCCTGAAGCCGAGGTTTCGGCTCAGTGCCCAGCAGCTGCTATGAAGCAGCAAACTAGCATAGTATCCTAAACTTCACATGATATAGCTCACGTATGTTCTAAACATATAGGATATTTCTTACATTAATGTATATCTAAATGAGCCTGAGTAAAAAACGCCGACAACATTGTCGGCGTTTTTCGCCACTACAACCCTCTGCTGGAATCTCTTTAATCTATTCCTGCCCATTTTCTGGTCCCTGTTCACAATACAAAAAAAACCATCAACAAGTGATGGTTTTTCATGAAATATCCTGTTCAGAAATCTACTGCTCATGATGCCTTTATGCTTATTTCGGCTGAATATATCCTTCAGCTTTGAGTAGTTCTGCGATCAGAACCGCACCACCTGCCGCTCCGCGGAGCGTGTTGTGGGACAATCCCACGAATTTGTAATCATAGAGTGAGTCTTCGCGCAGTCGGCCTGTGGAGACACCCATTCCGCGTTCGATGTCACGATCCAGTTTTGTCTGCGGTCTGTTCTCTTCTTCAAAATACGTAATGAACTGTTTTGGTGCACTTGGCAGAGCCAGTTCCTGCGGACGACCTTTGAACTGCAACCAACGCTCCAAAATTTCGTCTTTGCTTGGTTTTTTCTCGAAGTTTACAAACACGGTCGCCAGATGTCCATCCGTTACCGGTACACGAATACATTGGGTTGTAATTAATGGAGCCGATGCTTTGACGATCTGATTATTTTCGATACTACCCCAGATCCGCAGTGGTTCCTGCTCACTCTTCTCTTCTTCGCCACCGATGTATGGAATGACATTATCGAGCATATCTGGCCAGTCCGTAAAGTTTTTACCTGCTCCCGAGATTGCTTGATATGTGGAAGCGACAACCTGAGTTGGGTTGAATTCACGCAAGGCGTGCAGTGCAGGCACATAGCTCTGAATCGAGCAGTTTGGTTTTACAGCAATAAATCCGGTTTTTGTGCCCAGACGTTTGCGTTGAGCTTCAATCACATCCAGATGTCCCGGGTTAATCTCAGGGATTACCATGGGTACATCTGCTGTCCAGCGGTGAGCGGAGTTGTTGGACACTACAGGTGTTCCTGTTCTGGCATAAGCCTCTTCGAGCGCTTGAATCTCATTCTTTTTCATATCAACCGCGCAGAAAATAAAATCAACCTGGCTGGCAAAAGCCTCAACCTGGGAAGCATCCTGAACAAGGATTCTCTTCACAGCTTCCGGAATAGGAACTGCGAGTTTCCATCTGCCTTGTACGGATTCTTCATATGTTTTACCTGCTGAATTGGCGCTTGCAGAAATAGCTGTTACTTCAAACCATGGATGTTGATCGAGCAGGTCCACAAAACGCTGACCCACCATTCCCGTTCCTCCGACGATACCAACTTTCAATTTTGCTGACATTCAATCATCATTTCCTTTCGGTTTAAGTGATTCTTCTCTTTGATCAATTTCATAACTCACTAAAAACGTATTATGAAATTTGACTTCCTAATTAACACTATTCAGGCAATTCCAAAGCGTGTAGTCACAGCCCTGGAAAAACCAAAAAATCCCATCCCCAAGACAATAGTCTCAGGGACGAGATTGAACTCTCGTGGTACCACCCAGATTCGCCAATATGTCACCATATCCGCCTCTTCAAGTAAAGGTTTACAACCATGTTGCTAGCTGTAGACCGTTCATACTCTAGCTCTGTAACAGGAGCTCCTGTCACATCATCCCTTAACGCTAAGTTCCGATGTGCTGCTCTGAGTCTTTATTCAATAAAAAGTTCTTTACTCCTTTTCAGCTGCCGGAGCTCTCTTTGAAAGAATGATTTTTATCTACTCGTCTCTTCGTCGCATTTGATATTGCGATTATAATATCAAAATTACCGTGATGAAGTAAACACATTTTTTTAGATCATGGAATTTATATGTTTCCAGCTGAGCTGAACCATTCAATTATCGCAAGAAAAATTCCAGCTAAATGCGGTCTGTCTTCTGTGAAAAGTACGTCATAGACGTTTTTATTATAATATACTGCAAATAGCTATTTCCTTACTGTTTTTTTGGCAACCATGGCATACGTTCCTAGTGGACTCCCAGGCCCCGAGACATGATGTGTCTTAAGTAATTTCAGTTCGGAAAGAAGAAGTGTTTTCACTTTGTCCGGGATCGGAAGCATTTGCAGTTCCACAGGCGCTTCTGCCAGTGTCATTTCGGTTTCCCAGCGACCGTCCTGCAACTCAGGAGAATGGATCGAAGCCTCTTCCTTAATCGTCCAGCCTGCCGCAGACACAAGCTCTTGGATATCCTCCGGTGTAAAAAGCGTGCGCACATTGGAGAAGCTGTTCTCCTTGTAACATTCAACCTGAGACTGAATCAGAACGGATAACCAATGTGAGAGCTGGCTCACATCTGTAACTCGCGCATCCCATTCTGCGAAACATAACTGATGTCCCCACGTCCTAACCTTGCTAAGAATCTGGGCGAGTTCGTCAAACGATTTCAGGTACCAAGAACAATGGGATAGCACAATCACATCAAACTCATTCTCGGAGAATTGGGCTTGATCACTTAAAATGTCGTAATCATAATCCATTCGAATTCGATCACCCAGCGGAGATCTCCGCAGCTTGGCACCCGCTTCGCCTACGGTCAGCGGTGCACCATAATCCTCTGGTGCAATATCTACACCATGAACGTACCCGTGCTCCCCCACCAGATGTGCAAGCACGGCCGTTGTATCTCCCTGACCACACCCGATTTCCAGAACGCGGCTGCCTTCCTGTATCCCCCAAAAGAGTCCCAGTTTCATCCGATGCTCAGTCTGAATATACTGAATGGCGGTGTTGTCCTCTACGTCCATATACTTAATAAGGTCCCTGATGATAGATTCATTCATGATTCCTCACCCCTCAAAGAGCAACTTAAACTTCTTGCTCATTGTAGCGTTACAGGAAGCAATGTACAATGCTGGGTGTAGACAGAACCATGGCACGGAGGAGGCATCGTCCTACAGCAGATATAAACCTCTGCTACATATCAATTTCTAGGCCCACTGGGTTGCAAGCTTCTGAAGATAGGGTGTCAGCATGGGCTGTAATTCCTTGCGCATCAGTCCGATCTCCAAGATCGCCTGAATATATCCGAATTGATCACCAATATCGTAGCGGCGCCCCTGCAGTTCAAGGGCCAACAGTTCCTCCACCTGACTCACTTCTTTCAAGGCATCCGTTAACTGATATTCCCCTCCAGCCCCTCTCTCGATCTGATCCAGAATAGGAAAGATGGAAGGTTTCAGAATGTATCGTCCCATTACGGCTGTCCGGGATGGTGCTTCTGCAAGGGATGGTTTTTCGACCAGATTGGTGACTCGGTGAACCCGGTCCTCTGCACCATTCGAATCAATGATGCCATATTTGCTCACATTTGCCGCGTCTACTTGACGGACACCGATGATCTGATTGCCTGTCTTTTCATAAAGATGGACCATCTGTGCAAGTGCAGGCGGTTCAGACACCATAATATCATCTCCGAGCAGTACAGCGAAGGCATCATCGCCTACAAATTGCCGTGCACACCCAATGGCATGCCCCAGTCCCAGCGGTTCTTTTTGACGAATAAAATGAATATTTGCCATCTCGCTGATCGCCTGCACCTCTTCCAGTAAAGACTGTTTGCCCTTGGCATACAAAGAGTGTTCAAGTTCAACCGATTTATCAAAATGGTCTTCTATGGATTTTTTGTTGCGTCCGGTCACAATGAGGATATTCTCAATGCCTGATTGTACTGCTTCTTCAACAATGTATTGGATGGCCGGTTTGTCTACAATCGGTAACATCTCTTTGGGCTGAGCTTTGGTTGCTGGCAGGAAACGGGTTCCGAGACCCGCTGCCGGAATAACTGCTTTTTTAATTCGCATATCATCATACACTCCTTTCATTTGCTTCTTATAACCAATATTGCACGCTGTGGGCAGTTAAGTAGCGATACGAAACACCCAATATCTGCTGGCCATATAGTTCAGAACCATCCCCATCAAGGTCGCCACGATCTTGCTCATCACGAGACTCCAACCCAGCATGTCGTGCAAAGTCATCAGAATGAGGGCGGATAACGCGAGAACGATGAGATTGGTGATTAGAAAACGAATAAGTTTTGTTCTATTGCCGCTCCCTCGTGCCGCATCCCGAAAAGTCCACCTGCCGTTCAGCCAATAACTGTTCGCAACCCCGCAGCTGTACGAGATTACTTGAGCAATCAGAACCGGCACACCCGCCGCTGCGAGAAACGCAAACACCACTGCATCCACTGCCGTATTTGCAACACCCACAATACCGAACTTGAAAAGTGTCACCAGACGCTTAGTCATGATGAGCAACTCGGGCTGTCAATCGGGATTGCGCTTGCTGGCCCTCGGCTTGAACCACGTCTCTCACAATGTATAGCGGACGTGCCTTGGTCTCATCATAGATTCGGCCAACGTACTCGCCCAGAATGCCCAGCATAATCAAGATGAATCCGTTAAACATCAGCATGATACTCACAATGGAGGGCCATCCCTTAATCGTTGAATCCGTAAAGATGGCCGAACCAATAACGGTTAACATGTAGATGAATCCACCTACCGACAGGATCGCACCTACATAACCTGCAAGCTTGAGCGGTTTATGCGAAAATGAAGTAATGCCATCCAGGCTTAGCTTCAGCATGCGTTTCAGCGGATATTTTGTTTCGCCTGCGAGACGTTCATCACGTTCATATTCAATCGCAGTCTGACGAAATCCGACCCAACTGACCAACCCGCGCACAAACCGATTTTTCTCCGGAAGACGTTTCATCTCATCACATACTTTGCGGTCAATCAGGCGAAAATCTCCGGTATCTACCGGGATATCCGTATCCGTTGAGGCACGAAGTACACGATAGAACAGACTTGCCGACCATTTTTTGAAGCGAGTTTCCCCGCTTCTTCTGGTGCGACGGGCATATACGACTTCGTAACCCTCTTTCCATTTGGCGATCATATCCAGTATCAGTTCGGGAGGGTCCTGCAGATCCGCATCAATAATAACCACCGCATCCCCCACTGCATAATCCATACCCGCTGTTATCGCAATCTGATGTCCGAAGTTACGGGCAAAATCGATCAGCTTCACACTCTCGTCCCAACGGGCGTAATCACGGATCATCTGTGCACTTCGATCCACGCTTCCATCATTGACAAACAACAGTTCATAGCTCTCTCCCGTGCTGCCCATGACCTTCTTCAGACGCCGATAAGTCTCCTCGATCACCGCTTCCTCGTTATACATGGGAATAATAATGCTGTATCGGTACGCGTGAGCCATGTTTGTCCCCTCCCTTTTCCAATGGACTTCGTCCGAGATTTTCACTCTTTACAAATTGAAATAAAGAATATTTACACTGCACACTTCGATGACAGAACAACCCTCCAATCGCTGTTATCCCCAGATTTTTTGATTCCCTTTATAAAGGGAAAATCCGGGGATAAAGGCGAACGCTTCGCTTTTTCAGGTTTTTTCTGTCCTCTCCGTTATCGTGTAAATGATAAGTTCAATTTATATAGCTACAATTTCACTTCATACAAAGTCGTCTGTCCGCCGAATCCGAATCCAAGTCCAGCTTCACTCTCCGTATCACCGTTATCCGTATCTCCGCTGTCCGTGCCTGTCTTCCATTCTGACGTTGGAATCTCGGATCCGTGCTCTTTGATCCAATCGCTAATATCCGAGTTTCCTCCGCGGCCACCCATGCCACCAACCATGAAGTATTTCACTTGCCCGCTCTTGACGAGTTGCTCAAGTTCCTCTGTTGTGTACACCGGGTCTGAGCCGGAGAACCCTCCAAGTGTAATGACCGCTGCTCTTTCATCAATGATATAAGGTGCTGCCTGATTATAGTCCGTAGTGGCAAAGAGATACGTTTCGCCCGTATTGTGCTCCTTCAGATAATTCAGTGTGGCTGTATCCACTTCTTCGTTACGGTTACCCATTCCGCCACGGCCACCCATTGTAGGCATTTCTGTATCTCCTGCACCGTTACCCATCGGCATGCCCATTCCTGCTCCACCAAACATACCATTGGAACCGGTGGGCCCTGCTGCCGGGATCATGCTGTTACCACCATAAGTAATAGGGGTGAATGCCCAGTAGATTGGACCGATCAGCATCACCATGAATCCTGCGATAATGAAGCCCTGTTTCCATCGATGTCTGCGATGAAGCATAACGATCAGGAGGACCGTGACCAGAATGCCTGCGATCAATTCACTAATGGACCAGCCTGCACCAATCGTCTCGTTATACACCTGCATGATATACCAGCCAAACAGAGTCGTCAGCAGCACGGACACCGGAAGCAACCATGCCTGCCATCCAACGCGATCACGATATGACTTCCACATCGCTACAAATCCTGCACCAGTCAGCGCCGCTATTGGAGGTGCAAGCATAATCAGATAATATTGATGGAAGAAACCTGCCACACTGAAAAAAGCAGCAACAGGAAGCAGCCATGCCAGCCAGAACAAGGCCTCCTTGTGCTTGTTGGTTATATTTCTCCGTCTTAATCTTGCAAATATAGCAATGCATCCAAGCAGCACAACTGGCAACAGCCAGCTAGCTTGACCTGACAGTTCCGTCTGGAACAGACGCAGAGGACCTTTCTCCCCCGTACCAAACATTCCGCCCATGCCTCCGCCGAAATTTCTTCCGTTTGGCATTTCCATATCATTCGGCATCTGCCCGTTCGGGAAATTGCCATTCGACCCATTCATATTATCGTTATCCGGTGCATTGACATCTTGCCCAGCGCCAGGAACACCACTGCCTGTCTGATTAGGGCCTGAAGACAAGTCTCCTCGATTGCCACGATTATTTCCCTGTCCCATACCATTTGGCATACCTGCGTTACCTGCGGTATTCTGCTGACCCGTTAGGCGAGCCAGACCATTGTATCCAAAAGCGAGTTCCATGACCGAGTTAGTTTCACTGCTGCCGATATAAGGCCGCTCGGCTTCGGGTATAGAATCCACAGTGACCGCCCAGGATAAGGAAACGACCGCAAGAACCGCTGTGCTGCCGATCAGCAGGATGATCTTCCTTCTCCATTTCGCCTGAAATGCAAGCAGATAGAACAAGTAAAAAGCCGGGAGTACCATGTAGGCTTGAAGCATTTTCATATTAAAGGCTACGCCTATTAACCCAAAGGCAACCAGAATGCGCCAAGTACTGCCTTGTTTGCTGCCTTTGAACAAAAACCATGAACCCAGCAATAGTGTAAACACCAGCATGCTGTCAATATTGTTGGTCCGGCTGACTGCCGCCACGACAGGCACAGTTGCCATCGCAAGTGCCGAGATTCGTGCTGCTGCAAGACCATATGTAGGTTTCACCATGAAATAGATCAGGAGCACCGAACCGATTCCCGCTAATACCTGCGGCAAAATAACGCTCCATCCATGCAGTCCAAAGACATAGGCAAAGGCCGTCTGAATCCAGAAGACAACGGGTGGTTTATCTACAGTGACCGAGCCTGCCGAGTCGAGTGAAGCATAGAAAAAGTTGTGGAAGTTGCTGAGCATACTCCCAACGGCAGTCGTATAATAGGAATTGGCATATTGATCATTCCAGATACCGTACCCATTCAGAAATGCCGCCAGTAATACAATCGGCAGAAGGACAAGATCCATCCTTCTTTTGGTGTTATTCAATGTTGATCACTCCTTCAAAGTTCTTCATGTCTAGTATTGTGACATGCCAAAATAAAACTGGGATGAGTGCCCGCTGAATGTTGTCTGAGGATAATTCACAATCCTTTCAGCTAAATTTCAGTTTGGCAAGCGATAATACAACATACAGTCCCTCTCAAGTAAGGGAGAGCTATAGATGGAAGCAAGCAAGGAGGAACCCCGCATTATGAAGCTTAGCAGCGGAATTAAAATACTATTGGCTGATGATGAACCGCATATTTTGCAATTTCTGGAGCTTGGATTAAGCAATGAGGGCTTCGATGTGCGCACCGCACCAGATGGAGCGGCTGCGCTTGAGTTGGCGCTTGAATTCAAGCCCCATATGGCTATTCTGGATGTCATGATGCCAGAGATGGATGGATTCGAAGTGGTCGAGCGTCTGCGTAAGACCGGTACCGAGGTTGGCGTAATTATGCTGACAGCGAAGGACGAAGTCGAGAATCGGGTTAAGGGCCTTTGGTTAGGTGCTGACGATTACATGGTCAAACCTTTTGCCTTCGACGAGCTGCTCGCCCGGATTCAGGCCAGACTGCGGAATCAATTTCCTTTATTAATAGGAGCCGTCACCCACGGTCCCTTCCGAATTGATGATCAGCGCAAAGAAATCACCTATCAGAATCAGGTTCTGGAATTATCTCCTACCGAATACGAACTGTTAAAATTTATTGTGCTTAATCATGGGATTGTACTTAGCAAAGCGACCATTCTGAGCCGGGTGTGGGGGTATGATTTTGGTGGGGAAGAAAATATTGTGGAGGTATACGTTCGCTCCTTGCGCGACAAACTCGGGGATAAAGAGCATAAACTCATTCGCACGCTTCGGGGTGTCGGTTACAGGGTGGATCTCTGATGAACTCGCTGCCTAAGAAAAATAAACTTCGTTTAAGACGTCTTCACCAATGGATCTGGCCTCATTCACTGCGTTCTCAATTGCTCTCACGTTCCCTGTTCGTGCTTGCTGGGTTACTATTGTTAATCGGTATTCTGCAATTCTGGATCATGGAAAGCTTTCTCTACCGGAATCAGGCAAAAACCATGGAAGAACAGCTTATGTCCATGCCCCCGGTTTGGCTCGGAATCCAGTCACGTAGTGGCTCTTCCAACAATCCTTTTGGTGGACAGGCAGGAAACGGGTCTGGCAATCGGGTGCTGTTTATTCCGGACCGTTCACTGGCCCTGTTTGACAACCAAGGTACGTTCGAGGATGTTTTTGGAGAAGATGGCCTGAAAGCCCCTCAACTATCAACCGCTGAATATCAGAACATTACAGATGAGTTGAAAGAACAAAAACATATTCCCTACCGGATCGTTACGGATACCCAAGGCAATGAGCAATTGATTGTATTCGCCTCACCCGGTCCACGCAATCGAGGCTTACCGATGGTCCAGATGGGCACGGCTACGAAGCCACTTAGAGACTTGATTATTAAACAGCTTCTGATATTCCTCATGTTATCGCTGTTGGCCATGGTAGCTGGTCTTGTTCTATACACTAAGGTATTACGCCGGACGCTGGTTCCCCTGTCCAATATGGTGAATAAAGTACAGCAGATCGACGCAGGCAGCCTCGCAGAACGCCTTCCCGTCGTTCAGGGACAAGAAGAAGTGGATCAGCTCGCCGTTTCATTTAATGGCATGCTTGAAAGGTTGGAGAATTCGTTTGAAGCGGAGCGGGAATCGAAAGAGCAGATGCAGCGTTTCTTGTCTGATGCTTCCCATGAACTTCGTACCCCGCTTACCTCCATACACGGCTTCATTGAAGTTCTACAGCGGGGTGCAGCGACCAATCAAGATCAATTGTATAAAGCGCTGGACAGCATGCACGGCGAATCCGTACGAATTAACAAGCTGGTTGAAGATTTGCTGTTACTAACCAAGCTGGATCAGGCTCCAAAGCAGGAGCGGGAGGTCATTCAGCTAGACAGTCTGCTGCTCAAAATGCAATCACAACTCGCCATGATGGCTCAGCAAAGATCCATTCATCTTGACCTGACGGCTGAAGTGTATGTACTGGCTGACCCTTACAAGCTGAAACAGGTTGTGCTGAATCTGTTCCATAACGCGGTGCAGCACACCGATCCAGAGCATGGAGCCATCTCCATAACGTTGTATGCCACGCACCATAAGGCTGAATTGTCAGTAAAGGATAACGGTACAGGCATTGAACCTCAACATCTGCCCCATATCTTTGAACGATTTTACCGCACAAGCAGTTCTCGTTCGCGCAAACAAGGTGGCGCGGGTCTCGGTCTAGCCATTACCCGCTCGATTGTGGAGTCGTATGGTGGGAAAATTACCGTACAAAGTCAGGTAGGCTTGGGAACTGAATTTATGATATTAATGCCGTTGTATAAGGCTGATGTCTAGGCTGAGTATAGCCTCCAAGTAGGCTATAAGTTGGCTCTACGTTGGCTATACGCAGCTCTACGTAAGATCTACTTGATCATTACGCAAGCTCTAGGCAAGTTCTCCAAAAGCTGCTTTACTTTCATTTTAATTCCGGCTTTTTATTGCATGACGAATCCCCCTCTCATTTCGGTTGAGGAATGAAAGGGGGATTCTTTTTGTATCCGATGGTAGAGTGGTAGAGTAGTGGCCCAGTTGGTTTCGGGCTTTCAGGCTTACGAATCTGAGACGTCATATTCAAGGATATGATGCTTATAAATGGTTTTCATAAAATACCATTGTCATTTCGTCGTTAATTGCTTTTGTTACACCCGTTTTTTTGTAGCCTATCTTTTCATACAAATAACAGTTTCCTTTTTCTTGTAAGATGGTACCCAATTTCCATAACTTTGCATCCTCATATATCTGCTCAACCATTGTAAAGACCCTTTGAGCAATTCCTTTTCCTTGATGTTCTGGCAGTATAAAAATTGGGCTAATACTATAGATCTGATTATCTTTTTTCACGACTCTAATTCCACCAACAGCAACCTCAAGATGATGAATTATGAAATAATCTGTAAAAGATTGATTTATTTGAGTAATAATTCTTTCTACGGTTTCATTGGCGGGGCTTGTTTCAAAATCCTGATATTTTTCCAACAAAGGCATAAATGCTTTGATTTTCATTTCATGAACAGTCACTGCATCTTTTAAATCTGCTTTGTATAATGAAACCTCCATTAAATATATACCTCCGATTGATACGCTTGTTAGAAATAGGATTTATAGTACATGCTCCGTTAACTTAGTACAAGAAAGATGTTCGTCTACGTTTGGTGTTTGTTTCATTTACAGCATATAAACAAGATAAAACTAACTTATTTTTTTATTCGACGTTGTATTCTCATATTCCTTGATATCTAAGTAACGGAACCAAGCAAAAACTTCATCTAACATTACGCTATCATCCGTCGGACAAGATTATCCAGTATGAACGGTGGATTACCAAGGGTACACGCCATTCTCATCTAGGAATTCTTCGTTATGTCGTTTGCCATCCGTC
This sequence comes from Paenibacillus sp. FSL H7-689, assembly GCF_000517905.1. Taxonomy (NCBI): domain Bacteria; kingdom Bacillati; phylum Bacillota; class Bacilli; order Caryophanales; family Paenibacillaceae; genus Paenibacillus; species Paenibacillus sp. FSL H7-689. The sequence continues at coordinate 215,112 of NZ_ASPU01000013.1, forward strand.
GCATAGCGCACAATAATCGCAGCGCCGGCTTCTTTTGATTTACCGCCTTCGGCATTGCCATTAAGATCTGTTGATGTAAATCCGGGCGTTACTGCAAAGACTTGCGCCCTGCTGTTTTTCACTTCATAAGCCATCGAAAGTGTCATTGCACTGTTGGCCGTTTTGGATGAATTATAGTCGAAGGCGTTTAAAGTAAATTCCGCATTTTGCATATGGTCCAGAGAAGCCATGTCGGTTGATACATTAATGATTGTGCCTTCATTATCTTTGATTAACGGGAACAATCGCTGATTCAAACGGAAGGTGCCGAAAAAGTTCACTTCGAAGGCATTCCGCAGATCCTCCTCTTTTGTATCCGTGAAGGAATGAGAGAAAGCACCAGGCATACCGGCGTTATTGATCAAAAGGTTTATTGCTGGATAAGTCTTCTGAATCGTATCGGCTGCCTGCTGGATGCTATTCAAGTCAGTCATGTCAAGCTGTAGAAATTCTACGTCTAATCCCCTGGAAGTTAACTCGGAAACAGCTGCTTCCCCCCGTTCGACACTACGTGCGCCAAGAATAACTTTCCAACCCGCTTCACCCAACTGCTTGACGATTTCATATCCAATTCCTTTATTTGCTCCGGTTACAAAAACAGTTTTTTTCATGCGAATCCTTCTTTCCATAATTTGATTTATATTTAACAATGTTTAAGTTACTATACTACACTTAGTGTAGGTCAAATTATTTTTATAAAAGGGGGAATTATCATGTTAACGATTGGAGAAGTAGCGAAAAAAGTTGAGATCTCCATTGGAGCGATCCGCTTTTATGAAAGAAAGGGACTGCTGAAACCTGCTGCACGAAATGAGCAGAATAACCGTCTTTATTTGGAGGATGATCTGAACTGGCTCGTTTTTATCAAATGCCTTCGCGAAACCGGGATGAGTGTGAAAGACATTAAAAAGTATTATGATCAGGTCAATAAAGGAACCTCCACGCTGAAGGAAAGAACCAAGCTGATTGAGGATCAAAAGCAAAAGTTGCTGAATGATATCGAGGAGAAAAAAGCGCAGCTTGTTCATTTGGATAACAAACTGGAGCGCTATTATCGCGGAGAAAATTATTAACATAAGCCTTGTCCAATAGGCCAATTTTTTGCGTTTTATGTAAGAGAACACGTACCCTAACAAGGTTTCCTCAATAGCTTCTTAAAATAAATACAAAAAAATCAGGCAGCCAGCAATAACTGTCTAACCTGATCCGAAATTTTCATATTATAGCTATTTTCAATGAGGATAAAAATCCAATCAAAAATGACCTTTGCCCTTACACAGTTGATAATGGATATAGGGTTCATTCTCGATTTCGATCAAATTTAACCGTTCAAAATTACATTTCTGTATCACCTTATTGGACGCTTGATTGGTAGTCAAAGCGATGGCATTTAACACTTCCACATTTGTATGTTCAAATAAATACTCCGTCATTCCGTTCACTGCCTGCGTTGTATAGCCACGGTTCCTGAAGTGTTTGGAAATACCGTACATAATCTCCCGATTGGGTGCTGGCAGTTCGTCCTTGATCCCTGAGCAGCACCATCCTATGAACTCATCATTTTCTTTGAGTACGATAGCCATACGTAAATATAACTCTCCGATATCCCCTCCCGCCACTACAGCTTGTTTAAAACGCTGATTCTCAGGGATTTCATATTCAGTGAGCCACAGGGTCCTTTCTTCAATCGTAGCGTTCCATCCAGGTAGGAATTCATACACCTCAGGTTGCCACGTAATTTCTTGCAGTTTCTCTAAATCTTCAATTCGATACTCACGCAAATAAATATCCTTGCAATTGATGATTAATTCATCGGTTAGTATGGGTTGGTTCATAGTTCCTCCTACTACACACTTAATTTCAGCTTATTAGCTTTACTTCAAACAAGCCCCTCTTTTTCCATAAACTCATCTTTGGTCAATCCAAAGAGGATCAGATCTTGGTATTTTCCATCCATATAGATCACCTGGCGACGCACACCTTCCTGAACACATCCAAGTTTTCTCATCATTGCTGCGGAAGGTTCATTTCCTTGGAGTACATAATCATTAAATTTGTTGAGCCTGCGCTCGAAGAAGGCATACTTCAGCAAAATTCGTACGGCTCTGGTTCCGTATCCTTTTCCTCGATGATTCCTGTCAATTTGAATGCCAATGCTAAAGGTACCGTTTCTCTCATCAATGCTGTTCAGATTCACACCTCCGACATTTTCACCATCCATATTTACAATTGTAAACATGATCCTTCCTTTGGTTAAAGAAAAATCAGAGAAGTTTTCCGTGAAACTCTTCGCTTCAACATGGGTTGGCGGCAACTCTACTGCACACTCCAATAACCGACGGGCAGGTGTATCAAAGCGGTTATAATAATGATCCTCCCAATCTTCTTCACGCAAAGCACGTAGTCTGATCTTATCATCCTGCCAGAAATACTGACTATAATCGATCTCTCTCATTCCAAGTCCCCCCGCATATTCAACCAAATTTTTACTCCGAGCTACAAATATAATAACCCATAATGTGGAATTGGAGGAGATTTGTTTTCATTAAACACAACGAAAATAACCCCCGAACAGGAAAAACCTGTTGGAGGCTACGCTCTATTTTATATCAAAATCTCATTACGATTCTTCCGTATATTGAGGCTTGGATACGTTATCCGGAACCGTTTCGTCAAAAACATCCTGACCTGGATAATCCCGTACGTCTCCCTCGTGAAGCTCATGATTTTCATAATCAAAACGATGTGCAGACCGCTGGTCCACGCGCCACGGTGAACTTTTCCCAAGAGACTCGGATAACAGCGACGAACCGTAAGGACCCTCCGGGAATTCTTCGAGTGTGATATCATTTCGCTGCGACTCCACCGTAGACACATCGGTATATTCTTGCCGTTCTTCACGCAAAAACTTATCTTTCATCGTTTATCCCTCCTGATCCACTTCAGATGACTTATTGTGAGCGAGGACAAACGCATTTATGCATGATTATTGGAAAACACTGCGTTTAGGTTTTGATCCATTACCGGATCCGTCACAATCATCATCGCCATCACAATTGGCGAATCCATATTAAAAGTACAAAAACAATGAGGCCAGCCATGCTAATCCAGGTATCGCGTTTGGACCATACCAATAACGATGAACGTCCTCCGAGCGTAGAGTGCTCTCTAACTTTACGCATTTCCATCGCAATGGTCATATCCTCTGCACGTTGGAACAGTGCCATCAACAAGGGAATCACCATCGGACCCAGGTCACGAATTCGAACGGTATTTGGTCTTAAAGCTGCCTTTCCACGTGCCCGCACGATCAGTGAGAATCGCTGCCACTCACTCCAGATCATCGGGATAAACCGAAAGATTAACGATACAGCAAGAGCAAACGAAGCTACGGGCAACCTGATCTTTTTACCGATACCGAGTACCCAGTTAAGCCCTTCTACCATTCGCCCATAAGGTGTCGTCAACGAAAACCAAAGGCTTGCCAATGTGACGATAAACAAACGATACACATTCAGCAAAGTGCCCTCCGCCTGCATCAGGGAAAAGCCAAAGTGCAGACCTCCTCCCTCTGTTGAAAGAGTTGTCCCAGATAACGCCGATGATATGATGAAAAAGAATAATAATGGCTTCATTAACTTCATACATCCAGCCAAAGTCTGACGCGGGAGCACGGCAAGTGCTGTTACTACCGGCACCAGTGTTAACGTCAATCCCAGCCATCGCTGTTGAAGCATAGCTGCGGTGACCAGCAAAATATACAAAATCCATTTCAGACGCGGGTCCATGACGCCATATAATCCGCCTGAATGAGTCAAGGTGTTCGGAAGAAGCTTCGGATCGTCCCCTTCTATATTCTCCATTGTATCGCTCTGTGCCACCGTAATTGCAACTCCCGATGCCGCTTTCGATTCGTTCTGAATTCCCACCTCAACGAACGTAGACTGAATAATACTTTCAGCCATATCCTCTGGCGTCATCCCGGTAATAGGCAGATCAAGACCCGCATCTCTAATCTGCTGTGCTAGTCGCATCGAAGGTGGCAATCCGATCCCTGTCTGCTCCAGCAATTCGGGCCTTTCGTGAAGTTCTTGCGGTCTGAGATCGGCGATTAGACGGCCTTCCTGCAATAACAATACCCGATCCGCACAAGGCAAGAATGTATCCAGATCATGGGTTGCTACCACGACCCCACCATCTGCCAGGCGATGTTGCTCCAATACATCCAGCAAAAGCCCGACACTTTGCGCTTCCAAACCGGCGCTCGGTTCATCCAGCAGAAGCCAGTGTGGGTTGGTCGCAATTCCGAGAGCTAGACCTAGTCTGCGTTTCTCTCCCCCACTTAGAGCAAATGGCGACCTGTCCAGATGAAAACGTCGTTCCAACTCCGGGGATACTGGCGGGTCCCATTGGTTCAGTGCTTTTGTGATCTGCTCTTGTTGCTGGCTCTCTGAAAGTTGATACGGACGCAGAGAATATGTGAATTCACGCTGGATACTTCGGGCAAACAGTTGTTGTTCCGGAAATTGAAACACCAGCCCCATTTGCAATAAAATCGACTGTGGCACTTTTCCTTCTTTCCAGAAAGGCATGCCATCTATCCTAATACTTCCTGCATCGGGAGGTTTCAGGCCAGCCAGCGTCTGTAGTAAAGTCGTTTTTCCTGAACCCGTACAGCCCAGCAGCAAAGTGATTTCCCCACTGTGCAAGTGAATATTTATATCTTCAAGCAGTGCACGTTTGCTCGATTCCGATCCTTCTATACGTATATTGGTTAATTCGATCTCCAACTTGCGACCTCCTTGGCCAATTGCTCAGGCCTCAGTGGCATGGCTTCTGGCCTCATGCCTTTGTGCTTGAGCAATAACGCAGTCTTTACAGTAAACGGAGGGTCCAACCCTAATCGTTTACAGGGAGATAGCTGTACATTTTCCCGAGTAGCCTTCTCATTCAGCTCTGTTTCATAGTAAAAGGACTCCGGCTCCCCGTTGTACACACAACGTCCCCTCTCCATAGCAATGATTCGATCACACAGGGTTGCTTCCTCCAGATGGTGCGTAATCCAGATCACCGTTGTCCCCCGCTGGGTAATCTTCTGAACGATGGCCTCGATGCGGTCTCTTGCTCCTGGATCAAGCATGGCTGTTGGCTCATCCAGAATCAATATATCCGGTTTGGCCGCGAGTGCTACCGCAATGTTAAGCAGTTGTTTCTGTCCACCCGATAACTGTGAGATGGCCATATCCGGGGGATATTGAAGTCCTACGGTATGTAATGCGTCCTGCCTCTGCTCCAATTGTTTTTCTACAGTATTCATTAATGGTGACAATGCATAATGAAATTCCTCTTCAATGGTATCACCCAGTACCTGTGCATCAGGTTGCTGTAATACCCCCCGAACGGTAAGTTCATCCGAGATATCCCGTACGCCTCCCGATAGTGGAATGAAACCGATCAGTAGTCCAGCAAGTGTGCTTTTTCCACTGCCATTCGCTCCTACTATACTAATCCATTCGCCTTGGTGCAGCGTAAGCGAAACCCCATCCAGCGCTTTCCTCACCTGACTACCTTCGGAAGCATAATGCACTCGAACATCTTCTAATGTAATTATAGGCAGGTTGCCTTGCATCGTAAATTAGTCCTTTCCCTTTCTAGTGTTATGTGGTACGATCCTAATCGTTAACCACATTTATATAATTGGTTAACAATCATATTACCAAAATGGAGAGGATTGTTCAAACATGAAATTATCTTTGCGAGGCATTGTATTCAGCGCACTTATGGCCGCAATTTTAGTACTTTTTGGTTACATAAGCATTCCCATTGGCTTCTCCCCTGTACCGATAACATTACAAACTTTGGCTGTCATGCTGGCCGGAGGATTACTTGGTCCACTCTATGGTTTTCTAAGTGTCACGATCGTTGTTCTGCTCACCGCTCTTGGATTCCCCTTGCTACACGGGACCGGAGGACTTGCAGTACTGCTTGGACCTACCGGAGGATATGTGATGATGTGGCCGATCTCCGCATTATTGATTGGACTGCTGCTTGCACGAATCAACATCAAAGGTGTAACAGGATTCATTCTCGCTTTTGTTGTATTTGAACTATTTGGCTCACTGCTCTTGTATGTCTCGGGTGTCCCTTGGCTTGCCTATGCATACAAAATGTCCTTACCCGAGGCCATGATTCAAGGATTCTATCCTTACATTATTGGGGATTTGGTCAAAGCTGTATTTGCTGCCATCATCATTGCGCCCGTGCGCATGGTTTTTCCACCTCAACGCCTCACAGGTAACATGCATTCCACGGTTATAAAAGCGGATTCTTAATAGAGGCTACATATCCTATTAGATCAGGAGCCTCCATATTCTAAAACAAAAACAGCCAAAATCACTTTGGCTGTTTTGTTACTTCTCTTCCTCTAAGGTTGTTCTGTCATCGGAGTGATCCGTGTAAGTGTTCTTTATTTCAATTTATACATACACCTGAATTAATTGACGCTCTGTAATCTGAAATTGTTGATCCGCTGTATTTTCAATAAACCTCTGATCATGAGATACATACAGAATTGTTCCTTCATAGGCCTTGATAAAACGCTCCAACGCTTCCAATGCATGCATATCAAGAAAATTTGTCGGTTCATCCAACAATAGAATGTTATATTGTCCAAGAAACAAGTGACATAATTGAAGACGAATCGCTTCCCCTCCACTTAATGTCCCAACATTCTTGAGCAAGTCATTCCCTGTAAACTGCATTGCGTGCAATGCACTTCTCAGCTCTGATTCCTCATACTGCGAACGATTCTTCAGGAATTGTAATACGGTCTCTTTTGTCGTGAAACGATAGCTCATTTGCTGAAAATAACCGAGCTTCGCTTTTGGAGACATTGTGATGTGATCCCCAGCATGGAAAACATGGTTAAGCAATGTGCTTTTCCCGCTGCCATTGGCTCCGGTTATCGCTATTTTTTGTTTTAATGGAATTTGAAAACTTACATCGTCCAACAATATATTTCCATCCACTTCAAGTGTAAGGCGATCTGCCATAATCGGAAATCGGTTGTGCAGCTCCAGTGTCTTTGGCTGACGGAAGATCATAGGCCGATCCTCTTGCACTGCTTTTACCTCATGAAGTTGTTGCATTCGCTGTTCAATCGCTTTAGCTGCGCGGTGCACCGCTTTTTGACTGGTGCCTTTGGATTTTGTTTCAACCATACGGTTTGTTTTTGCCTTGGATTCTTTTTTTGACATGCTGCCGGCCTGCGTTATTTTCTCGGCTTTCTTCATCTTTTCCCGGGCGGCCAGCTCCAATCGTCTTTTCTCCTTCGAGAACTGTTCATGGGCCTGATTTTGCTGTTCACGCTCCAGCCTCTTCTGCACCTGATAATCACTATAGTTGCCGGAATATACGCGAACCTCACTTTGATGGATTTCCCAGATCGTGGTCACCAGTTCATCCAGAACCGCACGATCATGACTGATCATCACAAGCGCCCCATAGTAATAACGCAATTCATCCAGCAAAAATGTAATGCCCTCTTGATCCAGATGTGTTGTTGGTTCATCCAGTAACAGTACTTCATGATAATGAGTGAACATTTGAGCCAGTTTTAGACGGGTCTGTTCTCCGCCACTCCATGCTTGGTCGTGTTGAGGTATGGCTAATTTACTGAGCAAAGCCCCGTCAACTTCGATACTTTCGTTAGACTGGGGTGGTTCCACTTGTTCCAAATAACCAAACTCTGCAAAACGTTTTACCTTTCCGGCTGTTGGCTGGATCTGTCCCGCAATGAGTTTCAACAATGTACTTTTACCCTGACCATTACCACCCACTACACCAATACGATCCAGTTGATGCACAGCCAGTCGCTCAATGTTCAGGATTACTTTATCCATATAGGTCATCTCAACCTGTTCTAATTCAAAACATATCTTTTCCATATTCGCTACCTCCGAAATAAGATTTATTTCGTATCGATAGCGAAGCACGCTTCTATCGATACGAGCTGATCGTGCCAGCTCGTATCAATAGAACAGTAACGTCATCATAGCGGTTACCTCCAGTAGTCTGTGTTGAGCGCCTTACCTAATTATTTACCTGATTAAGATAATCAGAAGAAAAAACAAAGAATCACAGGCCGCGGCCTGTGATTCAACGTAAACGGGAAAGCGAGTATAACACTTATTTTAAAGTCAGGATGATTGAAAATGACAGACTGATCCCGTTTACTCTGAACCAATAGTCAGAGCCTTTGAACGTATTCGATTACCGATTCAAAGGAAGGAAGCGCAGTCTCATCGAATGTGTCATGTTCAATAATCCACCTTTCATTATCATGTAATAGATGTACAATTCTAATTATAATTTTCCAATTCCACCATGTCAACGGAACGATGAAAACACGACACCATCAGATTAGTACATCAATCTATTTTTGTTCCTGGCCATTACCGCTACTTAATTTTAATAGAAGCTCTTGGCTACTAACCTGACCTGTAGCCTGTGGAATCACTTCTTCGTAGTTGGCTGAGTTGGTTACTATTATTGGCGTTACCGTATGATAACCAGCAGCCTTAATCTGTGCAATATCGAACTCAAGCAACAGATCTCCCGCTTGGACCCGATCGCCTTCTTTGATATGGGAAACAAAATGCTGCCCATCCAATTTAACGGTATCAACTCCCACGTGAACCAATATTTCAGCACCGGTGTCTGAAACTACAGCCAAGGCATGTTTTTTCTTGAATGCAACGGTAACTGTACCATCAAAAGGCGCTACGACTCTGCCCACAGCTGGCTCAATCGCAATCCCTTTCCCCATTGCTCCCGATGCAAAGGCTGGATCTGGAACCTCCGACAATTCAACAATCGTTCCTTCGATTGGGCTAAATACAATTTCGTCCGAAGCATTCGCTGCACGAACAGGTTGTTCGGCAGATGCAGTAGGTTCGGTTTTTGTTTCTTCTTCAACCGGATCTTTGAAGCCCATGATGTACGTGAGTACAGCCGAAACAACAAAGGATACTACGATACCCAGAATCAATCCTGGGAAGCCTTGTCCACCTGGTCCGTAGAAGATTGGCAAGGTCAGTAATCCCGGTGCGCCGGATGCAAATGCCAATGTGCCCGCTTGACCAATGATAGCCCCACCAACTGCACCACCGATTACCCCTGCAATAAATGGACGTTTTAGTGGTAATGTTACCCCATAGATGGCCGGTTCAGTAATACCGAATAATGCGGTCAACGTGGATGATCCAGCCAGCGTTTTCAGTTTTTTGTTCTTGGTTTTCAGCATAACTCCAAAAGCAGCACCCGTTTGAGCAAAGATTGAAGCTGTCGCAGCTGGTTTAACCCCATCCTGTCCATACACTGCAACGTTGTTGATAAATACCGGAATAAGACCCCAGTGTATTCCGAAAATAACGAGCAGCTGCCAGCTTGCTCCCATAACGGCTCCTGCGAGCAATGGACTGAATCCAAATGCTGCAACGAGCCCGGCTGCAATTGCATTACCAACGTAGACACCAAATGGTCCAAATACCAACAGTGTCAGTGGTACCATAATCACTAGCAAAAACAATGGTGTAACAAAGTTTTTCACACTATCGTGAAGTGTCTTATTAAAGAACTTCTCCAACTTGCTCATGACTATGACAGCTAAAATAATTGGAATAACTGTAGATGAATAGTTCATCAAAATGACAGGGATACCGAAGAAATCCGTTGGTGTTCCTTCTGATTTCAACGTGACGATGGACGGATAGATCAGTGCTCCTGCAATCGTCATCGCGACAAACATATTTCCCTGGAATTTACGTGCTGTTGTAACCGCTAACAACAGAGGCAGGAAATAGAAGAGACTATCTGCTGCTGCATACAGGATTGTATATGTTGTTTCTGTCGTTTCCAGCCATCCAATATTACTTGCAATCAACAATAACCCTTTTAGAATACCGGCTCCCGCCATAACACCCAGAAGTGGTGCAAAGATGCTGGATATGATATCGATAATACCCCCGAGCCCTTTGGCTGCTTTGCGAGGTTTTTCTTTATCTGACGAATCGTCCAGAATGTTACTGATCTGTCCAATGGCACTATAGACTTCAGGCACCTTGTTACCAACAACAACCTGGAACTGTCCTCCATTTTCTTTGACTGCGATGATTCCTTCTGTTTTCTCCAGTTTGGCTTTGTCTGCCTTGGCATCGTCCTTCAATACAAACCGTAACCGTGTTGCACAATGAACCAGCGATTCCACATTTTTCTCACCGCCGACCAGTTCTACAATCTCTTTGGCCAGTTTCTCTTGACTCATGATCTGCACCCCCACTTTTTCTCAAACAGGCCCTTTACCGATTTTTTTGCACGCAAAAAACCTAAGCCTTGAGCAAGGGGACACAATGGTCCTGACCTTCTCATGACTTAGGTTTTGCCTGCATAACCAGTAACAATCCCAGTTAAATCGTATTAAATTCCTGTTAATCACATATTATTATAATAAAACCATTTTTGTCAACATTTAAATATTATCGATTAACCACTCGTTCGATATGAACCGTCAGATACAATTTTTCTTCATTGGTCAGCTCATGGTTGTACTCTTTTTTGACAAACATCTCAATTTTCTCCGTACATGCTGCGGCATCAGGATGCTTCTCCTTAATCATGTCATAGAAATGATCATAGTTGTTGTCGTAATGCGTACCGCTGAGCACACGCTGGGAGAAGAACTTCAGATGTGTGATAAAGCGAAAATAACTGAGGGAGTCCTCATCAAATTCCATTTTGAAATGATATTTCGCTATATTAATAATCTGCTGGATAAACTTCGTAATATTCATCGTTGTGATAACTTCTTCGTTCATCTCTGCGTTGACAATATGAAGGGCAATAAAAGCGGCTTCATCGGGCGGAAGCTCAATATTCATGCGGGTATTGATCTGTTCCAGCGTCTTCAGGCCAAGTTCGAATTCGGGCTTGTACAACTGTTTGATCTCCCACATTAATGCGTTCTTGATCTCCACGCCTTCCCGATAACGTTCGATGGCGAAGTTAATATGATCTGTAAGGGATACATAGATGTTCTCATTCAGCTTTCGGCCCAGATTCTCACTTGCATACGTGATGATCTCTTCCACAATTTCAATCAGTTCCATCGGAACTTCGCGCAGCAGCATTTTGAAATTATCGGATGTTTGTTTGTTTTTCAATGCAAATACTTTCTGGATGCGGGTCTCGTCTACTTTATCCCCCGGCTTTTTCTTAAAGGCAATCCCACGTCCCATCACCACAAGCTCTGCTCCATCCGCCTGATAGATGCTAATGACGTTATTGTTGATAACCTTTGCTATTTTCACTTCAATCCCCCCGTCACGTTCCACTCTCTTGGCAGTTATACATCGTCTTTTGGGCATACAAAAAAAACCTGAAGCATCACAAAATAAACAAGACATGGTGGTCTGCTTTTTTTGGTGCTTAGGTTTTGCCTACTTCGAGTAGTAACAATCCCAGAAACGATATAATTGCGTCAAGTATAGCGCGAACCTGACTATATGTCAACGCTTTCAATGTGAGGACAATCGGAAGCTCCATGAATTCATGGTTCTTCCGTTTGTTCGATGTCAGAACGAATCCGATTTACCTTTATGACTACTCGTCACCCAGGTTTGTTCCGTTGGATTCAATCACATTTTTGTACCACTCAAAACTCTTCTTCTTCAGCCGTGTCAGCTCACCTTGACCTTCATTATTACGATCCACGTAAATGTAACCATAACGTTTTCTCATCTCACCTGAGGATGCACTTACAATATCAATAGGTCCCCAGCTGGTGTAACCAATGATGTTCACGCCATCCTGAATGGCCTCACCCATTTCAGCTACATGTCGTTTCAAGTAGTCAATCCGGTACCCATCATCCACTTCACCTTCCGGTGTAACCACGTCATTGGCACCAAATCCATTCTCAACAACAAACAGCGGCTTCTGATAACGATCATGTAGTTGATTGGCAGTAATACGGAATCCTTTGGGATCAATCGTCCATCCCCATTCGGACTTCGCCAGATATGGATTGGCTACCGAGCCAAATACATTACCGCTGGTCATATTTTTGATAACTTCCGGATCGGTACTGGTTGTACGACTTGAATAATAGCTGAACCCGATATAATCTACCGTATGATTTTTCAAGATTTCCGAATCACCAGGCTGCATAACAATGTTCAACCCGTGATCTTTGAAGAAACGTTTGGCGTAACCCGGATATTCCCCACGTGACTGCACATCGATGAAGAAATAGGACTCTCTATCTTTTTCCATGCCCTGGAACACATCTTCCGGATTACAGGTATACGGATAGAAGCTTCCTGCGGCGAGCATACACCCAATCAGGGCACCAGGAATAATCTCATGACATGCCTTGACTGCCAATGCACTTGCAACCAGTTGATGGTGAGCAGCCTGATATTGAATTTCCTTGATGTTATCCCCTTCATTAAACGCCAGCCCCGCCCCAAGGAACGGAAGATGAAGCAACATGTTGATCTCATTAAATGTCATCCAGTATTTCACCTTGTCTTTGTACCGAGTGAATACCGTTGTAGCGTAAGTCTCGAATAGCGTCACCAGTTCACGACTTCTCCAGCTGCCGTACTTCTCGATCAGATGCACAGGCACATCAAAGTGAGCCAATGTAACCACAGGTTCAATGCCGTTTTTCAACAATTCATCAAATAGGTTATCGTAAAATTGTAATCCGGCTTCATTTGGCTGTGCATCTTCTCCTGTCGGGAAAATCCGTGCCCAAGCAATGGAGACACGCAGTGCTTTGAATCCCATTTCTGCAAATAAAGCAATGTCTTCAGGGTAACGGTGATAAAAATCGATTGCTTCATGTGAAGGATAGAACTCGGTAGCAAGCGGCGTAAAAGCTGGAACATTGCCTTTCATAATGCTTCTGCGGTTCTCTCCTGTCGGAAGCAAGTCAACAATACTCAGCCCTTTGCCATCTTCCAGATACGCGCCCTCCGCCTGATTGGCAGCAATGGCTCCACCCCACAGAAAGTCTTTAGGAAATTTAAAATTCGTCATCATCATTCTCCTTCCAAATATGTAATTCAGCTATCCGCTCAAATCGTTAGAAATATTAAAAAGACAAAATAGAAAAAACCCGAACCAGCCTGGGTACACGATTACGTGTAAACAAGCCAGCTCAGGTTATGCCCATATCGGTAACATTCCCAGATCACAATTATGCGGATTGGATAAAACTTTAGCAAGAATCAGAACAGTTGTCAACTTCTTGAAACCGGTTTAGCTTCGGATTGCCCGCTACGATATTTGATAGAACGCAGCACATGTGCCGCCAAAAATCATCTGCTGATCTGATATAGGTAGGGCATTAATATGACTCATAATGAGACCGTATACTTCAGAATACGTAGCTGAAACGTTGCTCACGGGCCAGTCGGACCCGAACATTAACCGTTCCGCACCAAAGGCTTCTATGGCGATATTCAGATAGGCTGTAAAGTCCTTTGGAGTCCAATTTGCCCAATCTGCTTCCGTCACCATCCCTGAAAGTTTACAGTACGCATTAGGTTGTGCGGCCAATGACTCAAGTGCTTCTTTCCAGGGTGAGATTATACCTGATTTTATGTCGGGTTTGGCTAGATGATCAAGTACAAATCGCTGTTCAGGAAACGTCTTAACCAATTCAACGGCATAAGGCAGTTGCTCCTTAGATACTAACAGATCATAGGCCAAATCATACTTTTTAAGCAATGAAATTCCGCGCTGAAAGTCTTCTCTTAATACATACTTCAGATCAGGTTCATCCTGTATGACATGACGTACGCCCTTCAGATATGGATTGGACGCGAACAGTTCAAGCTGATTCCGAACTTCATCCGAACAAAGATCCACCCATCCGACAACACCTTTGATACATTCATGCCGATCTGCCAGCTGCAGAAGCCACTCGGTTTCTGTCAGTGATTGTCTGGCTTGTACCGCAATACATCCATCCAGTCCGGATTGGACCAATAAAGGTTCAAGATCTTCCGGAAGAAAAGATTGACGAATGGTTTTCATCTCTTCGCCAATCCATCCGTACTCGGCGACATTGTATTCCCAGAAATGTTGATGTGCATCCAGCTTCATATTAGATCCCTCCCAGGGTATTTAAATCTAATTATCATTAAAAAGCAACCATATGATTTTTATTTCCAATGAAATAAACGCTAACTACACAATCTATAAATGTGGCAAAATCACTGATTTTTACATGATTTTTATTCCAATTGTGCAGGTATTGTCCAATATTAAATCATGATATAGTAAATTACGAAAACGCTTTCAGTACATAAACCGGTGGTGATTCCAGTATTAAACAAGTGAATTTTTGTTTGCGTTGAGCTCTATTTCCACCCTGCTTAACCGCTATTCACGTTCAACCATTCTCTATTCGAAGGAGACTATATTAATGAAAAAAAACCGCAAATCAGTCCTTTCTCTTACGCTTGTGACTGCCATGATTCTATCTCTATTCTCCTCGGCTATGGCTTCAGCTGCAACTGACAACAGCGAACAGGCCAGTGCATTACCCGCTCCAAGCAAAATGCAGACCTACGTAAACGCCATGGAGCCTGGCTGGAATCTGGGTAACTCTCTGGACGCCGTTGGTGAAGATGAGACAGCCTGGGGCAACCCGCGCATTACGAAGGAACTAATTCAGTCGATCGCAGCTGAGGGCTACAACAGTATCCGTATTCCTGTGACCTGGGAAGCCCACATCGGTGACGCACCCGACTACATAATTGATTCCGCTTACATGAATCGGGTTCAAGAAGTGGTAAACTGGGCCCTCGATGCGGATCTCTACGTCATGATCAATCTTCACCATGATTCCTGGCGTTGGATCAGTTACATGGAGAAAGACCATGACAACGTGCTTGCACGTTATAACTCTGCTTGGACTCAGATTGCGGACAAATTCAAAGATGCATCCGATAAACTCATGTTCGAAAGTGTTAACGAACCACGTTTCTCCGAAGGCGGCACAACAGATGCAGCGATTGGATACCGCATGCTGGACGAGTTGAATACTTCTTTTCACAAGATCGTAAGAACTTCGGGTGGAAACAACGAGACACGTCCACTTGTGCTTCCAACGATGCATACTTCTTCCGCTCAACCTGATCTGGATGAACTGAATAAGACCATTCAAAAATTGAATGACAGCAATATTATTGCAACCGTTCACTACTACGGGTTCTGGCCATTCAGTGTGAACATCGCAGGTTACACCATGTATAACGAGGAAGTACAGAAGGACGTTACCGACACATTCGATCGGGTATACAATGCTTTCACAGCGAAAGGCATTCCGGTTATCGTCGGTGAGTATGGCTTGCTTGGGTTTGACCAGCACACAGGTGTCATTGAGCAAGGCGAAAAACTGAAATTCTTCGAATTTGTTGGACAATATCTGCGCCAAAAACAGATGACAACGATGTTGTGGGATAACGGTCAACACTTCGGTCGCACAAGTTTTACTTGGTCTGATCAGGAATTATTTGATACCATGAAAGCCAGCTGGACAGGTCGCTCATCCACAGCCGAAACGGACCTCGTGTATCTTAAACAAAATGAAGCCATTCAAGATAAGAAGGTAAAACTCAATCTGAATGGGAACAAATTCAATTCGTTGAAAAATGGCACTACCCCTCTTGTAAGAGGTAAAGACTATACAATTAAAAAAGATGTACTTACGTTAAAATCCAATCTGTTAACCAAATTGACAGCCTCTGGTGATTTGGGCGTAAATGCCACACTCACGGCTGGATTCAATGAAGGTGCTGACTGGAACTTCAATATCATTAAATATGACACACCTAAGTTGAACGATGCAACGGGTACAACCAGTGCATTTGCCATTCCGACTACGTTTAACGGCAATCAACTGGCCACGATGGAAGCAACATATGCAAACGGAGAGAACGCCGGTCCACAGAACTGGACTTCGTTCAAAGAATTCTCCTACACATTTAGCCCAGATTACGAACGTAATGTGATTGAGCTGAAACCTAACTTCTTCAATGAAACCAATGATGGCGAAGTTACGCTTAAGTTCCATTTCTGGAACGGAGATGTGCTGACGTACAAAATCACGAAAAATGGAACCAGCGTTGTTGGCGTAACTTCATAATAGTTATAAGGATTCCCCACTTGATCTATACCTGTGGGAATCACGAAACGTTCTGTCCAGAGCCATCGGTTCGAACAGAACGTTTTTCCTTTTAATCAGATATTCCTTCCACTTCCATTATGAATGACCGTTCACAATAAAAACGAAACATTCCCACTCTGGCTATGAATGACATACGTCGCACCAAGCCCTTTATATACAAGACCAACTGGAGCCTTGTTACTGGAAACGACATAGAGATGTTGCGGATACCAGCTGTGACACAACTGGATATCCTGGCAACACTGAGGCAGATTATTCTCGAACACAAATGCATTTGTGATCATATATTCGGGTCGAGTCTGTTGCATCCCTTCCGTTTCTTGAATATAACGCACAGGAAATGCTCCAAGGGTTTGAAGTTGTTCCCGTTCCTCTTCACTGTGTACAAGCACAACGAAGGCTAATCCCTTTTTCAGTAATAAATCCACGAAATTCATCCCCGCTGCACTGTGTCCTGCTGATACAACAATCATTGCTTCATCCATTGCTGTCTACCTCGCCTTCACATCAGATCCTGCATATATCATCTCAAGTACGTTATGTGCGAATCATAGTCCTCTGTCTGCCTTTCCGCAATTGAACCGTATCCGATTCAGAACCTTCCTGATTGATTCCAGACCATATTCCTCTTTATATCCTATGTAATCTGCCCTTTACGCTCTGAATCTCCTTATATCTCCGTTAATCATAAGCGATTAAAGAAATCTGATTAACCGAGCCTTAATCGAAGATATATCTCTTTTTAATCGCTTACATGCACAGATTCAAAGCAAAATGTCTTAATACTTTGGCTAAAAGTAATACAAAAAGACAAAGGAAACCTGATGATACATCAGTTCCTTTGCCTTGTATGATTTGTATTTCTCTACATCCATGTTCCAGTACATTTCTATTTCAAACGATCACTTATTGAGGTTCTTTGAATTTCACTACTAGCACCGCTTCCCCATTGGCTTGAACATGACCTGTTGAGGCTGCTGTAACAGTTGCTATGGTTTCGTTTCCACTAGGGATCAACACAGGTGTAATCAAAGGCAGACCCGCAGACTGAATGACATCCATGTCAAATTCAATCAACAATTGACCTGCAGTTACACGATCTCCGCTATTCACATGCGCGGTGAAACCGTTCCCTTTTAGTCCAACCGTATTAATTCCGATATGAACCAGCATCTGTACACCCGTCTCATGCTCCAGAATCACCGCATGTTTACTCTTGTTCATGACATGTGCGATGAAACCATCAAACGGTGCATACACTTTTCCTTCTGATGGCTCAATGGCAATGCCCTCACCCATGTGTTTTTCCGAGAACGCCGGGTCAGGAACCTGCTCCAGAGCAACGACGGTACCGTTCATTGGCGAAGCGATTTCGAGAAAATCTACCTTAGGACGATTGCTTGTAACGGCATCGGTAACTGAATTAATACGCGGATTAGAGTCCTCTGCTTTAACTTCAGTTGATGTTACTCCACTGTTCTCATGGCTCACCGATTCTTCTGCGACCGGTTGATCCTTATATCCGAAGAACCAGGTAAGTGCAAATGCAATCGCCATGGCAACTACGTTGGACAAGATATACAACGGCAGTTGGCTGTTCAGATAGAGCAGTGTACCGGGAATAACCGTTACAGCCATGCCTGTACCCTGCAGATGGAACAAGGAAGCGATGAAACCACCCACACCACCACCAACAAGTCCCATAATAAATGGTTTCATATAACGCAAGTTAACTCCGAAGATCGCTGGCTCCGTAATGCCCAGAAATGCGGACAAGGAAGAAGGTAATGCGAGTGCTTTGAGTTTCATATTTTTGGTCTTCAGACCGACTGCGAGACAAGCCGCTCCTTGAGCTGCCATGGCACAGGTAATGATGGCGTTGAACGGATTGAATCCCGTTTTCTCCAGTAGCTGAATCTCCAGGAAATTAAAGATGTGATGTACACCGGTAACGACAATAATCTGATGGAAGAATCCAATGATAATACCAGCGATTCCAAACGGCAGATCCAATACGGCAGTTGTTCCATGCAGCACCCACTCTTCTAGGGAATGGAATACGGGACCAATGGCGAAAAGTCCAAGCGTAATCATGACTGTCAACGTAATAAAAGGAGTCAGAATTAAGTCCAATGCCTCAGGCACCCGTCTTCTTAGTACCTTCTCAAACTTGGCTCCAATCAAACCTACAAAGAACGCAGGCAGAACCGAACCTTGATAACCCACGACAGGTATAAAACCGAACATATGCAGCGGCTGTGCTGATCCATCTGCCACCGCGTAAGCATTGGGTAATGCAGGATTGACCAGCATTAGCCCCAGTACGATACCAAGTACTGGACTTCCGCCAAATACGCGGAATGCGGACCACGCTACAAGTGCAGGTAGAAATGCAAATGCCGTATCCGTCAGGATTTGAGTGAACAACAGGAAATTGGCCGAGATATCATCCGGTGTTGCACCGAATAACGCCAGAATTTCATTCTGGGTAAGTAATCCGCGCAATCCCATGAACAGTCCTGTAGCTACCAGTACGGGAATGATGGGTACAAATACGTCACCAAACGTGCGGATAGCCCGTTGAAAAGCATTTCCTTCTTTTTTCCCCTGACTCTTCACATCTTCCTTGGACGTTCCTTCGATGCCCAGCTTCTCAACCTCTTCAAAGATTCGATTCACTGTTCCCGTACCAAAGATAATCTGATATTGACCTGAGTTGAAAAAAGCACCTTTCACCTTCTCGATATTCTCGACCGTTTTCTGATCAATCTTTTCTTTATCTTTCACCATGATACGAAGACGTGTTGCACAATGTGCAAATGATGCGATATTCTCTTTGCCCCCGATGGCATGAATGACTTCCTGGGCAATTCGTTGATTCTCCGACATGTTATCTCATTCCTCTCACGTAATACTTAATAATTCCATTGAGTTGCTTCAAAATCAGCTTTGCCTCCGTGTGTAAAGAAATGAATGTCCACGCTGTCCCGGCTTGGGAAAATGCGGCTGGTAAAGACCTCTTCCCCATCGTTCACAAAGATCTCGACGGAAGACGAATCTACGAACAGATGGAACTTGATCACTTCCGAAGTAAGTGTGCACTTTCGTACAACACCATTCTGCTCTGCCAGCTCGGTACCAGACATCGTCCGATCCAAGACAACTTTCAGCTGAATCCGATCATACAGAAGAACCGTTTTTTCAGTTCCATTTGCCCGGAATTCGATGCCTACAACCTCTGCTTCTACATGGCTTATCTCACATATCAGCTCATAGGCAATCCCATTAAAACCAGTGAAAGATCGACTCTCATTATCAATCGTTGCGCGAATATGTGTCCCTTCCTCCTGCTGACGTAATTGGACCATCTCTGCAACCGGTTGT
This sequence comes from Paenibacillus sp. FSL H7-689, assembly GCF_000517905.1. Taxonomy (NCBI): domain Bacteria; kingdom Bacillati; phylum Bacillota; class Bacilli; order Caryophanales; family Paenibacillaceae; genus Paenibacillus; species Paenibacillus sp. FSL H7-689. The sequence goes on from NZ_ASPU01000013.1 coordinate 234,796, forward strand.
TGAATTAACTTGCCGTCACGGAGTGACAATTGCCGAGGAATGGTCAGGCAATGAGCCCAGCCACTACCGTCTGTCGGATATTCCAGATCGGGAAGTCCCATCCATCCAACCAGAATACGTCTTCCGTCCGGGCCCTGCATCGTCTGCGGCGCATAGAAGTCGAATCCACGATCCAGTTCCTGAAATTCACCATGATTGAACTCTCTCGTCTGGAGATTGAGCGGCTCACCGATCAGATAACCAGATTGAAAAATATTCTGATAATGATCTCCCGCTGCATCTAAGCCTTGCGGGGAAAAGACAAGTACACCTTTCCCGTCCATCTCCATATAATCCGGGCACTCCCACATGTAACCAAAGGAGGTTAATTGCGTACGAATTTCACCAAGGAACTCCCAGTTGTTCAGATCAATGGAGCGATACAGCACTGTACATCCCGTCTCGTCTGTTCTCTGCGCACCAATTACACAATAATACGTGTCTCCTTGTTTCCACACCTTGGGATCTCTGAAGTGTTCCGTGTATCCGGCTGGCACAGACGAGATCACGGGATCATTCAGTTTGGTTACTGAACCGCTTTCATCCATAACTGCCAGGCATTGATACGGATGTCTGACCCAATCCTCATCTCTGGTATTGCCCGTGTATAGCAAGTGCAGCTTGCCGTCTTTTTCAATTGCGCTACCGGAATAAGCTCCGTGTGAGTCATACCTGCCACCCGGTTCGATTCCAATCCCGACATTTTCCCAGTTCACCAGATTCTTCGAGCGGGTATGATACCAGTATTTCATGCCATGTTCTGTCCCAAGTGGAAACCACTGATAGAACAGATGATAATAGCCTTGATAATATGCAAAGCCGTTAGGATCATTAAGTAGACCTGTTATCGGCTGAATGTGATAACTTTGTCTCCAAGGACATACGGATATCTGTGCTTCAAGCTTCGCAATCTCTCCAGGCTCTGCTTGCTCAATTCGTCTGTAGCGTTGCTCTCTAGTCATTTTCATAGCTGTTCTCCATTCAAAATATAGGAACCGGTTCCATTAGGCGCAAAAAAATAATTCCATATGGCACTAATGCCTGCCCGTATTCGCATATCCGTATTGGATATTCATAATGGAACCGGTTCGATGGAATTATCATAAAGGATGTTTTTATAATTTGTCAACGCTTTCTCGAGGAATTAGTTCTACGTCCAGTGTTGTTCGTTCCTCCACCGACTCGCCTTTGACCAGACGAATAATGTGATTCGCCGCTACTTTGCCCGCCTGCAAATAATGATATTTCACAGTCGTCAGCGTGGGATGAATCATCTCCGTAATATCATATCCGCCAAATCCCGTAACAGACAAATCTTGCGGTATGCGGATTTTATTGGAGAATGCAATCTTCATCACACCCAGTGCGATATTATCCGTGGCCCCCACGATGATCGTTGGTGTGGTCTCTTTCAGTATGGCTTCAGCGGTAACGATGGCTTCAGACATCTTAAAGCTTGTCTCATAATACTTCACTTCACATCCACCACACTCGGCGATTGCTCGCTGGAACCCTTGTTTACGATAGATTCCTACCGCCCGATCCTTCTCGCTAACCCCCATATACACGATCTTGCGGTGACCCTGTTCGACGACATATCTGCCCATCTCATAACCTGCCTGATCATCATTGTGAACCAGACTGTGCAGTTGCTCATGCTGCTGCCCTACCAATAACACCGGAATCCGTATATCCTCAACGGCCTTCAGATGTGCTTCGGTCACTTCAGCAGCCAGCAGAATAATACCCGATACCTTCTGTCGTGCAAAATCATAGATGGCATCAATCTCCCGTTGCATGTCCTGACTCGTATTTGCGATAAGCATCTGATACTGATTACTCCGCAGTTCTTCATCAATTCCGATCAATGTCTGTGATGTTGCAAACGAATCAAGACGTGGCACAACCGTACCGATGATACTGGTCTTCTTAGCCTTCAGACTCTGTGCAAATGTATTGGGAACATAGTTGTATTGTTTGATAATACGCTCAATCTTCTGGCGTGTATCCTCACTAACCGATCCGCCATTCAGGAAGCGAGAGACCGTGCTTTTTGCCACACCTGCCATCTGAGCGATATCAGAAATCGTTTTATTCATAAAGACTCCTCTTGTTTCTTTAACTAGTTTACCTTTTATTATACTTCGAATCGCGAACCTATGGCGAATTTGATTCAACTCCATTTAATACACATCACGTTGTACAACTCCGAATAAACAACAAAAGCCCGATGGCAATGTGACGTCCATACCGAAGTATGATCCGACATTCATCAGGCTGTTAAGCTTCCATATACATGTTTGCACAGACCATTAGGGCAAGGATAATCCCTATCCCTGCTGACTCAGACCTCAATAATAATTGGCAAGATCATAGGTCTTCGCTTCGTTTGAGCGTAAATATAGTGACCGATCTCGTCTTTCAGCTTTCTTTTGATCACATTCCACTGATTCACCCCAGCCCCGGTCAACTCACCCATCCGGTATAGAACAAGCTCATGGATCTCATGCATGAATTCTTCCGAATCCTTAACAAATACAAACCCTCGGGAGATAATTTCGGGTGACGTGACCATCTGTTTTTCCGTTTTGCTCAGTGTAGTCACAATCACCAGCATGCCATCGGAGGACAGTTGCCTGCGGTCGCGAAGTACAATATTGCCGACATCCCCCATGATCAGACCGTCTACGAGACTATTTCCTGATGCAATTTTGGGACCCAGCGAAGCAATGCCGTCTTTGTACTGGACCATATCCCCATTATTCACGATAAACACATGATCACGCTCTATACCTACGGATTCAGCAAGCAGTCTGTGTTGATACAACATGCGAAACTCACCGTGGATCGGAATCAGATAATCCGGTTTCATCAGGGTAAGCATCAATTTGAGTTCTTCCTGACTGCCGTGCCCGGACACATGCATCCCAGCAGCACCACTTGAACCATATATCACACGTGCTCCGAGAACATACAGGTTATCAATTACATGTGCAAGATTTCGTTCATTGCCCGGAATGGCTCCGGCAGCAATAATGACCGTGTCCCCGGCGTTAATTCTTACGTGAGGATGTTTACCGGATGCCAAACGTGACAATGCTGCCATCGCTTCTCCCTGGCTACCGGTGCATAATACAACAACTTGTTCTGGTGGAAACTGATCCGAATCGATAGCTTCAATCAACAATCCATCAGGAACTTGCAAATACCCCAATTCACTGGCCACCGATACCACATTCACCATACTTCTGCCCAACAGTGCCAGTTTGCGCCCCGTCTCGAATGCTGCATTCACAATCTGCTGTACCCTGCTGACATTCGACGCAAAGGTAGAGATAAATACTTTTTGTTTTGCACGGATAAAGGCATCCAGAATGTGGTCTCCCACAACACGCTCGGAAGGTGTAAATCCCGGTCTTTCTGCATTGGTACTTTCGGAGAGCAAAATATGGACACCCTGTTTGCCAATCTCGGCCATACGGTGCAGATCTGGGAAGGGTCCATGTACAGGCGACATATCAAATTTGAAATCTCCGGTATGCACAACATTGCCTGCTGGGGTCTGAAAAAAGATACCAAGACAATCCGGTATACTATGGCTGGTTGCAAAAAAAGAAACCTCGATCCCTCCCAGCGTAATGCTGGAATGAGCATCGATCGTATGCAAGTCGGCTTTGCGCAGCAACCCATGCTCTTTCAGTTTAAGTTCGATCAGCCCACGAGTGAGCCTGGATGCATACACCGGAATGTTCATTTGTTTTAACAAATAGGGAATGCCACCGATGTGATCTTCATGTCCATGGGTAACTACAAGACCCCTTACTTTATCCAGATTCTCCAGCAGATACGTTACATCCGGAATGATCAGATCAATACCAGGCAATGTCTCATCAGGAAACTTCGAACCACAGTCAATCACGATGATGTCCTGATGGTACTGGATGAAATACATATTCTTTCCTATTTCATTCACGCCGCCAAGTGCAGCGATATACAGTTTGTTGTGGGCTAGATTCAACTCTATTATTCCTCCTCTGCGTGGCAATCGTATACGATACGGATCTATATTCCTAGTATGGAAGCAATCGCCTCAGTTATGCATTTCAGCGTGATTATGCCAAAAAACCACCATGGAATTTTCATTCCATAGTGGTTTAGACGAAACGTAAATACAGTTACACCAATGATTTATCACGCTGTAGTAATACGTCTTGTTCATAGGATTTGATATCGGTGATCCACTTCTCACGAACTGGAACGCCTTGCTGAGCACAATAGTAGTCCCAGATCGCGCCAAACGGATAGGATTTGAACTCTTCCGTTAAGGCAAGGCGCAACGTGTAATCCCCTTCCAACTCGGCTTGTTTCAAGGAATCCACTGGTTCGAGCATCGCACGCAGAAGAGCTTTGATCGTGTTACGAGTACCCACAACCCATGCAGCTACACGGTTAATACTTGCATCAAAGAAATCCAGTCCAATATGTGTGGTCGCAAGCAGATCATGTCGAACCAGTTCACGGGCAATTTCCAGCAGCTCATCGTCCATGATTACCACATGGTCACTATCCCAACGCATCGGGCGGCTTACGTGAAGCAGGATGCCGCTTGTAAACAAAGACAATGACGACAGTTTATTGGAAATAACCTCTGTAGGATGGAAATGACCCGCATCCAGGCAGATTAACGTATCATTTTGCAAACCGTAACCCATATAGAATTCATGAGAACCCACCACATATGCTTCCGAACCCAGACCAAACAGCTTACTCTCTACCGCGTCCAGGTTGTGCTCCGGGTTAAGTGGTTCGCCGAATACTTCATCCAGCGATTCTTTGAGACGTTTGCGTGGTGTCAACCGATCAACCGGATTATCTTTGAATCCGTCCGGTACCCATACATTGGTTACACAAGTCTGACCAAGCTGTTCCCCGAAATAAGCACCAATCCGGCGGGATGCCTTGCAGTGATCAATCCAGAACTTGCGAATTTCAGGATCTGGATGACTGAGCGTGAACCCGTCACTTGATTTTTCATGGGAAAAACATGTTGGGTTGAAATCCAGACCGAGTCCTTGTTCTTTAGCCCATTTTACCCAGTTCTCATAATGCTTTGGCTCAATCTGATCCAGTTCAACCTGCTCGTCTGTATCCGTGTAGATCGCGTGCAGATTGACCTTATGTTTGCCGGGAATCAGAGCAAAAGCTTGCTCCAGATCGTTACGAAGCTCCGCAGGGGTTGTCGCAGCCCCCGGATATTGACCGGTAACGGAAATACCCCCTGTTAACTCCCCATCTTTATTCAGAAAACCTTTGACATCGTCGCCTTGCCAGCAGTGTACGGATACTTTGATCTCCGCGAGTTTGTTCAGTACCTCGTCCGTATCAATTCCGTGCTGGGCATACAATGCCTTGGCTGCTTCATACGCTTGCTTGACTTGGTTATCCATCCGCAAGAACCCTCCTATTTTAACGTGTAAATGCTGCCGGTACACCGCCATCAATGGTCATCATACAACCGGTTGTTTTTTCGGATTTCGAAGAAGCAAAGAATGCAATTCCTTCCGCAATATCTCTTGGATAGATATTCACGAGTAATGTCGTCCGCTTGCGATAATACTCTTCCAATTGATCCGGTTCAATTCCATATGCCGCTGCACGTTCGTTTCTCCAGGAACCGTTCCAGATCGCTGAACCCTGTAGAATGGCATCTGGAAGAATCGTGTTGACACGAATGCCATACTCTCCACCTTCTGCTGCAATGCAACGTGCCAGATGTGCTTCCAGCGCTTTTGCTGAGCTGTAAGCCGAGGCACTTTTACCTGCATACACCGAGTTCTTGGACCCGATAAATACCATGCTACCCCCAATACCCTGCTGTTTCATCAGCTTGAACGCTTCACGAGCCACGAGGAAATACCCTGTACCCAGAACATTCATATTCAGGTTCCATTCTTTCAGGGATGTTTCGTCAAATGGGCTGGATGTGGCCAATCCTGCATTGTTCACGATGATATCCACTCCGCCATATTGCACCGCAACATCTGCATACGCAGATTGAACGGCTTCCTCATCGGTTACGTCCATTTTCAGCGCATAAGCACGATTCTCACCGTACTGATCATTGATTTCCTGTGCTACCTTCTGTGCGCCCTCCAGGTTGAGATCAGCAAGCACCACATGTGCGCCTTCAGATACCAATCTGCGTGCTGTTTCACTTCCGATCCCGCCTGCGCCGCCTGTAATAAACGCCACTTTACGGGAGAATTCGGTTTCTGCTGGAGCCAAAGACAATTTGTACAATTCCAGCGGCCAGTACTCCACATTGTAAGACTCGTTTGCACTAAGTGATACGAATTGGCCCAAGCTAGTAGCCCCACGCATAACGGCAATCGCTCTGTGATACAACGCTCCGCTTACTTGGGAAAGCGCCCAGCTCTTGCCTGTGTTGATCATGCCCACACCTGGAATGAGGATAACGCGTGGTGCCGCTTCGAACATGACATCACCTTCGTTTTTGTTGCTCTCAAAATACTGTTGATATTGCTCTTTGTAGGCCGCGACACCTTCTACCAGCTTGGCTTTTAAGCCTTCGATATCTTCCGCATCCGGTGTCCAATCAATGAACAGAGGTACCACTTTGGTATGTACCAGATGATCCGGGCAAGCTGCACCCACCTGAGACAATTCCGGGGAATCTGCTCCACCCACAAAAGCAAGTACGTCCTCTTGATCATCAAAGGACAAAATCATTTTTTTGCTATCCGATACCGCTCCACGAATCGTTGGCATCACACGTGATACGATCTGACGACGAACATCAGCGGCCAGTGCCGGGTGTTTCACACCGCCGAACAAACTTTCTTCGTTCACTCGTGCTTCGATGAATGAGTCTGCTTCATTGATAATCTTGATGGTCTGAGCGTAACATTCCTCGGATGTTTCTCCCCAAGTGACAAGTCCGTGTTTTTCCATCAGTACGAGTTCGGCATTGGGATTCGAGAATACGCTTTCAGCAATCATTTTAGATAACGTAAACCCTGGACGTACATAAGGTACCCATACAAAACGATCACCGTAGATCTCTCTCGCCAATTCCTTGCCGTTATGTGCACAGCACAAGCTGATAATGGCATCCGGGTGCGTATGATCAACATGTTTATATGGAAGAAACGCATGCAGCAGAGTCTCGATAGAGGCACGTGGGTGCTTGGCATCAATCATGCAATGTCCCAGATATTCAACCATCTCTTCATCCGACATGGATTCACGTTCAATTAATGGTCGAATGTCTTCGAGCCCAAGTCCGGTAAAATGTTTCGCTTCCATGGAACCCAGATCAGAGCCGCTTCCCTTCACATACATTACTTCTACATCACGACCACGAAAATCCTTCACTGTCGTTTTGGTAGACGTATTACCACCGTAGATGTTACATACACTGCGATCAGTCCCAATCAGATTGGATCGGTAAACCAACTGCTCAAGTCCTGTTGTTTTCTCAGATGCCTGCGATGCATTCCATAAACTCTGTACCATTTGTTTCCCTCCGATAATGTTTGTTTTATTCCTAATCCGAGTTTAACATCTTTGTTTTATTTTGAAAACAAAATATTTTAAAACCAAACGGAAATATTCAAAAGTCATTATAAATTGAGCTATTTTATTAGAAAAACACCCTGACGTAACCGTCAGAGTGTTCCTGTTTCAACGGCGGATTAGAAAATCCCCGCTTTTTGAGAAGTGTTTTTAATACCATAGGTATCATTAACTACGGTGTTGCCAAAACTCGTTAAGCTTCCGTTCGGACCTGTGGCCATGTCCAGATAGTTCAGACCGGAGCTGTTTCCGTACCAAGACCAGGCAAGCCAGCCTACCCCTTTTTCCTGACCATATCTCATAATAGCATACTCGTCCACATCACCGTTTGTGTGATATCCCCCGAATTCACCAATGATCAGAGCCAATCCTTTGTTCAGCACATTCTCCATATTGGCTTTGACCGTTGCAGCATCTTTGCCAGCATACTCATACATATGAATGGAGAAGACGGTATTTTTCTGAGAATCGGCTGCAAATACACTTTGTCCATAATCCACGATGGATTGAGGGAACTGTCCCCATCCGGCTGCATCTACAATTAGCGTATTTTTAATTCCCGCATTTCGGAGTTTCGGTATGGCTTTTTTGTAACCATCAGCCCACGCACTTCCATTCCACGTTCCATACCATTCATTGGCGATGTTGACGATGACCCGATCTTCTTTGCCAATCAAAGCTTCCTTAATACTAATCCAATAGTTCACCGCCGCATCCAACGAATTATAATCATCTTTCCCTGTGGCGTCATGGACCTCGAGTACAGCTATCATTTTATTTTGGTTAACCACATTAATAATATTTTTAACAGCGTTCAGATCATCTTTGGTGTACAGGCTACCATTCGAAAGAACAATGCGTACCGTATTGGCACCTGTTTTGGCGATTGCAGGGATAGCGGTATTCAAATCATTTTTGAACCAGGAATGTCCGTGATTAACACCTCTCATGACAAAAGCCTTGCCTGTGGAATCGTATAACTTGTTACCGCTTACATAAAATCCTGTAGCAGCAGATGCTTTGGGTGCTGCACTCCCTAATACCATGAACATGAGTGTAGCAATAACCGTGAAGATTGTACACTTTTTCAGATTAACCATTCGTTTGGAACCTCCTGTATTTGTTTTTTTATTTCAATTAACCCTGCTCTAGGCAAGAAGTTAACTAAAATCGTTGGTAATGGAAGTTTTTTTTTATTAAATAAATAACAAAAAACTTTATATAAGTCACGTTATTTAGTTTAAATAAACTTTATCGTTAAGGTTATGAAGTTATAATAAATTGAAAACGCTTACCAGTCAAGATCTTTTTACCATGATTAGGAATCATTTGTTTTTACATAACACAGCAAAAAAAGGTTCTCTCCCCTCACAATCGTTCGGAGAAAGAACCCTCTGTATTATTAACTAAAGTTAACTCTTGTTTAAATCTTGTTTATCTGTTATTTTGTTTAACTCCTGATTTAGACTAAGTGTCTTCTCTAACTCCCGCCAATACCAAACCAACCCGATACTGTGGTCTCACCCGAATTTCATTAAACTTTCCAATCTCCACGCCCTCAAACCGCTCCACATAAGCCTGATTCACATAACTCTCAGTCGTCCCTTTTCGAATTGGGGTTATAGACAGACGAAGCGCGTGATCAGCCAACAAATGACGGGATTGCTTCAAACCAAGCATCCAGCTGTGTCCATAGTGAATATGATCCGTTAACATCTGATGATGAATATGTGCTGTTGCAACGTCTCCTTCATAATCAATCTCAATCCACACGTCATCTACTTGTTCCGGCCACGCTGTGTCCAATCTCAGTGTTGCTGCATACTCTTTCGGATAATCAACCTCTACAGCAGGCTCGTAAGAAGAAACTTGGAATGTATACGTACCGAATATTCCCTGCTTCGACTGGGATGACACAGCATATTTCGAAGCTGAAACATGCTCTGGAGCCGGATAAAAGGATACCTCCATCTCTGGTTGCTCCACAGATGTACATAGGAGCATCTCATTCTGTACATACAGATGACTGCTGCTAATTACAAGCCTTTCTTCTCCGCCCACACGGAAACGGTAGGCATGTAATGCCTCTTCACGGGTTAATGTAATGATACGTATGGCTATACCGTCCGATGTTGTAATCCCCAGATGATGGTCCTTGCCGGCAATCGGATGTATCACAACTTCATTCCCCTGCTCTGATATTGTACCTTCGGGCATCTCCACATTTGTAACAGATGATGCATCAACAACATACTCAGGCGCCATGCCTTCATGGGCATAAAAGACAGCCGTAAGCTCCTGATTTACCATAAATCGGGTCAGTGGCTGAACGGTAGCACTAATGATCTTCATTCCATTCAGATTCATATGGAAAGGCAGAATGGCTGCCATGCCGGATTTCAGCTGCATTGTTCCTTCTCTTGGATAAAAAGCAGTCCCTTTGCTGGTATGCAGTTCCAATTGTATGTCTCGATCAGGCATCGCCACATGATCCTGATAATTATTCATGAACAGGAATCCCGAGCCATCTTGTTGGCGAACAGACCAACGCATATCCATCGTGTTCTCCGGTGTTATCCCATGTTGACCATCCGGTACAACACAGCCCATTGGGGCAAGTAACTCACCGTATCCTTCCAGGAACATGGACAAGGTACGAATGCGGTCATACGATTCACCGACACGTCCAAATTCTCCGAGTGGCGATTGGTAATCATACGTCATTTTCGGCAATGCTTGCTCGTTCATATATGAATTTTTGCCTATCGGATTGGTTCCCCCGTGATACATATAATACCCAACCAGATTGCTGCCGTTCGCAAGTTTCACAATGGTCATCGCCTCGACACTGTCCGCATCAACAACCGGACGAGCGTGATAACTGACCTGCATGCCTCCAGCAAGCTCGCAATACGCAGCAGGGTACTCCAGACTGTCATAATCCACTTCTTCCACAGGATTCATATGCAGATCCCGGAATAAATACTCCCGGCTTGGAGCCTGATTGGGAATCCATGGTGTGTACGCATACCCCGCTAGCATAGGCAATGTTCCTTCTTCAGGCACCGCAGCATTGCCCCAGGCCGTGGCAGTATAGAACATCGGCTTCATACCGACTTCTTCGGCAATATGGCGAAGTATCTTCAGATGTTCTCGCCCGTCCCGGCCGGAGGAAATGTATTTTTCGCGGGTATATCCCCAGGCATCCATGGGTGCGCCAGCGTGCATATACTCATTTTCCAACTGTACCCCGATAACAGGGCCACCCTCCTGATAAAAGCAGCCGTTGAGCTGACGGGCAATCTCCCGATATAATCGCTTAGCGTAATACAGATATCCTTCATCGTTCGACCTGACTTCAAATGGATAACTGAATAACCAATCCGGCATTCCACCATTACGCACTTCCCCATGACAGAATGGACCAATTCGTACGATCAGAGGCAGCTCATGTTTGCCACACATATCCACAAAGTGCCGCAAATTCAGATTTCCTGACCAATTAAATTCGCCTTCCTGCTCCTCGTGAAAATTCCAGAAAACATAGGAAGCGATAATGCTCACCCCGCCTGCCTTCATCTTCAGTAATTCTTCTTCCCACTGCAAGTAAGCAAATCTGGAGAAATGAAACTCACCTACCACCGGAATATGGGGTTTAACATTACGAGTCATATAATAGTTGGTAAAATCATACGATTCCCCTCGTGGGCTTTTGCCGCCACTGCCAGTCATGCGACCCGCACGAATCTCTTTATCTTCCGCATCCAATATGAAACGAATCTGGCTACCTGCTATAGTATCATTCATGGATTATATAACTCCTTCGATATAAATGGGATGTGTTGAAACGATTATCAATTATCGATGGATGATTGCCCCTTGATGATTCGGGTTTTTCTCCAATATCCGCTCCAACTCAAGTTTGGCTTCACTTGTCCGCCCCAGCCCCAGAAGACCCAATGCCCGCATATACCTGCAATGTTCTTCATTTCGCTGATTGAGATCGTCGTCAAACACTAGGAAATCGGGCAGAGATACCGCAAAATAATCCATTCGGATGTGATCATGCATATGTCTTTCCGCATAGTCTATGAGTTTGTTAAAGCGTCGGTTTGCTTCCTTCACATTGCCAAGTTTCTGCCAGGCCAGACCCTGATAATAGATGGATTCCGGCGGTTGATCATTATAAAACATCGCGCTTGCCGGTTCATTCAAACCGATGGATGCTTTGTGGAAACTTTCCTCTGCCGCCTGATTACTCTTCAGTTGCTGGTAGGCACAGCCAAGATAAAAGTAAACTGGGTTGTCTCCGGCTCCCTCCAATTTACCTTCACCTAAGTTCTCCGGGTAAACCAAAGCCTTCTTCAACAATTCCATTGCTAGTTCAGGTTGTTGTTTCTCCAGTTTTCGCTTTGCCAGTTCCGTCAGTGCCGTAACATATTGTCCTGTTACCTTGCCTTCTCCACCCTCCCATGGATGAAACCGCCGGGTCTGAAGGGCATTCCATGCTTCTTGATGACTACCTTGCATATTCAATAACGTCACCCACTCGATATAAAGATCATCACGGTGGTGAACCAACTCCATATGTTGTTCCAGCAATTTGACTCGATTCTCGCAGGAATACCCTATCTTCTTGTGCAATTGATCCAACTCGTAGAAGATTCGGGCATCCTGTGAATCCAACCGGAAAGCTTCCTCTAATGATGCCAGTGCAAGATCGGGGCGATTCAGCTTGTTATAATAAGCCAGTCCCAGATTCCGATGTACAGTCGAATATGCAGCATCCACCTCGCGTGAAGTTTCCCAATGGGTAATTGCTTCCTCGTAGCGTTTATGATCATATAACCAATTTCCCAGGTAATAGTGAGCACGCGCATCATTCGAATCCACTGCCAATGCATCCTGAAGCACCATGAATTCAAATAACGTATTAGGAAAACAATAATCCGTTGGAGCAGCTTTTCCCTGCTTTTTACATTCTCGGGCCTGCTCCACATCCCCCAGCTGACGATACAAGTAAGCCTGAACATAACCAACCATAGGATACGGCTGTGCAATTTCGGATTCAACATAAGAGAGTACCGTCAGTGCTTCTTCCCACAATCCACAATCCGCGTAGTCTGCGGCTAGATTCAGATAATTATAAACGTCTCCTCGCATCAGACGATGGAAATGCTCACGTGTTTGCCCCGCTTGTTCTCTCTCTGAAGGTGCAGTTGCTCCGCTGTAGATCAGGACTAATTCATGTGCAGCTCCAAATTCAACCGGGTCCAGTTCCAATGTCTCACGCGCATATTGAATGGCCTGTTTATTTTGACCCAATCTACGTAACAGAGCCACCTTCAGATGGCGAGCCTTATAATTTCTGGTGTTACGAATCAGCGAACGTTCGATGTGATCCAAAGCTTCGATGTACCGATGTTGCCCCGTATCGATCTGAGCAAGCATGTAATAACCTGTATCCTGATACTGTGCAGACCATACGGCTTTATACAGGGCTGCGTAGGCTTCTTCCTGTTTCCCCTGTAGTTTCAAACTCAGACCGAGTTGGTAAAATGCTTCACTATCATACGAATTTGTATTTTTCCATGTCAGCGATTGTACTGCCTGTCTGAAATGCTTCTCTGCATCTTGAAACAGCCCTCTACGCAGCAGCAATGTGCCATACGCTATGTTTAGACGAATATCCGTTGCATCACGCTTCAAACCTTCCAGATAATAAGGTTCCGGTTCATACGTGGCATGCCGATATTGTTCCAGATGAAGACCCGCCAGATATAGTTGTTCATTCGTACGAATCTCGGATGGTAGCGGGAGTGGTGTGGCCGGATCTGGAACTTCCTGGATCTCAGTACGTTCAGGCTGATAGGCCACAAGTTCTTTTCCTTCCACAGTTCGAACACTTAACTTCACCTGATGCCATTCATCTTGTCCGCTCCACGGGAATGAAGATTTATATAGTTCCGTAGGTGAGATATTACATCTCTCGTGGAGATATACCATGGTTGGTCCTATCACTTCAACGGTCACTTGTTCAAAAACCGACGTCGCATATACCATCACGGTTACCATTCCGGTCGTTTCGTCCATTTCCAGATTAACCGCTGCATCAATCGTTGCATTTTTGACCATACCAATTCCTTTATACGGCATAAAATACTGCGAAAATGATTTCGCTTCATAGGGCTGTAACCACGTAAAATCAGGTTGATTATCGGTATAGATCCCGGTCATTAATTCAATATAAGGTCCATCCTCGTCCGTTAACTGACGATCCCAAGCTTGCCCGAATTCCCCGTTCCCCCAGGTCCATTGCTTCTTGCCCGGAGAAATATGATGATTGGCTACATGCAACAAACCCGCCTGAACCCCGTGGTCATAACCCCCTACAAAATTATAATCCGACTTATACGCCATATAGGATGTTGGAACCGGTATGTTTTTGTATCGCGAGATATCCACACCTTCAGAATAGTCCATCTTGTAATAGGTACCGGTTGCGATGGGAAAGCGGGATACGTCCCGTTTTCCGTGGTCCAGCACAGCCGTTACATCAGGTGGAAACACAGATTGCGTATGATCGTTGACAGCTACAGCCGGATTGGCCCACCATAGAAAAGTTTGAGGTGCGCTGGTGCGATTGTATACCTCGGCATGGATTTCAAGATAGGCTTTGCCGGGATGTAATGTGAAGCCAGCGGTCATTTTGGTACCATACATGCGGTCAATCTCACCCACCCACACGGTAGCGCTTCCATCTTGATTACTGCCAAATGTATAATCGACTGGACCAAACGTGTTGGGCCGATGATGCTGTGGCCAGTTGAATTCAATTCCTCCGGAAATCCATGGCCCTGCCAGACCCACGAGCGCAGGTTTAATCACCCGGTTATAATATACAAAATCGTAGTTGTTGGTCCGATCCAGCGCACGATAGATCCGTCCACCCAGTTCGGGCATCATCTCGATACGTACATATTCATTTTCGAGAATAACTAATCGATACGACTTCATTTTGGCCTCATCTTCAATGCTGTCGATCACGGGATGCGGGTACACCTTACCCGAACTCCCCTGGTAGATTCTCTTTTCAAGAAACATCGGATTTTTGTCCGGTTTACCTGTACCATAGGTTGGAATATCTCTGGTTTCTTCCCATATGCGAACATTTGATTTCGCTGTCACGTGATTCAATTCCCTCACTCCTCGGCCTCGTATATATTGTGATCATACGCTCCGACATGCAGGAAGAACATTGACATTAAGCGGTTCTTGATGGACGATCTTCGGATTCCCCCATAACCAAAGAGAGCACCTATCCACTGAATAATGCAGTGAAAGGTACTCTCTGATCGATCTTGATTAACTTATCTGCGACGTGCAAAATCCACAAATCTGAACTTGTCCGGTCTGTGCCTCGACTCCGTATACTGAAATTGACTGGCATCCTCCAGGTAGACTTGGCTCCTCACCACAACTACATTGTGGAACCCTTCAAGGTCAAGCAGTTCCCTGTCCTCGGCGGTGGGTTCTTCCACCAAAATCTCTTTTTTGGCAAACGAAATCGAAAGCCCCAGCTCTTGCTCAATGTACTGATAGATGGAATCATTACAGATCTCTTTGCTGAGCCCAGGAACAAGCCGCTGGCTAATGTAATCTTTGTCCAGTATGACATGCTCTCCATCCACTTTGCGCACACGTCTGATCTCCCAGACCTGTTCATTCAGACCAAAGTTAATCTTCTTGTGCAACGCCTGATCCACCTGCTGCTCCTCGAAAACCTTCACATACGTTTGAGCACGATGTCCCATTTTTTTGGCCAATTCCTTGAAGCTAACCAGACCTGAGATGGGAAAATCGATCTTGCGTATATCCAGTACAATCGAGCCCTTGCCTTGAATCTTCTGAATATAACCTTCTTCATACAACATTTTCAATGCTTTGCGAATAGTCTCTCGAGACGTTTGATAACTTTCCGATAGATCCAGTTCCGATTGAAGTAACGTCCCTGCCTCAATCTCTCCGGTCCGAATACGATCTGCAATATCTTTATATATCCGGATAAATTTATTATTCATTATTCATCACCATTGTTCATTACCCTTTTTTTATCATATTGGCAACCATTATAGCATTAAAAACCAATCAAGCGGTAATGTCGTTACTGCCGATGATTGCAGTATCATGTGTAAGAATCAATACAATCTAGATATGACGATCAAACGCTGACGCTTTCTCCACTTGATCTGTACGCTTCTCATTCATAACTTGAATCAGCTTATTTAAGCGGAAGATGAGCGCTGCAGCTTCGGATCTGCTTAAGTGCTGCATGGGACGGAAGCTACCGTCTTCATATCCGGTAATCATGTACAAACCTGCAAGTTCCTGTACTTCTTCTTTGGCCCAATCGGATACATCAGTCTGGTCGGTAAACGCTCTTGGGGAAGTCAGCGGTTCCGGTCTGATTTTACGAACAACATTTGCTATAATCTTGGATGCCTGTTCCCGTGTCACCAGCGCATGTGGAGCGAATTTGCCGTTCCCCATGCCTTGAACCATCTCATGGTGAACGGCTGCCTTAATCTCAGGAGCAAACCAATCCTCATCGTTTACATCCTGAAATCCATGCTGTTCATTAACCGCTGTGTCCACACCCATCAGACGCACGATTAATGCAGTGAACTCCGCACGGGTGATCGGACGGCGTGGCTCGAAGCGAGTTTCACTTACACCTTGAATGATATTTTGTTCCGCTAGCCAGGTGATCTGATCTTTATTAAATGTTTGGCTGATATCAATAAATTTGATGATTTTTTTCACAGGTACATCAGGCTGCTCAGACGGTTCTGGTTGTGAACTCACCTCATCGGCTTCTTCCGATGTACCGTTTGGACTCGGGGTTGCACCGCCACCGCTCCAGGAGGATGGTGGATACGGAAAAGTCATGGCTGCTGCCCGTTTTCTTTCACTTTTTTCACCTGCTGAATTCTCCGTCCATACTTCCACCTCATAATGCTGCTCGGCATTCAGTCCTGTCCATACATGACTGCGCTGCGTGCCACGGTAGATCTCACGATCTTTATGGGTGATCACAATCACCTCATTTATTGAATCCAGTTCCCAAGTTAGCTTAATCGCACTTGTGCCTTGCGCTACGGCTGCAACTGTCAGATCCTCGGAAGGCAACGTCTCGAATTCCGGAACCTGGAGCGCCTCACCCTCACCTGCCTCATTAAATGGAACGATTGCAAAGTCAGTATAACGCTCGGCACTGTTTAATTCAGACACATGTATGGATGTCTCCGTTGTTGTTCCCACAAGCTCTTCGTTTCGATAAACTCGATAACCCCCAGCACCAGGAATCAGTTCCCATACAATGTCTGCACCATACATGGAACGCCCCTCTACTACAGGAGATGAAGCAGCACTACCAGGCAAAGTCATTGCATGAAGGTAATAACCACCATCACTACTGCCGGAGGCATTCATGGCCTTCACTATATAGATATAGTTCACGCCCGGTTCGAGTTCCTTGTCGTCATAGAACAGTTCGTCTGCAGGAACACGAGCAATCTCTACACCGTCACGCTCAATGATAAACTGCTCGGCACCTTCGACCCGGCTCTGTTCCAATAGAAGACGAATGTGGTCCTTCGCCGAATGATACTCCACTTTGACCGGAGCTGCTGGCTTGGTCAGGACAGAATACGCCAGCTTCTCCGATGCATCTCCTTGATCATTCTCTGTGTAGATTTCAATCGAGTACTGTTTGCCTGCATCCAGTTGATTAACAATAAACTCTTTTTGTTTGCCTCGGTATACTTCTGTACCATCCAGTAATATAACGAAAGTTTCGTTCCCATAAGGGAAGTCCCATTCCAGTTTGGCGTGATCTGTCTCCGGATATATCTTCATTTCCAGTGAATCCACATGAGGCAAGGTGTAAAAAGGAGTCACGATCATTGGACTTCCTGAACCAGCCGTATTATAAGGAATAATCTGTATCTGATCATATCGGGTTGCACTCTCCAGATGAGTTAATCTCACCTCTGTGATATCCCCTTCTTCAATCGTGGTGAACATCTGATCTCCGATACGTATGGTATATCCCTCCGCACCTTGTACCTTTGGCCAAGAGATCAATCCCTCTTTTTCCCCAATCTTGCTTGCATGTAAAGGTTCATGAATGATCGCAGGCAACGTTCGCAAGTGAACTTCGAAACCGGAATCACTCTCTCCCGTTGCATTGGATGTTTTGATGGTATACGTGTAATGCTCTCCTGGTGTCAGTCCATCATCTTCAAATGAAGCTTGATCTGCTGGAACCTTAGCGACTTCAACACCATCCCGCATAATGATGAATTGCTCTGCTCCCCGTGTTGAGCTTCCAGTCAGGTCCAATACCGCAGTCTTATCTGTGATGTGTGTTATGCCTGCCGTCTGAGGTGAGATGGGTTTCGTTAAAACCTGAATCTGAATAGCCTCTGACCGATGACCATCTTCATTAATCGCAACAAGTTCGAATTCATATGCTGTGCCATCCTGCATGCTATTGAGATGTACAGACGGTTCAGACACGCTCTGTACATCTCCCGTTACCTGATTACGAATCTCATATGCAGCCGCTCCCTGAACAACATCCCAAGCCAGATCCACCGCATGTGTTCCGGCTTTCACTGTGATACTTTCTGCAACCAATGGCAACGTTTGAGTCATTACACTGAAAGTAAGCGGCGCACTCGTTCCACTCGCATTGACTGCCCGAATTACATAAGTGTATTTCGTTCCTGGCGACAGATCCTTGTCTACAAATTGGGGTTCACTTGAATCCATCTGAGCGATCTCTCTTCCATCCCGTTCAATGACATAATGATCTGCCCCTTGGACACCAGTGTTACTGAAATCCAGACTTAGGCTGTTTTTTGCCACATCATATACTGCAACCTTAACGGGTTTCTCAGGCAAAGTCAGCAGAGATACATCCGTCCCTTCAGAACGAGTTCCCTGTCTGTTGACCGCCCATAGTTGATAGTGATGCCACGTCCCATCCTGGAGCCCTGTAATCGTTGCTTCATTCTCCATTCCTCTATAGATCTCCTTGCCATTCTGCTCAATCACGTATTCAGCGGCACCTTCCACGACAGACCAGGAAACTTTTGCATGATGTACTCCTGAATCAACAAGTACTTCGGCAGGCGACACAGGTTTGGACAATCGGATGAGCTGAGCTGTTTCACCTGATCCAGAAGCATTCACAGCCTGAACTTCCAAAGCGTACTCTGTACCTGGCAACAATCCCTCAAGCATGTAGGCCAGTTCTGATGTTCTGCCCATTTCTGTTCCATTGATTTTCACAATATAGAGATTCGCCGTATCTACAGCTTGCCATGCAAGTCCCATACTTGTCTCACCAGTCGATGTGACATTAAGTCCTTCCGGCCTGCTAGGTAGCGTAAGAATTGTACTACTGGTAGATACACCGTACCCGGCAGCATTGCCCGCCTGTACTTCATAGGTATACTCATGACTGCTTGACAGGTGGTGAACTGCGAGTTGTGTATCTGATATCTCATGGCTCTGTCCATCGATGACCACCCGATATTTCGTTGCCCCAGCTACAGGCTCCCAGCTCAAGATTGCTCCCTGTTCAGTTACTTGAACAACGTGAATTCCCGACGGGCTCTCCGGTAGTGTTGTTCCTGATACCGAACTGCGTATCCCCTGTCCACTTCCGTTCACTGCTTGTACATCCAGTTGATAAGATGTTCCTGAACTCAGTCCCGCATAGACCCATTCTTGGGTTCCGGCAGAAACCGTTCCCGACATCTCTCCATTCAACCATAACTCATAACGATCGGCTCCTCGTACTGCTTCCCAATTCAGACGAAGGCTCGCTGTGGAAGCATCGGATACCTGTAAGCCGGACACTTGCCCAGGTAAAGTCTTGAGCAAAGGTAATCCTGCCAACGGTCCTGTTCCTGTCTCATTTCCGGCAATTAACGTATAGCTGTACTCCGTTCCGCTATCCAGACCCGAGTCCAGATACTCCGTCTGCTCTCCTTCATATATGGCTGCTCCATCACGTGAAAGACCATAATACGTTGCAGAAGTCACTGCCTGCCATTCTAATGAAATATCATGCTCCTGAATTTGAACGGCCATAAATTCTCCGGGCATTGCCGGCAGTGTGAGAAATCCGGTTCTACTGCTACCACCTGCTCCACTTTCATTCATTGCCGTTACCGAAATGTTATGAATGGTTCCTGGAACGAGGTTGCTAACATAGGGAAGGCTGCCAGGATCAGATACCGTCTGATCAAATACGGTGGCACCGTCCGAAGTAGTCGCGATGATGCGGTAAGCATCTGCTCCTCGTACTGAATCAAAATGAATTTCGGCCAAATTGGGCTGTGAATCTACTTTTCTAACGTGCAACGTTCCGGGAGCTGCCGGGGTAGTTAATACTTGAACACTTACTGCATCACTTACTCCGGTATGGTTTCTCACTCTAACTTCATATTCATAGACCTGACCACCGCTTAGGGAGTTATCGATTATACTGTGGTTAGGATAATCCAGTGTCCATGACTGTCCTGTCGTTTTATTCGTTATCTCATACTGATATCCATCGGTATACCTTTCCCCAGTTGGCAAATCCACTGTAAGTTCAGCTGAAGTCTCAGCGATCTGTGTCGTTTTCACATGAGTCGGTTGCTGGGGCTTGCGTTGAATAAGGTAAGGTGATGATGTTGTCTCATATGTATTCCCTGCTCTGTCCATGGTTTTCGCATGGATGTACCATATACCTTCCGATTCGATGGATATTTTATGCTGGTCAGAGCGAGCTTCAAGCCAATGCTCCGGTGATTCTGCACTGTTCGTAAGTTGATAGAATCGTTCCCGGTCCTGAATGCCTGAGTGGTCATCGGCATACTGAATGGTAGTGGATATATCTATATCCGTCCAAGCATGTCCGTTCGGTGCAAATGTAATCGTTGGAGCCATCTGATCCACATAGGCGATTCGACTCACTTCCTTGCTTACATTGCCAACAGTATCCCTTGCTCTAGCCCGAATGGTGGTAGCGCCGTTTGTGCTTACTGTACCCGTATTGCCTGCAATATAAGGAGCATCGTTCATGCTGTATTCATAGGATATCGCTTGTTCATCCACACTTCCAGCGATAGTGAATTGCACATGTTCTTTACTCCATCCAGAAGGGCTTAAACTAATCACCGGCTCGGTTGGAGCTGTCGTGTCAATTCGAACTGTAGCCTGAGCGGACGTGCTTATATTGCCTACACGGTCAAGTGAGCGTGCATATACGATCGTTTCTCCCTCATCGGTAACCGTCACTTCGCCCGTGTAATCGATCCAGGGACCTTCTTTGTTAAGTCGATATTGGCTCTTGGCAAGCCCACTGCCCGCATCTTCACCACTGTTTATTGCAAAAGTTACATCCTCATTCGTCCAATCCTCTTCACTTAACGCAATCGTTGGTTGCTCAGGCCCAGTCTTGTCGATTCTGGCTGTTGCCGAAGTGGAAGCACTGACATTGGCGGCCCGATCAACACTTCGTGCGTAAATCTCAGTTATCCCTTCTTCACTTAGTGTAAGAGGAGCCTTATAGTCGATCCATTCTCCCTCACTTCCCAGCTTATATTGTGTCAGACCAATGCCACTCGCTTCGTCCGTACCCTCCGTTAATGTCACGATTACCGCCGCTTTTGTCCAATCGGGCGGATTCAGCGAGATGACAGGTGGCGTTGGTGCCGTCCGATCTACTCTGGCTGTCACAGCCGTTTCCTGTCCTGTATTACCAAACGCATCAATACTGCGTGCCATAACAGTTGTGTTTCCTTCACTGCTTACGGTAAACGGAGCGCTGTATTCACGCCATTCTCCTGCCGGACCAACTTTTACTTCAGTCTTCTGAGTTCCGCTCAAGGCATCCTTTCCTTCTTCAACCGTGATG
This sequence comes from Paenibacillus sp. FSL H7-689, assembly GCF_000517905.1. Taxonomy (NCBI): domain Bacteria; kingdom Bacillati; phylum Bacillota; class Bacilli; order Caryophanales; family Paenibacillaceae; genus Paenibacillus; species Paenibacillus sp. FSL H7-689. The sequence goes on from NZ_ASPU01000013.1 coordinate 256,409, forward strand.
AGAACATCTTCCTTGGTCCATGAGGATGGAGTGACTGTAACGGAAGGAGCAGTTGGACCCGTTGTATCTTTAATCATCTCTCCAGCGGATATAAATGGGGTCTGTATCCCTTCACCATTCAGTGCCGCCACAAAAACTTCATATTTTCCGTCCGCGAGTCCGGTCAGGGCAAATTCTGTACGTGTGGAAGTTGTTGTTCCCGTTGCGAGGACTTGCCCACCTGGACTGCGTATTTCCGTTTTGTAATGAGCGCCCGCAGGATTTCCATTATTATTCCAACTCGCTGTAACAGAGTTGCCTGATTGTGTCACAGCCGCAGCAGCGGGTGGATTCGCCAATGTATATTTGGTGGATGGACTGGAGTACCCCGTGAAGGAACCACTTGAATTTTTGGCACGTACAGCAAAAGAATAACTGGTATTCGGAGTGAGCCCTGTCACCTGCCGACTGTTTGACGCACCTGTATCCACGATCTGATTCGTGGTCATATTCTTCAGCTCATATGTAACAGAGGCGTCATTGGCCTTCTTATCCCAGTTGACCGTCAAGTTATTAGGGTTAACCAGTGTATAAGTCGGCGTTCCAGGCACAACAAAACTTCTAACCGTAAAGTTAACGGTTCCTGCTGAGGACACTCCACCTTTGTCATCCATGACCCATACTTGCAATGTGTGCGTACCATCTGGCAGGGTGTCAGGCAATGTGTAGTTAGTGTTGAAAGACTGATTTGAACCCGTCGCGGTCATCTGGGTCAAAATGTTCTCAGACCCACCATCAATGGACCATTTCACGGTCAATAGGTCTCCTACATCCGTATCTCGCGTTGTACCAGAGATCTGAAGTTGCTCGCCTTTGTAATACGTTTGCCCCGAAGAAGGAGCCGTTAGTGTAAATGAAGGCGGAACGTTCTGAGGGCCGATTCCCACGATCGTTGAAAATTTGCGTGAAGCCTGATTCGCTGTTGCTTTGGCATTCCACCAGAATTGCGCAGCTGTATCACTCGCCGTAACGGTCTGCCCTGTAGTGAATGACGAAGGTGAAGAACCCCCTGTTAGCTGCGCATTGTCCGGACCGCTGTACTGTCCCATGTATATGCGATCTGCATTCACAACATTGTACGTATTCGCATAAAAAGCCGTGACCTGAACGCCGCCGCTGTAATTGCGCCATCCATTCTCGATGACTTCAAACGGAGATGCATCATTGCCATTCACCATCGTATCCCAATAAAATGTTCCACCCAAATTCAGTGCCGATCCACTGCGGTTGATGGCTTCCAGTTCAACCTTCATGTATCCACCTTGTGAGGTAGCATTAACGATAGATACACGCAAAATATATTCGACATTGTCCTTTTGCCGGGACATTTCAATCACATTATTGTTAATTCGGTAATAATTAAGCGGCAATGTTTTGAAGTTCACGGGTGATCCATTATGGTCGATAATGGTGGATACATTCCCTGTATCACCACCGTAAAATACATTTGTGTTTGGTAGTAATACAATTCTGTATTTACCGTCACTGTTCATCTCCACTTTCACCTTGGAGGACTGTACAGCCTTCATGCTGGACGTATCGGATACAATCCCGATGGTTTCAACCGTTTCAGCCATTACCGTGGCTGCACCCCATTCAAGCAACAGGGCTTGAGGTGATAATAACGCAAATGCCAGCACCACTTTGGTTAATTGTTCCGCTTGTTTCTTCACACGTTTTCCTGATTTCTTCAACGTCTACTCTCCTTTTTGGCACAAAAAAAAGGAGGCACCCCAACAAAGGAACGATGTCCTAAGTTGGGGTGCCTCCCCTAACAAGTGTCATTTTTTCTTGATTATAACGATTAAGCGCATGAATGTAAACACTTGATCATGAACGCCTTACTTCTCATTTCTCATCTCTGATCTTTAATAACGCTTCGTCCAATGCGCCAACGACCTTGTCACACCATACATCAAATTCCGGATCTTCGGTCTGTAACTCAGGATGCTCCAGAATGTGTTCAATCGTACTTCGAATGCCCTGATCGGCTCTTGTCGTTGCTACAAATTCCGGAACAAGCCGCTTCAGCTTACTGTTATCAAACACAACGGTATTGGCTTTGTCACCCAGCAATCCGCCGCGAAGATCCTGATCACTGCATGCGGCCAAGAACTCAGAGGGTACATGTACCGCATGAAGCTTAACACCCAACACGCCAGCTATAATCTCATGAATCTGATTCCAGGTGACGGATTCATCCGAGGTGATATGTACCGATTCACCAATGGCATGGATATTTCCCATAAGCCCGATAAACCCTTTGGCAAAATCAGTATTGTGCGTAATGGTCCACAGTGAGGTGCCATCTCCGTGGATGATAACGGGTTTTCCTTCACGGATACGCTTGAGAACCTGCCAGCTGCCTTGAGCACCATGAACACCCAGAGGTACCGATTTGTCGCCATACGTATGGCTCGGACGCACGATGGTCACAGGGAATCCATGCTCGCGGTATTGTTTCATCAGATAGTCTTCACAGGCAATCTTGTTGCGAGAATACTCCCAGTATGGATTCGATAAGGGCGTGCCTTCCGTGATCCGGTAATCGGCCAGAGGAGTCTGATACGCTGATGCTGAACTTATAAATATAAACTGCTTGGTTTTATCCTTGAACAAACGGTAATCTCGCTCCAATTGAGACGGTACAAAAGCGATAAAGTCTGCCACAACATCAAATTCCAGATCAGCTATCAGTTCCGCTACACGTGCCTCGTCATTAATATCAGCTTGAAGTACCTTGACTTCTGCTGGCAACTCATCGTTCCGATTGCCGCGATTAATTAAATAAAGTTCACAGCCTTGCTGTGCAAGCATCTCCGTAATGGCCGTACTGATCGTGCCTGTCCCTCCAATAAATAGCGCTTTCATTTCGCCACCTCCTGATCGATTTTACCCACTTTCTCATGATATCACGCACCAAAAAAAGGAGCAAAGCTCGGTGACCCGAAACCTTGCTCCTTCTGCTTATACGACCTTAATCGTTGCATATATCATGTACATGCCGCAATGGATCTCATATTCTCCCTTGGGCAGATCTTTGTCAACCGTATAATAATTGGGTCCCTTTTGCATGTATAGATCCATGCCAAGCTTTTGTGATCCCACTGATTTCACATGTGTCACCGACCGGGTCAGAATAAAGTTGATTTTGGTCGGTACGCCAGCTTTCACCTCGATAACGTCTGGTCCAAAACCATCGTTGCTCACGTCCACATCAATGACTTCATATCCCTTCAAATCCTCCGGAGTCTCGGCTTGTGCTGTTACTGCACCTCCCGATCCGGGGGATACGTCTTTGCCCATAAAATAAACCAAAAATGATCCAAGCAGTACAACAACGGTCAGACCCAGCGTTAACCAAGGCCATGTTTTTCCAAACCAGCTTTTCATATAAACACTCCTCATTCGATGTCCCATCAATATTCAATCAACAGACGGATGTATTCATTAAGCATACCTGATTCGCATGACAATGAAAATGACCCCTCTGGGCTATTGCGATTGAGCAAAAATATTTCAATAGAAAAAGCCTGATTTCTCAGGCTTATCTACGGGTATTCCCGTTCATGCTTTGCTATATCCCTTTTGGTATAACTCAGGAATAGATCGGTGTATTCCGACTTCGTCTCATGCGTAATTTATACAACTCTGGCAGGGCTACACCAATGAGTACAATAATAACTCCGAACCATTGCAATCCGCTGACATGCTCATGGAGCACGATTGAGGATAACAATACTGCAATTGGAAGCTCCACTGCACCCAGGATTCCGGCCATGTCACCACCAATATGCGGAACGCCGATAGCGAACAGTACTGGTGGAATGAATGCCCCGAAGAATCCAAGCAGCAATCCAAATACAAGCAACTGGCTCCAGATCAATCCGTTAAAGAGGAATGTCGGCGGGAACAAAATGCACAGCAGGATCAATCCGCCTGTAACCATCCACGCACTGCGGAAGGCTGGATGCGCTGAAGGAACCGCTTTGCCGCTGAACAAGACAAACAGGGAATAACTTACGGCTGCCATTAGTCCAAGAGCAATACCCAGACCGTTGAACTCACCCAATCCTTGTTCCAGGAAACCCGCTGCCAGCAAAGTTCCACCAAACAGAATGATCAACGTCAGGAACGTGACTTTGTCTGGACGTTGCCGTTTGCTTATCGCCTGAATCAATACGCTAATCCATGTGAACTGGAACAACAGGATAATGGCAAGTGAAGCCGGAATGTAACGCAAAGACTGATAATACACGAGACCTGTAATTACCGTTGGTGTTCCAGCAGCCATCAATATCAGACGTTGTTTCCACGTCAACCGCTTGAATACCTGTGCCACGGCTCCTGATGCTTTGCCATTTGCCTGTGACTTACGTTTTGTTCTAAATTTTGTGTATAGCGCCAGCATCCAGGATAGAAGGAAACCCGTGATCAGCTGTGCTCCCACAACCTCTCCAAGTTTATATCCTTCGCCGTACGCCAGAACCACAATCGTGGATAATATGCCATAGCTCATCGCTCCCGCGAGAACGGACAGATAATATTTCATTGTGAATAAACCTCCTGATGATAAGAAAAATACGCCCGCATGTTGGTTCATGCCAAGGTCACAGACACCATCTAAATGCAAAAAATCCTAACTACGAGCAAGGAATACAATGATTCCTTGGCATCGTAGTTAGGAAGTATAGGCTTCCCGTAGAGACCCTCGCCCTGTGTACACTTTCGGCCTGCGAGGTTATACGAAATGATATATGCAATTTGATGTAATTCGTGTGTGACGACTTTTCATATATTACATGGGAGGTGAGATGGTGTCAACCCTATTCCGTATAAAAAGTTGAACTAAATTATTACACCGAGTCGCTTTGATCGCTGTACTATACTTCGAGTATTCTGATTACGTAAAAACGTCATGTTCGATTGGAGCTTGAGGAGTCCCACTCCAATGTTTGTTGTAAACCTGCCTTCAATCCATCTAAATCTAACCCATCCACAGCAAAAGCCTCACGGATCAAAGGCGGCGCGACAAATTCATCATACTTGCCCAGATAAGGCGCTTCATCTTCAGCCAGTAACGCAGATGCGTCTTCAGCCGTTCGACACTCACTCATGATCTCGGCTAACAATGTTCGTTCGTCGACCTTGCCGGACACTACAAAATAATATGGCTCCATGGGCACAACCGAACGCAAGGCAAGTTTCTTGGACAGATTATGCTTCATCAGGCGCTCCAATGTACGGAATGATTTACTTCCTACCCAAGGAAGAACATACATCGAATCTCCCCCTGCCGGAATCACGACCTGCTTCAACAGTCCGCTTTCACGAGCTAGGCGGCGCGCCCGTTCAAGTCGATTGACGGCTTGTGGTGACAGATAGGGATAGATGGTCGAGTCGGACAACACTTCACGCATTTTCTGTACGACCGACGTATGAATATCTCCTCCCGCGCCAAGCCATAATGTATCTACTTTACCTTTTGCAGACTTCACATACACAGCCTTGTGCTTGTGATCGACCTCTTCCACTTTCCACAGTTTGCCTGCGAGCGAGAAGCAATAGCCAGGTGGGGGCACGGTTGTAATCGAACCAATCTCTTCCGAGCCGTTTAGTACTTTATGTTCCTCATCGTCTTTAAACACGGCGTAGAAGCGATAATTATTCACAATTTTCTCACCTGTCAGACCGATGATCAATGTTCGATCCTCTGTCCATTGCAGATGATCCGTCTCAATGAGGTAATTCAGGAATACCTGATATTGATCAGGTCTAATCAACGCAAATGGCGCCAGCGAAAGGATGGATTCCGCAAGATCTCTCGGCTCCGCCTCCCCCATACTTTTCAACATGCTCATCGTCTGATGGTAGAGCACACCTATGGGCATTTTGCGGGCTTCAAGCGGCTCGACCCACTTCGTTTTTACATACAGTTCGATAACAGCAATCGCACGCATCAACGTCCACGGCATCCGCGCTGGCAATTGCGCTTCCTCATCCTCTTCCTCCGGACATACAAAAAGCATCTCTGATGCCATGTCCTCTCGTCTCCCTGAACGTCCCAGACGCTGTACAAAGCTGGACGCACTATACGGTGCACCGAGCTGAACCACACGTTCCAGTTCGCCCAGATCGATGCCCAGTTCAAGCGTGACCGTTGCCGCAGCAACCGCGGGCCCCGATCCTGTGCGTAGGGCAGCTTCCGTTTCTTCCCTCAGCATGGCCGAGATACTTCCATGATGCACATGGAACACATCACGCTCTTGCCTGCGAGCCGCGACCCGCCGCATCTCAAGAATGGTGACTTCAGCATCCGTTCGGCTGTTGGTGAAGATCAGCGCTTTTTTACGATGTGTGCTCTCATAGATGAAGTCGTAGTACGCTTTACGTGCGTTATGAAGCTGCTCCGCCTGCTCCTCGTCCTGTGCATCTGGAAAGGAGAAATGTTCCACCCGCAGTCGCAACTTGCGACCGCCCGGGGAAGAGACCACATCCACCCCCTGCTGCGTTCCCGCAGCAAGCCAAGATGTAGCCGCATCATAGTCACTAAGTGTGGCGGACAAGCCCACTCTTCGCGGTGCACAGCCAGCCATGCGCTCGATTCTGGCAAGCTCGCTGAGTACTTGAATGCCCCGATCCGCTCCCATAAAGGCATGCACCTCATCGATGATGACATATCGCAAGTCATGAAACAGCGCCGGGATTGCATTCGGTCGATTCATGAGCAGACCTTCCAACGATTCTGGCGTTATCTGGAGCACACCAGACGGATTTTTCATCAGTTTTGTTTTCTCCGCCTGAGGTACGTCCCCGTGCCAATGCCAAACCGGAATATTTCCTTCGGATAACAGATCCTTAAGACGTTCGAATTGATCATTAATCAGAGCTTTCAGAGGTCCAATGTACAAAATACCAACCGACTTGGAAGGCCGTTCATACAGCTCGGTCAATGCAGGAAAAAAAGCCGCCTCCGTTTTGCCGGAGGCCGTTCCCGCCGCAATCAGCATATGATGTGGGGTATGAAAACAGATATTGCAGGCCTCAATCTGAGCAGGACGAAGCGATTCCCATCTTTTTTTATATATAAATTCCTGAACAAACGGAGCCAGCCGATAGAACGGATTATCACTCATAATTCAAACTCCGCCAGAAAGTCGTCCAGATCATCTGTATTCGCGGAAGCATCTGTCCCTTTACCCGTTTCCTGAGATTTGGCAACCCGCTCGCCAAGTAATTGAGTATAAGTCACTTCAGGATTCTGGTGTAACGTATGCAGAACATCCATAAAGTCTCGTACCACTTCACGCGTGGTCAGCAATTCATCCGCACCCAGCCGGTTCACCGCCGTTTGCATAAAATCAACCAATTGTTCATCCGTCAGACTTGCGCTGTATCCAAAATGCAAGGCATGAATCTGTCGCAGCTTCTGGAGCAGAATCAGAATCTCTTCATGCGATAACATCGCCAGCTTCAGGATCGGACCTGTGTAATTCGCATACGCTTTGGCTGCATAACGACCATCAATAAGCCTGGAGCGAAGCGCTTCATAGCTGTATAATCCACGCCGTTCATCCTCCACAAATTGCGGCGTACCGCCTACAAATATGCCCAGGTGCTCTGCCTTACCCTGCATCGTATCATTGAACATGGTCAGCAATTTCTCATAGTTGCTTTGACGGGAGACACTGTTTGTAATTTTGTACAGATTCACCGCTTCATCAATGAACAACAACAATCCTTTGTAACCAATGCGCGCTGTGAATTCAGACCATAGTTTGAAGTAGTCATACCAGTTGTCATCATCAATGATAACGCCAACAGCCAGCTCTTTTTTCGCTTCCGTTTTGGTTGCGAATTCTCCTCGAAGCCAGCGAAGGGCCGCCTGTTTGCGATCATCATCAGCCAACTTGTACCCGTTCCAGTATGACGCCAGTACTTTGGCAAAATCAAAGCCGTGAACCAGATTCTGCATCTCCCCCGTCACCGCATAAATCTGTTTCTCTACCTCAAGCGGCAAAGCGGGATCATCCGGGCGCAGGTTCTGACTCTGCATCGTGGATTGTTGCAGCCCTGCGATCCATTTTTGCAAAATCGGCTCCAACGCTCCCCCATCCGGGCGTGTGCGTGTAGACAGACGAGTCATCAGTTCGCGATATGTCGCAAGTCCCTGGCCTTTGGTTCCCACCAGTCGTCGCTCAGGTGACAGATCCGCATCCGCCACAACGAAATCACGATCCATCGCATAGTTACGAATCATCTGCAAAAGAAAGCTTTTACCGCTGCCGTAACGACCCGTAATGAGTTTAAACGCTGCGCCTCCCTCGGCGATATTGTCCATATTCCGCAAGATGGCTTCCACTTCCGGTTTCCGACCAACAGCAATCTGCTCCAGTCCTATGCGCGGGACAACACCAGCTGTCAATGAATTTACAAGTGCGGTGGTCAGCCGCTTTGGTATTTTAAGTTCTGTCACTGCGTATCACCTCTTCACATGTTCGAACACATCTATATAATCAGGAACAATCCGATCACCATCAATCAGAAGATCACCGATCGTTTCCATAGCTACATCATTAATTTCATCCAGCAGAAGCGTAGGCATCGTTCCATATTGCTCAGCCAGACGCATCAGCTCCGTATCTGGACTTGCGCCAAGTAGAACATGAATCGTTTGCACCTGCTGAGGGGAGAGTTCCTTGGCAAAGAGTAGCCATTCTTCATCCAGATCAGCCTCAGCAGACTCGTCCCACTGCAACCTAATCGATTCTACTTGCGCTCCTGTTGCAATCTCTTCTGCGGATGGCTCCGACTCCATGGAACCTTCAGTTGGAGTGATCTCATTCCTTGCTTCCAGTACATCGAATGGATTACTTGTAACATTTGCGCTATTAACCTCTTCATCCTTCACTTCAGAAGGGTGATCATCCTCAATTGTAAGCGCCAATCGCACGTACTCACTTTCCTGCTGTAAAGACGCCAATTTCTCTGTATCAATACGAATCATTGGTTGCTCCACAGTCTCAGCCTGCTCGATCGCATAAGCCTTGTCCAGGTAACGCTCAATCAGATTTGCAAGTTCGGGTTCAAGAGTCTGTCCTCGCAATCTGCCTCTGAATCCGAGCAGTTCACGAAGTTTATTTTCAGTACATCGATAGATCCGCGTAACCATCTGCACAAATTCAGCCTGTTCACCTATTGGCGTATATCTGAACGATACCGATCTTCCATAGATCGAATCATCATAGACTGCTTTGCGAAACAGAATGCGCTCCATCGTGCGTTCATCGTTAGGATCACACTCAGGCAACAGTCCAACTTGTCGCGTACGTTCCAGGTACGAATCAACCAAGGCCACGACCCGCGGGATGTACTGCTCCATCACTTCTTTGCCGCCATCTCTGTAGAATTTACTGAGCGTAATATCGTAATCATAGTATCTTTGCAGCATATTCAGCGATATATCCGATACATTATCCTGTAAAATGCGTTGCAGCTCCCTATCCAGCATCTCTGCTGGCAGGTATCCGCCCGAAAGGCCCATGACCTCGGATAAGGACATCTCCATCTGATGGACCAGCACATAATCGACCATCCACTCTTGCATATATATATTTAATTGGGGCAACCGTTCACGGTAGTTCACCCATAGCTGCTTTAATTGATCATAACCATCCTGAGGATTCTGCCAGCCAATGCCGTTAATTAACTCGTAGATATGAACAAATAGATAGGACAGATCGGTATCCGGGTATCTCCCCTGACGTACTTCCTTCCTCCAAAACATATACCACTTGCGCTGGGTTTCATTCATCACGCCATACGTTGGCCAGTAACTCATAAAGGGAACCCACGGGGATACATCCCCCTCCATCTCTGCCCACTGCTTTGCTTCCTCTACAAAACGTTTCTCTGAGGACAATATGCCTCCACGATGCTGAATCGTATCATGTGCAGACTGCACAATGGTTGAACGATCAGGAACCGGAACCGCTGCTGTTTCAGGTTCTTCACTCAGATCTATCTCCATAAATTCCAATTGTCTTGAGTTGTCTTTCATAGAACGTTATCTCACCCTCCTCCAAGACAGAATACGAACAAGTGTATCCATAGGGATCATTATATCACTTGTCCTGTGTCTGCGGTGACGAAATTTAGACATTCCTGGACACAAAAAAGAAGGCATTTCTGCCCTCTTTTCATCATGTCTATTTAACTTTTTTCTGTCCTCTCCGTTATGTGTAAATGTATTATTTCAACTTATATAGGTTCCTTTTAATATATTAAAAAAGTCCGCCCTACGTATTAATCCATTGATCTAATAGTCGGAAAGTCTCTGATGCACTATGCACCATGTTGTCATGATCTTCTGGAGCACTGATGGACTGCTGCAGCACCCCCGTAAACTCGCTCCATCTTGTTCTTGTCTCTGAGCCGTAAGCATTGAAATATTCCAATCCACGATCAGCCTCAATGGGCAGGAAATGCGACAAACGCTTGGTCATGATTTGTCCACCGTTCGTGGACCCCTCAATTACATACAGGTATCCAAACAAACGGGCAGGTGTTGAAATATCCGGCAGTTCTTCACAGAGCGGAAGTTGGCTGATTTCCTCTTCACTGGCACCCAGATTTCGTAAATCTTTCTCCAACAGTCCAGCCTTGCCTCTAATCTCAATATCCAGTCCCGTACTTTCCCAGAAAGGCTGTTGTACAGCCTGATCCTCCAGCGGTTTCAGGAATCCATAAAATTTCTCTAAATATGTTCTATATTCTTCTATAGTCACAGTTTGATTCATAATGGCTTTTGCATAAGGGTTCTGTTCTACTTGTCTGTGATAATGAGCTGTCTCGCTCTTCAGACGTTCCATAATAGTTGTTGCAGTCATCTTAGTTATCCCCTTTCACAATCTGTTCTGTGGTTGCAAATGAATGCTGATCCTCAACTGATTCTCATTGTGCCTTAAAATAGATTTACTTGCGCTGCAATTAGCTCCATTTAATACAAACAAAGACTCTATGTAAGTATACTTATTCTTGTTTGAGAAAACTATATGAATCCGTCATTGTTTCACGTTAGATTATTTCCCGCATTGTTATGATAACTTAGTTATAATTCATAGGATAAAAAAATAAAAAACGACCCCTGACGTCATGTTTGTCAGGAATCGTTTGATATAAAGATGATTTATTTGTTTATTTGTTTATGGGATCGGACCCCGAACCCCAGTTTTTTAACTTGTGTAATAGACTGATTAGAGCCGGAAGCAAGATTGGAAGCATGACAAAACTTAGCAAAACCAATCCAATGATGACAGAAATAGCTACTTCAATCAGCGTAACAACACCGGAAGGAATTAGTGCGGCGAAGGTACCTCCCAATATTACTGCCGCGGAGATCACGACCCCTCCTATATTACGGGAAGCTTCCGTAATTTTATGAATTGGATCTCCTTCAATCTCACGATATTTCATCATGAGGAAGATACTGTAGTCCACACCAAGTGTAACAATCATGATCAGACTGAAGAAAGGAACGTTCCAGCTCAGATAGTCAACGCCAAGCGGGCCAACCATCAGCAATTCATTCAGACCAAGGGCCACATAATACGTCAGGAATAACGCACCTATAATGATTACAGTCTGCCAAAACGAACGAATAATGAACAAAAGTATCAATCCAATTCCAATCAGCATGATCATGGACGTCCGATTCAGATCACCTCCGGATAATTCTTTCATATCCAGGTTCTGTGACGGTATGCCGCCCAGTGCCACTTTCGCCTCACTCAAATCCGTGCCAACCAAAGCCGTTTCCAACTGCTTGTTAAGATTTTGAACAACATCCATCGCTTCTTTCGAATATGGATTATCGGTCAAAATGATGGAGATTTCCGCTGTCTTCCGATCCGAAGACATATACATGTCGAGCGAACTTAGAAACTCCTCTCCTTTTAATACATCTTCTGGAATGTAGAAGCTTTTCGCAACATCAGACTGGCCAAGATGGGCCAAATAATCTTCGGCATCACCAAGCCCCTTCGACACATCTGAGAGTCCTTTTGTACTTTCGGTCAATCCGGATTTCAACTCACCCATTTTGTCCTGCAAATCGTTCAGAACGCTTAACAACTGACTCTGTCCTTCATTAATCTGACCCAGCCCATCTTTCACTTCCAATGTTTTACCCGCTATCTGCTGGGTTCCATTGGCTCCAGTCGCCAAACCTTTGGATAGCTCGCCAGCACCGTCTTCAAGCTGACCGACACCTACAGCAACCTGAGTCAGACCGACACTAATTTGAGCCATTGACTCGTTGGCTTCCTTGAAAGAAACCATAGCCCCATTGTACTGCTGCATCAACGGGTCCAACTGTGTGTATAACGCGTTCAGTTCAGTTTGAGCCGCTTGAGAAATATTAATCACTTGTACGGCATCTTCTTCTTGTTGTAACTCAGGATGAGTCGCAATTAGACGGGTCATGCTGCCTTCGATCTGAGTATAGGCATCAAGCGCTCCCTTAATGGCTGTCTTGTTGCTTGTGAAAGTACCACTAAAGGAACCAAATCCCTGTTCAAGTTGCCTATACCCTTTTTGCAGATCATTGGCACCTTTAGACAGGACCCCAACCTTTTCTTTAAGGGTAGTAAGTCCGTTTTTCAACGTCTCTGCCCCTTCTTCCCCATTATTCAGACCATCAGATACCTGATTCATGGCGTCTCCCAATGCATTTACTCCAACTTGCAACCGGCTTGTCCCATCAATCAACAGCTGTACGTTACTTAAATCATTTGAAGATTGAAGCTGTCCAGCTGCAGAGGACAAACCTTCGTTAATTTCGCTTACACCATCGTTTGCTTTACCAATACCCTGATTAAGCTCCTCTGCTTGATCGTTAATATACAACTCTTTAATTTGGACTCCAGTTGGTCGAGTGACACTGTAAATCTCAGAGACACCTTCCACCTTGGACATCTTATCCGTCAGATCATCCAGTGCCTTCAGCAAGGTCTGATTGTCCATTGCCTGCTCGGATTGCACAACCAATGTTGTTGGCGCTGAGAATCCTGGTGCATAATGCTCCATAATCAGATTAATCCCCTGTTTGGAATTGTAGTCATTATTGACTTCAAATAGATCATTATAACTTAGTCGATTACTGTAACTGAATAATAAAGGAACACTAATCACCGCAACCAGAATGATTGCCAGGAAAGGTCTTCGTACCGATTGGCGGGATAAAAATCCCCACAGTCGGCTGTCCGCATGGCCTTCGAATTTTTTCGATGGCCAGAACATTTTTTTGCCCATGACAACCATGAAGAACGGGTTCAACGTATTGAGGACGATAATGAGAACCGCTACTGCGATCGCCACCGCTGAGGTTGCCTGATATAACTGAAACTTGGCAAGCAGGAGTGCAAGAAACCCGATGAATACAGCGATGCCGCTATACAATACGGTTCTGCCTGCTGTTTTAAATGTCGTTTTGGTCGCAAGAATCACATCGCCATCTTGTCTACTTAGTTCCTCCTTGAATCTGGTATATAACAGGATATTATAATCCGTCCCAATACCAAAGAGGATAACGACCATAAATATCTGAGTAAAGTTCGAGAACGGAAAGTTAAACCAATCTACAAGATATCCCACAATAGCTAATGAAACAACGTAAGATATACCTACCGTGAGCAGTGAAATAACAGGTATGATCGGCGATCTAAAAATAATAATCAGGATAACGAGGATGAAAATGATCGCGATAATTTCTGTTTTCTGCACACCGTCTTCAATCGATTTACCAAAATCATCATCGATCAGGTCAGCTCCCGTCAGATATGTATCCACATCAGGGATGGCTGTAGATTCTTTTAATAGACTAATCACTTCCGAAAGAGGAATATTCTCATCTTTAGTGACGGTGATTTGAGTCAGGATCGTGGTTTGGTCCTCGGATATAAGCCGATCGGCTTGCTCTTCACCATCCAGATGGCTTGTGATCGTCTCAATATTCAGTTGCTTTTTCTGATTTTTCAGGTTGGATAAAACGGATTCGATCTCCGTCTTTTGCTGGTTCGTTAATGCTTGTGTATCTTCTCCACTATTAAATACAGCAATGATGGAATAAGTATTCCCGCTATCCTTATCCATATCTTTCAACATAGTCGCAGCAACCTGGCTTTGTGCCGTTTCAGGAATTGAAATCTGTCCTTTTTCTTTTACCAGTTGACCAAAATCAGGCATCGCCACTACAGAAACGAGAGTAATAAGTATCCAAAAAATCAGGGAAATCGTTCTGGGATTCCTAAGTTTATTCATGATTTATCTTCACACACCTTATGTCTAGTATAGGAATGAATATTCATTCCGTTTATGTTGTAAAAAAGGCCAATAGAATCAATGGACTCTAATGGCATTCCACAGGCACTCCTCAAGCTGGTTCATTAGCTCCGGCGTCGCTTCCAGGAGACCTTTGTTAAAGTGTTCAAACAAATGTATGAAAGCACCGTAAACTATATTCATTAAAGCTTCTGTAGGCAGTATAAGAATGGCTCCTTGCTGCTGCCCCTTATGTATGCATTCATTCAGAAACCCCATAAATTCATTGACACTTTCCTTGCTTTCATCGTGAAAATGCAATGCATTACCCGTAGAATTAATAAACTTTAGGCGATCCGGGTCGGACTCTGCGAACTTGAACAATCCACGAAAAATATGATGAAACTGGTCTCGTACAGGTATCGGCTCATTCGGAAACCCATGCTTTAAGGCATCAAGAAACTCCCTGATACTTTTCTGAAAAAGTTCATTCAACAATACTTCCTTGTTCGTAAAATAACGGTAAATAGTGCCTGCCCCCACCTGAGCCGAATCAGCAATCATCGGCATGGTTGTTGCATCGAATCCCCGCTGGGCAAAAAGCGTTAAAGCAGCTGCAAAAATATCATCTTTTTTGCTGCTTTTAGCCATGTGGCTATCCCTCCTTTATATAGGAATGAACGTTCATTCCGTTATGTTTGATCAGTATAACTCCTTTTGTCACTTCAAGCAAGACCTTTCTATTCTACTGTTTATTCTTCAAAATGATACAATAACAATAAAATCTATTATTTTGGAGGACTTATGTTCATGAATATAACCATTCAAGACATTATACAGTATCTCACAGCCCATGTAGAGTTACCGGAGAACACGGTAGATCGGCTGATTACTGGCTCGTCCGACCAAACGGTCACAGGTGTGTTTGTTACTTTTATGCCCACTCAACATGTCATTGACCATGCCATACAACGTGGGGCCAATCTAATTATCGCTCATGAATCCCCCTTCTACAACCATCACAGTCATACCGATTGGTTAGCCAATGATCCAGTTTATGAAACTAAAAAAAGCTTGATCAACGAAGCAGGCATTTCCATCTATCGATGTCATGATATCATCCACCGCTTCCAACCGGACGGCATTACCGAAGGACTGATTCAGGCCTTGGGGTGGTCCTCTTATGTGGAACAACGACTAGCGGAAGCAGACATCCTTTCTTTTCCGGAAGGACGCACCGCCCAAGCTATTGCTCACCATGTGAAAAGTTCCCTGGGCATCGATTATGTACGCGTTGCAGGCAATGCGGAAATAGTCTGTAGACGTGCAGCGGTACTGGTAGGTTTTCGTGGTAATGGACATGTGACAATTCCCTTGATTCAGAATGAGCAATTAGATCTCATCATCGCTGGAGAAGGATTCGAATGGGAAACACCGGAATATATCCGTGATGCCGTGCAACAAGGCAAGTCCAAGGCACTGATCATGATGGGGCATGCAGAGAGCGAGGCTTCGGGAATGAAGCTATTAGCAGACAGGTTGGCAGAACGTTTTCCTGAATTGTCTGTTCGTTTTATAGGCGAGAAGCCTGTGTACACTGTGATCTAATAGGATCATTTGATTTGTATGGAGAGGATCAGGATCTTCTAGCTGATTGCTTCTAATTTTCATTGCCTATCCTACCCTGGAGCTTTGGATACTTTCTATGCTCCGGGGACGCTGGGCAGACTCTCGTTTCATTTCTTGGATAGCTAACGAACCTGACACCCTCTATTGAGCGAATATTTGCCGATTTTCAAAAGTAACGAATCGTAGACACCCTATGCCTCCATTCCCCCTGTTTTACCGCCCATTTCTACCCAACATAGCCCATTTAACGTCGCTGAGATTTGTTAGATTTCTCAATTCAATCGAATCAGTACAATAAGGTGTCACTAGTTCGTTAGATTATGATGAAAAATGAGTACTGAGCACATATGCCACGCATCTTTTCATGCCCCATCTGGATTTACCGAGTTCTTTATAGTACTCTAGATGCTGTGACTTCAAAGCTCAGGACATTTGTCCTTGGCGTTCAGAGTCAATTTATCATTTAATAATAGAAGTCGAAGTGATTGAATAAGGAGCGTACATATGAGAGGAATTATTTTTGCATTACTGGGCGGAGCGTGTATCACGCTCCAAGGGGTTGCCAATACTCGGATTAGCACCGACATGGGCACATGGCAAGCCGCTACGATTACACAACTGACAGGGTTCATCTTAGCGGCGCTGATCCTAATGTTTGTTAGAGACACCAACCTTCAAGGACTCAAACAAGTAAAACCTATGTACCTGGCCGGAGGTGCTTTTGGCGCCGTCATTATTTTCAGCGAAGTGACAGCAATTCAGCAAATTGGAGTTACATTCACGATCTCGGCTCTGCTCATTGCTCAGCTGTTCCTGACTTTTCTGGTGGATAGTAACGGATGGTTCGGCGTGGTAAAACAAAAGATGAAACTGCCGCAATTTCTAGGCATTGCCTTAATGGTGACTGGTGTCATTATTATGAAACTATAGTTTTTGGAGAAGGATTGAAACATATCGTCGGGGGTGAATCACAGCGTGCAAGAGATCCATAACGAGCAACAATTAATACAATATCTGAAGCAATATCAACTCGAAACTGTATTTCACGAGTCCCTGCGTACACATATGACGTTATGCCACTTTGAGAAGTGTGAACTGATCTGTCGTGAAGGGGAAACTTCCGAATATTTGTACGTACTGGTCGAGGGTAAAATCAAGATTTTCACCACCTCCGCTCAGGACAAAACGCTGGTGCTTTGTTTCAAAACACCGCTTGAAGTTGTCGGTGACATAGAGTATGTCCGTGAAAGCGATATTGTTAATACGGTTCAGGCCGTGTCACCTGTGGTGATGCTTCGCATTCATTATCAATGGCTCGCTGAGCTTGCCAGCGATTATGCACCTTTACTTAAATTTTTGCTTAAAATCATCTCACACAAATTCTACATTGACTCGAACTTTTCCAATTTCAACCTGATGTATCCCGTTGAGGTTCGTCTAGTCAGCTACCTGCTCTCCATCTCAACAGAAGAAGCGGGCAACGTCGTTCATGAAGAGCTGGACGTGTTCAATCTGACCGACATCGCGAATCTGATCGGCACCAGTTACCGACACCTGAACCGGGTCATCCAGAAGCTCTGTGCAGACGGATTAATCGAGCGACATCAGGGATTGATTATGATCAAGGATCGAGCGGGTCTACGTGAAATAGCAGGTCACAATATTTATGAATAAGGAGTTCGACAACCATGTTAATCACAGGTATTTCGCTTGCACTACTGGCAGGTGCACTTGTCAGTCTGCAAACGATTTTTAATAGCAAAGTCAATGAACGCACCGGTTCATGGTCCACAACAACGATGGTGCTTTTCACCGGATTCATTGCTTCGTTCCTCATCTCTCTGCTAGTAGAGGGCAAGAATACATTCAGCTTCCAGCATATGCAACCCTGGTACTGGCTCAGTGGAGCCATCGGCGTTGGCGTGGTCTTCTGTCTCGTGCAAGGGATGAAGCTACTTGGTCCCACATATGCCATCTCGATCGTGCTAACATCCCAACTGAGTTTTGCTCTATTGTTTGATTCCATGGGATGGCTCGGTCTGGAGCAAATTCCTTTTTCGTGGAATCAGCTGCTCGGTGTACTTGTCATTGTTGGGGGAATTGTATTGTTCAAGTTCGGTGGAGGGAAATCGAAAAAATCAGAGCAGTCCCCTGGAACGTTGCAGTCTGACTCGTAAACGAACAAAAAAGAGTGTCCGTCCAATCCCATAGATTGGTCAGACACTCTTTTTATACAATCAAACCACATATCGTTTCGTTATCTTAAACAAACTCTACGTTGTGGTAAACTTGCTGAACATCTTCAAGGTCCTCAAGCGCATCGATCAGTTTCTCGAACTGAGCTTGTGCATCCTCTGGAAGTTCAATATGGTTTTGCGCAAGCATGGTCAGCTCGGCTACTGTGAACTCAGTAATACCAGCAGCTTTGAATGCTTCTTGTACAGCGTGGAATTGATCCGGTTCTGCATATACAATTACAGCATCGTCTTCGTCCACGATATCACGTACATCCACATCTGCTTCAAGCAAAAGTTCCAGTACTTCCTCGGAGTTTTTGCCTTCTATACCGATAACCGCTGTTGGATCAAACATGTAAGCAACTGAACCACTGACACCCATGTTGCCAGCGTTTTTGTTAAACGCAGAGCGCACTTCCGGCGCTGTACGATTCACATTGTTGGTGAGTGCATCAACGATGACCATCGCACCATTCGGTCCGAAGCCTTCATAACGCAACTCTTCATAGTTCTCATCCCCGCTGCCTTTTGCTTTTTCCATCGCACGATCAATGATGGCTTTGGGTACATTATACGTTTTGGCACGTTCCAGCACGACTTTCAGTGCACGGTTCGCTTCCGGGTCCGGTTCGCCCTTCTTGGCAGCTACATAGATCTCAACGCCGAATTTAGCGTAGACCCGGCTCGTGTTTGCATCTTTTGAAGCTTTCTTTTCCTTGATATTATTCCACTTACGACCCATATCGTTTCCGCTCACTTTCAACATTTAATCTGCTTTCTACTATGCCATTATATCTTGTTGAGCGTACTTCAACAAGTTAATACACACGAAATAATGGGAATAACTGCGGTGATTATCCATCTCCATTTGAAGATTAGCTTCAGTTTATCCTCTCATACATCTCTCAGCAGCAACTAACGTTACCTCTATTCACTCCATATATAGCAGACAAGAAGCACCCCATAAAGGAATGCTTCCGCCCTAAATCAGTCCTAATTTCAGTTATCTTACTCGGTCAATTAAGCGTGAAATTGTCGACCATCCAACACTTCAGGAACATAACCCGCACGAATGACAAAGTCTCCGAAATGTTCCCCTTCATTGCGCTCCTTGGCATACTGATTCACCATTGGAGTTAACGTGTCCAGAATCTCAGTTTCACCAATGTTTTCTTTGTACAGCTTATTCAAGCGATGTCCAGTGAAGCTGCCACCGAGATACATATTGTATTTCCCTGGTGCTTTACCGATAAATGAAATCTCTGCCAGCATAGGTCTTGCGCATCCGTTCGGGCAGCCGGTCATGCGAATGACAATTTCTTCGTCTCTCAGCCCGGCTTCGTCGAGTACAGGCTCCAGTTTGTCGATCAGGGACGGCAAGTAACGTTCGGACTCAGCCATCGCAAGGCCGCAGGTCGGAAACGCAACACAAGCCATTGAACTTCTGCGCAGCGCTGAGTAATGTGCACCATCGGTCAGGTTATATTGCTGAATGAGTGCTTCAATCTTTTTCTTTTTCTGGCTGCTAATATTACCGATGATTAGATTTTGGTTCGCAGTCAGACGGAAATCACCCGTATGCACTTTGGCAATTTCACGTAAACCCGTCATGAGAGGATATCCATCAACATCCTTTACACGACCATTCTGAATGAACAGCGTGTAGTGCCATCTGCCATTATTACCTTTTACCCAACCATATCGATCTCCGTTAGTCTCAAAATGATATGGACGTGCCGCATCCAGTTTCCATCCCAGACGGGTGGTCAGCTCACCAACAAACCACTCCACACCACGGTCGTCCAGCGTATATTTGAAACGAGCATGTTTACGAACTGCACGATCTCCATAATCACGCTGAATCATAACTGTTTTCTCTGCCACATCAATCATTTGCTCCGGCGTACAGAAACCAATCACTTTGGACACCTGAGGATAGGTTTTGGCGTCACCGTGAGACATCCCCATGCCGCCGCCAACGGAAACGTTGAAGCCTTGCAGCTTGCCGTTCTCCACAATAGCAATAAAGCCAAGATCCTGTGAATAGACGTCCACATCATTGGATGGTGGTACAGCAATACCGATTTTGAACTTCCGTGGCAAATACACTTTGCCATAGATTGGTTCAACTTCTTCGTCCGAGTCCTGGGAATCAACCACTTTCTCTCCGTCCAGCCACAGCTCATGATAAGCCCGGGTCCGAGGGTCCAAATGATTGCTCACCTGACATGCCCACTCATACACTTCAGCATGCACATCAGATTGATTCGGATTCGGGTTACACATCACGTTACGGTTTACGTCACCACATGCAGCCAGTGTGCTTAACAACGAATCGTTCACTTCGCGAATGGTGTTTTTAAGATCCCACTTCAGTACGCCATGCAGTTGGAAAGACTGACGTGTGGTCAGACGAATCGTCTCATTCGCATATTTATGCGCTACCCGATCCATCATCAACCACTGCTCCGGGGTTACAATCCCACCGGAAGCACGCACACGTAACATGAATTGGTATGCAGGCTCCAGCTTGGATTTGTGACGCTCGTTACGCAGGTCACGGTCATCCTGCATATAACTACCGTGGTGTTTCATCAGACGGTTGTCGTCCTCTGGAATAGCCCCCGTGATACGATCAGCCAACGTTTCGGTCAGACTTCCGCGCAAGTAATCACTTTTGATCTTTATATCTTCCACATCGCTATTCGTGCGCTGTGGGTTAAGTAAGTTATTATAAACCATGCTGCTTTCTCCTCTCGTCTCTGCGGGATGGTGCAATCCGGCTGGGCCGGTGATTAATAGACGTCCCGCTGATAACGTTTCTCCTGCTGTAACCGTGTCAGATATTCCGATGCCTGCTCAGGCGATAAACCGCCTTCTTGTTCAAGAATCGTGGTGAGCGCAGCATGCACATCATGTGCCATTTTGTTCTCGTCACCACAGATATATACGCTTGCACCTTCCTGAAGCCACTGGTACAGTTCTTTGCTGTGTTCCAGCATGCGATGTTGTACATACACTTTCTGTTCCGTATCACGTGAAAAGGCTACATCCATCTTAGTGAGCACACCATCTTTGAGCCAACGTTGCCATTCCGTCTGGTACAAGAAGTCCGTGGCGAAATGCTGATCTCCGTAGAACAGCCATGTCTTGCCCTCTGCTCCTGTTTCTTCACGCTCACCAAGGAAAGATCTGAACGGCGCAACACCTGTACCTGGGCCAACCATGATGATCGGTGTATCCGGGTTCTCAGGCAGCTTAAAATTCGGGTTATGCTGTATATATACAGGCAAGGTGTCGCCAGCTTCGATTCGTTCAGCCAGATGTACCGAGCATACACCATAACGTTCTCTGCCACGCGCTTCATAACGTACTGACCGAACGGTAAGATGAACTTCATCCGGGAAAGACTTCGAACTACTCGCTATGGAGTACAGACGTGCTGGAATTTTGCGAAGAGCAGCTACAAATTCTCCGGCAGGAATCCCTTTCAGATTATAATCCTGAACCAGATCCAGCAGATCACAGCTATTCATGACTGTACGGAATTCGGAATCATCTGCAAGTAATGCCGTTAGGCCACTCCCAGGATTCAGTTTCGCAAGTTGTTCCACGACCGGTTTCGTCACAGCTGTAATTTCAAAATAACGCAGCAACGCTTCGTGTACAGATACCTGATCGCCGTTTTTATTCACGGTCACGCGTTCATCGGCATTCCATCCCATGGCTGCAATCAATTCCTCCACAAGGCGCGGATGGTTCTCAGGGAATACCCCAAGGCTGTCACCTGGCTCGTAATCCAGGATGGAGCCTTCCAAAGACAACTCAATGTGGCGTGTTTCACGGTCCGATCCTCTGCCATTCAGATTGAGATTCTCCAACACTTCAGCCTTAAATGGATTCGTACGATCATATTCGGATTCTCCGCTGCTCACCGCAGCTGTAACAGCCTCCGTGGTTACCGTACTCGCAGCAGCAGATGTACTGCTTAAGGATGCCAGTACTTCATTCATCCACTCCGCAGCTGCTTCATCAAAATCAACATCACAGTCCACACGCGGTACAAGGGCTGTACCACCCAACTCCTGCAACCGATTATCGAAGTCCTTACCTGTCTGACAAAAGAACTCATAGGAGGTATCTCCCAGAGCCAACACCGAGTAACGAAGTCCTTCAAGCTTCGGAGCCCGTTTGCTGTTCAGGAATTCATGCAGCGGAATCGCGTTATCTGGTGGTTCGCCTTCGCCATGCGTACTGACGATAATGAGAAGATTTTCAATTTTCTTGAGTCCGTTCGGTTTGAAATCTCCCATCGATGACAACGTTACCTGAAGACCTTGCTCTTCAAGTTTCTTGGCCAGCTTTTTCGATAGGCCACTGGAATTCCCGGTTTGTGAACCGAAGAGCACGGTAACTTCCCGGGATACTGGCGGAGCACTGACAGGTGCAATACCTGTAGTTGGTGCAGCCTGTACCAGGTTAGCTGGAGCGGCTATTGTCGCGCTTGCCTGAATTGCTGCAATATATCCGCTCAACCAAGTACATTGTCCATCGGTCAATGTAGGAATAAGACGATTAAGCAGTTCAACTTGTTCTTGATTAAAAGGGCTGTTTGTCACTTGAAGTTCCACTGTTTGCCACCTCGCGCATTGCTTCGATTTTAATTCCGACTAAAATCATCACATTAATTTAATTTCTTCTCTCTAAAACCTAACACACCGGGTGTTGAGGGTCAATTTCAATGATTTTATAGCATTTATCAGTTTCGCTGATAAAGGACAAAAAACAACAAAAACCCTCCTTTTCAAAACATGGACGGTTTTGTTTTAATTTTAATTTGGCGGCCAGCTCAAGTTGAAGTTGAAAGTGGAATATAGTCACTAAAATGATCTCCAAGCACTCTGCTTTTATCTCCGTATACTCTGTCCAAGTGATTCTCTCCCCATAGACATATGCGGTCAATGATGTCCTGTAGTGTCAAGCCGTACTCTGTCAGCTCATACTCTACCTTGGGCGGAATCTGGGGATGAATGATCCGATGGATGATTTCATTCTTTTCCAGTTCACGCAACTGCTGGGTTAAGACCTTCTGGGTAATGCCAGGAATGGCTCTGCGAAGTTCGCTTGTTCGTTTTTTACCTGATATCAGCTGATGCAGAATAAGAATCCTCCATTTTCCACCGACCAGTTCCAGCATTGCCTGCACGCCACTCTCATATTTTTTCATTTCTTGTTCCACTTGTACTCCCCCATAATTCACATATATGTATACCCGTTATTAAAAGTAACCGAAGAACCCCAAAGTATCTACAGCACTCTCAGGTGCGTACTTCTCAAGAAGATGTCATGAAACTTATAATAACATTGGTCAGAATGTTTAACCAAAATAAAAAGAAAAAAGGATGGTTACTCCTACATGAAAGTTAAACTAGTCGTTACTCACCCAAGACAGGACTCCCTAACATTTGCCGTGATGAATCGTTTTATAGAAGGTATGCAGGAGAATTCCCATGAAATCGATATCCTCGATCTATATCATGACGGATTCGATCCCCTATATCGTGTAGAAGATGAGCGAGACTGGCAAAATCCCGATAAACAGCATGCCCCTGTGATTCGCAAAGAGCTGGATCGTGTGCTTGCGGCTGATGCCATTGTATTTGTTTTCCCGATCTGGTGGTACAACGTTCCCTCCATGCTTAAAGCTTATCTGGACAAGGTATGGAACATGGGGCTGCTGAACAAGGCAAACTCCAAAAAGGCACTGTGGATTGCACTAGCTGGGGGGACGGAGGCTTCATTCCATAAATACGACTATTACAACATGATTTCCAACTATCTAAATAATGGGATCGCAGGCTATGCGAGAATGCAGGAATCCCGAGTCGAATTCCTCTATGAAACCATTTCAGAATCCAAAGAACATATCGAAGGCTTGCTTGAGCAAGCATATCAAATCGGCAAACATTACAATTAACAATTCGCAGAAATTACAGATAACATTCGTAGAAATTACAGATAACAACTGCAAAACGATAGGAGGTTACTCGTTCGTTGAGTAACTGACTTTTCGCCCATGGCTGGCGTACAATGAAGAAGGCTTACTCCAACCTGGGTTCCAGGTCAAAGTAAGCCTTCTTTTTCACACGCTGCGATTCTGATGTATCATCACTTATTCCATACGAATTTGCTCATCATCGCATATAACAACGTAGCCGATTCAGCTCGGGTCGCTTCGGCAAGAGGTTTCACCTCACCGTTGTACCCGTTGGCAATGCCCAGATCCACAAGTAATGCCACACTATCCCGGGCATAAGAGTGAATCTCGGAAGCGTCACGGAAACGAGTAAGGTTATCTGTTCCAGCCTTCTCGGAGTCAATCAGTCCAGCCGCTGCAAGTGCCCTCACTGTTAATGTCATCATCTCTTGACGAGTGATCGTGGACTCTGGCAAGAAGCGCCCGTCACCTGTACCACTGGTGATACCTAGCGAACGCGCAGCTGTAACTGCTTCGTAGTACGAAGCATTTTCGTTTACATCAGAGAACGCATTCCCGGAAGAAGCATTCAAACCCAGCGCAGTCATCAACCATTGCATGTATTGGCCGCGGGTCATCTCCTGTTTTGGATGTAACTGGGTGGAATCACCGCTTGCCTCAGCATCAATTACACCTCGGACAGCCAAAGCCTCCATTGCTTTCTTGGCCCACTGCACTTCTGCAAGATCTGCGAATGTCTGCTCCACAAGCACAACAGCATAATTTCCTGTGAGTGATGTTACGGAAAATACAAGCTGCCCGCTTTTTTGATCGTAGTAACTTTGCGGCAATGGGGTTGCCACACCGTTCGCGCCAATGGCAAATGCTACAATCCGATCCTGCTGAGCATTTTGTGAGGATTGGAAAGGCAGACGAAGGTTCAACCCGCTTTCCGATGGCCATGGTTGACCATCCAGTTGAAGTTCAAGCTGGACTCCATATTGCGTGCCGAGCTGATCTGCGACTGTTTTTGGCAGCTCCGTTCTGACCAATCGGATTGATGCAATCCCATCACCAACTATATCCTTTAACAGTGTCGCAGGAAGCTCCAACATTCCCAGCTCTGTAACAATGTTGAACACATGTGACTCACCCTGATCTATTAACGCAGAGGCAGGCAGAGACACTTCATATGCCGTTGCTCCCGAAACCGGCTTCAGCCGAAGTTCGACCAAGCGCAGACCAGCATCCGTTGAAGGGGCAACTTTAAAAGCATCTTTAATCGTTGAAACATCTACGTTGGAATACACTACCCCCTTCTGATCAGACTGTCCCTGCAACTCCAGAACAGAACGGTCCTTCTCCGGTTTAAGTTGTGGTACCGCATTCTCTGCACTTGGGTTACCACTTCCTGTTTGTCCACCATTGTTGGCTGAACCAGAACTATTTCCTGGAATTCCATTGGAATTACCGCCTGGACTACCGCCCGAACCAGGGTTGCCTCCGGGGGAAGGGACAGATGCGAGCACCTTCACCGTCAACGGTGCAGTCAAGGCTTTACTGTCGTCAGAAGTTCGAGTAATTTCCAACTCCAGGGTTACTGTTGTTTCCTTAGATGGTGGGACAATCGTTCCATCGGTTTGAATGACCGACGGTACCGAACTGGAAGCAATCTTCACTGTGAAACCTTGCGGCACGGATGGGAACTTCAGTTTTTTTGCACCTGCGGAAGGCTGTTCCAACGCTGTAATGCTTGTCGCTACATCAGCAGCGCTCTGCTGAGCCGTATGCACCTGATAAGCGGAAGATACACCTCTCAAGGATTGCCCCGTCGCATCAAAAGCTTCCACTTTGTAATAATATTCCGTGCCGGGGTTCAGTTCACTGTCCGTGTACTCTCGTCCATTGCCGCTGTAGACCACCTTATACTCTCCTTGCTCACGATCTGAGCGGTAGAGCTTGTAGCTTGCTGCACCAAGATGAGCATCCCAGCGAAGCGTTGCGCTCGTTGAATCTAACGCATCAGCATTAAGGCCAGCACTATCATTTGCAGGTGGCGCGGCGTCAGGTTTAACGATCATAATCCAGCTAATCATCGGGTCCTGCGATGCCGTATTGCGCACGGTCAACTCCAGTTTGTTGTCCGACACGCTGATGCCTTTGCGGGCTCTAACGCTGGCAGGTGTAAAAGTAACTGCACCAGTATTGGTTCCATTGATGATGTAATTTGCTCTGCGCGATGCATTGGACCACGGATCGTTGAATCCGGCGTAGACATCGTATGTCCCGTTTGGCACATCAAATCTATAGGTTAAGTCCGTGCCTTTAGGAGAATTGCTGACATTTCCACCGTTCAGATAACGTACGGTCGAGAATATATCCCCGCCATTCGAACCGGATGCCAGTGCATCTGCGCTGACATAACCCCAATTACGTCCCTCAGCCGGAGCGTACATCTGATCCGCCGTTTCCGGGTTGGCAAGCGTTCCTTTCATATAAGCACCCATGAGACTGTAATCAGCCGTTTCGTAACCTCCGCTATTCACGAAATATAGTGTATTCTCCGGAATGACATTTACGCGAACTGCCTGCTTTTTGTTGTTATATTCCGGTGTCGTTACCTGTAATGTGAGCGGTCCTGGCTTAGCAAAATCTTCTGCCGTCATCTCCCGGTTATCAATCGTCCATACTGCTGGCGTTGATACCAGTGCTCCACCGTCGCGCACATTCAATGTTGTTGGCAGGGATGGTACTTTGCCTAACGCCACGGCTTCTGGCAACGGATCAGCAATATCTACCTTTCCCATCGAATTCAGCAGATCAGGTGTCCAGCTGTTATACCACTTGATCGCGATGTCGGAGCCTATTCCAAACTCAATTGGCAAGAACACGTATTTTGCAGCATCATTCGAGAAATTGCCACCATTCCACGTATCCCCCACGTAAATGAATTTGCCTTTTTCCGGATCGACCGGAATGACGGAAGTGGTCTGTGTGCCAAATGCCTTGCCTGGATCAGGATCGGTTGGCAACGTACGCACGAACGGATTGGTCTGCGTTGACCACGGGCCAAAGATGTTGTCCGCCACCGTCACTTTGTTTTCGTTAGGGGCCCAACCGGAA
Organism: Paenibacillus sp. FSL H7-689; assembly: GCF_000517905.1. NCBI lineage: Bacteria > Bacillati > Bacillota > Bacilli > Caryophanales > Paenibacillaceae > Paenibacillus > Paenibacillus sp. FSL H7-689. The sequence continues at coordinate 283,733 of NZ_ASPU01000013.1, forward strand.
GCTCCCGAAGTCAAAATATAATATTTCCCCTGATACTTGAACATCGCCGGTGCTTCACGTTGCCCTCCCGGGAACACACGCACGTAATCGACGCCGTATTCCGCCTGATAGGTAGAATCTCGTACCGGATTGCCTTTGTCATCCGTTCGTCCTTCCTTATGCCACCCTGTTACGTCACTGTAGTCTTCATTCAGTTTGGAGATATAGAGCGTCAGGTTTTCCTCACTGGAGTAGATCAGATAACCGGTACCGTCATCATCCTTAAACAACGTCATGTCACGTGCCATACCCCGGTCGCTTGGGAAATAATCTTTCTCCCCTTCCGGAGCTCTGTCCATCCGGTAACTCTTCTGATACACAAAAGGCCCTGTTGGAGAGTCGCTGATCGCATAACCGGCTCTCGCCTTACCGTAGTTCGCATTATCGTTATAAGGGTCCTTGTCGCCATCCATGTGGGCCCACATCACGTATTTCTTCGTTTTGTCGTTGTATATGACCTTTGGTCGTTCAATGATCCGTCCTTTGCGAATATCTGCCCAGATATCCACCTTGTCTTCGCGTCCTGCATACAATTCGGAAATCAATGGGTCATTGTCAAAATCATCCATCGATTGAAGCGTCGTCAGAGCCATGCCCTCGTCAGTCCAGTTCATCAGATCCTCGGATGAATACACACGCACACCAACAGCTGGCCAGCCGCCCTTATGATATTCGCCATACCAGTAATAGGTCTCCGTCTGTTCATCATAGAAAAAGCCAGCCCCATGCGCATCAATCGGCTTGCCGTCCAGATCTGGCCACAATTGCCCTGGTGTAATGCTTGTGCGAACTGTGGCAACACCCAGCGGTGTGGATGCTGGAGAAGTTACGCCTTCCACGGTCGCCTGAATGATGTAAAAATATCCTGTGCCCATCGTCAGACCGCTATCGTTAAACGTGTTTTCATTGCCACTATAGACCTGCTGATACGTACCCGTAGCACTGGTTGAACGGGACACGATATACGTTACATCAGATCCAGGCAAGACATTCCACCCCAGAGAGATTGATGTGTCCGTCACAGCTGTGGCAGCGAACTCTGCTGGAGAGTCAATGGAGTATGTCGTGGCTTCTGCAACAGTGAATGCTGACTCCCCAGCTGCGTTATAGGCTGTTACGCGATAGCTGTAGCTGGTGCCCGGCTCAAGTGCATTATCCGTGAATGTGAGCCCTTTCCCTTCGTATATCTGCTCGTATTGCTCACTGCCAGATTCGGCCCGAACCACGCGATAACCAGTTGACTTGTCCACAGCGGACCAAGATAGCTTCACGCTTGTGGCATTGAGTGCTTCGGCCTTTAGTTCGCCCGGAGCCTGTGGTGCTGCGGCTGTCGTCCGAACTTCCAGCGGAGCAGTCCATAATGATTCGGTTAGGCCTCCGTATTCATAAGCGAGCCTGTAATAATACACCGTATCCCCGCTCAATCCTTCATCCATGTGTTCCAAAGTTCCGGTACTGGTTGCCAGAGAATAACCGCCTTCAGGCGTAGAGGAACGGTACAAGCGATAGGCTGATGCTCCCGCGATTTCAGACCATTGCAGTGAAACCGAAGAAGCCGTCTGCTCAGCAATAGAGAGCTGAATATCGTTCCCAGGCGGTTGCTCGGCAATGGTCACGTCATCTGCATGTACCGACTGCCACTTATTCCGAATGCCCACAGTACCTGACCCGTATGTAGGATCGACCAGATCAAATACCAACCGATCGGAGCCGTTTTCCGCGATATACCCGCGAATGGTGGTACCTGATAACACCACTTTGAGCGTGTACCATGCATCTTTGGCAAAAGCATAGTCCACCGTTTTCAAAGTTGTGTCTGATCCGTTCACCCGTTTGGAGAAAACGAGTTTATTATTGGGAACCTGCATTTGAAAATAGTAAAAGTTGCTCTTATCCTGAAACCGCGGCAATATTCCCGGATACCCCTGACCGGCTCCCGTGTAAAAGCGCATGGACACGGTCATGTCCGACATGGAGTCTCCAGTAGAGATGATGCCTTCATTGGTATCGCTCTGGAAAAGCGTAAAGTTGGACGCATCTGTCGGGTCAGCGAACACTTCCCAGTTGCCTGAGCTTACGTTCCACGCGGGTGATTCCGTGAAATTCCCATCCGAAAAATCGTCCTGCAACAACGTGGCGGGTATACTGCTCAGATCGGCATACGCCTTACTCGGCAACATCAACGGTCCCGAAGACAGCGCAAGTGTTGCAGATAACATAAATATCATGGGTTTCCTGAGTTTATCCAATGTTCATTCTCTCCTTTGGCGTGAAAGATGAAAGCATGGTTCTTGTATGCGCGGTGTTGTTGTTCAGCCTATCCTTAGCAACCAGTGGTCAGTAACGAGCTCTTGTCCACCTCCTTATTTTAATGAAACCGGTTTCATTGGAGCGCAAAAAAAGACCCGTCTTCCCTTCTAAGTGCAATGATACTCATACGGAATACCGTGTTTTCTTTGCCCCTATGCAGTGAAACAGGTTTTTAATATATAAATGTAATCGCTTTCCTGAATTATATTATTGCCTTATTCAAGCTGTCAACTGTGAATTGGGCTCAAACATTTTTCGTTAAAACCACGCAAAAAAGGCGCGAGTTCTGCTTGTTCTGCAAGCAAAATTCGCGCCTTTTCTCACGCTTCGAGCTTGTTCGCAAGCTCGTACATGATTCGTAATCAAAAGCGGACTTTTTGAACAACCTCTATTTAGAATACCTTTGTTGTCCACGACTCACAGTTCCACGTCTCCGTAACGACATCACGGTAGAATTCCGGTTCGTGGGAAATCAGAAGAATACTGCCTTTGTAAGCCTTGAGCGCACGTTTCAACTCTTCCTTGGCATCAACGTCCAGATGGTTCGTCGGCTCATCGAGCACAAGCAGGTTGGTTTCATTATTGATCAGCTTACAGAGACGCACTTTAGCTTTCTCGCCACCACTCAGTACAGCTACCTTGCTCTCAATGTGTTTTGTAGTCAAACCACATTTTGCAAGTGCAGCACGCACCTCGAATTGGGTATACGAAGGAAACTCCTGCCAGATCTCTTCAATACACGTATTGTAGTTGGCATCCTTCATCTCTTGCTGGAAGTAACCAATCTCCAGATGTTCACCACGTTGAACGGTTCCTTCCAGAGCTTGAATTTCACCCAGAATACTGCGCATCAGGGTTGTTTTACCAATTCCGTTCGCACCAACGAGGGCAATCTTCTGTCCACGCTCCATACGCAGATCCAGTGGTCTGGACAACGGTTCGTTGTAACCAATCACAAGTCCTTTGGTTTCAAAAATGAGCTTGCCGGATGTTCTTGCATCACGGAAGTTGAACTGCGGTTTCGGTTTCTCCTTGGCGATCTCAATGACATCCATCTTGTCGAGTTTCTTCTGTCTGGACATCGCCATATTACGTGTAGCTACACTTGCTTTGTTCCGCGCTACAAAGTCCTTGAGGTCAGCGATCTCTTGTTGTTGACGTTTGTAAGCCGACTCCAGCTGCTGTTTTCTCATCTCATGCACTTCCTGGAAGTGATCATAATCGCCCACATAACGAGTTAGATTCTGGTTCTCCATGTGATAGATCAAGTTGATTACACTGTTCAGGAACGGAATATCGTGAGAGATCAGAATAAAAGCATTCTCATATTCCTGCAAATAACGTTTCAGCCATTCGATATGCAATTCATCCAGATAGTTCGTAGGCTCATCGAGCAGCAAAATATCGGGTTTTTCTAGCAGCAGCTTGGCAAGCAATACTTTGGTACGCTGTCCACCACTCAGGTCATTGACGTCTTTATCCAGACCGATATCCGTCAGACCCAGACCACGTGCGGTTTCATCCACTTTGGCATCGATCATGTAGAAATCCTGGTTTGTCAGTGTATCCTGAATCGTACCCACGTCTTCAAGCAGTTGTTCAAGCTCCTCCGGTGTAACATCGCCCATTTTGCCATACATATCATTCATTTCCTGTTCCATATCAAACAAGTACTGGAACGCGCCGCGAAGTACGTCACGGATCGATTGGCCTTTGTTCAATACAGCATGCTGGTCCAGATAACCAACACGCATCCGTTTGGACCACTCCACCTTACCTTCATCCGGCTGAAGTTTTCCTGTAATAATGTTCATGAAGGTGGATTTACCTTCACCATTGGCCCCGATCAGACCAATATGTTCGCCCTTCAACAGGCGGAATGAAACGTCGTTAAAGATAGCACGGTCACCAAAACCGTGACTTAATTTTTCTACATTTAATATGCTCATTCATGACACCTTTTCTATATAGACTTAATTCTTTGTATATTATAAGCGTTATATCCTGCACAACTCAACGCCATATTAAAAATTATTCCACCTTTTTGTCTGAAATTTGCCTTATATGAAAGTATGGGTTAAAATTTTGCCTTAACGAATTACTATTATATAGAACGGAGCTCTTCGAAGAGCATCAGGTGAAGATTATGATTGAAGTGAAACAATCCAAGTTGGGTGATGGTGGTGAGTTTAACCGCGGGGTATTTGCTACCGTTGATATTGCCAAAGGAACGCTTATCCATCAGGCACCCGTTGTGCCTTACCCAAATGAAGATCATGAGCATGTCGAAAAAACGATTTTGGAAGATTACGTGTTCGAATATGGGGCGAATCATACCGCGATTCTGCTCGGCTACGGCAGTCTGATCAACCACTCCTATGAACCTAACGCTACTTACGATATCAATTTTGATAACCACACCTTTGACTTCTACGCGTATACAGACATCAAAGCTGGAGAAGAAATCGTGATCAATTACAACGGTGAGGAAGACAGTATGGACCCGTTATGGTTCCTGGACGATTACGAGGAGCGTATGCTGGAGTTCAATAAGTCCAATGATGATGAGGTTGAAAAAGAGACCGAACCCCAGTCCCTGGATACGGACCCGAGTAAATAAACGTTAAACTCAAGTAAAGTTCGCAAGCACTCTATTGTATGTGCGAAAAGAACTCACTGACCCCGGTGAATGATGAAATGAGTAACTGAAGACTTTTCATAGTCCAAAGTTTAAACACACAAATAAGCAAGTCCTCCGTTAGTGGAAGACTTGCTTATTTGTGTTGTCTTGCTTTCTAAACCAGGTACACGTGTTCATGTTTCATTGTTTATCGTGCATCTTAACTTGTTTTAATCTGTAATCGGCGGATCTGTATGCAAGTCTTGATCGGGTGTCGTGGATCTCCACTTGGTAAAGGCTACCTCGAAACCTGCTCGCTTTGGTGAACACAGAAATGGACCAGCATGTTTGTTCGTCGGATAGGCAAAACGTGCAACCCGAATCGTACGCCAAGGATGCTCATCTGTGCGAGCACGAATGACAACAGCCTCATTACTGTAGGAGGCTCTGATTGTTACGATTCGTCCACCCCACTCTGGCACAGGAGAGAGTGACCAATCTGAATACGTATCCGTCACGACAGCTCCAACATGTGCCACGCCATCATTAACCTCAACTCCAGCCTTGATCCATTGGTCTTCTCCGTACCATAACATTAGTCCAGCCTGATCATACAATTCGGTGAATGAGCTTAGATCAAACGATACCTCAATCGCTTCCGTTCCGTCCCATGGAGCAAGCATGGCGTGTCCATCCCGATGACAGAACCCGTAGAATGTGTTCTCCCAGAAGTCACTGCCTTCCCGAGCTTCCACAACGAAACGATCCCCATCCATCCGTGCAGCAACGGGTTCCTTCGTCCACTTTCCTTCATGAAGCCCAATAAAATCCGATGACATCGTTGTTTTCATCCTTCCTTCCATCCCAAAGGGGAGTTCATCATCACTTCTAAATTAAAGAACCCAGGTCCGATGCAGCAGTAGGATATGCAAAATTCATGGTGTTTAACTGATCGATAGTCAGATTGAACTGAATCGCCATTGCAAAAAGATTGATCAATTCTTCTGTTTTGCTCCCGAGCACATGTGCACCCAGAATACGCCCGGTTGATTTGTCGATCACCACTTTGGCCATGGCAAATTTTTCATGAGTTCGCTTGTAAGTATACCATTTCGACATATCATTTACCTGCACCTCGTAGCCCTCTTTCTTGGCTTGTTCCGTGCTCATACCTACAGCTCCAAGGGCAGGGACAGTAAACACAATAGAAGGCATCACTTTATAATTTGGTTTGTGTTGATTTCCCTCCAACAAATTGAACGATACAGCCCGGGATTCCTGACCTGCTAACGGGGTTAAAGGCAACCCTTTTGTATCCGTTACATCGCCAGCAGCATACACTCTCGGATTACTTTCACTTTGTAAGTACTCGTTCACCGTAATCCCCTTTTTGCTGTAGCTGACGTTGGCTTTCTCCAATTCCAGCCCATCCACATTAGGAACACGCCCGGCTCCATGAACGACAAGTCCGCACTGCCACTGGTGATCTGCACCATTACGTGTGCCATGAACAACATAGGCGTTCCCCTCTTGCCGTATGGACTTCACCTCCGCATTCAAGTGAACATGAATGCCGATCTCTTTCGATTTTTGTAACAGAGATTCCACCAGCTCCGCATCAAAAGATTTTAAGGGCTGATCACTCCGATGCAGGATATGGACTTCCGTCCCGGCTCTGGCCGCAATATGCGCAAACTCAAATGCAATGTATCCACCGCCTACCAGAACTAAACGATCCGGCAGCTGTTCCAGATCCAGAAAGTCATCACTATATATAAGATGCTCCGAGCCCTCAATCTCAAGTGAAGCAGGTCTTGCACCAGTAGCAATCAGGATGTGTTTGCCATGGAGCACTTCTTCTCCAACTTGAATATGGTCTTCATCGACAAATGAAGCTTTACCATGGAACGTATCCATTCCAGCCTGTTTGAATTGATCTTCACTTGCTCTAGGTATGCTCTCGGTAAAGGTGCGTTTAAAGGCCATAAGTTCAGACCAGTTGATGGTCGCCTGTCCCTGAATTCCTTTCCCTTGCATCCGTTCATTCCAGTCAATCAGCTCAGCCGCTCCAGCCAGCACTTTCTTGGGATCACAGCCACGCAGTGCACACGTTCCGCCGAACTCACGTTCATCAATTACAGCAACTCTCCAGCCAGCTTCAGCGCAACGGGTGATAACAGAGCTTGCCGCGCTTCCTGTGCCAATTGCAATCAAGTCATACGTTTCTTGTGTCATCATGGTTCCTCCTCATCCTTTTGGTGCATCTATTGCAGGGATGCCTGAAGTTACAGCAATCCAGCCTGTTTAAGGTACTCTGCTGCAACCTGTTCAGGATTCTCTCCCTCTACGTTCACGTCATAGTTCATCTGACGCATCTCATCATCCGTAATTTTTCCAGCAAGCTGATTCAGCACCTCAACCAGTTGTGGATATTGATCTGCCGTTTCTTGACGAAGCATCGGCGCACCTTGATACGGCGGGAACAATTCCTGGTCATCCTCCAGCACAACGAGTTCATATTGTCTCAACTCACTGTCTGTGGAGTAAGCATCAACGAGATTAATATCTCCGCGCTGAAGAGCACCATAGCGAAGCTTGGGTTCCATTGTTGCAACGTTTGGGAATTCAATCCCATACTTTTTCTGTATGCCAAGGTATCCGTCTTCCCGATCCGAGAATTCAAGTGTGAATCCTGCTTTGATCTGCTGCTCAACCGGTTTGAGATCCGAAATGGTCTTGAGATTGTATTGATCTGCGATGCTCTTTGGAACGGCCAACGTATACGTATTGTTGTAATCCATTGGGTTCAGCAGCACCATGTTGAACTGGCTTAACATTCCGTCTCTTGCTTGTTCGTAGACCTCTGTTCGATCCGTACTCACAGCCGTTTCCTTCATAAATTCGGAGATCGCTGTCCCCGTGAATTCGGGATAGATGTCAATATCACCCGACTTGAGTGCATTGAAAAGGAATGGCGTTTTGCCCAATCCGGGTTTTAGTTCAACGGTCAGGTCTGTGTCTTTTTCGATTAACAATTTGTACATATTAATGAGAATTTCGGGTTCGGCCCCCAATTTCCCGGAAATGACGAGATCCTTCTGTCCACCACGTGCCACGAAGGGAATGGTAATCACAAGTATCGCGATTATTGCCAGCGAACCAAGGGTAACCAATGTTTTCTTGAAGGATAACCGCTGGAACTGACGTAATAGTACATCAAACAAAATCGCCAGCAATGCGGCCGGAATGGCTCCAAGGATGATCAATGCGGTATCGTTCCGATCAATGCCCAGCAAAATTAATGCACCCAAACCTCCTGCGCCGATCAAGGCAGCAAGTGTCGCCGTTCCTACAATAAGCACCATCGCGGTCCGAATTCCGGCCATAATGACAGGCATCGCCAGTGGCAGTTCCACTTTGATTAGACGTTGCCAACTATTCATGCCCATCGCATTCGCCGCTTCCACCATGGAAGGATCAACTTCGGATATGCCTGTGTACGTGTTGCGGAGTACCGGAAGCAGCGCATACACCACCAGTGCAATGATTGCAGGAAGTGTGCCTATGCCGAATAACGGGATGAGCAATCCGAGAAGCGCCAAGGAAGGTATCGTCTGCAACACAGCCGTAACCCCAATAATCGGTTCAGCGACTTTTGGCTTGCGTGTCAAGTAAATACCAAGCGGAATAGCGATGAGGACAGCAAAGAACAATGAGATAAATGAGATCTGAATATGTTCCAGCAGAGCAGACAACAACTGACCTTTGCGCTCACTGAACACCTCCGTGAATCTACTCATGTTCTTCACCTCGTTCCTGTAACTGACCAGACCAGTATTTCATCAGATCAACTCGACTGATCTCGCCAATAATCTGGCGGTTACGTTCAACTAGCAGATGGTCATGGGAAGCCATGATATCAACTAACTCCGTCAACGTAATGGATACAGGAACGGCGGTTTTGGCTGATTTTGGCACATGACCCGGTGAGAGTGGTGACATGATGGATTCGAGATCAAAATCAGATTGTGAACTCGTATCGGTGTTAGGACTTCCAACAAATTCACGTACGAAATCATTAGCTGGCTGTCGGATCAGTTCTTCCGGGGTGCCTACCTGCAAAACCTGTCCATCCTTCATAATGCAGATGCGATCCCCCAGCTTCATCGCTTCCTGAATATCATGGGTGACAAACACAATTGTTTTTTTCATCTGACGCTGGATATCCAAAATATCATCCTGTAATTTCTCCCGACTCATTGGATCGAGTGCACTGAACGGTTCATCCATCAAAACTATCTCGGGATCGGCAGCGAGTGCACGCAACACACCAATTCTCTGCTGTTGTCCTCCGGATAACTCGGACGGTTTACGCTCACTGTACGTATCTCCGTGCAAACCCACCATGTCCAGTAACGTATGTACACGCTCCTTAATTTGATCTGACTTCCATTTTCGGAGTTCAGGAACAACTGCAATATTTTCGGCAATTGTCATATGCGGGAATAGTGCAATCTGTTGCAGCACATATCCTATATTCCAGCGCAATTCGTGAATGTTGTATTCATCGATTGGGCGTTCATTAATGCGCACTGTTCCATCTGTTCGTTCAATCAGGCGATTGATCATTTTGAGCATGGTGGTTTTGCCACATCCACTCGGACCAATCATGACAAACAGTTCTCCCTTGTTAATGTTGAGGTTAACCTGACGCAAAGCCGTTGTTCCATCAGGATATTGTTTTGATACATTTTCGAACTGAATCATTCGCTCTCTTCGCCCCTTTATCTAGGGCGTGTTTCAGACACGCCCTAACATTCATCTTCATCTATTTCCCCAAAAGTGTGTTCGTATAATCACTGCTTTCCTTAGTGTCCCTTGTTAGGGAGAGATCCATATTCGAATCAACGATGTCAACATGCTGGTAGACATGCAAAAAGACGGGCACTAGGCACCGTCTTCTCATAATATGAAAATGTTTCTTCCATTATTTCCATACTTCCATATGATTCTGAATAAATTGCTCGAATGAAATCGGGTTATTCCCCGTTAATTTTTTCACCGTATCCGTCGTTTGATCTTCTCTCCCCTCCTCCCGGATAGGCACATCCAGTCCTGCGAGGGCAGCAGCGTATTCTTCTGACATTCCTGCGCGAATCATGCTATTCCTCAGTTCATCATCGGACAAAGATTCATGCTGGATGGACTGACCCAGTACACGGCTCAAGACGTCTGCAACCTGTCCATAGGACAACGTCTCCGGCCCTGTAATGATATGCTCCGTATTATGAGGAACAATATCCGTCAGAGTATGGAACGCAACTGCCGCGATATCATCTGCACTAACAAATCCAATTTTCCCTTCACCCGTAGCACTGTATATTTTCCCGAGTTGTTTCGTCGTCTCCCGATGCGGTCCCTCCGTAAAGTTCTCCATAAAATAGGAAGGCTGCAATACAGCCCACTCAGGAGCATGGGCTTTTATATACTGATGTACTTTGCCAAAAATAGGACCCTCTTCATCAATTGAAGCACTGCCAAGCAAGACAAATCGCTTAACGCCGTTCCACAATGCTTCCTTGATGAACGGAATCATGACGTCTTCTGGGGTCATGTCCATGACTGGCACAACAAGGTACACCTGATTCACATTTTTCAGCGCCAGCGCATATGTCTCGGAATCATACCAATCAAAATAGACATAATTATCGGCAGAACCAGAAAGAGATGGTTTAGTTCTTCCTGCCAAACGCACCGGATAATGATGCTTTTGAAGTATGGCCGCAACACGGCTTCCTGTCTTTCCATTAGCTCCGGTAATAAGTGTCAACGGTTTATCATTGATCATGCTTGTTTCCTCCTAAGTCCGATTCGAGTACGACCATCGGATTCCAATAGTCTTTATAATGTGTAATTTTTCCATTAGAGTGGCTCACTACAGAGATGTACGTTTGGTTGTATGGCTTGCCTGTAACTAATGAACGCCCTTTACAAGTAAATTCAGCCACAAACTGTTGTTTCGTGGAATCAGCCAAGATCACCGGTTCAGAAAACTGCTGAATTTCAATCATCCCCAGCAGATTATGAAGATGATTCGTAATTGCGGCTTTGCCTTCCAGTTTCTGAGGATATCCTGCTGGTGCATATGGGAATTCGAAAATAGCGTCAGATGTATATAGCTCCAACCATTGTTCTAGTTTTCCCTCCAGTAGCAATTGAGTAAATCCATGCATGATCCGATACGGTATATTATTGCCCGCTTCCAACTGCTGAGATTGTGTCATCCTTATTTCCTCCTTCAGTTTGTTTGGTGTTTTTTTTCCAGACCAATCGGTCTATAATAGTCAAAAAATAAACGCCCTAAGCGTCCATTTTCAAGAAAACGTAAAGAATTCTTACTCAAATCATGTAAAACGTTAATCCATAGCCCTTAGGGTCATCTGTACAAAATCCCGCAGCGCTTCTGTGCTTGCACCGCTCTTAGCCGTAAAGGTCAATGAGAGTCGGGAATAATTCAGAAAACGGGCAAGCCCGGGCAATTCTTCCTCTGCGTGCTTCAATTCGCCGCTCCTCTGGCCTCGTAACAGCGCAGTATGAAAAACATCTTCCATTTGTTGGTTAGTGGTTTGAATAAAGACGGCGATTTCGTGATTTTGTGGTGCCTGTTCAACCGCGCTATTAATGATGAAACATTCATTACGACGTTCGTTGTCTGTCAACACGTTAACCGCTTCATTGAACAACTCGGTCACGCCTTGCCTCACACTTGTGCATTCGTTTAATAGTTTGATCCCCGCCTCTGTCTTCTGCTGAATATAGAATTTAAGAGCAGTGACAAATAAATCATGTTTAGTTCCGTAGGTGTCATACAGGCTTTGCCGCGCAATGCCAAGTTCACTCAGCAGTAAGCTCAAAGATGTACCTTCATAACCGTACGCTCCAAATACAGACGTTGCTTTTCTTAGAACAGTCTCCGTGTCGAACTCCTTGGCTCTTCCCAATTTAAGACCTCACCTCCCTATTCATTAACTAAAGAATACCTTTTCCAGACTGATCAGTCAAGAAAATAAATGCTTTGATTTTTGCCAAAGTGGTATAATGGGAATAGAAGCTGAATGAATTCTTTTACCATTTACCAACCATGACCACATATAAAGGAGTGTACCTATATGTATATTCAAATTACAGATTTGGCTTCAAAACGATTGACGGAAAGCCTGAATGACCAACCTGGATATTTCAAAGTGATCTATGACTTGGAAGGTTGCGGATGTAACGGAGTTATCGCTATTATCATTGTTGATGAACTTGCGGCTCTCGACGCGCAGATTGAAACCAATCTGGTTCCGTTCTATGTTGATCCGAAGCAGCAGCTGAACCTTGAACAACACATGAAGCTGGATACAGAAGAGAATTATCCTTCTTTCAAATTAAGCAGTGATTCTGGTGTGCTCAGCGCCAACGTTCGCGTTCGTGACACCCGTGCAGTAACTGCAGGAAGCTCCGGTGGATCCGACGCCTGCATGCTATAACACAGTCTCCAGCATACTTGAAGTAATCTAGCATTATCTTTCTTCACAACAAAAGCCGTTGCATCTAATGCAACGGCTTTTTTAACGTGCTTTTCTTTATATGCCTCTATCAGAGTTGAAGAAGAAGAAGAATCTAGCAAACTTTGTTTACAACTCGGAAACAATTGGAGAACCTATGGATATAATCCTCTAGTATACTCGGTATATAGATTCATATATTCCGAGGAGGAACACACATCATGAAATCTTTTACTCGTAAATCCATCATATCTACAATTCTCATAGGCTCTGTTGTAGCAGGTTCTGCCTTTACTACGTTTCCCATCACTTCTAGCCTGAATCCCGTCGCGTCTGCGGCAAGCTCCAGCTTCACTCAATTTCTGCATGATAATGCACCTGGTCGTACGATCAAAACGATTAAAAATGTGGCAACTGTGACCAATGTGTCCAGTACAGTTGTGCTTGTCAATAAAAAGAGAAATCTGCCTTCAACTTATGCACCACAAGATTTGGTTGTACCTAATATTCCTTTTAGCTTCTCTGGCTCCAGTCCGAAGAAACAGATGCGTAAAGTAGCTGCAACAGCGCTAGAGAAACTATTTGCAGCTGCCAAAAAAGACGGCATCGATATCAAAGCGGTGTCTGGCTATCGCTCGTATGCGACCCAGAAATCGATCTTTGACCGTAATGCCAGCATCAAAGGTGAAGCTGTTGCCAATAAAACAAGTGCTCGGCCAGGACAAAGCGAACATCAGACCGGTCTAGCTATGGATATCTCCAGCGCTTCGGCTGGTTACGATCTTCAGCAAAGCTTTGGCAACACCAAAGAAGGCAAATGGCTGAAAACCAATGCCCACAAATACGGCTTCATCATCCGTTATGGCAAAGATCAGGAGAAATTGACTGGTTACTCCTATGAGCCATGGCATGTACGTTATGTAGGGGTATATATTGCTGGTGAGATTACCAACCAGAAACTTACGCTGGAGCAGTATTTGGAACGTGCCAAATAAGGCAGGTTAACCCAAAGCTTAGACAGTTATAGTTATCTGATTAGATAAAAGAAGCGTGACTATAGATAACATGACTGAAGGAGAAGATGGGGCCGCAACTGGCCCTCTTCTGCTTCAATTTTTCATTTACACACTTCATCATGTCCCAACGATTTTTCTAAAGACCAGTGGCAGTCTCTTCAGACCTTCTGTTCCAGCCCAAGAGCCTACTCCTGCAAGTATTACATTATGGCACAAATAAAGTGCGACATTGTACACGATAGGGCCTAGAATAATCTCCACGACTACAAAACGTTTTAACGTCGAAGATTGGATCACATATACCCGAAATTCATGAGGGTCATGTCCTCCCATATACCTTGCGATCAATGCTTTCATGAATCACCTCTAGTGTTTTATTTTAGCGTATGGCAGACGATCCTTGTCTTATTCTAAAATAATACTTACATAAAGTAACTAAGTGTGTTATAGTCAGTTTATAAATCATACATAAGCGAGGGAAACTACCATGAGTGAGTTGGAGAATCTAGTCAAAAACCGAAGATCGGCCGTTATTTTTGAAGAAGGAATTGAAATTTCGGATTTGGAACTGCAAGAAATGTTTGCCCTGAATAAATTTGCACCATCTGCCTTTAACCTACAACACACGCACTATCTTGTAATTAAAGACGAGGAACAGAAAGAGAAAGTCTATGAAGCTTCCCAGCAATATAAGGTAAAAACAGCTTCTGCGGTCATCGTGGTATTGGGCGACATCAATGCGCATCATCATATCCGTACTATTAACGAAGGCCTGCTGAACCTGGGCGCTCTTACTCCGTTCCAATACGAGCAGGAATCCCAAAGTGTCACCGAATTTTACGAATCTCGCGGCAGATTCTTCCAACGTGAGGATGCGATTCGCAATGCCAGCCTGTCTGCCATGCAATTGATGCTGATCGCTCAGGATCGCGGTTGGGACACTTGTCCAATGATTGGTTTTGACTCGGAAGAACTGCAACGGAGTCTGGAAATCCCTAACCATTACGTACCCGTTATGCTGATCACCATCGGCAAAAAGTCGGAAGCCAAACAGCGCCCACGCGGTTACCGTAAACCGATTAACGAATATGTTAGCTTTAACAAAATGCACGCTGAATAACATATAATATAACAAATTATATAAGTTGAACTAACATTTACACGATAACGGAGAGGACAGAAAAAACCTGAAAAAGCGAAGCGCTCGCCTAAAAGCTTTCTGAAAGAAAGCTGCATCGGAAGCATACGCTATCCCCGGATTTTCCCCTTTAGAAAAGGAATGGAAATAAAATCTGGGGATAACAGCGATTGGAAGGTTGTTCTGTCATCGTAGTGTCAGTGTAAATAATCTTTAGTTCAACACAGCAAAAAAGCCACGATATCGTGGCTTTAATACGTTTCATAGATCAACGTATCCAACATGTGAAATTCATCGTCAAACTCCGCATATATGTACAGTCGACCAGCAGGTGTATCCCCCGCATCATAACCCAATCGGAAATATTGATCTCCCTGAAATTCTACATCAGCCAAAATCAATGTATTGATATCTTCGTCCGGATGAGCCTCGGCAATGGTTTTAAGTGCCTGCTCACCAAGCATGTCCCACCGTTTCCACGTCTCTTCCATATATGAGGATAAGGCTTCCATCTCTGTCTTGGTTGAAACCTGTGCAGTGACTACCAGTTCTTTATCCTGAATAAGTAAGCACATCTGATAGTTGGACATCGAGACGTCATACTGAAACAACCCCATACCCGGAACTTCATGATTGGATTCAAACATTAGATTATCTGCATACTGCAGTCTTTCCAGCTTGGGATTAGCGCTATAATCCAACTCGGTTAATTTGTTCTCGGAACAGTACAACTCTTTTAGTTGTACGTTATGGCGAATATCCAGCTTGCTAATATGGTTGTTAAAACAACGGACACTCTCCAAAACCATATTTGAACGAAAATCCAACTGTTTGATATGATTGTGGTTACAACGAAGTTCAATCAAGTTTGGACAACCTGTTACATCAAGTTCCAACATGTAATTGTTGGCGCAATCAAGTCGCCGCAGTTGCTTATTGTGTTCAAGTTCAAGTGAGAAAAGAGCGTTATAACTGCAACTAAGTTCCTCCAACTGCTCAAGGGGCTCTGAAGCCAGCTCCGACAACATATTCCAATGACACTCCACCGTTATAAGTTTGGAATTATGAGAAAGATCCAATTTGCGAAGTCGATTAAAACTGCAATCCAGCACCTGCAATTCCGAATTGGAACGGAGGTCCAGTGTAAGAAGCTGATTCTCTCTGCAACGTAACGTCCTCAGCTTGTGATTCTGAGTAAGATCCAGACCGCTCAATTGATTATAGGCACAATTCAGCTCTTGAAGACCCCTGAAATACTCGATTCCATCAAGATTGCTAATATTGTGATTTGAGAGTTCTAATATCTCAACCTCACAAACGTCACTCTCCTGAATGAAATCCCGCTGATCGCAAAAACGATCCAACACAACTTGCCTGAAACGCTCATCCGTGAAGGCATAAGTAATATCCATGTCTAACGCCTCCCCTCTCATTTTGCTCTATTGGAACAGTCTTCCAACATATTATCACTATTCTATGAGTTTCGTCTCCAGGATTCAACAATTACCTAAGCAATTTTTTTTATACCATGTTAGCATCAAACATGTAAGAGAAATCGTACAGAGAGGAAGATTTTCATGGAAATGGTTATCGAAAACCTCCCGTCGTATCGTATCGCCTATGTGCGACAAGTTGGTTCGTATGGGCCTGCCAACAGTCAAGCTATGGAAATGTTAAAGAGTTGGGCTAGAGCCAAAAATCTGCTTACTGCATCGACCGTTTTATTTGGTATCCCCCAGGATAACCCGGAAAGCACGATTCCCGAAGATTGCCGATACGATGCTTGTATTGTCATTTCGAAAGATTTTCCTATGGATGAATTGACCCCCGATCTAAACGAAACTGAACTTCCAGGCGGGCAATATCTGGTTTGCAAAGTCAAACATACTACAGAGGCTGTTCAGCAAGCATGGACTGAAATTTTCCCGCGTTTGCAGAGTAGCGGTTATACTCTGGATAACAAGCCAGTTATGGAAAGGTATACAGGCCATCTTGTTAACCTTGATTTTTGCGAGATATGTGTTCCAATCAGGCTTGTTTAGTTGCAAAAAAAGTGACTTCAGTCAATGAAGTCACTTTTTTGCTTTGGGTTCCAACAAAGACCACTGAACCACTAATCTCTTCACTCGGCTCCCTGCTATTGCTAATCAAGCTTAGAAGAAGATTTTTTACTGAATTGTATTACACTTTCAGTGCGTTGAGTATCCTGGTAAAAAGCATTGGAGCAACTCTACCAAAGCAAATGTAGATTGTTGCATTATTGTTTTTCAAAAAATTCAGTTGCTTTATTCACGTATTTCAAGTATTGCGAAGGTAAATCCTCTTCATAGTAGATCGCTTCAACTGGACAAACGTCTAAACAATCAGCTGCTTTTTCTGAAATACATGCTTCGGTAATTACAAAAGGCATTTCTTCCAATCTCCTTTTCGTATTAGAATGATATCTTATCGCGTCTTCAATTGAATCTGCATGAAGACTATTTCTTCGGCCAATTTCTCCAACCGACTCAGCGCATCAGCATCTTCGATTTTATTATCAGCACCAAAATGATCACTATTTAGATAAACATATCTTGGCGCTACATATGAACGAAAAAAGCCCGCGATCGGTTTTAATTGATTTTCGACAACCAAATAATGCTGATATGTGCCCCCAGTTGCAATAAAGCCTATCACTTTATTATAAAAACTCTGCACAGGGAGTAGATCGAACACATTTTTCAGTACACCTGTCAAAGAGGATTGATATATAGGTGTGCCGATAACGAAAAAATCAGCATCAATCATTTTTTGGATTACTGACCGGGTGTGTTCATTATAATCCTCTAACTTGCGGCCATCGCAAAATTCGATGTTTTTGTATTCTCTCAAGTCTATTAGTTCAATTTCAATTTCCGGATGATTTTTTTTCACGAATTGTAGTACAGTATCCACACCAATTGCATTTTTTGATCCAATCAATGACCCAGACAAACCTATTAATTTCATAACTGGTCCTCCTAATCACTTATCTGTATTTGAACTATTCCGTTCGTTCTAATTGACAGTCAGTCATTAATTTGAGCATACTACCCAAGTTGATTTTTCCTAACTGCCTCATCAGTTGTTGTTCACACTCTATAAAAATACTTGTGAGTTGCATATCTATCTCTGCTGTTAGATGTCCCTTACTGCTCATAGATGGTTTAGGAATCTGTAAGGGCTTAGACGACACCAATTTATATATATCTTGCAAGGTTATATCATGCGGCTCCACAGACAACACATAACCACCATCAATACCCTCTTTTGTCTTAACATATCCCACTTTTTTAAATGAGCTAAGGATACGGCGTATCCTAACAGGGTTTACACTAATCTTTTCTGAGATCTGAGCACTGGTTAGTTTCTCATTCTTATGTGAACTAAGGATAATGAGAATGTATATGACAACACTTAGCTCACTATTCATATTAGGCCCCCTAGTTCATTATTCTTCGTAGTTGTCCTTCAAATCCAATGGCATGAACTGTAGGAGGCTGACCTTTATCAAACCATGATTTTCTTTGAAATCTTGCGTCATTTACCTTGCTAAGCATATCAGAGCTTCATGTTACTGCTATGACCTGGTGATAATTTGGCAGTAGGATCAATATAAACTTTAGCATTGTTGATTGCAGTCGGAGCCTCTCCGAAGCCTACAGCGATCAGCTTAATTTTCCCTGGGTAGGACGTAACGTCTCCAGCTGCAAATACTCCTGGAATATTGGTTTGCATCCGCGTATCAACAACAATAGAGCCGTTATCAACTTCCAATCCCCACTCAGCAATGGGACCCAAAGAAGAAACAAAACCAAAATTCACGATAAGAGCATCACAAGGAATGATTCTTTTCTCCCCCGTTTTCGCAATAGTGACTGTAATCTCGGTTATCCGTTCATCACCAGTTAACCCGGTAATCTCAGACGGAGTGACGATATTAACTGAAGATGCCCTCAATTTTTCAACGCTATGTTCGTGAGCACGAAATTTATCTCGTCTGTGAAGTAAAGTGACTTGTTTGGCAATGGGCTCAAGCATAAGTGCCCAATCGACTGCTGAATCTCCACCACCGTTAATAATCACGTGTTGATTGGAGAACTGCTGCAAATCTTCAACAAAATAATGAAGGTTAGATTGTTCAAACTGACTCGCGTTCTCCAGTTCCAATCGGCGTGGTTCGAATGCCCCTATACCTGCGGCAATAATAACCGACTTACTGTAATGAATAGATTTATCTGTAATAATTTCGAAATGATGTTCCCCTTTTTTTAATACCTGTTGTACCTTCTCCTCTAAATAGACATCAACCGGAAATAATTGCATCTGCTCCAGTAAATTTTCAACGAGTTGAGCAGCTGTAACCCTTGGAAATCCAGCAATATCATAGATATATTTCTCAGGGTATAGGGCAATCGCTTGACCACCTAATTGCGGCATACTATCAATAATTTTGACACTTGCTTGACGCATACCAGCATAAAAAGCGGCAAACATTCCAGTTGGACCACCACCAATAATTGTGATATCAGTAATTGATGGAGTAAGTTCTAGTGACAATGGGAGCTCTCCCTCTCTTTATGTTTTTATAATACACAACATAATATACTATAATGTATAAAATATATAAATATCAAATAAAATTCTTTATTAGAATCAAACCTAAACGATAGATTTGATATTTTTATACTTATGTGTATATTATGTATATGTTAAAGAGTTGCTAATAATAGAAATGAAAAGATGGGAGGTGTGGAGGAATATGCCCTTTGTAATTACAGAGCATTGCATTCATGAACAAGCTGCCGATTGTCTTGATGTATGTCCAGTCGATTGCATTGTAAAAGGAGAAGACCAATATTTTATCAATCCTGACCAATGCATAGATTGTGGGAACTGTGAAACAGCTTGTCCTGTTGGAGCTATTTATTATGAGGAAGATTTACCTGATCATCATCAAATATATGTAAGCAAGGCACTCGACTTCTTTAAGTTAAGTTAAATGAATATATAAAAAAGATGCTTCCTAGCGTTATGCTAGGAAGCATCTTTACATATCTAATACGTTCAATTACTCTTTTTTTACTTTTATGGAATATGTGCAACGTTGCCCGCCGTCAGCCAAACACTCCATTCTTTTGACTTCAGCATCCCCAAGTAATGATTTAAACATACTTAATTCACATTGACAAACCTTCTTATATTTCATGGCGACGTGACTAATTGGGCAGTTATTTTCCTTTAAAATAAATTCATCATCGCTAATCTTCTCAAGTCCCACCATATAGCCATTCTCATTCTGAATGTTCGCAAGTGTCTCAACACGCTCCGAGATATTTTTCGCTTTCATACTTTGGTCATATTTTTCGATCATTTTATTTTTGCGACTTTCAAAAATTTTCTCAACAGCTTCCGATCCTAATTGTTCTTCAAGCTCAGTCAATATATCCAATGTTAGTGAATGATATTTATTAGGAAAATATCCTACAGACTGTTCAGTTAAACAATACACTGTTGTTGGTCTTCCAATAGATTGTCGCTGTATCTTAGACGTAATTAAATTATCTCGTTCTAGCGATTGGATATGACGCCGAACCGCCATGGTGGTGATCCCAAGCTCATCGGTAAGATCTTTAGTAGTCATGTCCCCTTTGGTTTTAAGGAGATGTAATATAATTTCTCTGGTTGGAAGACTATTCACCAGATCAGGATTAGTCATTTATGATTCAACCTCCTTACGAATAAACAATTTTTAACACCTTCGATTTCGTGTATACAATCCATGTATATCGCTCTCGTTGTTTACATCATCTCATGTTCTCAGATACATTATATCCTTAAACAACCGATATAACTAATTTTATATTTATTATATATAATATATGTGTTAATTCAAACTCTAATAAATGGAAAATAACCCAAACTATTAATTGTGATCATATAATACGAGAATACAAACTAAACTTTATATACATAAATGTTGATTAAGTATATAAAATGAAGTATGATCAATTTAGAAATATCATTATATTACATTGGAGGAATAACACATGACATATCAATTACCTGCATTACCCTATGCAAATAACGCACTCGAACCACATATTGATGAGCAAACGATGATGATCCATCATGATCGTCATCATAATACTTACATTACGAATCTGAATGCTACTCTGGAGCATTTTCCTGAGCTGCAAGGGAAATCTATTGAAGCTTTGATCTCCAATCTGGACAGTGTTCCACAGGAACTTCGCGCAGCTGTTCGAAATAACGGAGGCGGGCACGCCAATCACAGCTTGTTTTGGAAAATCATTGGCCCCAGCGGGGGAGGAAATCCAACAGGAGCATTAGCAAAAGCGATCGATAATGAACTGGGCGGATTTGAAAAATTTAAAGCGAAATTTACGAAAGCAGCAACTACTCGGTTTGGCAGTGGATGGGCGTTCCTTTCCGTTGCGAATGGAAAATTGAAAGTCGATAGTCTTCCTAATCAAGATAGTCCTTTGATGGAGGGGGAAACTCCGATTATTGGTCTGGATGTCTGGGAACATGCCTACTATTTGAAATACCAAAATAAGCGCCCAGATTATATTAGCGCATTTTGGAATGTAATCAATTGGAGCGAGGTAAATAAGCGCTACGAACTCGCAATCAAACAAAGCATTGATTCCAACTTCATCATTTCATAAATTCAAGTCTTCAACTATGCTACTAAGAGTATGACCAAAAGGAGAAGAGCAACCTCATTAGAGATTGCTCTTCTCCTTTTTCATTACACCTATTAGAAATTAAAATGCCCAGTTGCCTTTACGGAATACCGGCTCGATTGTACCGTCTTGTAACTCACCATCGATATCCAGTTCAGCGGAACCGATCATGAAATCAACGTGAGTCAAGCTCACATTGCACTCATGCTTCAGTAACTCTTCATTCGACATCGTTGTGCCATCTTTCATGTTGAATGGATACGCACTTCCCACAGCCAAATGGCAGGATGCATTTTCGTCAATACCCGTATTGTAGAAAATGCGATTCAGGTTGGAAATCGGGGAGTCATGTGGTACGAGAGCCACTTCACCCAGATAACGTGCACCTTCATCAGTAGCAAACAGGTTCTTCAGATGCTCTTCACCGGATGCTGCCGTAAACGCTACAACCTGTCCATCCTTGAATGTGATTCTCATCTGATCTACCAGTTGCCCGTTCAGGTTCAAAGGCATGGTGCTGCTAACATACCCATTCACTCCACTGCGCTTAGGCATGGTGAATACTTCTTCTGTCGGCATGTTGGCAACCGTGTATACGCCTTGTTTATTTTCGCTACCACCGCCACCCCAGATGTGGTTGTGAACCAATTCAATTTTCAAGTCTGTACCTGGCGCACGGTAATGCAGGCTCTTATAATTCTTTTTGTTTAAGAGATCACTCATAGTATTCAGGGTATCCAGATGTTCTCTCCAATTTTGTACGGCATCTCCGCCATCTACACGGTTCATTTTAAAGATGGTTTCCCACATCACGTTGATTCGATCTTCTTCCGGGATGTCGGCAAATACTTTGTTCGCCCAAGCCTTGGTTGGGGCCTTGATCAGACACCAGCTAATTTCATGGTTGCGTGTGTATTTGGCATATCCTCGACGTGCGTGTGCAGCTGCCTTGGTAGCACGGGAAACGCTGTCGGAGTCAATTCCGTTATACAGTTCAGGATCTGGAACTTTGATCGTCAGGGTAGCGCCGCCTGCTTCCGCAAACTTTTCCATCATATCCGCTTTCCAGGCTGGATAATAGTCGAAGCTGTCATTGGAACCATGTTCAAAACGACTGCGGGTAATATTGTCGTCATCAAAGTCCACTTGTACATAATTTGCACCAGCCGCATAGGCTTTTTGCACAATGAGACGTGTGAATTCTAGCGTTTCGATGGGAGCAGTGACGAGCAGATCCTGTCCTTTTTGAATATTCACGCCAACTTTAACAACTAGTTCTGCGTATTGTTCCAATGACTTTTCAAAGGTTTGTTCAAATTGACTCATGGTTGTGTTCACTCCTGTTTCATATATTATGGCATGGTTTGCAAACTTGGGATCTGTTGAGTGGCCGTTACAGCGAAGGATCGTTCTTTAGATCGTCGTTGTCTCCAAATTTTCTTCATCGTATTTTTCAAAGGTTAAAATTCGGAGACAAATACGACCGCTTTCGCTTCTGCAGAATCGATTCCTTCTCTTTCACTACGCAGGCACAATTCCCAAAATTTCATCTATACAAAATGATCTAACTATTACGTTTTTCTTGTTCGCGTAACTCAATCCGGCGGATTTTACCAGAGTTGGTCTTTGGCAGATCCGTAACAAATTCGATCTTGCGTGGATATTTATAAGGTGCTGTAATTTCCTTGACGTGGTGTTGCAGTTCACGCATCAGTTCCGGTGAAGCCAGTGAATCGTCTCTCAACACGACAAAAGCTTTGACAATATTGCCACGGATCTCATCCGGACTTGCAACCACCGCGCATTCCTTCACGCTGGCGTGTTTCATAAGTGCTTCTTCCACTTCGAATGGTCCAATCGTGTAACCCGAACTGATGATGATATCGTCACTGCGGCCTTCAAACCAGAAGTAACCTTCTTCGTCTTTGCGTGCACGGTCCCCTGTTACAAAATAATCGCCGCGCTGACTCGCTTCCTTCCGTCCCTCATCCTGATAATAGGACCGGAACAAGGCTGGCATCTCTTTGTGCACCGCGATATCTCCTACTTCACCCGGAGGAACAGGTTGTCCCTCTTCGTCAATAATTTCAATCAATCCAGGTGTAATCGACTGACCCATGGAGCCAATACGTACAGGTGCATCTTTGAGACTGCCGATTAACAACGTGCTCTCGGTCTGTCCATATCCGTCTCTAATAGTCAGATCGAAGTGACGCTGGAAGATTTCAATGACTTCCTGATTGAGCGGTTCACCCGCTGAAACAGCACTGCGCAGATGAGACAGGTCATAATGTCCAAGATCATCGGCTTTGGCCATCAACCGATATTCCGTTGGTGTACAGCAAAGGACATTAATTTGATGTTCCTGCATCAGTTCCAGATAACGCTTGGGCTGGAATGATCCATTGTAGACCAGTCCGGTCGCGCCTCTTCCGAGTACCGACAGGAATGGGCTCCAGATCCATTTTTGCCAGCCAGGTGCAGCCGTTGCCCATACGGTATCTGAAGGTTGAATATCCAGCCATAATGAAGAAGCGATCCGCAGGTGGGCATATCCCCAACCGTGGCTATGTACAACTCCTTTGGGATTACCAGTTGTGCCCGAAGTGTAAGCAAGAATAGCCGTATCATCACGGTGAGTTTCCACCGCGGCCATCTCTTCGGGTTGATTCTGCATTAACTGATGCACATTCACCCAACCTTCAGCAGGTACGCTAACCTCTTCATTCGGCGATGCCACGATGCGATATGCCAGTGACGGCAGATCCGCGTCCATCTTTTTCACTTCCGAGGTCGTCTCGGACCATACAATAACAGCCCGCGCCTCAGAGTGACGCAGACGATATTCCAGATCTTTTGCCCGTAACATCTCGGAGGAAGGAATAACGGCAATCCCCAGTTTCAGACAAGCAATATAAATGACATAGGCAATAATACGGCGTGGTACCATGACCAACACCCGATCACCCTTCTCTAGTCCAAGTTCACGCAAACCTCCAGCAAGACGATTCGCCTGCTTGAACAAATCACCATACGTGATCTCTTCCAGTTCTCGTTGATCGCTGAGCCATCTAAGTGCAATCCGGTCTGATGGATGATTCTCCATCTCGGATGTCAGGTTATAGCTTTCAGGCGAAATCCACTGTTCAAAGTTCAAATGGAGCCTCTCCTTCGTAGTTCAATTGTAAAGCTTCTATATATTATACCCTAAATCCTAGGACCAGGTGCTATGAACTAGGTTCATTCTGAAAAAAATAAACATAGGTCAATTAATGAACTATTATAATAGATCTTATCCTATAAAGAAAATGACATATACAAAATGACGCCTTCCTGATTGATCAGATAGGCGCCATTTTCATTCTTCATTTATATTACATTAATTTTACCTAACTATAATTTTCACACAGCTATACTGTGTATGTTACCACGGATAATTACCCATTCCATCCAAAATGCTTTCGATCTCATTCAACTCTTCCGTTGTCAGATCAGGTGCGCTTAGCGCAGCCACGTTTTCTTCAATCTGGGACACACGGCTTGCACCAATCAGTGCAGAGGTTACACGGTTACCACGCAAAATCCAGTTCAGAGCCAGTTGGGAGATCGTCTGCCCTCTTCGCTCGGCAACTGCCTGAAGTGCATCGAACTTGGCAATCCGTTCGTCCGTATATGCTTCTTTTTTCAAATTGCCTGTTGGATTGGCGCGTTCTTCCTTGATCTTATCGACATATTTATTCGTCAACTGACCGCGGCCAAGTGGACAGAATGCAATGGAACCTACGCCCTGCTCATCCAGTACGTCCTGCAAACCGTCTTCAATCCAGCGATTCAGCATCGAGTAGTTTGGCTGATGAACCAGACATGGCGTACCTAAACGACGCAGAATAGTTACCGCTTCTTGTGTCTGTTCTGCATTATAATTGGACAAGCCTACATACAGTGCTTTACCTTGCCGCACGATGTGATCCAGCGCCGTCATCGTTTCTTCCAATGGCGTGTCCGGATCTGGACGGTGATGATAGAAAATGTCTACATAATCCAGTCCCATCCGACCAAGACTTTGATCCAGACTGGCAATCAGGTTTTTGCGGGAGCCCCACTCGCCGTAAGGTCCATTCCACATATGGTAACCGGCCTTCGAGGAGATGAGCAGTTCATCCCGGTAAGGACGAAGATGTTTTTTGTAAATCACGCCAAAGTTCTCTTCCGCTGATCCTGGAGGTGGACCATAGTTATTCGCCAGATCAAAATGGTTAATTCCGAGGTCAAAGGCACGCAAAATCATCTCTTCCTGAATATCCAATGTGCGGTTACCACCAAAGTTCTGCCATAAACCCAGCGCAATTTGCGCAAGTCTGATTCCGGATTTGCCGGAACGTACATATTTCATCTCATCATATCGTTGTTCACTCGCAGTATAGGGCATCGTTATTCTCACTTTCCTGTAAGGTTTGTTGAATTCCTTTTCATCTTAGACATTTTCCTGGATAAACGATATGGCATTTCACTTTGAACATATGGAATAATGATTGTTATCTATATATACTAATCTTAAATAATTAATCTTTTTAGCTATTTAGTATGTTAAAATGCAAGATGAGACGAAATCGTACAGGAGTGAATACCCTTGATTACGTATATGTTCAAAAACAATCATTTTCAGGAGCTTCAGCTCCTTCATTATGGAACCGAAGCCTGTACACCAGGTCACCACTTTGGCCCTGCCATGCGAGACTATTATAAAATTCATTATATTTTGAATGGCAAAGGCACCTTCGAAGTTGGTGGCAAAACGTATACCCTGCACAAAGGACAAGGATTTCTGATCGTTCCGCATTCCGTCGTGCATTACGAAGCAGATCAGGATGATCCATGGGAATACAGCTGGGTTGCTTTTCAAGGCAGCAATAGTTCTTCCTTTTTACAGCAGGCCTGTCTGTCCGAGCATCACCCGATTTTTGAGCCGGGTAATGAGGATGACGAGATGCGATCCTGCCTGCACCGAATGATCAATTCTCGCAATACCCATAAAGGCTGGGAGATTAGCATGACTGGTTTGTTGTATCAATTCTTCTCTATTTTGATTGATCAGGCCAATTCAGAGCATCTTCAACCCATTCAGGATTATTCGAAGGAAACGTACGTAACGCAGGTAATGGACTTCATTGAAATGAACTATGCCAATGCCATTACCGTGCAGTCCATCGCTGCCCATGTCGGTTTACAGCGCAGTTATCTGTGCTCTCTCTTCAAGGATCAAATGGGAAGCAGTATTCAGTCGTATCTGGTCCATTATCGGATGCGCAGGGCAGCCGAACTGACGCTTGATCCCGGTCTGACCATTGGTGATATTGCCCGTTCTGTGGGCTACACCGATCAATTGCTTTTCTCCAAAATGTTCAAAAAAGTGATGGGCGAAGCGCCCACCTATTATCGCAAACATAAAACAGCACCCTCCCAGTTAAGTTGTTAATTGGGAAGGTGCTGTTTTTGCCAATCGTTTATCCTTACAATCGTTATTCCTTACATTCTTTTCATTGGTTTATACCGTCTCCGGCATGGATATGCCAACAACTTGCACTTTGATTTCATCGACCATAACGCCGGCTAATTGTTCTACAGCCTGTTGAACATTATGTTGAAGTTCACGGCAAACCTCATGCATCTTGTTACCATATTGAATGTTGATGCGCAGCTGGATGGTTGCCTGATCGTCTTTGACGTGTACGTCAATCCCTTTTTGCAGACTCTTGCCGCTGATGCTCTTGGCAATCCCTTCAGTCAGTCCAACGGACATGGAGGATACACCAGCCGTTGATTGAGCGGCCATCCCTACGATCTTGGACAGCACATCATTCGAGATATGAATGGTACCCATTTGAACAGATTGAGGTGCGATATATTCAGGTTCATTGTATTGTTTTTCGATAATTTCAGACATGTGCTCCACTCCTTCGAATAATTAAATTCTATGCATTCTGCCATTTGTCCTTAAAGAACATGTTATAGATTCGAACCAAAAGAATTTTAACGATCATATAAACCGGGATAATAATCAGGATGGCAATAATTCCACCCAGGTCGCCTGCACCCAACACCAGAATGATGGTCGTGAGCGGGTGAATATCCAGCTTTTTGCCGAATACGTACGGTGCAACCAGGTTGTCCTGAATCTGCTGAGCGACAAGAATAATAATCAGAGACCAGATGGCAACCGATGGTGATACCACGAGACCCATGATCACAATAGGTACGGACGACACAATCGCTCCGATAAACGGAACAAAGTTCATGATGACCGCAATTACCGTGAGCAGTAATGCGTACGGCAGTCCAATGATGAGGAAACCGATATACATCAATACACCCAGCGCCAGATTGACCAAAACTCTTCCCACGATAAAACCACTCAACGCCTGATCAATCTCAATTACAACATCACGGCTGTCATTTTGGAAACGTTTTGGAGCGATATGTGCCAATTTACGACCAAATTTCTCGCCTTGTAACAGCATATAGAACAAAAGGATCGGTAGTGTAAACAAGATGATCGCAAAACTGGAAACAAGTGAGAAAAATCCACTTACATAGTTGGTTACAAAGTTAAATCCTTTGTTGATATACTCCGTGATCTGGGAGAAAGGTGTCGAGCCCTCAGGGAACAAGGCCTGAATGGCACCATTTTGCTCCAGCTCTCTGAGCTGGTCACTTAATGAATTAATTAAACTTGGTGCGTTATCGACCAGATTGATCAGTTGCTCACGTAACGATGGCCATAAACCAATGATGAAGAACACTCCCAGAATAGCAATAACCAGATAGATTAGCAAAATACTTAGCGTGCGATTTATTTTCTTTTTCTCCATATAATTCACAAGCGGCCTTAGCAGATAATAAAAGAACACCGACAACATCATCGGCACGGTAATGACCGTGATCATGGTGACGAGCGGCTGAAAGATGAAGCTTACACGTGATAATAAATAGATATTAACCAATATCAGCGCCAGTGCAATACTGAACCGGACAAACGTATTTACTTTGAACAAAATATTTCCCCCCACATGGACATTTCTTCTCTTATTTAATTTGGAATCTCAATGGTAAACACGGTGGTCTCTCGCCCACGCCGGGAAAGGATCAGCCGTCCGCCCATTTTCTCCGTATTACGTCGTGCGATGGACAAACCAAGTCCGGTGCCTCCGGTCGCTGTCCGCGCCTCATCCCCTCGTACAAACGGGTCAAAGATCGTTGACCATAGTTCTTGAGGTATGCCCACTCCGTTATCTGCCACCTCTATCACCACATGGGTATGAAGCGGAATGAGTTCGACCCGCAGTTCGGTCCCGATTGGATTATAAGACAGAGCATTGGTAATCAGATTCTGAATGACTCTGGATAACAGCTCCGGATCGTACCTCGCGTAGATCACCTCATCAGGAACAAGTACATGAAGGACAAACTGTTTCTGTTCAATCTCCCCATAGGTATCTGCCATAATCTCGCGCAGGAATTCTCCAATCTCTCTTCTCTGAATATGCATGCGAAAATCGGGCGAATCCACCTTGAGCAACTCCAGCATATTCTGTATCATGCGTGCAACTTGAACGGACTTGTTATAGATGTATCCCAGATACCTCTGCTGCCTGTCCTTGTCCTCTCCACGCCCTTCCACCAATGCCTGCGCATATCCCTGTATGGATGTTATCGGTGTCTTCAGATCATGTGATAAATCTACAATCAATCGCTGTTTGCTCTCTTCGGCGTAACGTTTCTCCGCAGAGGTGTTCTCAATAACGTCAGCCATGTAGTTGAAGGTCTCACCTATCTGGACAAATTCCCTCTCGGCTGAGATCGACATCCGTGTACTATAATTTCCCTGTATCATCTGCGTAA
Organism: Paenibacillus sp. FSL H7-689; assembly: GCF_000517905.1. Classification (NCBI taxonomy): domain Bacteria; kingdom Bacillati; phylum Bacillota; class Bacilli; order Caryophanales; family Paenibacillaceae; genus Paenibacillus; species Paenibacillus sp. FSL H7-689. The sequence goes on from NZ_ASPU01000013.1 coordinate 313,033, forward strand.
GACCCGAGGAGAGAATACTGAGTGGTTTTTTGATTCTCCGTGCGACCCAATAGCTATAGACAAAGATCAACAATAAAACCAAACCGATGCCAATCATAATGTAAAAGGATAATGGATGTTTCAGATTGGTAATCAACTGATTATCATTAATTCGCACGCTGACCAGATCACGCGGGATTTTGAGCAATACATACGCTGCCGCTCCTTCTGTCGAGAGAGGCGTGATCGAATAATAGTATTCCTGGTCACTCCGATTTTCCAGTCCATCATACAGATCGGCTTCACGGTATTGCGTGAACGCATCTTGCTTGTCTCCCACATGACGAATGACATTGCGATTCGCATCCAGAATTTCAATCCAGCCGCCGCTGTCCTTGAGACGTTGAATCTCTGTGTCTTTGCCTTTCGACACCGAACCTCCACCGGAATAAAATTCGTTCTCCAGCTCTTCCACATATACGTGGGCTTCAACATTCAGATCCGGATCAACCACCTGATCCGAAATGCGAAAATCCACGACATCCAGTGAAACCATAAGGTACACAATCAATACCAGTAACAGCAAAAAGAAGTTGAACAGCAAGAAGTCCAAAGTCAGGGATGTCTGCAACAGTCGCTTTTCTCTAGCTTTCCATGGGCGCTTCAATTTTGTATCCCAGTCCCCTTATCGTTTTGAGATATTCCGGTTGTCTGGAGTCACGCTCGATCTTCTCCCGAATATTGCTGATATGTACCATGATAGTACTGTCCTCGTGCGCATAATAATCGCCCCAGACCGCTTCGTATATTTTTTTACGGGTGAACACTCGGCCAGGTTGATCAAGCAACAACTCCATAATTTTATACTCTGTAGAGGTCAGTGTTACAGGACTTCCTGAACGAAAAAGGATACATTGGGATCGATCCAGCGTCAGCTCACCTAATACCAGATTCTGTTCTTTCGCTTCGGGGATCTCCGCTGCATCAAATTGATTAACTCTTCTGAGCAACGCCTCTACTCTGGCGACAATCTCAAGCGGGTTGAATGGCTTCGCTATATAATCGTCTGCCCCAAGTCCAAGTCCAAGGATTTTATCGTGATCCTGACTTTTAGCGGATAGGAACAGTACAGGCATGTGATATGTAGCTCTGATCTGTTTGATCAACTGCAATCCATCCATTACAGGCATCATGATGTCCAGTATGACCAGATCGATCTGTGTTGAACGTATGCATTGTAATGCCTCGGCTCCATTCACCGCAGTTTTAATGGTATAGTCCTTCTCCAGATATAGTTGAAGCAGTTCAACAATCTCTGGTTCGTCATCTGCAATTAATACGGTGTATCTCATGTTATTCCTCTCATTTCCTATACTCTATGCCTATCTCTACATTATTACTATATACTACGTCTCTTAATTCAACCTAAATCATTTCTAAAGATAATCTAAATAAATAGAAATAGAGCCCTGGCTCAGGCCAAGGCATTAACTAAAAAAGGGCTGTTTTCAGCCTACATTCAAGCTTTTCGTTCTTCATTCAGGCTTTTCAATCTTCATTCGGACCATTTGTATTAGATCATCAGATCAGTCCTTAAGCGAACGAAGCCACGGCTCAACTCTCCCCAATAAACGTTCCTTGTCATACTGAACATATTGGTTCGCCCGATTGCGCACGGGATCACCCGCGTAGAAACGTTCATATAGATCATGCCTTGCTCCGAGTGGACTTCCGGTCAGCTCCCATGCAAGTTGAAAGAGCCGCATCTTCTCCGGGGCTTGCATCGTTACTCCACCAAGATATTTGCCTATCATGGAACCCATCATTTCATTAGTCTCAAACGTACCTGAAGGAATCTGAATCAGACCACCCGCAGCAATGGTCTTCAAAATCTCCACCGCGCGGGGATAATAGTGATTGCCCAGATTACGTGCGGTTTCAATATATTTGAATTCCGGCAGCCAGTTGCCAAATGGGTCCGGCTTGGATTGTGCTTCAGCAGCAATAATCAGTCCCTCGATAGTCTGCATCTGACTGATCAGCTCTCCGAGTTGTTCCTGCACATTCAGGAAGGAGTCCACCCCGATCTCCTTGGCAATGGCTGAGGTCACGGCTGTAATAAACTCCAGTTTCGAGTGTAATCGAATGACACTCTGATGGTAGGCCAGACTGGCCGAAGCTGTATTGCAGCGAATCTGCCATACGGCTTCAGGGTTATTGTGCAGTAATACACGTTCCCAGGGCACAAATACATCATCAAAAAATAATACAGCATCCATCTCATCATACTGCGCACTGAGTGGATGTGATTTATCTGTATCTTTTGTGGCAAAAGATTCACGACACATCATGTGCAAGCCCGGACTGTCCGCGGCTACAATTACCATATGGGCCAGCTCTGGCAGGTGGCCTGGAATTCGTTGAACGGGATAAGCAATGATATCATCCGCATAAGGCGCTGCTGTTGCCACCATTTTGGCCCCGCGGATCACTACGCCCTCCATATTCCTTTTGACAATTCGCAGCATGGCATCCTCATCTTCTCCAACAGGCAAGGAACGATTAATCTGCGGGTCACGCTGGACAATTGTCAGGAATGCATCTTTTCGTTTGGCTTGTGCAAAATAATCCGATATTTTGTCTGCAAATGCCGGGTCATTTGATGTCATTTCATGTCGTGTTGCATACCAACCGGTCAGCCTCGATCGGGCATAATCAGACAATCGGCTCATCACCCCATACGTCCGATCGGCCCACAGCCGAAAAGCATCCGCCCTGCTGTTTACGTCAGGAAGTGAACGGGGCACAAGAAAGGAGCGATGCACGTAAGTTCCCGTCTGTTCATCCCAATAGGCCACGGTTTCCCTTGTCTTCGGGTCATCCACCAGATTGAACAATCCTTCTATGGTTTGAAGTGTTCCCTGAAAGGCCCGATGCCCAGTTACCTGGATACGCTCTCCGTCCAGCCATACATTCCGCTCATCATTCAAACGTTGAATGTAAGCTTGTCCACGAGACATCGTGATACTCATGATATGTCCTCCCTCTCAGGCACCGGCCTGACATTTCTGTAACTCCATCCTTCTAACTGCTTGAGAAACTATGTAATGATACATTCTGTATCTAACAAAATAGTACTGTGCCAGGGATAGAAAAGTCAACAGACACCGAGCGAAGAGTCCGGTGTCTGTTGGGCCATGCTATTTTAGACTAATTTGGAATACATGTGACGCAGATACCGCCAGCGTACGAGTGCAAAATACAAAATCTGCATGGAAGCGAACACCAAGAAGATGCGCAGGCTGTATCCAAAGACCGAGAAATCAACCAGTTGCTGCAACGCCACAAAGGCAACCGAACTGTGGATGACCGCCACCAGAATCGGCAGGAAGAACATAAGCAATAGCTGCCTTGTTACGATCTTACGGAGTTCGGGACGACTCAGTCCCATTTTGCCAATCATGCGATACTGCGCTTCATCCCGTTCTAAATCTGCGTAAAGTCTGAAATACGTGAAACTTGCTGCAAAGGTGAAGAAAACAATGCCGATTAGGCCGCTCAAAATTAGAATGATGCCATTGGTCTGCTTGGAATTAAGCCAATCCACCACAAGCGCGCTGACCTCGTAATAACCTTTTTCGGAATGATCATCTTGAATGGATTTGATCAATTCAGGAGCAAAGCTGCGTGTACCCATCCAATCTTTCACGATAAATTGTATCGTTCGACTCGAATAGAAACCTTCAGGCATGCCAACTTCCTCGTTGTACGCAGGTCTCATCTTATTAAACAATTCGTCGGTTACGACGTAGAGATAAATTTCATATTGAAAAGGAATCACAATATCGGTACCAGGTGTCGATAGCTGGACAGGTATGTGCTGATTATCAACCTCCAGATTGACCTTTCCTCCCGAGGCTCCTTTTTCAACCTGTTCACGGTACTCCTTGCGAATCGCCAAATTGCTTGGTGTCATAAATGACTCATCGATTTGTTTCAACGTACGTTCTTCATACCCCAGTGCCTTCGCAAGACGGTTATAATCACTCAGTTTGATAATCTTCCCATTATTATTTTCACCTATAGGAGCATAACTGCCCTTCACGTAGGGAACTTGATGATCAATCAACGTTTCTTCAATCTGCCGAATATGTCGCTCGGAGTTTGGAGTATCCCAGTTATTCATATAACTGAATGCGTACGGATTCGACATGGACGACAACCCCGGGTCAGCAATAGCAAGCATGGTGCCAATTCCCGTAAATGAAGAAGCTGAAATGATACTTACCATGAAAAACATGATGGCGTTATCTTTCATTCGATAGGTAAGTTCAGATAGGAAGAGCAGATTGGTTTTACGGAAAAACAACCTTGGATTTCTTTTCAGTGCCCGAATGATGTATACACTGAGCTGCGTGAACAGAAAGTACGTACCTGCAATAACAACCACGACACTTGCGAGTAATAACGGAAAGGAGAAGCTTATCCATACAAAAGTGAATACTCCTGCATAACCCCCGCCAATCAACAATACGGATAACAAGGCGAGTAGACGTGAGGCTTTGGGTTCCGGTTTCGGTTTTTCCTCTGATTTCACAAGGTCAATGAGAGTTCCTTTGCGAATGAGCAAGGACGAGGACATCGCGATCACAACAAACAGCAGCAGAAATGCACCTGCCGTCAGGGCAATGCTTTTTAGCGGAAAATAGAATCGAAGGCTGTTCTCAACAGCCAGCATGGAGCCACAGATCAGCAGGATCAATTTGCCGAAAATAATTCCGAGTCCAATCCCGGTAATAATGGAGGCTAATCCGATACACATGTTCTCCATAAACAGGAGCCGGTTCATCTGTTTACGTGTCATGCCTATGATCAGGAAAATACCAAATTCCTTCTTGCGCGTCTTCAGAAATGAACCAACGGAGTAGAGCAGGAACAGGAATGAAAAGATGAATATAATGATCTCTGCAATCACAAACCCCTGATTCGCAAGCAACGTAACCGTCCCACTTGATCCCTTTAACCCCGCTTTCAAATCAGGATGGAACAGGAGCAATGCGTAAGTAAAAAAGATCATAACGGAAAATGTACTGCTCAGAAAATGAGCCAGATAAATTCGTTTGTTACGAACAACGTTATTAATGGCGAACTGGCGAAAATTCATGTCCTGAACCTCCCATTAGGGATAATACATTAATAATCTTCTGGTAAAAGGCTGCGCGATTATCGCCGTAGTGAATTTCATTATACAGTTTGCCATCCTTGATAAAGACAACCCGACTGCAATAACTTGCAGCTACTGCATCATGAGTGACCAGCAGCATCGTAGCCTGATCCTCCTGATTGCGCGTTTCGAGAATCTCCATGACATCTCTTGCCGCCTTCGAATCCAGGTTGCCTGTTGGCTCATCGGCCAGAATCAGCTTCGGGGAATGGATAAGCGCTCTGGCAATGGCCGTACGCTGTGCCTGTCCTCCTGATATCTCATATGTCCGTTTGTTCAGAATACCCTCGATACCCAACTTGCTTGCCAGCTGTTCGACACGTGTGTTCATCTCTGCTAGCGAAACACCGTCAAGAGTCAGTGGCAGCACAATGTTTTCCTTGACTGTCAGTGTATTTAACAGATTGAACGATTGAAAAACAAATCCAAGCTCTTTGCGCCGGAACAGCGCGAGTTCGTCCTGATTCAATTCAAACGGATTCTTTCCTGCAATCCGCAGTTCGCCTGATGTTGGGTGATCAATGGTTGAGATCATGTTCAGCAGCGTTGTTTTGCCACTACCCGATGGTCCCATGATGCCAACAAACTCACCTTCCTGAATACTGAGGTCAATACCTGATAACGCTTCATAAGATACGATGCCTTTGTAGATTTTACTGATCTGTTTCACAGAACAAATCTCCATGGTTACAACTCCTTAGTGATATATGAATTCAAAATCAAGTTACATTCATGCTATGTGCATGTGTATTGTGCGTGGCCTTTCCTGTACTCTTATGACTACAGTCTATCGAAGTTTCGGCCATTCTCCTATGGTTTAACCTTTCATCAACATGACAATGTTGTAAGGTTGCATCATGAAAATCAAAAAGACGCCTTCGCCCCGATCAGGCAATAGACGTCTATACATACACTCACACTGTAATTCATACTCCACTCACACTTCTTAAAAATACACACCTTATGTCCCAATCTCACCTCAATCTGTCACTTCAGGAGTTGAATGTAATTCGGACAGTCGTTCCTTCGCCGTACACAGATTCAAGATCAATCCTATGATTCATCCGTGTCAACACTTCTTTGGCAATATACAGCCCCATGCCTGTGGACTCTTTGAAATGCCGCCCGTTCTCCCCGGTGAAGAAAGGCTGGAATACCCGGTTTAGATCAGACTTCGGAATTCCGATGCCCTGATCCTGCACTTCCAGTATGATGGAGCGTTCGGCTTCATACGCACGCACATAGATCTTTTGCCCGCTGCCCGCGGAGTATTTGATTGCGTTCGACAGTAACTGTACCAGGACAAACCGAATCCACTTGGCATCGGATTGCACAACCAGCGCAGGATCTATATGTATCTCTGGATAGACGTGATTGCGGATGAAGAACCGTTTCAGCTCATGGATCGCCTCTTCCCCAGCGGTCCTCAGTATCACAGGTTCCACACTGAAATCCTGTTCGAAGGTATCCAACCTGGCCACATACAGCACAGTCTCCAAACCTCGCCTCATCTGGTCCGCTTCCTCCCGAATGCTTACGAGCCGAGGATCATCATCTTCCTGACCTTCCACGGTCAACTCAATAACGGATAACGGTGTCTTCATCTGATGGACCCATTGGTTCATGAATGTCAGATATTCTTGCTGCCGTTGTTCCAGCCGATGAAGATGAGCATGATACTGGCCGTATTGTGAATCCAACAACTTCTCCAGCGCCAGTGATAAAGGACTTGTTTCGTTCAATGGTACAAATTCCTTCAGCGAATCCATCGACCGTGACATCCGGGTATAAAAGGAGCGATGTGAATAATAACGATACACCAAATATCCGATGTATAAAAACAATCCCAGCGCTACGGCATAAGCAGCCGTGACCCAATCGTTGTAACCGTCATACCAGAACACCGCAACAACGGTGAACAAGATGGCAATAACCCAGCACGTTAAAGCGAGATGTTCTCGTATAAACAATCTCATGATGGTGAAGCGGCCTTCCAGGTATTGTTCAATCGGTAACCCGAACCTCTGACCGTTTCCAGTGCGTCCGTAATACCAAGTTCGGCTAATCGTTTACGCACCCGAGTAACGTTTACGCTGAGTGTATTGTCATCCACAAAAGAGTCATCCCACAGCTTCTCCAAGATTGTCTCTCTGCTCACAAGCTTTGGACTGCGGCGCAGTAACGTTTCCAGCAAGATCGTTTCCTTCTTCGTCAGCTGCACTTTGCGATCACCAAGCTGAATCTCCAGTCTTTCCAAGTATACGACCAAACCGTCCAGTTCCACCTTGCGTTCTTCGTCACGTGCAGCATAGTCCCCATATACCCGGCGCAGCTGACTTCGAATTTTTGCTATCACAATCTCATGCTCAAATGGCTTCGTAATATAATCATCCGCCCCGTTCTCCAGTGCCATGACCTGATCCATCTTCCCACTCCGTGCGGAGATAAACAAAATGGGGCATGTAGACAGCGTACGAATCTGGCGGCACCAATAGAAACCATCGTAACTGGGCAAGTTGATATCCAGAAGTACCACATGTGGCTGTACCTGCTCAAACTGTTGTACAATCATCTCAAAATCCTCGACCAGAACGGCCCGGTCCCCGTAGCGTTCAATATGTGATTTCAATAATCCCGCAATCTTGGGATCGTCCTCTATTATCATAATGGTATACATTATTGGATCTCACCTCTGGCAAAATCATAACACAGGATTTATTATCGAGCATCGACTTCCTTACGCCAATCCACAATATCTGCATTCAATTGCTTCAGGTCTCCGGAAGCTTTCTGATCATCCGATAACTTGTATTGTTGCTTCAATGCCAGGATACGATATACACTCTCATCAATTCGGGACTCGGTGATCTTGCCTGACTTTACTGCACTTATTAGCGTATCAAAAATCGTCTTGGCACTCTCATAACTGTGAGCTACCAACAGAATGTCACTTCCAGCTTTGACAGTTGCTAGGGCTGCCTGGTCCAACTTGTAGTTCTTCGCGATTGCACCCATACTCAGGTCATCTGTGATGACCACACCATCATACTTGAACTTCCCGCGCAAATGTTCACCTATAATGACATCCGATAAGGAAGCCGGATGATCCGGGTCCAGCTTCGGGAACAAAATGTGTGCAACCATGACCGCCTCTACCTGCTCCTTCACTGCGGCCTGGAACGGAATCCATTCAAGCTCGGCCAGTTGTTTTTCCGTTTTATTCACGACAGGGAGATCGAGATGGGAGTCTACGGACGTATCACCATGACCCGGAAAATGTTTCACTACCGGAATAATGCCTTCACTACGTAATCCCTTCATCTCTGCAATCCCCATACGTGACACCAGTTCTGCCGAGCTGCCGAATGAACGATCTCCAATTACCGGGTTCTTCGGGTTACTATTCACATCCAGCACAGGGGCAAAGTCCACATTAAAACCCGCAAGCTGAACCTGTCTCGCCAACAATTCGCCCATCGTTTCAGCAAGCGCGCTGTCTTTCGTCTCGCCTACTTTTCTACTGGAAGGAATGGATTCCACCGTCTCTGGCATACGACTGACTTTGCCGCCCTCCTGATCCACACTCATGAAGATCGGTACCGGGTTGGACTGATTCGCTTCCTTGATGGACTTCACAAACTTGGCTGTTCCCTCGAGTGTTGATACATTGTTGGCATAGAAAATAATCCCCCCTACCTTTTGATCGGTGATCATCTGTTTGGCTTGATCATCCAACGTTGTCCCTTGAACACCGGCCAGTATCATCTGTCCAATCTTCTCTTCTAACGTTAATGAACTAAGCTGCTCCTGCACCGGATCGACTTCTTCTTGCGGTTCCTCTGGTACTTCTTCCTGCGGTGGAGCGGTATTCTGCTCCGGCGATGAAGAAGATTGCCCTGAGTTGGAGCCAGCATTCGATCCGGTGTTCGAGTCCGTTGCGGAGGAAGGTTTCTGTGCTTGGCCACATGCCGATAAAAGCAGTACGATCCCCAGCAGAAGACACAGCATCTGCAGTGGTTTTCTCCATTTATTGTTCGAGTTGTACCTATAGTTGTGCAAGGATATTCATCCTCCTTATGTAATGTCATCTTGGCAACCCTTGGGTTCAGGCCTAACCTTATCATAAGGTGGTGGATTTTCAAAATAAGTCGTACTGAAGATTGAATCGTTGTTTAGACACTTAAGCGGTAAAAAAAGTGGTTGCACTGGAACCTGAGATGTGGAACTTAATGGTGTTGTGACTAGGCGCGTGTGCGATGTATGTGGAGAGTAAAAAGGAGTAACGGTGCAGGAATGAATTTCTATTGTGAATTTTTCATATGTTGAAATTATTAGTATAGTAAGATCAAAAAGCCGCCCAAAGGCGGCCTATTTGTTCGTTTTTGTTTTACTTTTTGTTGTAAATCGTTGCCGTTCAGCGTTAGTTCACCTTTCACCAAACGTTCTTAGGCTTCTATTAATGGAGTGTTTGCAACACTTCCGTTGTAAATGGAATGATTTCGGATATGCGACCTTCACGAACTTTGGCAGGCCATTCGGGATCACTAAGCAGAACACGACCCAAGGCGATCAGGTCAAATTCATTGTTCTCCAACTTCTCATTTAATTGATCCAAATGGGCATCCCCTGTTCCCTGGTTCTCGGTTGCTCTGTCTACGAATTCAGCTTCAAGACCTACCGATCCAACTGAAATAGCTGGTTTACCCGTTATTTTTTGCGTCCAACCCGCAAGATTCAGCTCAGATCCTTCGAATTCCGGTAACCAGAACCGGCGTGTAGAGCAATGGAATATATCCACGCCAGCAGCACTAAGTGGTGCCAGGAATTGCTCCAATTGTTCTGGCGTCTCCACCAGACGTGCCTCATAATTCCCCATCTTCCATTGGGAGAACCGGAGCACAATTGGGAAATCAGGACCAACCGCCGCACGACAAGCTTCAATCACTTCAACCGCAAATTGGGTTCGCCGTACCAAATCACCACCATAATTGTCGGTCCGTCGATTCGTCTGCTCCCAGAAGAATTGGTCAATCAGGTATCCATGGGCTCCGTGCAATTCAATGCCGTCAAACCCGATTCGCTGTGCATCCGCTGCCGCTTGGGCAAATGCCTGTACAAGACCTTGAATCTCCTCTTCCGTTAATGGTTCACGTGATGGTTCACCTGCCATGCTAACCCCTGACGGACTTACAGGCTCAGCTTCTGCGTTAGGCAAGTCACCGGAACGACGTGCTGTACCCACATGCCACAATTGTGGCATGATTTTGCCACCCACTTCATGTACTGCTTTCACTACATTAGCCCATCCTTGCAACGAATCTTCACCATGGAATAATGGAATACTCGCTCCACTAACCGAAGATGGATGATTAATGCCTGTACCTTCCGTTATGATGAGCCCCACTCCACCTGCTGCTCTGCGACGATAGTATTCAGCAACTTCTGGTCCAGGTACGCCCTCTGGTGAGAATCCGCGAGTCATGGGTGCCATAACGATTCGATTAGACAATGTTAGCTTGTCCGAGGTGAAAGGTTTGAATAATGCTGAAGGTACGTTCATAGTACATTGCTCCTTTGCAATTGGAAGTGTGGAACTCCGCATCCACATGAAATGCGACATGCTTTCGTATATTGTAACACGTGTAATCCAGTTGACTGGTTTAGGATTATTTCTCTATCCATTTTATAGTTTCTTAATTTTATTTTCAAATTTTCGAAGTTGGGCATTCAAACTACTCTTATAGAAAAAAAAGAAAGCTACCTTACGGCAGCCTCTGTTGGATCACACTACCGAAGCAGTCTGACATGCACTCTACTACATCTTAAAGTATTTTCCCGGTCACCAATAATGTGGATGTAGCATAGTATATAATCCATAATCTTCCTTCCAATTTAATTAGCATTCACGGGGATATCGCTGCGGTTCACTCGAAGCAATTTCCCTGATGAATTTGATAACACATCCGGATCAGTACCCAGACCAAAGTAGAAGTCACCCTCGTTCTCTTCGAAAGACTTGGCATAGGTGTCCTGGTTAAAACGTAAAATCTCATTCCATGTGGTCAGATCCGTTGATTGGTAGACCCGATTGATATACAGATTGGCACTTTGGCGAGTGTACGTAAGCACATACACCTTGCCATCACGCAACAGCACATCGGTTGGGAGCGCCTTGGCATCCGGGAGATTAACTCGCCTTGCCTGATTGATGTCGGTCATGACATTCAAAGATTTGGGCAGCAGCTGCCCATCATTAAACACGCCACCTGCTATATAGAGCAACTTGTTATTGAAGTTAACATTTTTGCCTATTTTATTATAAGGAATCGTGCCCGTTTGATAGGTTAGTCCAGGCAGCATTTTGTTACCATAGATGACAACATCTCGTTTCTCAAGTTTTTCATTAATCTCCAGAATATTAGTTTTGTCATTCCATATTTTATTGGCAGGATACATCATGCCAGATGCATATAACTTGCCATTAAGATGGAACATGGTATAAGCCCGGAAACCAAACGTATTAATAGTCGCATATTTTTGCCAAGTTTCACCTTCATTATGAGAGATTAGAATGGTTGGTTTGGACTCTGTACCCAGCGCGGCAAACATCTTGCCTTGATAAGATGCCAAATCGTATACGTGTACACCCAGCGGCAGATTGCGATATTTGGTCCACACTTCTCCATCCAGACGATAGAAGTTACCCAGTTCCCACTGTTCACTATCGGAATCATTGCCAGGAATATATAACTTATCGTTTAGTACTCTGTAGATATCAATCTGTTCCTCATCCACATACATCTTCGTTGATGGCAAGATGCTCGGGTTGCTGTTAGTCACCGACTGGGTCTTGAATTTTGCATTCGCTGTATCATAATAAATGACTGGGATAGGGCCTGAATTAGGAGCTACGCCCAGATTGCTGCTATTTCCGTGGCCCAAATATATTTTGCCGTTGTACAGTTGCATGTCCCAGACGTTATTAGCATATGGTGTTTTGGTAAAAGGTCTGCCTAGCAGTTCGATCTTCGATGTTACATCCGCTGAACTGATCGGTGCATTCGACACCTTGGCAAGCCCACGTTCCGTCGCAGGGGGTTGACTTGTTGACGTGGTGTTTTTCGGCTTGGAGTTCCCCATAAGCATCCAGCTCATTCCTGCGACAATGGTCAAAATTACGGCTGTCCATTTTGTATGTCTCTGCATGTCCGCTTCCTCCTTCATTTTTTCATCATCATTACCTTCACACCAAGATGATACAATTTGTATCTTTTTATACTATGTAAAACCACCCGCACATGCAACAAATTTCGCCCTATTTATACAAAAAAAGTAGACAATCACATCTGTTGATGTGCTGTCTACTTGTTCTTAATGTCTGTGATTTCTATTCAGCTTTTACCAAAATCTTAACCTGATTTTTCTCTTTCAACAGTGCTTCAAATCCATGCTCTACCACTTCATCCAACGAAATTCGTTTGGTCACCAGCTTATCAGCCGGGAAGAAACCTTTATCCATCAGACTGATAACCGCCGGGAACACATCGCGATAACCAATAATGCCATTAACTGTACGTTCTTTCATGACAATTGAGTTCGGGTGAATCGGCGCTTCCTGTTCAAAAATACTGACGATCATCAACTCTCCACCAATACGTGTTGAATCGATGGCTTGTTGCAGAACACGTGGAACACCGGTTACTTCATAAGCTACGTTAACGCCACCTTGTGTACGTTGATGGATCTCTTCCACGACATTAAACTGCATTGGATCAATCACAATGGCACCGAGCTCTTCGGCTTTTGCTTTCCGTTCATCCGATAACTCCACCACATAAATATCCGACGCTCCCGAAGCTTTAAGCGCTTCGATGACCAGTAGTCCGATTGGGCCTGCGCCAAACACGGCTGCCGTATCTCCCACTTTCAGCTTGCTTTGGCGCACAGCGTGAAGTGCTACAGCTGAAGGTTCAACCAACGCACCTTGCTCATACGAGATTGAATCCGGAATGGCATGTACCATGTTTTCTGCAGCAGTTACATACTCGGAGAATCCTCCGCCACCTCCAGCGAGTCCAAGGAAACCCATCTGATCGCACAGATTGTATCTGCCCTGTTTACAAGCTTCGCAGTGTCCACATGCATAGATGGGTTCTACCACAACACGATCGCCTGCCTTGAAACGTGTAACACCTTCCCCTACTTCAACCACCTGTCCTGAGAATTCATGCCCCATAACTATAGGCGCTTGTTCCCCTGTTAGCGGATGCGGTGCTTGAGCGGGAATGAAGATTGGACCTGCTGTGTACTCGTGCAAATCACTGCCGCAGATACCGCACCATTCCACTTTTATTTTGACCTTCCCTTCTTCAGGCTGAGGTTCATTAATATTTTCGAGACGTAAATCTTTGACTCCATGCCAACGTAATGCTTTCATTCATTTCATCTCCCAGATCATAATTTGCGATATAATCGGAAACGTTTCCGTAAATTAAATATGTCACATTTTAGATACGCTGTCAAACATATTTCTCCACTAATATGTCTATTTCGTGATCATATCGAGTTCACTTTAGAATGCTTGTACTTTAATTCAAGTGATCTTAGCGGTATTACAAACGATGTAATCCTTGTTATTAACATATATTATGGCAAATATTATTGTAGATCTATTGAAATTTAATCAGGCCTTGCCATAAATCTGGCCCATTCACGGGATACTTCATTGTTCAAATGTTATAATCAAGTTATATAACTATCGTGAAGTTCATACATATTCCTAATAATTCGGAATCGTTTCCGATAAAGTGAGGTAACCGTACATTGAGGAAAGAACAGAAACTTACGATCAAGGACGTTGCAGAGCGTGCCGGCGTGGGCATCGCTACCGTATCCCGGGCCATCAACAATTCAGAAGGCATCAGCAGTAAAACACGGGATAAGGTGATGCAGGCCATTGAAGAACTTGGTTTTGTACCCAACACCTCGGCACAGAGTCTGAAAATCCGGCAAACGCACCAGATCGCTCTTGTTGTACCCGACATACGTAACGCCATCATTCCGGAAATCTCCTGGTCTGTAGAGCAAACGGCGAAGCAGCATGGGTACCATGTCGTGCAGATCAATACGGCAGGCAATGCCAGAACGGAGCTTGAAACCATTCGTAATGTCAAAAAATTGCATGTGGACGGACTGATTTTCATGCCTCTGGCGTACCCCAAAACGTTACCCGGACTGATTGATAAGGCGCCGCTCCCTATCTCGATGATTAATTACGGCAAAAAACTGGAACCGGGTATGAAAGCGGATATCGTCTCTCTCTCTCAACCTGAAGGCAAATTGGTAATGGAACATCTGTTCAAGATCGGTCGAACTCGAATTGCATATGCGGGAGCACCGAAGGACATTATCGAAGAACGCTTTCGTGCGTATGAGCAAGCCGTAGGCCATGTGGACATTTCTCTCGTCTACTTTGGTGAGGACTTTTCATTGAATACAGGTGCCAATGCTGCAGATTATTTCTATGGACTTACGCATATGCCAGATGCTGTCTATGCCATTAATGATATGGTTGCCATCGGATTGGTTAATCGGTTCAAGGAGTTAGGGGTTCGTGTACCTGAAGATGTGGCTGTTGTGGGTGTGGATAACAATCAATGGACAACCGTCACGTCTCCTCAGATTAGTTCCGTGTCCATTATGGGCGAAGAAGTCGCCAGACTTGCTACCGAGCTGTTGTTAAAACGAATTCGGGAGATGAGCACGACCGATTACGAACACATCCAATTTGAACCGCGCTTAATCGTTCGTGAATCAAGCGTCGCCATGATTCATTCCTCCCAGCGAGGACCACACAGTTAAATTCGGTGAGGGGAATGGGTCAGTAGTATAGAATATATTTTACGGCTATCCCTTCATTTGTTCTGTTACACAGATATACTAAAAAGGTGTTGCTCAGGTCTAACTCTTTCCTGGCAGCACCTTATTTGTCGTTGATTCTATATCACTATAGCAAATTTATACTCCGCATACGTTCATTCTAAGAAAGCAGTTGCCTGATCGGTGTTCCCTTCAGGAACATCGCTATATTCTCTACGGTATGATTATAATAGATCTCATAATTGCCACGAGTCACATAACCCAGATGCGGTGTGGCCAGGACGTTGGGTAATGTTCGCATCACATGGTTAACGGGGAGCGGTTCCTGCTCATATACATCCAGACCTGCACCAGCAATCACACCACTCTGCAATGCCTCCACCATAGCTTCCTGATCGACGATGCCCGCTCGCGACGTATTGATGAGTAGCGCACTCGATTTCATTAGTTGAAACTCGGCTTGTCCGATCAGATTCCGCGTACGATCACTCAATACTAGATGTATGGATACGATGTCGCTCTGTGCAAGCAGTTGCTCCTTGGTCTCGGACCAGATCACACCATGTTTTCCGGCTTTTTCTTGTGTTAGATTCTCGCTCCAGGCCATCACATTCATGCCAAATGCTTTTGCAATCTCAGCCATGCGAGTACCTATCTTGCCCAAACCAAGCAATCCAAGTGTTCTCCCATGCAAATCCAATCCTACTGTGCTCTGCCAGTTACGATTGGAGCGAAGTGCATTATTTTCTGTAACCAGTTGTCTGGACAGCCCCAGAATCAGTGCCCATGTAAGCTCCGTCGGCGGATTAGAGCTTCCCTCAGTTCCACACACAATGATCCCGTTCTGCTCTGCAGCCTTGAGATCTATCGAAGCGTTGCGCATACCACTTGTAATCAGAAGTTTTAGCTTAGGGAGCTGCGAAACGACCTTCTCTGGAAACGGCGTACGTTCCCGCATCAGGACTACAATATCAAAATCCTGCAATTCCTGAATGACTTTTTCTTCCGAGCCCATATAGTTGTTGAATGTCTGAATCTCCACCTGATCCATCAACGGACCCCAGTCCGCCGACGTCAGCGCAACGTTCTGATAATCATCCAAAACGGCACAGCGCAACTTCGTATTCATTTCTGATCTCCTCCTATATCTGCTCAATTCTTGTCTATATTGTAGCAACTCCGCATCACTTTAAACAGAATAATTCCCTATTAATGTAACAAAGACAGCGTAACCTGGATGCTCTGCTCTACAAACAAGCGGTCCGGTCCTGATTTCATCAGTACAGTCAGTCCAATCATGGATACAACCAGAGACTGTGCGACCGCACTTGCGTTCATGTCAGCGGACAACTCCCCGCTCTGTTGCCCTCGTTCTATCGTTTCTTTGAAAAGAACACCCAGGTACATCTGATGCTCCCGTGTAAGGACAGCGAATTTGGGATCATGTGGAGCCAGCTCAACCATCGTATTAATGCAAAAGCAGCCGTGACTAGGCTCGGTCACACTCCCCTCTGCTCCAATATGTTCAAACAATCCACGAAAGGCTTCCCGCACGGAGGAGCCCTGTTGAAGTCTGGCTCTGACTTGAGCCGCGTGCTGAGTGGTATACCTGCGAAGTGCTGTTTCAAATAATTCCTTTTTATCTCCAAAAGCCGCATACAGACTGGGACGTTGTATGCCCATTGCGGTCGTCAAATCACTCAAAGATGACGCTTCGAATCCCTTGTCCCAAAACGTATGCATCGCTGCATCAAGTGCTTTATCCGTATCAAATTCCCGTTGTCTAACCATACAATTCACCTCTTTATGTATCGATCAGTATGTTTATATATTTTAACCTCACTCTTATTACAAAGTCAAAACCTAATAACCAGAAAGGCGTGTTTAGCTATAAATGAATCGAAAAATCTGGAATAGAAGCGATTGCGTCGTTATTTATCGTCGTATTCTCTGGTAAATAATCTTCAATTTAACCCTCACCCATTTCTCTGTTGACAGAATTCACGCAAATAAAGTATGGTTATTCCGAAACATAACATACCGATCAGTACACAATAGAAAGGTGACAAATACTCTTGCAAACTTCTTCTCCAGATGCACAATTATCCAATAAGGATCGTCCTGCCATGTCACGGTTAGTTGCTCTTCTTTTTGCCGTGTGCAGCGGACTTGCGGTCGCCAATATCTATTATGCTCAGCCTTTGCTGGACTCCATCGCTCAAGAATTCAGCCTCTCTCCATCATCCATAGGGATTGTCATCACAGTGACTCAAATATGTTATGCCTTGGGGCTGTTCCTTCTTGTTCCGCTTGGTGACCTCTTAAATCGTCGCAAGTTGATCATCATTCAAATGCTCTTATCCGTGCTTGCACTGGTTCTCGTAGGAACCGCACAATCCAGCTCACTTTTATTCGCGGGCATGGCTGTCGTAGGTCTACTCGCGGTCATTACGCAAACGCTCGTTGCCTTTGCTGCACACTTGGCAGCCCCTTCCGAACGTGGTCGCATTGTCGGGTTGGTAACCAGCGGAATCGTCATTGGCATTTTGCTTGCACGAACGGTTGCAGGTACGCTGAACGATTGGCTCGGGTGGAGATCGGTGTATCTCTTCTCCGCCAGCCTTACATTACTCGGAATTGTCGCCTTATTTTTTGTTCTCCCAAGGCAACAATCAACACAAGTAAAACAAAGCTATACCCAATTACTCGGTTCCGTCTTGCAACTGTACCGTGAGTTGCGTGTGTTACGAGTACGAGGTGTGCTGGCCATGCTGATTTTTACAGCCTTCAGCATCTTGTGGACTTCCATAGTACTGCCACTAAGTAGCCCTCCACTGTCCCTGTCTCATACAGTCATAGGTGCATTCGGTCTCGCAGGAGCGGCGGGAGCATTGGCTGCTGCCCGTGCAGGTAAACTTGCCGACCGGGGCCTTGGGCAGAAAACAACCGGTATTTCCCTTGTCATTCTACTCTTGTCCTGGCTACCCATCGGTTATGTCCATCATTCTCTCTGGTTTCTGATCCTGGGTGTTATCCTGCTCGATCTCGCCGTGCAGGCCATACATGTTACCAACCAGAGCCTGATCTACGAAGTTCGCCCCGAAGCGCAAAGCCGCCTGACGGCAGCTTATATGATCTTTTATTCCATCGGCAGTGCAACCGGCTCCATTGTTTCTACCCAAGTGTATGCATGGGCAGGCTGGACAGCCATTTGCTGGTTAGGTGCTGGTGTTAGTGCAGCAGCCCTTATATTCTGGATGATCGATCGTTATATGCATCGGAATCTCGATCGTTGAATTAGTCCAGTTTATTCCACACCACAATAAAAAGAGTTGCCAACGGACCAAATAACAGGGAAATCAGAAACCAGTTCCGACCACTTCTGTTTTTTCCCTGAGCCAGTCCGGCATTAATCAAGGCAAGGGTACCCCAACCTACAAAATATTCATTATCCATCAAATGTCTTCTCTCCTCTATCCCTTCAATTCTGGCTACTGCTCAAGCATATCTTTGAGCTTACGATTACGATCCTCCAGAAATGCCTGCATGTATCTCTTCAGCACAAGTCGCTCCGTTGCCCATCCCAGTAATCCAAGTGGAGCTTCGAATCGAAGTGTGTCTCTCATGCAAGTCATCTGATCCCCAATTACGCTGAAATGATGTTCATGTCGCATGCTCTTGAAAGCCCCTTTCTCCATCTGATCCACAAAGAGGAAAGGTCGTTCAAACTGCACAATTCGGGACTTCAGCTTCTGTCTGACCCCAAAATGAGTAGCCTGAAATGTAACAGTATCCCCTGCTCCAATTCTTCCTGTTGTTACTCCTGCAACTGCTCGCTCTCTTGTATGTTGCCAGACGGTCTGAGTATGTGCATCAATATCCCGGGCATAGTCAAAGCATCGTTCAATCGAGGCATGTATTGTAATCTCGGTTGTCACTTCAATCATGGCGATCGCTCCTTGGCAGGAAAAATAAGGTCTTTGCAAAGTATACGCTTGCTTCCTTGGTCGAACAACACATCTAGGATGATATAACAAAAAACGGGTCCCCTGTCTTCGTACAGGAGGCCCGTCCTCAATATAAGTAAGGAATACAGATCATATTTAGATTAAATAAGCAATTCATCAATGGCAAGCGTACGCTCTTTGGAGAGATCGCGATATTCTTCAGACTCCACTTTGATGAGTGGTTTGAAAATATCGGACGTATTGTTCATGACAATAACACCTTTTTCTCCATTGCTGAGCAGAACCTGTTTCCCGATGAAATTAGGAAGCAAATGTTGCATCAATGCCTGAACCGGTTTTTCATTCAATTTACCAAATCCCATTCCATAGATATCTCTAAGGTTGTTGATCAGGTTTGGATTGCTTCCTCCGTGGTTCCCGGATCTCATGCCTATATAGATATCCGCTACAGATACAATCTGTGTATATGGATGAATTTCACTTTTCTCAAGTTGCATCGGATAACCCGACCCATCTTCCCGCTCGTGATGTTGCAGAGCAACCAGTGCTGTCGCTTCATCCGTCATCGAATTTTTGATAATTTCATGGCCATATATAGTGTGACGCCGCATTTCAAGCTGCTCATCAGCCGTCAACGGTTCTGTTTTGTTCCGAATCCGGTGGGAAACTTTGCACTTTCCAATGTCATGCAGATAACCACCGCGACTAATCTGATAACTCTCCTTCTGAGAATATCCAAGCCAATTCGCGAGGTAGAATGACAACAATCCTACCTGGATTGAATGTGTATAGTTATTGACGTCATCCCGCTCCAGCATCATCAGGAGATGAACGACATCTTTTTGCTCATCCAGTCCTTCAACCATCGGTTGCAGTGCATCATCCACCATGGTGGCGTTGAACTTGCCAACGGTCAGAGCTTCGAGAAAAGCATTTTGATAATTATGTACAGTCTGAATAAATTGGGACTTCAGCTCTTCTTCAGGCGGTTCTTCCTTCGTAGTTATCCCCGAAGCATGCTTTGCGGCTGCTGCAAAAAATTCTGCTTCAGTGATTTCCTCTTCGCGTGATTCAATATCTACATAATCTACACGGTGCTGCATAAGCAAGGTGATATCCTCACCTTTGATCACAGTTCCCTTCCCGAGAACGTGTAATCCTGCATCGCTGAATGTATCCGCAGTTAGACGGTCTCCGTCTTGCAGGTTCATAATATGGATTCTCAAATCGGTATTCCCCCTGAACAATTCATTATAGTAACAGCACCCAACGGAACGGGGCCACAAAAATACCTATACTTCTTTATATCGTTATAATTCTTCAATTCATACATAGTTCAAACGACCTTAATCACAATGGTAAATACGAACGCCTATGACTTTATCCTCACTCCAATATCCAAATTAGTCCCGGTTTTAAGCTTTTACACACTTTTATGCCTCATCGCCGTATCAGAGTAAGCCAACGAAGTTCAAACGCTCCGTTTGAACTTCTTCAAGACATCTCAAATTAGATTTTGATCGAACCCAGACTAGCCCCTTTAACAAAAAATCGTTCAATGCTCTTCTCGACCGAAGCATCGGGAATCAGCGGTGGTGCCTGATGGGGTTTGGTACGTGCATCAATAATCACCTGATCACAGCCCCAATGCTTGTGGTCATATCCGCTATTAACCCCGTACATATCATGTGAAGGGTTGCTTCGAGTAAAGGTTGCCCATAAGAAGTTGCTGAGGTTAGCACTCAGGAACGAACTGTCGTCACATAGAATGATCATCGGACACGAGTCCAGACCTCCCTGTTCTTTCAATAGAGACGTGAATGCTTGCATCTCCTGTGCTATATCCGCATAACTCGTAAAGGCCGATGTCTGGATCGAAACGATACCCGGCATGATGAGCTGTGGATTCTCATAACCACGAATGTTTTTCAAAGACTCCGGAACTTCCGCACACAGATCCCGAACCTTGTCGCCATACGCTGCAAAAACTACCTTGCTTCCGCTGTTCAGTCCTGTACCCGAATAATCGAGTGTATCAATCGTTGTATGGGTATGGAAATGAATATCCCGCTGCATATCCATACGCTCCAAGATATAGGTCAGGAATTCAACTTCCTTGTGGGTATCCAGAGGTTGCTGATCCTCAGCAGTAATAAACAGGTACTTCGCCAGACTGAGCTGACCCGTACCCAAAATACGGTTGGCAATCGTAAGCAACTCTGTCGGCTGCTTCACCGCCTGATATGGGGTGTAACGTTCACTGCCGATTGCAAACAGCAATGGATGGACACCTGCCGCATCGACCGCATGTACTTCTTTAACACCTGGAATCTCCTGTTTAATCGCGTCTCCAGTAATCTCATGAATCAAATCGCCAAAAGCCGTATCCTCTTGCGGTGGACGACCAACAACCGTAAACGGCCAGATGGCATTAGGTTTGGCATAGACTTTATGCACACGCATTAGCGGGAATTCATGTGTCAGACTGTAATAACCCAGATGATCACCGAACGGCCCTTCGGGTTTTGTCTCACCTGGGTAGATATCACCCGTGATGACAAAATCAGCATCATTACTGATGCAATATCCGTCCTTGTAACTGTACCGGAAGCGACGTCCAGCGAGCAGACCGGCAAATGTCATCTCACTTAGTCCTTCAGGCAAAGGCATAACCGCTGAAAGTGTATGTGCAGGTGGACCACCAATGAAAATACTCACTTTCAGTGGTTCTCCCTTTTTGACCGCTTTGGCTTGATGTATACCAATTCCGCGATGAATCTGATAGTGTAACCCAATTTCCTTGTTCATTTCAAAATCATTGCCATCCAGTTGAACCCGGTACATCCCCAAGTTTGAATTCATGATTCCTGGTTTGTCCGGATCTTCCGAATAAACCTGTGGTAGCGTCACAAATGCCCCACCGTCCATAGGCCAATGTTTGATGAGTGGTAAGTCCGAGATTTGAATCTCTTGCGCCGACACGGGTAGGCTTATAGATTTCTGTTTTGGCAGCGCCTGCCACGCAGCAAGACCTGTGCGGACATGCTGAAATGGCGTCTTAAGCGCCTTCATGGGATCGTCACGAACAGCCATGACCCGTTGTACGCCTTCCAGCGTACCGCGGAACATGAACTTGCTTCGTTCCACCGTGCCGAACAGATTGGATACGGCCTGGAACTTTGAGCCTTTTACATTTTCGAATAACAACGCCGGGCCTTTAGCCTCGTGCACTTTCATGTGGATCGCTGCCATCTCCAGATGAGGATCAACCTCTTCTTTGACCCGAATCAAATGACCATGCTGTTCCAGATCGTTAATACAATCTTCCATATTGCGATATTTCATTGGATGGCTCCATTCTGTGTATGATAAATTAATTAAGTTCATAGATTCACATAACGTCTCTTCTATTTTATCAAATGATCCACTGCTAAACAAAACTATATGTGAAATTTTGTCGCGAATACATATATCAAAATAAGCAATCTGGCAACAATCTGAATCCTGAACACACAGGAACCGATTGTTACCAGATTGCTGCTCTCTATTTTCTGGCTTTCCTTAAGATGGAGGTGTAATGGTCGATCTGGGGATCGTGACAATAAACTGTGTACCTTTTCCTACTTCGCTCTCTACATCAATTGTACATTGATGCAATTTCAAAATTTTAATGACAATGGACAAACCCAATCCATTCCCTCGAAGCGAGCTGCTTCGCGCTTTGTCCACCATGTAGAATCGATCAAAGATATACGGGAGTGCTTCCTCAGGTATTCCTTGTCCAGAATCTCTAATCAATACCTTCACATGTGAAGATGACGTCTCAATTTCGACATGAATGATACCCTGTGCACCGGTGTATTTGATCGCATTGTTTATTAAATTCTGCCAGACCTGATCAAACAAATCTTTGTCCACTGTGATCTCGCAGGGCAACAAATCCAATTCGATCTGTATGTCCTTCTGAGCCCACTGCGGCTCTGCCAGTAAGATCACCCTTCTTAATTGTTCATCTACCTGGAATGTGGTGAAATGAACCGGATGATGCTCTGAATCCAGCGAGGCTAGCCGAAGCAGATTATCACTGAGCCTCGATAAGCGCAGCGTTTCTTCATATATAATATCCAAATGCTCTTTCTGCTCTTCTAATGGAATAACACCATCTTGTAGTGCTCTGGTAAATCCTCTAATTGATGTGAGCGGAGATTGCATTTCATGAGAGACGTTGCTGACAAAGTCATCACGAACCGAATCGATTTTTTGCAACTCACTGGCCATATGATTAAAGCTCTCCATCAGTTCGCCAAACTCATCCTGATTATTATGTTTCAAGCGAACCGACAGGTCACCTGATGATATCTCCTTCGCTGCAACCGTTAATCTCTTAATCGGTTTCACAATGTACCCGGACATGAACAGGATTAATAAGCTGCCAATCACCAGAACTGTTAATAGTGAGGTTAAGAGCGTGTTTCGCAGTGTATGAAAAAGAGAGGAGAAATCACTTTGAATCAGAAATGTGCCGATCCCCTCGTTTGTTCCAGGAACACCTATGGTCGCGACTCCATCTTTACTGGACAGAAAAATGGCATCCGTTGTACCCGCCTCAAATAACGAATGAACTTTGTCCTCTGGCAAGGAAGATAACACTTCACTTTGTTCATTCACGGGAGTGATATTTAAGCCGTAGCGAGCAAAGATACCTAAGCTTGATTGTACTTTTTCCGGATCATCGATCAGGTTAATCAGTGTAGCGAGATCTTGAGCAAAAGTAACCATAAATCGATTCGGTGTCTTTTCCTGGGACCCGTTATTTATCATAAAGGAGAGAATCAAACTCACCAGAACAATCCCGATAAACGTAGCTACGATGCGAAGTCGCAGGCTTTTCCTAAACATTTTCATGCCCGCTCCAGCCGATATCCAAGTCCTCTTATCGTTGAGATCACTAACTCAGGAACATGTTCAAGACGTTCCCTTAACCGTTTGATATGTACATCAACTGTACGCTCATCTCCTTCGTAATCGATGCCCCATATGTCATCTATAAGCTGTGTACGTGTGAATATTTTCCCTGGCGAACTCGCCAGAGAAAATAACAATTCACATTCCTTCTTTTTCAATTCGATAGATTGTCCATCCGAAACAACCATCAGATTGCCCAAATCAATCGTTACACCGCTGATCTGAATCATGTTTGATGCACTTTTGTTATATCGTTTCAGTAACGATTTTACACGCAAGATTAACTCCACAGGATCAAATGGTTTAACCAGGTAATCGTCTGATCCTGCATTAAATCCTCTGACTTTGTCCTTGGATTCTCCCTTGGCAGTCACCATCAGGATGGGAATATCCAGATAAGACCGAATATCTTCCGTCAGTTCAATGCCGTCTATTCGCGGCATCATCACATCCACAATCGCCAGATCAACTTTCGTGTGCGAGAGGATATCTAACGCCTCTTGACCGTCTGGTGCTTCCAGCACGGAAAATTGATTCTTTTCAAGATAGATTCGGATTAATTTACGGATATGGGAATCATCGTCCACCACCAGAATTGTGTTCATGTAGCCATTATCCTTTCCAAAATTGATATTTATTCGTATCGTAAGGATTCCATCGGGTCCAGCTTCGCCGCTTTTGATGATGGCATCAAACCGGCAACAATACTAATCGCTGTACTTACCACGATACCAAACAAGATATAATATCCCGAGAGATTAATGAGTTTAGCTCCAAACGCATTGTCCAAAAGAATGTTTAATACATAACTAATGATCACTGCAAAGATTACCGCAATAATACCACTAAATACGCCTAATAAGGCAGATTCGGAGAAGAATATTCGCTTGATATCTTTCTTTCTTGCTCCAATCGCTCGGAGAATTCCGATCTCCTTTGTCCGTTCCACGACACTAATATAGAGTACTACCAGTATCATAATACCGGATACGATCAACGAAATACCTGCAATACCCGCAAGTACAATGGAAGCCATACTTACATATGTGGTGATATTCTCCATGACCTTGGCCATTTGGGAGCCTGCGAAACCAGCGTCTACAGCAGCTTCATTGATATCATTTACATATTTCATATCGGTTGCATAGGCGTTAACTTGAATTGGCCCAATCGTTATTCCTTCGTCCGCATACATTTGCTCCAGCGTCTCTGATGAAATGTACCCCGGGGATTGTTGCATTGGAGATTGCGGATCTGCCGCTTCGTAGATCCCTGAGATTGTTACTTCTTTCTCCAAAGTCACTGGTTTATTATTACTATCCATCTCATTGATATATAAAAACACGGACTTGCCGATCATGGTTTCAGCTTGATCATCTCCGCTTAATTGTTTCGCTGTATCGAGAGGTAACAGCATCTGATTTTCTACCGGCAGAACACCAGTTGTCATCAATGCTGGATCAAAAGCATCCGTTAACGTTGTTAACTGTGTGAGTCCTACACTTTGTTTTTCATTCACCATAGTGGATTTGCCTGTAATGGTCGTAATTGTCTCTACATGATCCACATTAGGAAAATTGCGAATCGTCTCTACATCAGCTTCGGTGAACGGTTCACCTGGTGCCATCAAGGCCTCGGGACCTTGCATGTCCTTGGCTTCTTCACTCGGCTTTGTTATATCCACGAGCAAAGGGTCCATACTTGAATTGATTTCGTCATTCATATACGTCGTTATTCCATTCCCCAAGGAGAGCATCAGGAGTACACTTAATATACCTATAGATCCACCCAAAGCGACCAGAACATTACGCTTGCCGTTGAGTTTCATATTTTTAAGTGCCATCTTGAATGAAGCAAGCAAGCTCAGGCTACGGGAAGAATCCTGACCACTCTCGTAAACAGCCGTAGAAGGATCTTTCAGGTGAATATCATCACTAATACGCCCCTCTTCAACCTTCACAATCCGTGTACCGGAGTCAGCGACTTTCTGCGAGTGAGTTACGGCAATCACCAGCATTCCCTTTTTGGCTATACTGTCGAGCAGAGCGAGGATTTGATCTCCGTTTTCCCTATCCAGAGCACCCGTCGGTTCATCTGCAAGAATAATATCCGGATTGTTGGATAATGCCCGTGCGATGGAAACCCGTTGCTTCTGACCGCCAGATAACTGGTTGGGACGTTTGTTCAGATGATCCTTCAGTCCCACCTCTGTCAATATATCAACAGCACGTTGGTTGCGATCCTTCTCATTGGTATCCGTCATTTGCATCGCAATCGTTACATTTTCGAGGACAGACAGATGCGGGATCAGATTGAAATTTTGAAAGACAAAGCCGATATTATTCTTCCGATAATCATCCATTTCCTTCTCTGTCATGGCACTTAAGTTCTTGCCACGAACAACGACGTCCCCTTCATAATCGGAGTCCATGCCACCAATGATATTCATCAGTGTCGACTTACCACAGCCAGATTCGCCGAGGATGGAGACAAATTCCCCTGTCTCAAAACTTAAGTTCAAACCGTGGAGTACCGGAACTCTTTCTTTTCCATATAAGGTGTATGATTTCTTCACATTTTTAACTTCTAGTATTTTCATATGGATCTCTTCCTCTCCTGATCATGCACGATATCTATCTATTTGATGTTCATATCGTAACAAATCAGTATGAACTGATAATGAACTGGACCAGTGCACCTATAAGAGGTTGTTCAAAAGAACTATATACAAAAAAACCGAATCCTTAGATATAAGGACTCGGGTTGTCTTATTTCGTTATTGCATTTGATAATATAAGTTAAACTAATCATTTACACGATAACGGAGAAGACAGAAAAAACCTGAAAAAGCGAAGCGTTCGCCTTTATCCCCGGATTTTCACCTTTGGAAAAGGGATTCAAAAAATCTGGGGATAACAGCGATTGGAAGGTTATTCTGTCGTCGTAGTGTCAGTGTAAATAATCTTTAGTTCAACTTATAAAGTTTAGATTAATCCTGCTTTTGCCAGCAGCCTTTTCACAATCGCGGCTGACTGCGCACGACTAATGTCTGCATCGGACATCAGTTTGCCATCAGCACCTTGTACCAGCTCTTGTTTAATCGCGGATGCAACTGGCTCTGCTGCCCAAGCCTGTACTTTAGCGCTATCGCTATATGTGCTAAGCAGACTTGTTGTCTCTGACGCGTCGGCCTGTGCCAGACCGACCAGTTTCATCGCACGTGACACAATAGTCAGCGCTTCAGCACGAGAAATTTCGCTATTCGGACGGAAGCTGTCGTCAGCATAACCTGAGATTAGGCCGTAGGACACAGCCGTCTGAACCTCATCCTCATACCAGCTACCAGTCTTCACATCTGTGAACGATGCCGCTTCTGTACTGCGCGGGGAGTGCAGCCCCAAACCTCTTAACAGAACAGCCGTAAACTCTGCCCGTGTAATACTCCGGTCTGGCGCAAACACGTTCTCACCGGTGCCTTGTACGATCAGACGGGATGCCAGATCCTGTACGTCATCCCGACTCCAGTGACTTGATACATCGCTGAATGTTGCCGGATGATAGATCAGGGCGTAAGTGCTGTTCGTCAAGCTGTTAATAATAGCAGAATCTTGCACGTTACCTTTGATAACCTTGGTCGGTACATGCAGAAGGCTGCCATCTGGCTGAAGCACAACTCCTGTCGTGATCTTTGAACCATCGACACCTTCTGGCAAAGTAATGGAGCGCTCTACATAAGAGTTGAAACGATCTACATTAACTTGCTGTCCATTCCAGATCGCTTTTACTTCAAAATCAATCGGAGCTGCGATCACCGTTGTGTTCTCCAGCTTATCCGCTGCAGCCTGAATTGCTGTTTGTTTAGATGTGGCACTAGGCACAATAGCGATTTGGATTGTGATATCTTCCAATGGAACCGTGCTTCCGAATTGGTTCAGAATCTGATCCACTTGAATCTGGTTAGCTGGAAGTGTGTACGTACCGCTATCAGTCTGAATGACAACTTCGGCATTACTTCCTTCCATTGTTTTGACCAACTTGCCGTTCAGTTCACCAACGACCGCACCCTTGCCAGTACCTGTAATAGGCAGCAGAAGCGTTTTTAGTCCACTTCCAATCTGATTGATGACTTTGTCATTATCCACATGAACCGTGGTGGTAACCTGATTGTTTACCGTTGATGTGGTGGCCGTAGCAGACTGTTCCTGTTTCTGACCGTTCACATAGATGTCTACACCTTTAGTTACCACCGGAGTCGATGGAACTGGGGTAACGACTGGTGAAGTTGGTGATACACTTCCTCCTCCTCCACCTGAAGAGTTACCAGGATTCGGTGTAGGTGTCGAACCGGAATTGTCGCCACCTGAATTTGCTGCTGTAATTGTGATTGTTCCACCAGACAACTGAGCACCACTATTGTGTTCTACATTTGTAAAATGCCAATGTTCTGAATCAGTTTGATCTACGGATAGCTGTTTCGTTCCAGGCGCCGCATTGCTTTTGGCTTTGACCTCAATATCAAATAATTGGGTTTCATCTACAATTGAGTGGTCACCCCCAGTAAAATCAACCCAGATGATCCGTACCCAGCCTTCCGCATTATTAATTTGGTACTGGAAGTCTGCTACACCATCTTCATTTGGGGATGTGCTGATGACGTTGACAGATTTAGGCGTGATACGGACAACTTCTAGGGCAGATGTATCATAATCAATCTGCATATTATAAGCGCTAACCTGAGAATAGGACTGCTTTAATGTAACAGGGACATGAACCGTCTGCCCCGCCTGTACACTAACATTTGCAAATTGCACCTGTGATGGTTCTGCCGGTTCTGCCCCAGCTATACTCGGGAATACGAGAGACGAGAGTAGCGTCAGTGCGATGAGACCTGACATTGTTCTTCTGATTCTTGGACGTTTCTTTTTCGGTTGAAACATGTATTAGCCTCCATGTCTGTATCAATTGGTAGAATGTATGGTGACGATAGAAAAAATATTGTTATTCGTTATTTAAATTAAAAAATATGAATTAATCAGGGCGTTGTATTTTTTCTTTTCCAACAATGTATACTCGTCTAGGCTCCGTATTCGTATCCGAAGTGGAATGAGTAGTCACTTCGAGCACAAGATAATAACCTTCGTCCTCAGATGTAACGGTATGCTGTTCTCGTGTCTCCCCTTCTATTGGAACCATATCTTCTCCTGAAGGGTCTGTTGCGCGGTACCACTGATAAGAAGGAGTATTAATGTAATCAATATCATCACCATCAACATCCATTAAATAATAATCTGTGGCAATTGTGTTCTCCATGTAATTCTTCAATTGACCATTCAGCACATACGGCGCATCGTCCACTTGTTGAAAGGTCAACACATAATCATTGTTTTTCGCGCCAAGTGTTTTATTGGCATATCCGTTTAACAACGCATTCATATCCCCCAAAGTGGGTTCCGCATTACGATCCACGTCCATTCGGTTCATCTCTACATAAGAATAACCGCGGCGACTGACCATATTACGAAGATAAGTCAAAAGTTCTGCTGCATCCGCAGAATTCACTTTTCCGTCTGCATTTACATCCCCTTTTTTACTAATGTTAAGTTCAAAGTTATCCGTAACCGTTTCCGGTACATCAGATACAGTATATTGAGCTTTCAATTCAATATTGATCTTGCCGCTCTTGTAAGGAATAACAACCAATGTATTTTCATTTTCTATCGTTTCTACATACACCCTAGCTATACTGTTATCACTTGAGTTGGCTGTGAGCATACTAAACTCATCAGATCGTAAATGGGTACTCAAATCAATTCTAACTCTATTGTTCATTACCTCGATGGGTACACCGGACACAAAAGAAGGATCGTTTTGTTCCGATGAATAATTTAACCAATGGATGCCGTCGTTGAGTACAGGCCGTGAAATGTTAATCTCTGGGCCAATTTCACCTGCGTTAGCTTGAGGAAGCGCTCCACCTATAGGCAACGCAATGCCCAGCCCGATTGCAGTCAACATGCTTTTTTTCAATATCGGCTTAAGCCGTTTTTTGTTTTGTTTCCCCTTCAATTCATGTTCCTCCTCGTATACATTTCAAATTTGAACAACTACATGCTCAGTATAACGACCCATTCTGAACCGATTCTGAACAGGACCACAGAACTACTTCCAGTTGAAATTCGACAAAAAACGCCATGGAGTAAGCCTCCATAGCGTTTTGAACACAAATCATTTTCCAGTTTGGATCAAATTCACCTAAAATTAAATTCCCTCAACAATTCTTTTGGCTCTAACCTTCACCTCACGGTAAAGTTCATCCTCATCGATCGTGAGCAGCTTCCTGCCTCTCATGAGGAGCTGACCATTCACGATCGTGGTGTCCACGTCCGCCCCATTTACGCTGTAAGCCAGTAACGATTCTACCTCATGTATCGGTTGAAGATGTGGTTTCGCCAGATCGATCAGGATCAGATCAGCTTTGTGCCCCACCTCAAGCATACCCACTTCATCCAGTAGACCAAGCAGACTAGCACTTCCACGTGTAGCCATGCTTAGTACGTCCTTGGCTGGCAAGCGAGTGGGATCGCCATAGTCCAGCTTTTGCAGCCAGGTCGCGGCTTTGATCTCCTCGAACATATCGACGGTTGTGGCACTTCCCGCTCCATCCGTTCCGATTCCCACGTTAATTCCCTGAGCCAACATCTCGGTAATTGGAGCAATTCCGCACCCCAGCTTCAGATTGCTGACTGGATTGTGTGCTACACCGCCGCGCATGCCCTTCAATCTGCCGATGTCCCTGCGATTGAGGTGTACACCATGCGCAAGCAACACATGTGCCTGTTCGAACATCCCCGCCTCTTCCAGATACTCTGTCGGTGTCATGCCATAGCGCTCACGAATCTTCACAACTTCTTCCTTCGTCTCAGCCAGATGAATATGTAGCGGGATATCCTCTGTGACAGCCAGAGCAATGACTTCACGTAGCTGCTCCATGGGACATGTATAGGGTGAGTGGGGTCCATACATGGTTGTTATCCGCCCATCGGCCGCTCCAGACCAGCGCTCTACAAGGTCGATCGCCTCCTGCAATCTGCGTCCCCCATCATCCTCCATGAATACCATTCCACGTGTAAGCGATGCCCGCATCCCCGTTTGCTTAACCGCTTCTGCAATCTCATTCATATGAATGTACATATCCGCAAACGCAGTGGTACCCGAACGGATCATCTCGGCGATGGATAACTTGGCACCCCAATAGATGTCTTCCGGGTTCATCCGTGCTTCAGCAGGCAGCATTTTGCGTTCGAGCCAGTCCATCAGCTTCAGATCATCCGAGAATCCCCGGAGCAGACTCATCGGTGTATGTTGGTGGGCATTAATCAGTCCTGGCATGGCAACCTTATTGCGTCCATCGATAATCTCATCTTGGGGGTGAGGCACAATGTGTTCAGCAATATGCGTAATGCGATCACCCTCAACACGAATATCCCCCGTAAAGGGGGCATCGACATCTTTCATCGTTAGGATCGTAGCTTGCTGAATCAGTATACTCATTACATTCACGGCTCCTCTGAATTGGTTGTGGTTCCTTCCATATCCGAGGGTAAGCCTTCACGTAACGGCAAGGTCAAGTCATTTTAATTTTTGGATCGTCATCTTTCTGAAATGTTGTATAAACGGTTTGGGGTCGATTTCGACCATATATGGATATACTCCTGTGCTTGTGTGCAAATAGAAAAATCCACCTTCATCACCCATACGGCGAAATGACATATCAAACACTTCCGTGATGTTGAACTCGCGGTATTTGGTCACGATTTTATCTGAATACAGAATCATGGAGCGGGCATTCATCTCAATCTCTTGGGCGAGACCCGTCACTTCTCTCTGTACTTTGTAATAAGGTAATACAGCAACGCAGTTCATGATCTCCCTCCATTCATGCCATGATTATTGTTCCATCATAGCAGATCGGAGGTTCTCAGCAAAAGAACATGAAACTAGGTGATCTTGGTCGTCACCTTTAGTGGCGTATGAAGTGCATCCTGAATGTCTTGCAGAGAGAGACACTGTTCAATATGAAACACACCATGTGGCAACTCTGTTTTATACACACGTTCTGCCACGGCTGCAGCTACCGCTGCTGTTGCATCTGCTTCCTTTGCACCGACCAGTAGTTGTTCGACGCGGATTTGCTCACCATTTTCCCATCCTACGGCATCGACCTTGACCGCATACATCGGTTCTCCCCCAGGAATAAGGCCAAATGCCTTAACCGTTCCATTCCGAATAGACGGGATACGCAACAACGAAAACAACCCTGCACGTTTGGAGATTGCCATGGATCTTGTGATCCAGCGGGAGTCCAGACAGAGTCTGGTAGATACGGTTGGAATACGTAACGTCCGAGCAACCACATGCTGATCCGAAAAGTTAAATCGATACGCCTTCCGGTTCCCTAGTTTTGCTCCAAAATCAATACGTTTGCCATCTCCGAAACTCTGTACCTCAGCAGGTTTGCCCTTTTGCATCACTTGGTAGGTGGCATTCATCTGATCAACGGTCCACTCCACGGCAGCTTTTCCGTGCTTCTCTCCAAGTCCCAGCATTACGGTAATGTCTGCTTCCTCAACCTGATCCATATGCATGGTCGCTTCGCGCACAAGCAAATTAGTCACTCCAGGTGATAATCCAACGCTGAGGATCGCGGTCGATTTGGAACGTTGCATTTTGGTGTGGAGCTGTTCAACCTGAGCGAGAAAATCATATTTTGCAGAAATATCAATATAGTCGGTTCCGGCTTGTGCGCAGGCTTCAACAAAACGGGTATCGCTCTGATCCACACACATGATGACCAGCTTCACAGGCCGTAACATGGATGGCTCCACAGGTTTTGTTACATCCAGTTGAAGCGGTAGCACAGCACCACCTGTAGACCTGCTGAACTCTTCCGCACGGTTCATGCGTGTACCCGCAGCCCATACTTTACCCGGGAACAATTTCCCCAGTTGAGTACATATCATCTGCCCCACTTGACCATAACCACCAACCACCCAGATCTGATCTTTCATAGGCTTCACGTTAGTTTCGAATTGCATAATACCCCTCCACCCAGAACGCCCCGAAGTAACGTGTAATATGTGAGAAACCGCATTCGGTCAGTAGCTGAGTCATCTCTTCAGAGGATATTGGATCGGATTCACGGCCCAGGGAAGCAGCAAAGCGCTCCCACTCTTCAGGAAGGACGCCCACACTCAACATGTGATCCTTCCAAGCTTGCATCATGATTGGATGTGCAGGTGAACGAAGATCGGCATTTACAGCCGCAATGATCAGTGGTGCACCCGGTTTAAGTCTAGCTGCGAGGCTGGTCAGAAACGTTCTCTTGGCCTCCATCCCCTGAAGGAAATGTAACATGAGCATGCTTGTCGCCCCATCATATACAATATCCTCCGGCAATTCTTCAACCGTGACAGGTTGCAGTTTCACTCTGGAACCGATGCCTGCTTCCGTGACTCGTTTCTCAGCAAGTTGCAGCATGGGCTGTGATGGATCTACTCCAGTCAATGTCCAACCGGCATGACGTGATCCGAGCAGAGCAATCTCTTTTCCCCCTCCCGCACCGGCAACAAGGATATGAATATCGTTGTTATTCGCGAAAGATGCTGACAGCAGCCGTTCCATTAGATCATGCATATGAGAATAACCCGGAATTTTCAGGGCTATCGATTGTTCGTAACGATGAACATCTGCTGTTTCCCAGCTCATCGGTGATAGATTGTGATTCATGGACACCGCACTCCTCTTGAATTGAAGTTAGACTTGACTCGTTGTTCGTCTAATTTCATTATAGAAGGATACGGCGAGCCTACAATCCCAGAACATTGGGATATGCGCACAGAGAGAGGAGTAATCTTGTTGACATCACGTATTGATCGGAACCACAGACTTATCACTTCTCTTGAAAAAGGAACCTGGACCTCACATACCTATCGGGAAGCTGTTCTTAAGCAGATCCATACGGTTATACCTTACGATGCATACTGTTTCACTACCGTTGATCCTCTGACTCTTCTCTCCACAGGAGCCGTGACAGAAGATGGCATTGAGGCCATTCATGATCGGTTATTCATCAATGAATACATGGAAGAAGATATACATAAATACGCTGAATTAATTCGCAGCGGTGAGCATACAGCTACACTTCATACGTCTATGAACTCACAGCTTGAACAAAGCCAACGTTATATCAACATTCTTCAGCCAGCGGGGTTCGGTGATGAACTACGTGCTGTATTGGTTAGTGGAGACGCTTGCTGGGGATATCTGACCCTATATCGTAAGACAGAAAGTGCTGTCTTTACAGAGGGGGAGCGGTTGATGATTCAGTCCTGGACCGCTTCTATTGCATCGATGCTGCGGTCCACGAGCTTGACACTGATCGATGAGATCACGAGTGAAAGTCCCGAGGAACCCGGAATTTTGATCACCTCAGACACGTTCCAGCTCTTATCCCTGAACGCCTCCGCTCAATATTGGCTGTCCCAATTGCGCATGCTGGAACATGTAGGGCCGGATGTTCTGCCCCGTCCGGTACGTGCAGTGAGTTCCCACCTGCAGCGCAAGAATCGGGCAGATCTGGCCGTGGATACTCAGATCGCTCCCGAATCACCCTCCAAAGTTTGCATCCAACTTCCGGATGGGCGTTACCTCATACTTCATGCTAGTCTCATGCAACAGCTTACAGGGCCGGATCAGATTGCAATCCGTTTGGAGCAGGCGATGCCACAGGATTTGCTGCCCTTGCTCGCCGAAAGCCATGGATTATCCAGTCGAGAGCGGGAACTTCTCGGATATGTGCTCCGCAGTTATTCGTCCAAGGAAATTGCTGCTGCGATGCATATTTCTGTCTACACCGTTCAGGATCATTTAAAATCCATTTTCGCCAAAACCAAGGTATCCTCACGTCGCGAGCTCATCTGGTATTTCGTTTCCCGTTTTCAGCTGTCGGATGAATCTGCCATATAAATCTTGAATAATTCTCCAGTATCAAATTAACTATCAAATGAGAAAAAATCAAAAGATGCCAATACGATATCCTCGTAATGGCATCTTTTTCTATAGCTATTGTTTAAAAAGCATAGCGGTAATACAGGGTAACTTCGATGTTTGAACTTTTGATATCGTGCATTCTGCTTTAAAATGCAGCGCACAGTCCTGCCAAACCGTTTTCCACAAAAAATTCCGACTATATTATTGATTGTGTTATTTGGCTTTTGCTAGTAAATAAAGAAAATATGGAACACTAATAACTGTAATAACGATTCCTGTTGGCACATCTCCTACGAGGCTAACCGTGCGCGTAATCGTGTCAGCCAACACCACGACTAGTCCCCCAGCCAAGCTGGCAGCCGGAATGAGCAATTTGTGATCGGGACCGACCAGTTTTCTGGCCATATGCGGAGCGATCAATCCAACGAAAAAGAAGCTGCCTCCCACAGCTACACTGCCAGAGGATAAAGCAACAGCAGCGATTGACAACCCCAAGAACTGTCGCTTCACGGAAACACCAAGCCCCTGTGCTGTCTGATTGCCCAAATGGAGGGCATTCAGTATGCGAGCCTTGTAAAAAATATAGCCGAGTAAGATCAAGACCCATGGTGTCAGTATGGAAATATAACCCCAATCATCGCCCCATAGGCTTCCCGCCAGCCAATACAGCATGAAGTTCATCTGCGAATCATCCAGCTTGAGTGTCAAGAAGGTCGTCAGCGCCCCGTACCCGCTTCCTAACGCGACCCCGGTCAAGATCAAACCGATTGGCGAGATGTCTCGTCCGCGGCGATACGATAATAAGAAGATCAAACCCGCTGCCAATAGTCCGCCAACAAAAGCCAACAGAGGCAGAGCAATAAAGGAACTCTTGCCTGTGGATGCAATGAATACAACGAAGAACAGGACAAACAAACCCGATCCCGAACTAATTCCCAGTGTTCCCGGACTAGCCATGTCATTACGCAGCAAACTCTGCATCACGACCCCCGCCGCTCCCATTCCCAGACCTACCAAAATCGAAAGTACAATTCGTGGCAAACGAAAATCAAACACAATCAGATTTTGCTTATCGGTACCGTTTCCTATGAGAACGTTCAGCACTTCTAGCGGTGAAAGATTCATTTTGCCAGAATTCATGCTAATGATCGCAAACACAAGTATGAGCACCACAAGCACTACATTGATGATAATGCCTCGTTTCATCGTATAACGCCGCTTGATCATTCATATTCCCTCCTTTGTCTTCGAGCCAAGAAGAGAAAATACGGCACACCAATGATAGAAAATATAATGGCAATCGGCGTTTCGAACGGTTTATTGATCAAACGTCCAGCCAAATCAGCCGATACGGTCAGCAACGCACCATATAAAGCCGCTGCCGGAATAATGTATCGATAGTCGACACCTACCATATATCGCACAATATGCGGGGTAATCAGACCCACAAAACCAACCGGGCCAACCACAACAACAGCCAATCCAGTCAGCACAAGTACAATAATTGTCGACAAAATCTTGACCAGTCCGCTACGAATGCCGAGTCCACTTGCCACATCATCTCCCAAACTGAGCAATGTAACGGAAGGGGACAGCGCCAGTGCCAGCAGTATACCCCCAACAAAGAGCGGTGAGATAATCAGCAATTCTCCCCATTTGACCCCCGCTGTGCTACCCGCCGTCCAGAATGTCAATGCTCGCCCCAAATCATAATTGATTGCCAAGTACTGACTGAGTGCGCCAAACAACATTGAAATAGACAGACCTGCCAGTACAAGCCGCTGAGGCGTCATTCCGCGATTGCCCAGTGACGCGGTAAAGTAAGTCATACCGGTGGCGATCGCTGCTCCCAGACAAGCGAACAACATCATCTGCCAATACGAATAACCCGGCAGAAAGGCCAGGCATAGTGCAATTGCAAATGCTGCGCCAGAGCTAATCCCCATCAGCCCGGAGTCGGCCAGCGGATTACGCGTTGTCCCCTGCATGATAGCGCCACATACCGCAAGGCTGCACCCAACGATCAGATCAGCTACGGTACGCGGGAGACGCATGGTTTGAATAATTTGATGTTCAGTGAGCATTGGATCAAATCGGAAAATAGCCTCCCATACCGTTGCTAACCTCATATCAGCAGCACCAAACATAATGGATGCCGCCGACATGAGAACCGTTAATCCAAGCCCTATTACCATGTACATGGTGAAGTTCATCGCCCCACGGCGTTTTTGTTCAGGCTTGCTTTTCATCTCGTTTCCCTTTCATCACCTATTTACAATCCAAACGAATATGGATATTAACGTCCATAAATTCGACTGGTCATGTTTGAAAATTTGGAGTGCTCAATTAAAATTTCGTTCTAACTCTTATTTAGCTAATGCTAGCAATTGACTAACAATATAATCAATCAATGCACTGGAAGTCATTACGTCGGTGGACCAAGATAGCGAAGAGTCTACCTTTACGATCCGATCATGTTGCACAGCAGGTATGGCATTCCACACTGCATTATCAGAAGCAACGTTTCCATCTCCTAAGAAGATCATATAATCCCCAGAGTAAGCGGGTAATACTTCCATGGAGACATCGCCCCAATATTTATCTGCATCGATAATATCCGTTTGGACTTTTGCAGGTGCCTGCAATTGAAGTTCATCATAAACAAGCTCGCCAACGGCATGCTTGGCTCCAGCTATGTAGTTACTTTTATCACTGAATTCTCCAACCGTAATCGTCACATCGGATAGGCCCGCATTCTGAAAGGCTAGCTTTGCTTCTTCAATTTTTCCGGTATAAGCATTCAAAACATCCTTAGCCTCTTCCTGTTTGTTCAAAACATCGCTAATAAATTGTATCCGCTCTTCTGTAGTCATATCACCATAGGGAACATAAATGGTCGGGGCAATTTTGGATAAATCATCATACGACTCAT
The DNA here is from genome assembly GCF_000517905.1 of Paenibacillus sp. FSL H7-689. Lineage (NCBI taxonomy): Bacteria > Bacillati > Bacillota > Bacilli > Caryophanales > Paenibacillaceae > Paenibacillus > Paenibacillus sp. FSL H7-689. Next base: position 351,029 of record NZ_ASPU01000013.1, read on the forward strand.
CGCTCCATGCCAAAATGATAAGATCCGGCTCAAGCGTCATGATATCTTCCGGCTCCATGGCTACTTTTATGGAGTCTGTAATCTGGTTAGCATAAACAGGCTCTGTCTCTCCCCGTGCAGCTCTAGCCACACCTAAAGGAGTTACACCTAGGGCTACCACATCACCAACCAAATAATCGACTACAACTCGCTGAGGGTTGTTAGGTACCTCAACATCACCCTTAACTGTGGATATCGTTCTGGTCTGCGAGACTGCTTCTGAAGCTTTTGTCTCCGACCCTTCTTGTTGTGTCGCCTGCTGTGTCTGCGCAGGTGTTGTATTTGCCGTTCCCCCATTATTCGCTGGCGTCCCTGACGTACATGCCGTTAATAACAGCATCATGCTTATCGCCGCCGCCAAAATCATTTCTTTACTTCTTAAAGATCCAAACATCGTTGATTCCCCATCTCTATAAGACTTAACTAGACTCGCTAGTTCCCTCTCATCGTAAGGGAGATGAGAATCATTATCAATACCATCAACCTGCATGGATAGTGCGTTTATTTTCCGATAATCACTTGGCGTCATCTTGTAATGCTTCTTAAACATGCGGAACAGATTTTTCTCATCTGTGAAACCAGCTCCAGTTGCGATTTCTTTAACTGTCGCTTCTGTATGTTTCAAGTCATGACAGGCAGCTTCAATCCTTCTCTGAATGAGATACTCCTGTAAGTTCATCCCTTCCCTTTTTTTGAACAACCGCGTCAATTGTCCACCACTGATCCCAAACATATCGGCAATTTGTTGGAACATAATCGGCTCCCTGTAATGTTTATCGAGATATACCTTGGCAGAACAGGCTGGATCTGGCTGGAGATACCGAATCTCACCACCCTCCAAATCCCTGAACACCTCATGAATCAATTGATATAAAAAACTTTTGGCCTGTAGCTGATCCATCGCCTTGCCACGTTTCCAGCCATTCATCATCCGTTGGAACCAATCGCGTAGCAAGATCGGATTACTTGGCGTATAACCAAACTGTTGAACAAATGGATTTACTTGCTCCAGTAATTGTTGCAGATGTTTCTTGAAAAAGAGAGGTGATTCTGCTCTATAAAACACCATAAATGTCTTCACCATCTCCTCTTTAGGCGTAATACTGAGCAGGCTCCCCTTCCCGCCGTGAACTAAACCGAAGCGTTCCATTGCAAATGTGGTTTCATTCAGTTGGATTTGCGCTTCTCCCCCATATGCATAGATAAACATGCTACTAGGCATTTTATATTGCTCCAACGGGTATTGTGACGCTACATTCTGAAAGCGTACATCTATTAATGTAATGATCGAACGTGTCCAGATACTGGCCATCATATCAATCATCTCTGGTGTAAATCCCTGTCTTGCTTCTTCCTCTTGCATCTACCCGCACTCCTCGTTTCACTTTTTCCAATGTATACATCACTTAATAATTGATATTGATTATCAATATCACATTTGATCAGGTAAGTATATATCATTAAGTGATATTGGGAAACAGGCAGTGGACGTTATGCTTTCCATCCGCTTTCGTAAAAAACTAAAAAGGAACACCTGATAGTACAAAAAATAAGCCTGATCCATATGGATCAGGCTTATTCATTATGTTTATTGTATTTAACAAGATTACGTAGTCACCATGTTTCTCTTGTCACCTGCGACCAAATTTATTAAGACTTTGCAGGTTTCCGAGAAGGTTTGGCGGAGCTGGATTTTTTATTCTTTTTCTTACTTACTTCCACAACCACAGGCTCCTGTGGGTGTTCCACCGGGTACATTTTACGGAACAATAATGTCTGTAGTACCAGGAACGAACCCCCAACGGTCCAGTAGAGCGGCATCGCTGCCGGAGCTGTAAGAGAAAAGAATGCCATCATCAATGGGGAGAGATAACCCATAATGGCGAACTGTTTTCGCTGCTCAGGCGCCATATTGGCTTGTGATACCTTGGCTTGAATCAGATATATGACCGCAACAACCACAGCGAGTACGTAGTCCGGCGCTCCCAGTTTGAACCACAGGAACGAGTGGGAGGACAACTCCGGTGTAAGTCGGATGGCTGTGTAAATACCTGAAAGTATAGGCAGCTGAATGAGCATCGGCAAGCAACCAATGTTCAGCGGATTGAACTTATGTTTCTTGTATAGCTCCATCGTTTCCTGAGACATCTTTTGCTTATCAGCAGGATCATTTTTGCCTTCATATTTTTTCTTGAGCGCATCCATCTCGGGTTTCATGGCGTTCATGATGACTCGTGTTCCCTGCTGGGACTTGGCTTGACGCATCATCAAGGGCAACAATGCTAAACGAATGACCAGCGTAATCACGATAATCGCGACCCCGTAGCTTCCGTTAAATATGGTGGCAATATGCTGAATCAGATACGACAGTGGAAATACAATGTAGTGATTAAAAAATCCCGGTGTCGATGAAGTAATCTCCGACACGTTGTTGCTGCATCCGGCAAGCAGCATGACTGCAAACAAAATGACAATCAGGCCATAGATCCGTCCCTTGCCCGAAGTAAAAGTGAATCCCTTGTTGGTCTTATGTTCCATATATATCCTCCTCGTTGATTTGTTGACCAATCGTTCAACGAGGAATGACAATCTGGTTCATCTTCATCGGGCGCTTCTCTTCGTCTAATCATGCGACTCCAGTCTTCCTGTCTATGCTGTCTGTCCAAACACAGGGCGGGAAGTACAGGTTCAAGTCCACCACCGGCGCCACCTTCCATCCAGTACTCTGTCATGCCACAATGAAGATGGGCAATATAGGCATAACTGACGGTGAAGATGAGTCCAATCGAAAATAAATATGGTAATAACTCCTGCAGTTCAAACAAGGGATTCACCCCCTTTATAGGTTAGTTTTTATATTATAACACTTACATATTGTTTTTGCATAAATCTGTACGTGAAAACAACTACTATTCAGCTATTCCGTTCTCAATTTGGACATTTCTAGCTCAGCTCGGTGTCTCGCCACGTTATAAGAAGGCCATGAACGATCTGATGAATCATCGTCCAGGTAGGCTTGACGTTCCAGCATTTCCCTCTTGAGATCCGGATACTCCTCCTGAGCAAACTCTCGAAGCAACGGAACTGCATCTGCCGACAGACTTGCCAGATAGGTTGCATCAATATTGCCAGTCTGATGATAACGTTCTATGTTCAGCTCGGCAATCCGTTTATCCATGCCCACATAATTGACAGCAACATATGCAGTGAGCGCAAGCACAATATACCAGCGGATCAGAGGTATTGATGTGTACCGTATACGAAGGCCAGCAATCAGCAACAGGAGTGCGAGGAAGATCATGAATGCGTGTACCAGGAAGCGGATGTACGTATATCCATATGCCTGCTCATACAGATTTAGGCGCATAAACGCGGAATACAACATAATTGCTGAACAACTGACCAGAATCAGGAGAAGTACCTGATGTACGATGGAACCCGTTTTGCCACTCGAACGGGTATACTGCAAAGCAACAATAAGAATAAAGAAGTTAATACCTGTGACGAGAATTAACTCTGCGAATCCACTTCTCGCATAATCTGCGTAAGACAGATCTACCGGAAGATGCCCCTCTCCTGCACCAAAGAGATACGAAAACTGCACAAGTACAAACAAAACGTACACACAGTTAATGACAATCAGCATCGTCCCCACAATGATGGGGTCCAATCTGAATGGTTCCCGCTGAACCGGAGTGCGTTCGGGCTCGGGTGTAATCTTATTTGTAACCTTACCTTCAGTGGCCGGGTCCACAGGAGAGAATATATAGGTGTGATCACGCTTATCAACCGTGGATACTGCTCCATTTTTCCAATGTGCGTTCGCTCTCTTCTCTGCCTCATATTGCATTGGCTGTACAAATCCCCATACATAACCAAACAGCAATACACCTGCGATGACAATCCAGATGATTCTTGGTATCCCTGGAGTAAAAGCCAATTGATTCAGCCACTCCGGAAAACCGGCTAAATACTGATCAAAGACCCCGTCAGCAGAGGACAGTAATGCAACGACTACAATGAGGATAGGCAAGGACGCCACAAGACCAATGAGTACTTTGAAAACAACTGTTTTCTGGGATTTGCCCATGCCACGCCCGCCTGCTCTCACAGCAATAGCAGCAACAGTCCCCCAATGACGTATGGCTTGAGGTAGCAAGTGGTCAATAGCCGTACCAATCAAGCCAATCTCCCACCACTGCTTCTGTTTTCTGCCCATCAGATACGTCATATGTAAGATAACTACGCCAGGTATGACCAGAAAATTAAGAACATACAGCAGTTCATTGTCGTATAACAGGAACGTTAGCGACAACAATAGCACTACAGCCGCTACAAAAGCATCAATGAACTTGAAAGACCTCATGCGGTCCCTTGCAAACAGATACATGAACACATAAAAGAGAATTACAAAGATAGGATACGATACGCCAATCTCATTACCATAGAATAAATACTGGTGAATGATCGCCAGCATCCATGCAGACAGTAGCGTGATTAGAGCGCGTTGCGGTGAAGCCATTATTTTATCAATCATGGGAAAAACCTCCATTAACCTTTCTATGCTATATTCTAGATGATAAAATAGGAATATAAATAGAAATTAAAATCGACAAAACTTCTTATTTTAGAGGAATACGTCAGAGTTCACCTCCAGGAGGGAATCAACACTTGAAATTACATCAGCAATATCTGCTGTTACATCGTCATTACGGTCACCATACAGAACATGAACTTACACTCGCCGATCTCGCTGAGTTGCTAAATTGTACACACCGCAATACGTTAACGATTGTCAAAAAGATGGTTGCCCATGATTGGATTCGTTGGGTTTCCCAGCGTGGCCGGGGTCGGCGTTCTTCACTGACTTTGCTTGTTCCGGCTGATCAAATCGCCGCAGAATATATGATGCAGGCCATGAATCGCCGGGAGTTACAGGAAGCTGCCGAGCAGGTGAGCGCATTCTCCAGTTCAACAATCATGCAGGATCATCTAAACCAGTGGTTGCTTGGATATTCAGGACATCATACGGAAGCCGGCACCAATAATGAGCAGATTGATACGCTTCGGTTGCCCCTCCGCCAACAGCTTCATGCGCTTGATCCGCTGTACATTAATCTATTAGCTGAATCCTTTGTTACCAGCCATGTCTTTGACGGGTTGGTTCAGCGGGGTGAACAGGGAGAGATCCTCCCATGTCTCGCTCATACCTGGGATGTCAGTGCAGACCGAAAGACCTGGATCTTTTATTTGCGAAAAGGTATTACATTTCACGATGGTCAGTTGTTGACGGCCCATGATATAGTGCATACGTTTGAACGACTGCAGTCTACAGATCGCCGGACACTGTACCGTGATGTAAGTAAACAGATTCTATCTATTGAAGCGGTCGATTCCTTAACCGTGTGTTTCCAGCTTAAAAATCCTCATGAATTGTTTTTGTCCTTCCTGACAACAAGTCGTGCGGCGATTGTACCCTCACCAGGAACAAACGAACATAAGATGAAGCATTCGGGTGATGTGCATGGGATGCAAAAACCTGTTGGGACGGGACCGTTCAAGGTCACCGCCTGGGATGATCACTTGTGCAGACTTGAAGCCTTTTCATCGTATTTTCAGGGTAGAGCACATATGGACCGGGTAGATATCCTGCAAATTCCGTGGAGTGCCTCGGCAAAAATGGACGATAGCCAAGATATCGAAACTCCGTTCTTTCATCTTGTTCATAATCCGTCTTCGTCTGCGGGTGCAGACTGGACACAGATTAGTGCAGGTGTAATGGTTCATAAATTACTCACGTGTAATACACAAAAAACCGGACCGTTAAACGATCCGGAAGTAAGAGCACACCTTCAGTCATGCCTTGCTGGAATGTATAGAGATGACGGACATGCAGATGACTCTGAAGTCGTGGAGACTGATTTTAGTGCGGTGAATGCCGGAATGGTTGACCCGGAAGGGTTTAGAGATATTACTAAACGACTCACTTCGGCTAGTCCCATCTCCCTGCACATTGCAACCATTCCACAGTATCGCAGGGATGCCCAACATCTGGCGTCCATACTGGAGCTGGGCGGTTTCTCCTGTACCGTCCGTACTGCTACGATGGAGCAGTTCAAAGGAAACTTGAGGTTGGAATCTGATCTGATTCTCTTCTCTCTCATTCGGGACAGGGATGAAGAACTGCGCAGGTATGATCTTTACTCCACGTTGTCTGAGCATCTGGAAGATTCTACTCGTATAACGATCCATGAGATCTTGCAAACCATCGTCGCCTCTCACATCGCTGCGGATCGAACTTGTGAATTAGACCGAATTGAGCAATTTTTGGTTGATCAGAATTTACTGTTCCATTTATCAGAAAAACCGGTAGAAACCGCTTATCTGCCTTCGGTACGTGGTCTATCTTTCAACAGCCAGGGCTGGGTGAACCTGCGTCATATCTGGTTTCCTTCGCAGGTGATGAAGTGAGATTGATATGGATTGTGCTAAAATAAGCAAATGATATCAGCTCACATCTTACACGCACTTACACCATACTAAGGAGGCATTACATTCATGAGCAAACTAATTTTCTTTCTCGGTGGGGCCGGAAGTGGCAAGACCACACTAGCAAAAGCCCTTTCCCGTAAACATAAAGCTGCTTTCTTCGATATGGATATTCTGCTTCGTCCCGCGGCTGAGGCGATCATGACCCTTCAGGGACTTGATCCTTCCGACCGAGATTCGCCTGAATACAAAAGGTTGTGCCGTGATCTTGGGTACCGCATTACGATGGACGCCGCTCTGGATAACGTTCAGTTGGGTATCGATACGATTGTTGTGGGGCCATTTACCAAGGAAATCGGTACCCCGGATTGGATTGCTCAGGAACTTGAACGAATTGGACATACTCTGGATGATACGGATGTTCGTGTGGCCTATATTTATCTTGAGAATGAAGCGTTGTATCACAAACGGATCTCAGCAAGACAATCCCCACTAGATGAATGGAAGTTAGCCAACTGGGATGCCTTCACAGCTTCTCTCGTCCGTAAAGAAATAGCCTGGCCTCTCCCTGCTTCATCCGTCGCTTATATTGATAATTCCAGTGATGATCCTGCGATTGCCTATGCTGAACTTGAACGACGGATGTACGCGTAGTTTTATAAAATCTACTTCCCAATTCCTTTGCACGATGTCGCTTTGCATGGAAAATAAGAAGACAAAACAAAAAAAGGTATTTGTCGAGACCCCCGTTGGGTCATCATGACAAATACCTCTTTTCATATATTCAAGATTATTCAAAACTCACTCTTCATCCTCCACAATTGCGGGATCACGCAAAAAGGTTTGCGGAAGTCCTGCCATAATAAGTGCGTACTACGGAATCGCCATTACATTCAAACTGATAGATTATAGATGTACTTAAATGTAAGAGAACGAACATATCTCAACTCAAAGGAGAATTTCATGAAATCTCACGTAGCAACATGTCCAACTCAACAACAACAACAGAGCTACAAATCAAATCCTAATTGGAAACGTGCCGTAGCCAACATCCTCCTGGTTGCATCTCTGAGTTTCACCACAATAACCAGTGTATCGGCAGAGAGCAGCCTCCCTCTTCCTCAGGTAAGTCCTCAGGAAACTGAATCGTTCATCAATCAATTCTTCGCCCAACCTGAAGTGAAGTCTGCTTTGAAAGGTGCCGTAGTCACGGTTGTTCACGACCAACAGATCGTGTTGAATAAAGGATATGGTTATGCCAATGTGGAAAAACAAATCCCCGTCGATGCCGACTCCACTCTATTCCGTGTAGCCTCCATCTCCAAAACGCTGACAGCAACTGCCATTATGCAATTGGCCGAGCAAGGTAACGTAAAGCTTGATCAGGATATCAGCGCATACACAGATGCTTTGCATCTGACCAACCATACCGGAACAGCGTTAACATTGGAACATCTGATGACCCACACCAGCGGGTTTGATTTCACAGATGCAGCAGCTACACCCAGGGAGTTGAATCATCCTTATCCGCTTGAGCAATTCATCCAAGACAACAAACCGTCCGTTGTTCGCAATCCAGGAGAAGTTTTCCGTTACGACAACTACGGCTATGCACTCTTGGGCTACATTGTTCAGAAACAGTCCAAACTTCCGTTTGAGACTTATGTACAACAGCATATATTCAACCCTCTTGATATGTCGGATAGCCATTTTACACTAAGCAAAGACACGCTGAGTAAACTCGCAATTCCTTATGGCGCTGAAGGACAAGAACTTCCGCAATATCCCAATGTACCGGACAGCTCCCCTGAGGGCGGATTCATTACAACTGGACGGGATATGGCTCACTTTATGCTTGCGCAGCTCAATCAAGGTACGTACCAGGGTGCACGTATACTAGAACCGTCATCCGTCCAAGCAATGCAAACGCTGGATGTCTCCATACACCCGGATATACCTGGAACAGGTTACGGATTCGAATCCACCTATTCGCAGTATAATCATGGACGGAAAGTCGTGAGTAAAGCAGGCGATCTGGACGGATTCCACTCCAATCTGTGGCTGTTGCCTAACGAGAAGACTGGACTATTTATCGTCTCCAACAGTGATGGACCAGATCTGCGAGAAGCGCTTTTTCAAGCATTTATGGATCATTTTTATCCGAGTAATGAGGTCCAAGATGTCAATTATAGCGTACCCGAGTCTTCACTCCATTCCTACGAGGGACTATATCGGGATATCCGTTTGCCTGCATGGTTGTATGATATTACAGCAACAGAGAAAGGTCTTCAGGTTATAGATGCTTATGGCACTCACACTTTAACACCCGTTAAGGACATGTTGTTCATGGATGAGGAAGGCAAGCTCGCTGGTTTCAAAAAAAATCAGTCAGGTGAAATCACGTATTTCTATTACAACAAGTCAGATAGCTGGTCCGAGAAATTGCCAGAAGCCAAACCTTATGAAGATGTGCCAGAAGACCATCCCTATGCTCCGTACATCTATCGTTTAACACAGATTGGCCTGTATCCACAGGATCAATCCCTATTTGAACCAGAGAAGCCTGTTAGTCGTGGGGAGTTTGTAACACAGGTTGTGGGCATAAGCGGAATGTCCATTTCAGCTCAATCACCAAAATTTAAAGATACCCAATCAAGTCCCTACGCCGCCTACATTCAAACCGCTCTTGAACTGGGTATTGTGCAAGGTAATACTCGTGGATTGTTCCATCCTGACCAAGCCATAACAAGGCAAGAGGCCGCGGTGATCATATCGAGAACGGCACAACAACTCCTTGGCGCACCTGCCGTAACTGCCGATCTCATCGGTTCACAGGATCGTTGGGCTGAAGAAGGTGTCCAGTTTGTGGTTGCTCTAGGTCTCTACGGTCCGGAAGTATCTGTATCCAGCACCGGTGCTGTGGATTATAGATCGAAGCAACCTATGCTGAGGCAGGAATCATCAGTTTTGATGTACAAAATGTTAGGCACTCTGCTACATTAACATAGAGTGATGCTCGGCAAGCCATGTCATTGCTACATGGCTTGTTTTTCCACTTCATTTTACCAACGATGCATTTTATAAGAACGGATGATTTTACCATGCGACTAAAACTCTCATTACATAGATTCATGAAAACTAAATTTAATTTCGTATGGTTTGTAACGATGTTGTGCTTTATACTGACAGCCACGTATATCCATATCTCTTCATTTATGAATCCTTATATCGGACTTTCGTTGACACCAAATGCCTCCAATTCTTGGGCAGTACATGATGTAGATCCGCAAGGTTTAGCTTATACATCCGGGATTAGATCAGGTGACACCGTTATCTCCTTGGAACCCAAAGGAGGAGTCCGGTTACTCCATCAAAAAGGTGTATTCTTAGTGACTGAAGCCTACATCATCGACGTTGAGAATTCTCACGGTCAGGCATCCGAACATACCATGAAGCCTGGACCACGTGAATGGTTCAACATCGGCTTCTCATCCATAGTAGAATTATTGCTATTGTTGACCGGAACCTATGCCTTCTTTAACCAACCCGGTTCACGAGTGATGCGCCTGTTCTACCTCCTTAACCTGTCCATGGCCATATGTATACTGACGATATACACATCCCAGTTGCCTTTATCCAATTATATTCTGGCCTTTTGTGCGGCATGGTTACCTTACTGTCTAACTGCTTTTTATGTGTCTTTTGTATTCCGTACCCGTCTGCATCGTTTTCGATGGTTATTAATCATCAGCAGATGTATTGCGATTGCCTACTCTACTGGCCTTGCCTTTCTGTACATCAAGCAGTGGATGATGACCGATATTCAGATCAATCAAGGCATTACTACCGTCAGTACTCCTGTTGCACCGTCTGGTCCAACCAATCTGCTCAACTTTATTCTTTGTGCAACCCTTCTGATCTTAATCTGGATGACATGGGTTAATCGTAAAAGCTACAATCGCAAGGAGCAGAACCAGCTATTGCTCATGTTAACAGGAATTATTGTCAGCCTGATTCCCTTCATCATCTGTTTTGCTATTCCAACCCTGCTTCAAGGTGAACCGTTATTGCCTGTAGAGTACACATTAATTGGATTTCTGCCTTTATCATGGATGTTCACTTATGTACTTGTACAACGGAGTATGCTTGACCTCAAACTGGTTATGCCAAGATTGATGATTCATGGACTATATGCTTTAATCGCATTTTTACTGTTTCTGGCTGCTTCTCACCTGCATTCGTTAATTCATATCAGCTTGCTGTTTGTCTCGTTTTTGCTGATCACTTGGGTGTATCAGTACACGCTCACACGCTCACGCAAGAAAAACAAACTTAACAAAGACTGGCTGGAACACCAGCAACTGCGGTTGACTGTGCGAATGGCTGAGCAGCAAAACATGCGGGACATGATTCACGTGTTTGCCGAGATGTTCCACAAGATGCTGGATATTGAAGGTGTAATTCTCATATGGATTGATGATAAACACAGATATTCTCAGGAAGGCACAGGGATTTTTGCTTCCATTCAGAATATAGATAACCAGATTTTGGATATTGAAGTTTTACGACAAAAATATGAATTGGCACAGGTTTGGGAGCTATCAGGTGAACCCACTACGGAGACGATAGGATTTTTGGGCATCGGTCACAAAGAAAATCGCACCCTTTTTTCAGCAGAAGAGCAGGATATCATTGATCAAGGCAGGCTGGAAGCAATTCGAATGCTCGTCAATGGGAGACTCTTATCCGATCTGCAGAAGCGATATGAATACCGTGTAGACCAGACAGCTCTTCATGAATACCAGATACGCCGTCATCGGCAGTTCAATGATATTATGATGGAAGCCCAACAGGCAGAGCGTATGAAAACCTCTTATTTCCTTCATGATCAACTGCTTCAAAACCTGATTTTCCTGTCTCGTGATTTGGAGGAATTACACGATACCGGAGATACGCATAAGGATCAAACGGCTGTTTGGCTGGAGTGCCTGTATGCTTCCCAGAGAGATATACGTCAATTGTGCGATGATCTCTACCCTCATATTATGGATCGAAGTGATCTTGAGGAAGCGTTGCAATGGCTCATCCGTACACTTCAAATGCAAAGTGGCATCAGAATGGAACTAAACTACAACGCCCTCTCTGAAGAGTTGAAGCACGAACCTCTGAAGTCCACCGTCTTTCGGACGGTCCGCGAACTCATTATGAATGTGATGAAGCACGCACAGGCGTCGTTCTGCTCCATTCAGGTACATACAAGGGATACTGACTTGATTCTCCAAGTAGAGGATGACGGCTTGGGGTTTAATGTTCATACCACATTTGATACTGCAACAGGGCACTTCGGTTTGATATCCATACAAAGCAGCATTCAGCATCTCGGTGGAGAATTCACCATACATTCCAGCCTTGGCAAAGGAACCTCAATCAACATCCGTTTGCCTTTAACCAAAGGAGCAACTGAACAATGAGCGAACCCATTACAGTCGTACTGCTTGATGATCACCCCCTGGTCATGGAAGGTCTCAACAACCGCTTAAACCGCGAACCCGGCATACAGGTAATAAAAACATTCAGCGATCCATTGCTTTTTTTATCCGAAGTAGAGGCGTTGCGACCAGATGTTGTTGTGATGGATATCCGCATGCCCCAGCTTGACGGGTTCGAGGTTGTGAGAAGATTGAAAGATCAATACGGGTTATCCGTCAAAATTATACTGCTATCCGGATACAACTATCACGAATTCCAGTTAAAAGCTTATGATCTGGGCGTTCATGCCTACTTGTCAAAGCAAGCAACGTATGGACAGATTATCAACGCCATCCACCAAAGTATGTTGGGTCATGTGCTTATTCCAGAGAAAATGTTATCTCCTAATCTTGAGCAATCCCTCACAGCAACTGAACGGGAAGTGCTTAACCGCATTGCACTGGAGATGACCAACAAGGAGATTGCACAGGATCTGGCGATCAGTCCACGTACAGTGGAGTATCATATAACTTCTATTACGCAGAAATTTGGTGTGAAGTCCAGAGTTGGTGCTGTAGTCAAAGGCTATCAGGCAGGGATTCTCGGTGACGTAACACTCCCTGAGAAACGGTAAAACATGTACCACTTTAAAAGAACAACAAAAGAGCGGCAGAACACCCTGTAATACAACCTGAGGTTTGTTCTGAACCGCTCTATTTGTTGATTTACTTTACTATGAGGTTTTCCTATAAGGAGCATTCATGCTTGATACGTCTGCTCCTTTACCCGCGCTGACGTGCCGCTTGACGTTCAGCAATGCGAGACTTAATCATTCCGTGACTTTCATCAATCTCTTCCGGTGTGCACGCGGCTTTCAGCTCATATACTTTCACCGGAGAACGGTCGATAATATCCAAAAACGAATCAAAAAAGGTCATGTCTTTACTATGGATGTATGGACACCAATGATCTGATAACCCTACGGTTTCATGAATATGCACGCCAACCACGTGATCAATCAACGCGTTAGCCTCACGTACATTATCGTACAGCCCCATTCGATCCATCATCATGCCGTGACCAATATCGTACCAAAGACCAAGCGGTGCGCCCTTCATTTGTCCAATAATCGTTCCCGCTTCGTGCAAAGTCGGCATCTGATAACAGCGTGAACGGGTCTCAATACCGAAATTCACCCCGTATCCCCGCTGCTCCGACAAGTTACATACCTCTTCCAGACTCTCCTGAATAAGGCTCAGGTAATGTGCGCTGCCATCTTCCCGCTTCTCCAGCATCTCTTGCCATAAAGATTGATATGCTGGTGAATCCGGTCCTTGATCGTGGTATATCTTTTTCAACGCTTCATCTATATTATATTCAAACGGAACCTCACCGGGATGTACAACGACAGCCTTGGCCCCATAACGATGTGCGTACTCGGCTGAGCGAAGTAACAGCTCAATCGCCCGTTTGCGGCGCGGTTCATCATCGAACCCAAGCAGGACGGAATCCGTCCCATAGTCGGGATCAGCCACATGCGGGAATGTATTATGCACACTGGATACACCGATCTCGCCCCGTTCAATCATCGGTTCTATCGTCTGCAGCATCTCTTCCGTAACGTTATAATTCAGCTCAACTTGTTTGAATCCAAGAGACTTGATCTCCTCGATCATGCCTTGTCCGGTCGTATGACGTTTGATATTCCAACATGTTGAGAACGAATATTCCTGTTTGTCCGTATACATCATTGGTCCTCCTGTCTCTCATTCTATCGCCCATTCATATTCCATTTATCTCTATCTATATAAGTTGAACCAATACACTTTATACTAGATCACTCCAATTGCAGTACCATCTTCTGATCGCTGTTATCCCCAGATTTTTTGATCCCCTTCTCCAAAGGGAAAAATCCGGTGATAGCTTATGCTTCCGATGCAGCTTTCTTGCAGAAAGCTTTCAGGCGAACGCTCCGCTTCTTCAGATCGGTTCTGCACTCTTCGTTATCGTGTAAATGTTCAGTTCATCTTATATACCTATTTATTCCTCAAACCGTTGTCTTCACGGAGAGTCAATTCAAATCTCATCTTGTTTGCCGTCATCCCAGGCACATAACGATAGACGATCTCCGCATGATTCACGTAAATTAACACGGATGGTTCAGGTGCTTCAGCCTTCACGGTACACGTAAGTCCTGGGAACTGCCATAACGCTGTTGTAATATCCTCCTGACGAAGGGATGGCCCTCTGATTTCAAAATAAACGTCGATCTCTTCCGCCGTATCCAGCTCCACATCAATGGTTAACGAATCTGGCGTGAGATCCGCATCAAACGTTATTCCGCGCAGATGGCTGTTCCAGCCCTCGCCTACCTCACGACGGATCAAGCGGAGATAATAACGCTCACCCGTCTCTGTCTGCCAGTGGATCGTAGCTGGATGCATCTGTCCATTCGTATTCACACTTCCCGACATGGCCCCGATCATCCGATCCTCACCGATCCAGGCTTTGGCTGTACACAGATTCCGATTGGACGTTGGATCATTGCGCTCACACAGTTCCATGAACTGTTTCTGCACAAGCCGATCTTCTTGATGAGCCTTGAAATACGGCACGGCTTCAGCGGGCACATCCACCCCAAGGAGCGCAATCAGTGGATCATGGCCTGACTCACAGTTGATTCCTGCCAGATATTCATACCCTTCTCCAAGCAAGAGATAGATAAATACACCGATCGAACTATGCTCTCGCATCTCCATGTCGTACGCCCGAGAGAATGGGCCGGAGAGATTCTCCAGGTTGGCATTATAATATAGCGCAATGTTATTCCACAGCCCATGTTCAATCCGGTGTCCGATTTCGATCAAACGTTCCGTGAGTCCATACTTTCGATACATGCCAAGCACGGACAGATCAACCCCGTAATACGTTGTCGTATTGAACTCCGCGAATGTACCGTTGTATTGTTCAACCTCCTTCATCAACCCCTCCGCCTGTTCATCCGAATGCTGAATCCAATCTGTTCGGTTCAAGCGATGGCCGTAGTAGTGGGTAATGAAAATATGCATCAACTCAATATTCGTGTTCATTGGAATTACGTCGGATAACCTGCGTTCTATTGACCCTTGAACAGCCAGTTCCATCGCATGGTCCATCCGTTTCATGAGTGTCTCCGGCAGTAGTTCGGCGAATTCGGCAGTTACGACCACACAGACACAAGCGATAAACTCGCGCCAGTTGGGATCATAGCTGATCCAGACCGGTGGCAGAACCTGATTCACTGCCGAATGAAAAAGGTGTTTCAGTTGTTTGGGGTCTACTGCCTCTGTGAGCAGAGAACCCTCTTCCTGTAGTTTATGGATAAACTGCGCAGACACCTTCTCAAAGGTGCGTTCCAGGAAATAGGCCGTGCCTGGCGCAAAAGATTTCCAAGCATAGTGACCCGCTGGTGGATGCACATCAGTTGGTCGGGTCGCGAAGGTTCCGTGATAGATCTCATCCGGAGCGTCATATTGAACATCGAGCACCTTGTGGAACACCCGTATCGCGTGTTCCACATCACCAGGCTTATTTCGAATCAACAACCCGAGCGCATAATGTGCACTGGCTCGTGTGCTATGCTGCGATGAATCCTCTTCTTCAAAACTGCGAAGCAGATCCATTTCCTTGTCATAGAAGCTATCCATCATCAACATGGACTGATTTATAAGATACTGTTGTTCTTTCGACATCTTCTCTACCATTCGTTGTGTCATGTCATGTGACCTCCCGAGACTATAGGTGTGTGTTCAAAAAGATCAGTTTTCAGTACCAAGAAGATGGAATTAAGCTAGAAATGGAGTAGCGGAGCGTAGGACAACTACGTGAGCAACGGACATTTCGGCTAAATTTCATATTCGATGCTGATGATGCCACTAGGCATCATTCGTAATCAAAAGTGAACTTTTTGAACAACCTCTATTAACCTTTTACAGCACCTACCATTACGCCACTGATAAAGTACCGCTGCAACCACGGATACACAAGCAGGATCGGTAACGTGGAGAATATAACGCTGGCTGCTTTCAGACTCTCAGGCAGGACTTGAACAGCACCAATACCTTCGTTCTGCATCAGTTCTGTAATCTGGTTTTGCTGAATCATCTGATACAATTTCAATTGCAAAGGGTATAGTTCAGGCTTGGTAATATACATGAGTGCATCCTGGAAACCATTCCACCGTCCTACCGCGTAGAATAGGCTCAGTGTTGCCATAACCGGAAGGGATAGCGGCAAGATGATGCGCATAAGGGTTCCAAAGTGGCTGCTTCCATCAATGCCTGCTGCTTCTTCTAGACTTTCGGGAATCCCTCTGAAGAAGGTAATGAGGATAATCATATAAAACGGACTAATCAATCCAGGCAGAATAAGTCCCCATGTGCTATCAAGTAGATGTAGATTTTTGATCAGAATGTACTCGGGGATAATGCCGCCACTGAAGAACATCGTCACCACAATGACAAGCATGAACCACTTGCGCCCTTTTAGATTACTCTTCGCCAGTGGATAAGCTGCTGCAATGGTCATCACCATGCTTAGCACCGTACTCAGGACGGTCAGCCAAATGGTATAGATGAGGGAACGAATCATTGATCCATCTGCAAATACCTTGGTATACGCCTCAAACGATAACTCTTTGGGGAAAAAGGAAACTTCTCCTGAACCGATCGCCCGGTTTGAGCTGAGCGAGATCGCAATAATATGAATGAATGGTGCAAGACACACCACCATCGTAATGATAATAAGAATGACGTTTACCGTGTTGAATATTCGATTCGCCGTGTTTTCAGACATCTCACTCACTCCTTACAGATCATATGTGAATCAATCCACTACATAATGCTCTCATCGGTTAATTTCTTGGACGTATAGTTCGCTCCGAGTATGAAGACAAGTCCAACTAATGCCTGGAACAAACCTACAGCTGTTGCGAGCGTAACCTGACCAGATTGTAAACCGACACGATAGACAAATGTGCTGAGCACATCCGAGTATTCACGTACAGCCACGTTACCGATAATAAACGGTCGGTCGAAGCCGATAGAGATCATGTTGCCGACATTGATGATCAATAAGGTAACAATCGTTGTTTTGATGCCTGGCAAGGAGATGTGCCAGATTCTGCGTAGCCGACTTGCTCCATCCACTTCTGCGGCTTCGTAGAGTTCCCGGTTAATGCCCGTGAGAGATGCCAGATACAGAATCGTACCCCAGCCTGCACTCTGCCACACGCCTACCGCAAGATACGTGAAGAGCCAATAGTTTTTGTCTGAAAGGAAAGGTAATGGATCAAATCCCATGCTCATCAAGATATTGTTAATAAAACCGGATTGTGTACCGAATACCTGAAGTACGATCCCTCCAATAATAACCCACGAAATAAAGTGAGGAATGTACAGTAAAGTCTGTGCCAACTTTTTGAACCAGGCCTTCTTCAGCTCGAATAATAAGATGGCTAATATAAGTGGTGCCGGGAAGGAGACCAGTAGATCCAGCATGTTAAGCACTAACGTGTTGCGTAATGCCGTGTAGAATCCCTGATTTTGAAACACTTCTCTGAATGCATCCAAGCCAATCCACTCACTACCGGCGATCCCTTGAAAGAAGTTAAAGTCCTTGAACGCAATCTGCACGCCATACATTGGCCCATACTTGAAAATAATGAAGTAGATCATGGGCAGTAGGAGCAACGCATATAGTTGCCAGTTTCTGCGGAAATAGATGCTTGTTTTCATATACCTTCCCCCCATGTCATTCAGGATTCTTCATCAAGGCGATGTTGCCATCGCCCTAATGAAATCCCTGTTCTTTGTTGTCATACACATTAGATGTGATCTCTACTCTACTTATTTCATCGCTTTGTAAGCTTCTGTACGTTCATCCAGGATTGCTTGACCACCGCTCGCCATGTAGTCCTTCATCATGCTGTCATACGTAGCTTCAAAATCAGCGGGTTTGGAAATGGTTGTTTTCACGAAAAACTCCATAAACTTGTCTTTCAAGCCGTTACCGTAACGTGCTTCTGCGTCAATCGGTTTGGAGAAACGTACCGGTTGAATGGTGTCCGTGTTAGAGATCGCTACCGACTTGCGCATATCATCCCGATACTTCGACTCTACCTGTACGACATAAGCCTCTTCATTTTTCTTGTCATCTCCAACGTATTTACCATTGACGATAATGGCAATGTCACCGGAATTATAGATACGACCTGCGATTTCAGGAGAAGCATCATCTTTGATCAGTGGAACTCCATCCACGAGCTCATAGTTCTCGTTTTCAACACCGAATTGCAGATCGAACAGGTTGTTGCCCGAAGCCATCCAATCCAGATACTTCGTCGCTGCTTCCGCATTGTTGCTTGACTTCGGAATCATGACATACATCGCATTGGGTGCATAAGCCGGTTTGGCGAATTTGCCTTCGGAGTTTTTGAATGCATCAATCGGTGTCATCACTGCACCAGGTTGATTGGTTTGCAGGTTTTTGTACGTACCGGAGATATAAATCTCCCCTGCATCCTCGGTGTAGAATCCAACTTTGCCGTTAGATACATCTTCCCACAGCTTTTTCTTGTCTTTGTCGAGTCCAAAGTCCTTGCTCATTAATCCTTCATTATAAAGTGTGTTCATATATTTCAGAGCGTCCTTGAAACCAGGCAACAACGTTGGATAGTCATTGGAACCCAGTTGCTGCGTTAATGTATATTTCTGTTCTTCCGTCAGCGGTTCAATGAATGACCAGATCAGTGGTTCATATTGAGCCGAGGCAATGGACATCCCCATCGGAATAAGTCCTGTACCAACTTTACCCGGATCTTTTTCCTTAAAGGCCTTCAGTGTTGTATGCAGCTCCTCAGCTGTCTCAGGGGAAGGCAATCCGAGTGCATCCAGCCAGTCCTGACGAACATAGGATGCGTACTTCCCAAGTACAAGACGTTTACCTGGAACCGCGAACTGTTGTCCATCGTATTGACCGTAGGCCAGCGTTTCATCTCCCAGGAACTTCTTCAGGTTAGGACCACTTTGATTGATCAGATCCGTAAGTTCGGTCAGACCTCCTTGCTCTGCATACCGGTTGAATGTTCCCGAATCGTAGGTAAAGACGATATCAGGTACTTCAGAGCCACTCGCCATCAGAACGTTAAGTTTCTGTACTTCCTCCGAGCGTGGTACCGGAACAAACTGAACATCGATGTTATTTGGATCACCAAACTTCTCTTGAATGAAGCGAGTCAGATAACTGTCCGAAATGGTGTAGCCCGCCGGAGTGTTTCCCCGATCGAAGATTTCTACTTTCAAAGTCGTTTTCCCCCCCGAACCCGACTCTCCAGAGGAAGATGTTGATTCGCTTCCTGATGAACATGCAGATAATAATAGAGTGAATGCTGTTACCACTGCGAGGATTGAACTTGCCTTGCGTGCCTTACGTCTTTGAAATAATCTCATTTGACCTTTCCCCTTTCGCACACTCTCTGAATGGATTCACATGATTGCCACTCCACTTTGTTCATCCCATTTTGTTGCACCTGTGAATGTCACTAATCATTACATAAGATCTGATATTTAGACAATAAACTATTTTCAACATGTGAAATTCACGTTTTTTAAGTTAAATACCGCGATATATAAACATATTTCCTGACAATATGCAATTTTCACACCATTAACGTTAACTATAATAACATATTGTGTTGTATTCATTTTGGTTTCTCATAGACAATCTGGCATCACCCATCTTGCAATAATCTTTTTTCCATTAAATCTCTCTTCAAAAAATGAAAAAGAGACCACATCTTATGTGATCTCCTTGTTTAGCAACACGTGTAGAACGATTCGACGCACTAATTCCTTGGCGGAAGATTAAACTTCATTTGACCAAACAACGTATCGATGGCATTTCCCGCAAATTGATCGATGACATGTTCGTTGATCGTGTCCGTATGTTCCAAAATCAACACATTATACTTCTCATCATAATGCATTCCGCCCAAAATAAATCGTACTGGAATGTTCTGAGATGTCCCTTGCTTCGAAATGGCTTGAATAAGTTCGGATTCATGCCTTTGTTGACTTGTCGTGTAGGTACCAACAGGTATAGTTATCGTATATGACGAGTCATCTACATGAAATGTAAATGTGTTGTTGCTTGCTGTAATGGTAACCCGTTTACTGATATCTACCGATCCCCACACTTGCTGTCCATATTTGTACACCATCTTCAACTCCTGCCCTATTAATCTATGAATTGTCATAATGCTAGTATAGGACATTCGTAAAATTCCTTAACAACATACCAGCTACACTGGCCTAAGATCGTGGTTGAACAGCCAAAAAATCTCCTGTAAAGGACGATAAGGGACAAAACCTTATTGCCTCATACAGGAGATTTCATAGATATCTCTAGGATTATTGGATTTTACCCGATACGCGAATGTTCTAACACGTGCAATTCCGTTATTGATCCCCTTGTTTTCCACCCTGCTTGCGGTAGTCTCCTGGTGTCACGCCCATAATCCGTTTAAATACTCTGCCGAAAGAGATGGCATTGGCATAACCCACTTGCAGAGCAATATCCTGAACAGCCATATCGGATGCAGACAACAGACGACAGGCCTTTTCGACCCTCAGTTTCACCAGAAAATCAACAAACTTCATCTCAAACTCTTCCTTGAACAGATAACTCGCATATTTGCCCGAGATCTGGAACCGATCACTCAGATGTTTCAGCGACAGATCCGGATCATCAAAATGCTCTTCAATATAAATCCGGAGCTCGTTGATCATCGCTCGATGACTTTTCGTTTCATTTACAGATACATAATTGCGATAAACTTCTTTAAGCCACTCCTGCAAAATCTCTTGAATTCCCTCGAGTGTCTCCACCTGCTGGATATCACTGCGAAGACGAGTCAGGATTTCCTCGGCAAATTGGCTTTGCAACCGCTCAGACAGCTCCCCGAATTCACGGGACAACATCTGGATTAACGCCTGCAGCAACATGCGAATATCGTTATCTGTAATCTGATCTTCATTAAACGCAACAAACATCTGATCCAGCTGCGTTCGCCAACCATCGCCGGTTAGTCTGAATTCACGGACAAAGTCTGCGAGTATCTGCAAATACTTGTACGATTGCAGCTCAATACGATCCGGCAGTTGCTCACTGAGAACGATCGCATCTTTACCAAGGGTAAGTCTATGCTGCAAACCCGCATCTGCACTCGCATAGGAACGAGTAATCTCTTCCCAGCCCGGTACGGTTCGTCCAATCCCGAACGTAAACCGTAGGCGGAAGTTTTCCGCAATCCACATATGCATCTGCTTAGCCAGATCCATAAGTAATTCACGGTCCAGTCCTTCCTGCTCATCCGATGCAATCATCACAATAAGCCTGCGGTTCCCAAACCATTCAGCCCAACCGCCGAACTGGGTCTCATTCTGCACAAGTTCTTCCACTACATTCATGAGCGCAATCTTCAGAATATTCTGATTGGTCGAGAGATCGTCACCATTCATCTCCGCAATGAGGACAGCAACACTCTTCGGTTCCATGAATCGTTCCTCTAGCGGTTGCAGATGGCGAAGTCGCTGACGGAACGAATCCATCCGCTCTCCTTCCATCAGATCAACAAGCAACTGTCTGCGATGAATTAACAAGTTTTCATGATGTTGTTTCTCATAGTCAACCGTTTGAGCAATCAGATGTTCCAGCGCACGGTCGATGAGTGCCAGTTCATCTTTGACGGATGGAGTTGCTTCATTCTCCTCGGCACGTGGCTGTAACGCCTGAATTCGATTCATGATCAGCTGGATGGGGCGTGTATTTCTGCGAGTAATGTAGATTAGTCCCGCCACCGCACCAACAATCGTTAATAAACCAATACCGATCCACACATAAGAAACAAGGGATACCCATGAATACAGCTGTCCGGATTGAATACCACTCTCGAAGACCAGACCAAGCTTGTCCGCAGTCACACGATTAAGGATTTCACCTGCTGAAGGGTCCATTTGATGCGCGGTATAGATCAGATTGTCGCTTTTATCCCGAACCTGAAGAACAGATAACTTTTCATTGGTCATGTTATCAATCTGCCGTTCCACTGCATACATGCGGATGGTAATGACGAGCAGTCCTTCCCCGCCCCACGGTAACGGAAGCCACTTATTCATGCTAATCACCTGTGAAGGTACGTCGAAGGAACGTTCCTTATAATCACGTGGCAGGTTCCAACCGAGGTACTCCCGATCTTTCAAGGCTTGCTCAATATAGGCACGATCTTCGAAATCTTCCAAACGCATCATGCCTCTGGGCGTAAGAATCTGGGAATCGGACATGCGATAGAGATAAATGGATTGAATCATATCCTGCTGATCCAGCATACTTCCCAGCCCACTTGCCGCATCATAGATGAACTGACTCGATAATTGTCCCTGGCCAGCTTCCAGAAAGCGACTATATGTTTTGTTTGCACCAATGTCTTCAAGCAACCGAAGTTCAATGTCGCTTAGTGAGCGCTCCAGTGTATCCACGATATAGCGGGTGGAGATCATGTCGGCTTTTTGTGTTTCGTTACGTGAGAGTTCGTTGACAATCAGGAAGGAGAGAAAGATCAGAATGGAAATCGTAAGCAGAAAAATAGGAAAATACGAATACATCAACTTGGTGTGCCAATTCCGCTTCAGATTTACTTTCATAGGCTCCAACTCCTTCCATCTCTATTCTAATGAGTATGATCTTCTCTGTTCTTTGGCCTGCCTGCTGACGATATACAGAATCACTGATCCTAGTGCCGCACTGATCGTGCAAGCCAGATACATCAGTGATGGACCGCCGGAATCGAGTAAATATCCGTTAAGCATATTACCAACAATTCCGCCCAGGCCAGCAAACACCATGTTAAATAAACTTTGTCCTGTGGCCTGCATTTCCCGTCCCGTAACCGAAGCCACATATTCCACTGCTGCGATATAAAAGAATCCGAAGGATAACCCATGCAGCACCTGAACGCCAATCATGACCTCAGGCGTCGGCCATAGCCATTGTATCCCCCAACGTAACATATAGGCCCCCGCTGCAAGCAGCATCGTGCGTTCATGCCCCCATTTTCGGAGTATGAATGCCGCTGCCAACATGGATGGAACATTGGTAATCGACGCAAGCAACAACGCTGTACCCGTCATCGTCACAGAACCGCCAGCCATCTGAAATGAAATAACAAAAAAGGAGTTAAACGCAGTGAGCGTTTGGTTAACCAGGAAACAACCTGTTAGAAATAGAAGGAATGTCCGGTTTCGGAGCAATCTTGCCAAACCTACGGAGAAGGTTACCGAGGACGAGGAGATGCTCGTCTGCCGGGGAAGTGTACTTGCCAGTATAGCGCTCAGAATGTTAAACAGGAGAAATGGTAGCCATAACATGTGAATGGAAAACTGGGAGAGATACATCCCTGCGGCAAATCCCCCAACTCCCGTTCCTATGCTGCCGAAGAGTCGGATCATGCCATATGAGGTGTTCGCGGCTCTCGCAGCTGTAACCGCATAGGAGTCAGCAACGGGTATTTGAGTCACTTGGAATATAGTGCATAAAGTATAAATCAATATTAATATAAAGTACACTTGAATATTGTAGAAATACGCTAACGATGCAGGAACAAGCAGGCTTATCACCAGTACGAACCGTGTCTTTTTAAACTTATCTACCAGAATTCCCCATATAGGTTGAAGAATAATGGATACAAGTGTGCCAAACGCCATAATAAATCCGGTTTCTTTACTGGAAAACCCTTGTGCTACCAATATGGGATTAATGTACGGGTTAAACATCCCACCAGCTAGCCCCATAAACAGATATAGGCCCTGTAATTGGAGTAAAACACGTTTTGCATCATTGGAATCGGCTTTTATTTTCTCTGTGTAAGCCTTCATATGTCTACTTCTCATCCGGATCTCCATCCTTTATTTCTATAGTTGCTTCGCCTATTCTCTATTTTTAAGTGCGTGTCAGACTGGACTTGATTGCAGCCAATGCCCCGATTGCTCCTGCTTTGTTCCCCAGTTCAGCTACAGCTAGAAGTGTAGGCAGAACAGTGTAACGTTGGAGGCGTGTGCGCACTTCATTTAGATAATAGGATGGGTTGGATGCAGCCACGCCACCACCGATCACTATAATGGAAGGATTGAGTAAAGCCGTAATATTCGCCAGACCTCTAGCCATATAACGCATGGGTAGTTCCAAAATCTCCAGGGCAGCAAGATCACCCGACTCCGCTGCTTTGAATACATGCCTGGCTTCAATCTGTTCCGCTTCCCCTCCTGCCAGACTCATGATCAGGGATAAGGAACTTCCCTTTCCAGCAGCAAAATAACGCCTCGCCTGTTCGGTAATTCCCGTACCTGAAGTCACTTGCTCAAATACGCCAAAGGAATCCGCATCCGCAACGTAACCGGTATGAAGCCCTTCGTCTCCTGCAATGAAATGCCCAATCTCACCTGCTGCTCCATTCTGGCCGCTATAGAGCTGTCCATTCAGGATAAGAGCAGATCCAATGCCTGTTCCAACCGTGACCATTACACAGTGTTGATGTCCCTGTGCTGCCCCTTGATCATACTCTCCCATTGCCGCCATATTCACATCATTATCCAACATGATATTCCCGCTGTAATACTTCGCAATAACAGGGCGAATATCTAGCTCAGGCCACTGAAAAGCGGGAGCATTTCGCAGTATCCCCTCCTCTTGCAGAATCACACCAGGGAATCCCAAGCCTGCACCTTTAAGTTGATCCAGACTGCATCCAACTTCGCGGCAGAATATTTCCAATTCAGTGAATAACCATCGGAAGAACTCATCCGGCTGATCACTGGCAAGCGTAGGCAAGATACGTTCATGAACTTCATTTCCAGCCTGTTGTGATGACAAGAGCATTAATGTTTTGGTGCCTCCAATGTCAATACCTGCAATCCAGCCGGATGGATCACCTCCAACCGTACCATTCTGATTGGTCTGATAATTAATGCTTACGTTTTTCACGGATTCTGTCATCCCTTTTCCCTCCTCACATGTTGTATATCCAATCTCTTATTCCATTGCCTGCTGAAGGTTCAGCATCGTTTGTTGTACGGCTACCTGCACTGCACCAGTGACAACAGCTTGCTCACCAAGCTTGGAACAGATTAACTGTGGTTGCACCGGGAATTGCTCAGAGATGATCTGCCTCAGTAAAGGCAATAACACATCACCGTTCCCTCCTACACCTCCGCCAAGCACAATGAGATCCGGAGCAAGCACAACGCTAATCTGACGCAGAGCTGAAGCAATCTTCTGGCTGTATTGTTGTAGAATGTCTAACGCCTCTACTTCTCCACTGCGCGCAGCTTCAAATAACTTCTCGGGAGTCAGGTGTCTGTGAAGAGCATCTGTACCCGAATCAGCAGCCTCCAATAATAGTTCATCATGCTGATCTAGATAATCTTTCGCCAGTTGCATCAGACCATCAGCGGACAGCACTTCCTCCAGACGTCGGCCATCGTCCACCAGCATCTCCGCGATCTCTCCAGTTAAGCCACCTAAACCTCGAAGCAGTTGGCCATGTACCATGATGCCAGCGCCTGTCCCTGTACCGATGGAGAAAAAAACAAACAAGGGATATCCTGCTGCTGCACCACTCCGATACTCCCCAAGGGCTGCAAGATTCACATCATTTTCCAGAATTACTTCACAGGGAAAAGCTCCTGACAACGACTCTAAAGAGAAAGCTTCTTCCAGACCCGCTAAAGGGTCCACAATACGATTGATACGCCCTGATTCAGGCAGCACTACGCCTGGTATACCGAACCCGATGCACTGAATCTGATCCCAGTTCAGATGATTCTCATCAAGCAGTTCGTTCATATGGCTTCGAAGAAGCTCCAACATCGTCGCTTCTCCTCGCTCATAAGCTCCTTGAACAACCATGGGATATGTTCGATAGGCAATGATCTCTCCATTCAGATCGGATAATGCAATCCGAATACGAGTTGCGCCGATATCTATCCCACAGACATAATAAGCCGTTTCGTTGAAACGAATGAGGGTTGCTTTTCGACCCTGAGCGTTGTCAGCTGGCCCCATTTCCCTCACCAGATTACGGTCAATCAGATGTTCGACTGCCAAAGATACTGTTGGTTTACTAAGTCCGGTCTGACGGCTGATATCCGCTCTCGACATGGTTCCCTGAGTTATGAGGGCATCCATAATGAGATTTTCATTCAGATTGCGGATATACTGCGGTGTGCCAGCCATGTTATCGCCTCCTTTTATAGTTAGCATTTTTCATAATTCGATTAAAGTCGCTCTCGCGTACAAAATATAGACGAATAACACCGTTTCGATCTATATCTTGCTGATTGTAAAACGCTCTTGGAAATTATGCTAAATGCTTAGTTAGTTAGGTTTATTAACAAATTGATTAAATTCAATATATCATCGTGTTTGGTAGGTGTACAGCTTTTTGTCATTGCACTCTTTTAGTAGAAAGTTTTACTAGAAAGAACCAACCTTCACCTGTAACACAAAAGCCTAATAAAGGAATTATTATACAATAATAGACGTTTATACATTTCCGAAACAGTGACACGCTCATAGAATACCTTATCACGATCAGGGAGGTTTTAATATGTATAGAAAACATCATAAATGTCATCATCCAAGACCAAAGTGTTTTTACAAAAAAATTACGAAAACTTGTGTTACCAAAGTGAAATATGTCCCTACAAAGTGTAAAAAACACTGTCATGTCACTGTTGAATATTGTGGAATCAAAAAAAGAAGACATTATTAATACTCTTTTGCCCTTCTCTTCAGAGAAGGGTTCTTTCTTATTGAACTAGGTTAATACCGGATACCATTAACCTATCAAAAAAGTTGCGGTGATATTTCACCGCAACTCCTTTCTTCATTATATACATATTCATCAAGTTTTAGAGAGTTCAATAAATCCTTCACCGAAAACATCACGCACGTCATGAATGGTAATAAAAGCAATCTCATCTTCTGCTCGTACAATCTTCTTCAGCATAGAAACTTCCTGCTTGCTAATCACAATGTATAGAATTTCTTTCTTATTTTTTGTGTAATAGCCATGACCGGACAGGACGGTTACTCCGCGATCCATCTTCTCAATGACTTGCTTTGCGATTTCATCCTGTTTGGAAGAGATAATCATAACGGCTTTTTTCGGATTAAGCCCTTCAATAATGAACTCCATTGTTTTGGTTCCGACAAACAGCAAGACAATTGTACACATTAATCCTTGTGGTCCAATGATGAAGTATGAGGAGAAAGCCACAATCAGATCGAAGAACAGAAGTCCGTAACTGATATTCCAATCCAGATATTTGTTGGCAAGTCGGGCCAGGATCACTGTCCCCGCCGTTGTGCCTCCCACTCTAACAATCAAGCCAATACCAAGACCGGCAAATAATCCGGCAAAAATGGTATTGATCCAGAGTTCATCCGATGCAATCGTCCAACTCTCCGTCAGATGCAGGAACAACGAGTTGAATACCACTGCAATAATTGTATATACCGTAGTCGTTTTATCAAGAAACCGATATCCCACAATTAACAAAATACCGTTCAGGATCAAGTTCATCAGTCCAGGGGACCATTCAAACAGGTAATACAAAATAATCGTGATACCCGTGACGCCGCCTTCAGCCAAATCGTTCGGGATGACAAACAGGTTCACCGCCAGTGCAAACAGAAATGCACCAGCCATAATAAATAGGATATCCGTAATTCGTTTCTTCATTATGCATTCCATCCAATCCATCAGAAATCAACCTAATCGACCCGTCTCATAAGTTGTCATAACCACTCAAAGATAGATTTTACCATGCTCTCAACAAAATTTGTATACATAATACAAATTGTTGCGTAATTTGTGCAAAGGAATTAGTAAAACCTGCTTTTCTGTCTTCGCAGAGCTATTGAGCATCATACACCCATGACAAATGTCATGGTCCGTCATTGATATTCATCATTACAGAAGGCTGACGTTTATGACTTACTGTCATGTTCGGATTGTTTTACAATGATAAAAACGCTTCCTACAGGAAAGTCTAGCGGGAAACGCCAAGTTGTAGCTGATTACAGTTATAACGATTGAAGGAGGACACAATTTTATGAACAGATCAAAAGAAATGGCCTTAAAAAAAGAAGTTACCCCTTACGAAAAAAATGATCTCAGATTAAGTATCCGTCAGTTAATCAATACATTGCTCCCGCTCTTCTTGTTATGGGCAGCAGCTTACTTTAGCTTATCGGTTTCCTACTGGCTGACCTTCCCGATTGCCTTGGTGGCATCCGGATTTGTACTACGGACCTTTATTATTTTCCATGACTGCTGCCATGGTTCATTCTTCAAGAGCAAACGCGCCAATGATATTCTCGGTACCATTACTGGTGTTTTAACAGTTACACCCTATCAGCAGTGGAAAAACGAGCATTCTATCCATCACGCAACAAGCAGTAATCTTGACAAACGTGGTGTAGGTGATATCTGGGTTATGACGGTTGACGAATATAAAGAAGCTTCTCCTTGGGGACGTCTCTTCTATCGGATTTATCGTAACCCGTTTGTATTGTTTTGTATCGGACCCATTTACGTGTTTCTGTTGGCTTACCGTTTTAACCGCAAAGGTGCTAGACGTAAAGAACGTATCAATACACACCTGACTACCGTATTGATCGTAGTGCTCTATGCATTCATGTCCTGGTTAGTCGGATGGCAGGCTTTTGTAATGGTGCAGGCACCTATCTTCTTCTTCTCCGGTTTCTTTGGTATCTGGTTGTTCTACGTCCAACATCAGTTCGAAGAGACGTATTTTGAACATGAAGATGAGTGGAGTTATGTAAAAGCAGCTGTTGAAGGCAGTTCTTATTACAAATTGCCAAAATTATTGCAATGGATCAGTGGTAATATCGGGTTTCACCATGTGCATCACTTGAGCCCACGTGTACCTAACTATTTCTTGGAAGAAGCACATAACGCAACACCACCTTTGCAAAAAGCAACGACTATTACACTACGTTCCAGTCTGGTTGCCCTGCGCTTCCGTCTGTGGGATGAAGATTCTAAACAGTTTATTAGCTTCAGACAGCTCAAAAAGCTATCCCGCAAGCCGTATGTTCAACCGCCTATCCGAGTAACCAATCCAGCGGGTCTGACAGAGAAGCCTTAACTCTGTCGGATTCGTTTTCTTGTGTTCAAGCCATAGTCATGCTACAGTCATGCTAAAGTTGAGTACAAGTTTGAGGAGGAGAATTCCATTCAAAAGTGGATGCAAAATTTTTATAAAAAAACAGGGTTGAACCTTTATGTATGGCTCGCCTTTTTCATCCTGCCATTCTATTTTATATCGCAATATTCTAAATTATGGACGATGGTAACCGGCATCATCATTATCCTCGTTTTCTTCGTCTGTTACCTGCTCGCCTTCATCACCAAGGGCTGGCAGGTGTACATGTGGATTGGAATGCTTATTGCCATATCCATTACGATGACGATCGCCTATGATTATGCGTATTTCTCATTGTTTCTTGCTTTCTTTATTGGGAATATTAAAAATAAAGCCGGTTTCTTCACCCTCTACTCGGTGAACCTGGGAGCCAGTTTCGTAACCATTAATTACGGTTTCATTAATCAGAGTTCTCTGTTGGTGAGCCAACTCCCGTTTGTATTCATCAGCTTAATGGCCTCCATCCTGCTCCCAATCAGTACGTATAACAAAAACAAAACTGAACATTTGGAAGGCCAATTGGAGAATGCGAACAAGCGACTTGATGATCTCGTAAAAATGGAAGAACGCCAGCGTATCGCTCGTGACCTGCACGATACACTTGGACAGAAGCTCTCTTTGATCGGTCTGAAAACCGATCTGGCGAGACGGCTGCTCCGCAATAATCCCGATCAGGCCGAGATTGAATTGAACGACCTCAGACAAACGGCAAGTACAGCTCTGAAGGAAGTCCGGGAAATGGTCACCACCATGCGTGGTACACAATTGGTCGATGAACTGTTCCGGGCGGAGCAGATTCTGAAGGCCGCTTCGATTGAATTTGTGCTGGAAGGTAATCCGAAGTTACAGGATACGTCACAATTGAATGAAAATGTGCTCGGTATGTGCTTGAAAGAAGCTGTCACGAATGTCGTCAAACACAGTCAGGCAACAACCTGTACTATCATCATTAAGGAAACACTAGCGGATAATGTAGTAACCGTTCAAGATAACGGTGTTGGAATAGAACGAACTCGCAAACAGGATCGGCGCGGAACAGGAATTTTGGGCATGAAGGAACGACTTGAATTTGTGAACGGTTGTCTGGATATTCGCTCTGCAACAGACATCCCGGGTACAGCGATCATTATTCATGTTCCGAAACTCGTTCGCAAACCGATAAAGGAGGCAGAATCATGATTAGAATTGTAATCGCGGAAGATCAGCGCATGATGCTCGGCGCCTTGTCCTCCCTCCTCAATCTGGAGGAAGATATGGAAGTCGTCGGACGTGCCAGCAACGGCCAGGAAGCCCTTGCCCTTGTCCAGGAGCTTGCACCAGACATCTGTCTGATGGATATAGAAATGCCCGTGAAAAGCGGCCTTGAAGCCGCAGAAGAACTCAAAGGAATGAGCTGTAAGGTCATTATCCTGACCACTTTTGCCCGGACCGGATATTTCGAACGTGCCCTAAAGGGCGGTGTCCGTGGTTACCTGCTCAAAGACAGTCCAATTGAAGAACTTGCCGAGTCGATCCGCCAAGTTATGAATGGCAGACGTATCTTCGCTCCCGACTTGGTAGATGAAGCTTATGTAGAAGAAAACCCACTGACAGAACGGGAGAACGCTGTACTAGGCCTCATGGCAGATGGGAAAAACACCAAGGAAATCGCCGGGCATCTGTTCATTACAACGGGAACGGTGCGTAACTACATCTCCATTATTCTCAACAAGTTAAATGCCAGTAACCGCATTGAGGCCATCACTCGCTCCAAGGAAAAAGGGTGGTTCAAATGAAAGTACCGCTTTAACCCATTGAAACAAAAATAAGCATGTACCCCGGCTGCATAAGCTGCGATAACATGCTCAAAATAAAAAGCTTGGCCCAGCAATTTCTTCCTGGGCCAGGCTTTTTTAGGTGTATCGTAACAATCCCACACTCATCTCTTCTACATTGCAGAATATCCGTAAAACACTCAAGATTTATTTCACAGATACAACCATGCCAAGAGCTTCTAATGGCACTTGATCGGTCTTAAGCTGATGAATTTGGTTACCGTCCTGCCATGAGATCGTTACATGAACAGACTGTCCACCACTTGGATATTCAACCTTGATATACCCTTTATCTTTGGGTACAGGCAACGTATGTGACTCCAGGTACTCCACCATTTTCTTCGCTATGCCCGGATTATTCATTTCATCTTCGGATACCGAACGAATTTCCAGCGTCCATCTACCTTCTTGCCAAGTCAGATATTGACTGCCTGCGGCACCTTCACTCATACCTTTGATACCATGTCCCAGATCCACAACCATATCTGCTGGAATATCTTTCAGGTCCGTCTCAGGGAAAATTTCTGGCTGATCCGGGTCCTTATAGGTCTTCACTTCATAGGAAGCCAGTACAGGTATCTTACTGTCGGATGCAGTTAAAGATTGATCATTAATGGCAACAGACTGAGTGGTAGCGTAGAAGTTTACCTTAAATGCATCCGCAGTATTGGACAGTATTGCCGCCCCCAAAGATGTACCCTTGTCCAATGTGAATGAAGTGGGTAACGCTGCATCCTTCATCTTCAACTGGTTGCGAACTTGCTTGATCACATCATTCACACCTGAATGACCAGTGGCAACTTGGTTGTCATTTGCCTTCGATCCTGATGTGTCTACATTATCTGTTGTGCCCGTATTCTCTTTGGTTCCTGTTTCATTTTCATTAGAGAAATCAGCACCACCGCTGCCGGTCTCGGTCTGCTCCCCCACTGTTGTTGTTGGTGAAGAGCTATTCTCTGATGATGCTGCATTTGAATCCGGTCCGCCACATCCTGCCAGAGCAAGTAAAACGGCTGTCGTTACTGGAATCATGATCCATAATGGCTGTTTCTTCATGATGTGTACCTCCTTCGTTGTAGCCAATCTAAAAATTCAAAAGATTAACGCTTGTCGTTCCAGAAGTTAACCGGCTGTACTTTTTTGCTTAATACTTCAAAACGATACCCTTCTGCCTTCAATGTTTTCAATACTTGCGGTAATACTTTCAGCGTTGCTTCCTGGTCGTGCATAAGCACAACAGGTGTTGTTCCGCTCTTTTGCACATTGTGGATCTGCTTCATTACACTGTTATAGACTTTCTGGTGATCCTTCTTGTATTTCCAATCTTCCGAGTCGACATTCCAATCCCATAGATGGAATCCACCCTGGCCCAGAAGTACACTACGGAACGCAGGCTTGAGGTATGGTTTACTACCGTATGGCGTCCGCACGAGACTTGTTTTAACTCCGGCAACCTTGTTCAGACTTGCATTGGCCTGTTGCATTTCTTTCAATCCGCTATATGCAGATTTATAGAATTTGCCTGGAACGTGAGTCACACCATGCAGACCCAATCCATGCCCGTCAGCTACGATACGTTTGGTAGCCTTCTGAAATTGCTCCATTTGAGGTCCCAGCATGAAAAACGTTGCCTTCGCATGATATTGATCCAGAATATCCAGTAACTGACCCGTATGAGCAGTTGGCCCATCATCAAACGTCAGGTATATGATTTTGGAATTTGCTTTGCTTGCACCATCCTTGGATGCAGCTGATTTGGCAGATACCGACTGCGGCAATAATAGTGGAATGATTAATAAAATAGCAAGTGTGACCATGATAGATTTACGAATATGTAGCATAATTAAAAGTCTCCCTTGTGTGTTAAATTTCCCCGGGTGTCCATGTTTTTCTACCTTCATCCCTTGGCGATTAATCCTAATACTATCAAAGATAGTGGCTCCTGTTCTCGCTCCAAAGGCTACGGTAGAGTTACACTTTTGTCAGATAAACCTAAAATTTAATACGAATTTGATAGATTTGCGCAAAATAAGATCCCGTCAGGATAGATCAATTGTGACATATCCTCTATTACCCACATTCAGAATTTTGATAGACCTTTCCTCCAATTCAAGTAAATCTATACAATCATTAAATATCGTTGCATGCAAAAAAACCTGCACAAGTGCAGGCTTCTTTGTCTTCAATCAGCATATGGCATCAAACCATCATCCCTTGCAAGGGGATTGCCCCCATTGCTTTCAGGATCATTACCTCATGCTGTATGTAAATGGTGTTTTGACGCTGGAATCTTCTCGACTCCCAACATGCATTTATTCAGCAGGAGCAGTGAACGAACGTTTGCCAAACTCGGCATCCAGCATGTAGAAGGCATTGCTGTCTTTTTCAATGCGGCGCAGCTTCTGAATAATATTGTCAAACAAAGCTTCCTCTTCAACCTGCTCATCAATGAACCATTTCAGGAAATACATCGTTGCATGTTCACGTTCATTCAGAGCGATGTCAGCCAGATTGTAGAATTTTTTCGTGTTTTGCTGTTCATGAGCATAACCATGCTCAAACACATCCAGCATCGAAGCATATTCATTCTTCGGTTCTGGCAAAGCCTCAAGTGTGGCACGTTGCCCACGATCATTCAGGAATTTGTATATTTTCATGCCATGGAATCGCTCTTCTTCCGCTTGCACGATGAAGAAGTTCGCAAATCCATCCAGACTTTTGCTGGAACAATAGGCTGCCATAGCCAGATATACATGAGCGGAATAAAACTCAAAGTTCATCTGTTCATTTAAAGATTCTGTTAACGTTTGGCTCATAATCAAAACACCTCTTTCTTTCTCTAGGGATGGTTATATTCTAACATAACGTAAGCAGGACTTACACCGATTTTCTACAAAATTCGCCAAGGACTGAACGAACAAAAAAGCTCTGCCGCGATGGCAGAGCTTCTTTCATTCTTTAGAGATATGCAATTATACCAAGAACGCTTTGGAGATGATAACCAACAGGATGAACAGAACCAGAATGGCACCTACAGAAGTGAAACCTCCGTATCCGTAGCCTCTTGTTTCTCCACCTAATACTTCGCTCATTGACCGTACCTCCTCTGCAACAGGTATGGGTTATCTTATGCAGGAAGAACGACTTTGACAGGGCGGATGCCCTAATTATTCAGATTGCTGTTTTTTTCGTTCAGTACCGGGGAGATTGCACACGCATGATATCCAGAAAAGGTACCTTCGCTGTGAACTCTTCTTCGGTATACTCTACATGCACGAGTCGTGTACGGGAGTCCATTTTGACGATGACTCCTTGCACCTGATCTTCTTTGCCCCATACCGTCAACAGTACTTCCGAACGTTCCCGAAAAGCTTCAACCAGCTGGTTTCCCAACTCTTCAAGTTCAAACTCATCCCGTGTAGGTCTTTTTGCTACTTTTGCTTTTGCCAATGTGGCTGCCTCCTCTACTCCGACGTCCCGATTCCACGGGTTGATTGCCGAGTTCATATTCAATTAGTATACCATTCATTTACGTTCGTGTAATCTCATGGCAACCAGAATGAGCAAATTCCTCAGGCAAGTTACCGTTAACCGTGATACCTCCTATTCTTCTCTATACTCCACAATGATGCTGTACTCATTCGATCGGGTTTCGCCAGCCCGTTTTTGTCCATTCCATTCATACGTGTACCTGGCAATCAAGTCTCCTTGCAGCGTCCCCACCTTCTCAGAAGCTAACTTCGCTACATACGAGATGTTCTTTTCCGTTCCAGGCTCAATCACGCCCACATGCAGAACCCGTGGTGTGGAATACTCTGATATGCTCAATTGGAGCTCACCCGTAGCTTGACCAAGCCATCTGGCACCCTCAGGTAAAATGCTCCCAAGTTGTACACGTGCCGGCAAATTACCCGTATTCCCCACACGTACCTGAAAAGTGACGGTACCTCCCTGCTCGACCAATGTGGGTGTCACTTGAACATAAGCCTGAATTATTGGCGCTTTCAATTCGACCACAGCTTCATTGGATGTAATCATCCGCTGCACTGACCGTGAATCTGGCAATCGAAATGTATACATCAGGCTAGCATGATTCACATACCTGTAGTCATCAGGCATCGATTCATCTCGATCTGGAAGTTTCGCTTCGAACTGAATATTCAGAACCGACCGGGCTGTCAACGTCCCCAGATTAAGCCCTTTAGCCAGATGGGTTCCGGGACGTTTAACCCCATTCCAGCGCAGGCTGCCTTCGACAAATGTCACACCTGTGGGCAGTCCATCCAGGAGAGTTCCATCGACCGCATAACTGCTTGCATTGGAGACGGTAATATTATATTGGACGACATCGCCTAATGTGGCCGTTACCGGGAGCACACTTTTCACCACAGAGACCTGGGGCTGTATCACTTCCAGGGTAACCTGATTGGAGTAGACCGTCTCCTGCTGTCCTGCCGAGATATACGCCAGTACAGCTACACTTGATATTCCGTTTGCATCGCTTCCCCCAATAACCTGAACCCGATATTGTATTCTAATTGAACTTCCGGGTAAAATCTCTCCAAGTTGTATGCCCGTATCAGGCGTTACTTGTGGCGCAAACATTTCATCTACGATGACACTCGCAGGTATAAAAACAATACCTTGTGGCAAAGAAATCGTTACTTGGGCATTCGTGGCTGCAATAAAACCCGGATTGCTAACGATGACGGTGTACATGACAATATCCCCTGAGAAGGTATAGATGTGATCCGCCTGAAAGGAGATCTCCAGCCGGGATGAGACCAGATTGACCTCCACGATATTGGATTGTTCCATACCTGTAACCGTTCTGCCTTCCGGTGTCAAAAACTCATAGTTAACCTGTGCCTGATTCAGCAGCTTCAGTGTCTCAGGTAAACGCAAGATTACAACTTGGAAGTGGTATCGCAACGTGGCTCCGGGCGCGATTTCAGCTGGAGGCAATCCTCTCTCCGGTGATGCTCCCGGTAACGGAATACCATCACGCAGTACACTGTTGGGAAGCAGTGCCGTCTCTGCAGATAGCTGATCCAATAGGTACACTAGGGCCGTAAGATTTCCGGTGTTAACAATTTCAACACGGTAGATAAGAGACTGCCCTAAGGCAGCCTCCGTGACATTGCAGACTTTTCTGACTTCAAGCCTGGGGCCGATCCACGGTGTTACAACCGTATTCGAATAGGATACCTGTTCCAGTTCAGTCGCACCAGAGCTGAATCGAACCAGGGACTGATTCTTTAGCCAGTGGGACAACGGACCGGAAGATTGGCTCATATCACCACAACCTCTACTCTGAATGTAACCGTAACGGAAGCACCCGCAGCAATCGAACCAAGCGTGATGCCTGTATTCGGATTCCCTGTTGGTCTTGGCACACCATCCACCGTAACACTTCCTGGCACAAATACTGTACCGACAGGTACCGGGTCAACCATGACCACATTATTCACCACTTCAATGCCGCTATTGGTTACTACAACCGTATAGGTGATTACATCACCGACAACAGCATCAATGGCACTTGTACTTTTGGCAACAACAACATTTGGTGCAGATACCGGGATAACCAGAACATTCGAAGATACGGTCCCCGTCAACAGACGGCCATCGGGTGGACTAAATGTATAGTTGGCCACCGCCTGGTTAACCAGTTGCTGATCCTGCGGCAACGTATCTACAGTCACCTCGAGGGTAACCGTTACAATAACCGTACCTCCGGACGGTATGGTACCCACAACGATACCCGTCTCTGGATTGGCACCTGGCTGTGGAACACCATCAATCAGAACACTGTTGGGAAGCAGTACGGCTCCATTCGGTATATTGTCCGTTAATGTCAAACTTGCATCCAGATTCCCGCTATTGTTAATGGCAAAAGAATAGGTGATGGTGTCACCAATGGTTGCATTGGAGGTGCTCCCTGTTTTGGTTACGGCAATAATCGGCTGATAGATTGGTGTTATAACCGTATTGGAATACGCTGCTCCCGAGAAAACACCCGATGTGAAACTTACGGAAGACTGACTGCTCACTTGTGGTGGTGTTGGAAGCGTATTGACCCGCACTGCATACGATACCGCTATCGATGCTCCAGGCGCCAAACTACCAAGAGCTATGCCCAGCGCAGGGTTGGCCAAGGCACGTGGGACGCCGTCCACCAGAACACTGCCTGTAACAAATGTGGTGGCTGGGTTAATCGGATCGGTGATCACAATATTGTTTACAGGGTCAATTCCTTCATTGGTCACAACCATTTCATACACAATCGTGTCGCCTACCACGGCATCAACTACCGAAGCCGTCTTAACTACACTCACGTTCGGAGCAGATACTTGAATGTTGAGTGCGTTGGACGTAATCGTGCCTCCAAGTGTTCTTCCATCAGGTAATGTATACGAAAATGTCGCAGATGCCTGATTGGTAATGGACTGGCTCAAAGGTAACGTCACAATCACAACGGAGAAGGTAACTAGAGTTGTTGTGGAAACGACACCAAGCGGAATACCCGAAGCAGGATCTGCACCTGGTGCAGAAGCCCCGTTAATAATAACGCTATTTGGAACAAACTCTGTTCCTGCCGGAATGGTATCCGTTAACGTGACAGATGCCCCATAGTTCCCGGTATTGGAAATAGCGATGCTGTACACAACGGTATCCCCTACCGTTGCTATCGTCTGATCTCCCGTTTTCACTGCAGCCAGAATAGGTTGAAAGACCGGAGTTGTAACCGTATTGGAGAATGTGGTCGCTGAGAAAGCCCCTGATGTAAAGCTGACCGTGGACTGATTGTTTAACACTGCACTTGCCGGGAGCGCCGTAACCTGCACACTAAATACAACGGTTACCGTAACGCCAGGTGCGATGGAACCAAGCGTTATTCCCGTAGAAGGATTGGCACCAGGGCGCAGAACACCATCGACAAACACGCCGGTTGGCGCAAGAACGGTACTTGTCGGCACTGCATCCGTGAAAACCACATTGTTGACCGTTGCAATTCCGTTATTGGTTACAGCGATGCTATACGTTACGACATCTCCAACAGATACCGCCGTTGAAGTTGTGGATTTGACGACATCGACATCCGGTGCCGATACGGTAATGGTCAGCACATTGGATAAAACAGACTCCGTGATGTTCCGCCCATCCGGCAATGTATATGATAGAGCTACCGTAGCCTGATTCACCAGTTGTTGTGGACTTGGCAGCGTATCAACAACTACTGAAAAGGTAATGGTTGTCGTAGCTCCGGGAGCCACATTGCCTGCGGGGATGCCCGTTGCTGGATTTCCTGCTGGCAGTGGTTGACCGTTCACAATAACGCTATTTGGAACAAGGATGGTTCCGGCTGGAAGGTTATCTGTCAGGTTAATCTGGGCTCCATAGTTTCCCTGATTGCTCACGGTTATCGTGTAGCTGACTGTATCCCCAACGGTAGCATTTTGTGTACTGGCTGTTTTTTGTGCTGAAAGAATAGGCTGGTACACCGGAGTGACCACGGTATTTGAAAAGGTTGTGCTTGAGAATGTACCTGAGGTAAAACTGACCGTAGAGCGATTGCTCAACTGATCACTTGGCGGGATCGCGTCGATACGGATACTGAATGTGACCGTCGCGGACGTTCCGGGCCCCAATGTACCAAGGGGTACCCCACCTGCCGGATTGGCTCCGGGTTGCGCAACCCCATTCACTGTGACACTCCCTGTAACAAAAGAGGCTCCAGCTGGAATCGGGTCTGAAAACTGAATATTGTTCACCGGTGCAATTCCGCTGTTGGTCACCAGAATGGAATAGCTCACTGTATCTCCTACCGTAGCCGCAGTGGAAGCTGTGCTTTTGACAACAGCGACGTTTGGTGACGAGACTGGAAACGTGAGTGTATTCGAAGTGGCTGAGCCAGTCAACGTCCGCCCATCTGGAGGTGTAAATGTAAAGGATGATGTAGCAAAGTTGCTAAGCTGCTGTGGAGATGGAAGTGAATCCACAACAACGGCAAACGTGACAACAGCCGTCGCCCCCGCTGCTACAATGCCTACCGGAATACCTGTTCCTGGTGTTACTCCCGGCTCTGGCACACCGGATACAACCACACTGTTGGGTACAAAAGTAGTCGCAGAAGGAATGTTGTCTGTGAGAGTAACATTTGCTTCCAGATTGCCAGCATTGCTGACCGTTACCGTGTATACAACCGTATCACCTACAGTTGCATTTACGGTATTTGCTGTTTTGACAAGTGAAATCTGCGGTTGTATGACCGGAGTCTGAGTGTTATTGGACGATGATGACCCTGAAAATGAACCGGATGTGAAGCTGACCGTCGACTGATTGTTAATCTGCGAAGGAATCGGCATGGTAATCGTCACCTCAAAAGTTACGGTAACCTCGGCTCCTGGAGCCAACGTACCGATTGGAATGCCGGCGGTCGGATTGGAGAGCGGGAACGAAGTCCCGTTCACAATGACACTTCCGGGTACAAATGGGGTATTCGAAGGAAGAGGATTGACATATACCACATTATTAACGGCTACTGTGCCGTTATTACGAATAACAGATGTGTATCGAATGACATCTCCGACTACGCCGTACTCTACATTGTCACTGTTGACAATGGTAACATTGGGCAGAGACACTGGAATAGTGATGGTGTTTGATGACGAGAGACCGGCAATCGTTCTCCCACTTGGGAGTGTGTAGGCAAACGAGGCAACCGCCTGATTAATTAACTGCCTTGCATCTGGCAAACTGGTAACCGTCGCAACAAAGGTGACCGTTGCACCTGAGCCCGCAGCAATCTCTCCTAGACTGATACCCGACTCCGGGCTGACCCCAGGGGTAGGTACGCCATTAATAATGACACTATTTGTGCTGAATACTGC
The DNA here is from genome assembly GCF_000517905.1 of Paenibacillus sp. FSL H7-689. NCBI lineage: Bacteria > Bacillati > Bacillota > Bacilli > Caryophanales > Paenibacillaceae > Paenibacillus > Paenibacillus sp. FSL H7-689. The sequence continues at coordinate 391,058 of NZ_ASPU01000013.1, forward strand.
TCCTGCTGGAATGGGATCTGTCAAGGTAACCGTTGCAGCTATGTTACCTGTATTGTTAATTTGGATGGTGTAATTAAACGTATCGCCTACCGTCAAACTTGTTGTACTTGCTGACTTCACCACTTGGATCACTGGCAGAAATATGGGGGTATTTACTGATATAGAAGAAGAAACACCGTTAAAACTGCCTGATGTAAATGCTGCATTGGCCCGGTTACTAACGAAACCCGTAGATGGAACGGAATTCACTCGGGTCTGATAGGTCACAGTTACACTGCTTGAGCTATTCAATGTACCCACTGCGATTCCCGCAACGGGGCTTGCACTTGTAACAGCAGATCCATTAATCGTGACACTACCAGGGACAAATTCAGAGCCGGATGGTGCATCCGAAATCACCAGATTTTGTACTGCACTAATTCCTGCGTTTGTTGCAACAACGGTATACGTAAGCACATCTCCTACTGTCGCATCCGGAGTATTTACTGTTTTACTAATAGAAACATTGGGAGCCGATGCAGATATACGAACGATATTGGATAAGCTGCTGCCTGAGAGATTCCTTCCACTTGGAAGCTGGTACGTATAACTTGCAGTCCCTTGATTCTCCAGTGTCGGGGGAGTCGGAAGTGTGGTGAGTGTAGCGCGAAACACCACCGTAGCCGTAACTCCCGGCAGGAGACTGCCCAGTATTATTCCGGTTAATGGGCTTGTTCCAGGACGTGCAGTACCATTCACAGTTACCGAATCCGGGACAAACGTCAGTCCCGCTGGGATCGTATCCGTCACATTCACTTGAGTCGCTATGTTTCCACTGTTCGTGACCACAAGTGTGTATGCAATCTGATCCCCCAGTGTCGCATTGGTTTGGCTTGCCGACTTGTTGATACCGACAACAGCTTGGTATACAGGGGTTGTAATGGAATTGGAGTTGGAAATACCCGTGAACGCACCAGAACTATAGGACACTACCGCTCGATTGACTAACGAACCTGAAGCAGGCAAAGACTGCACATTCACCTGAAACGTCACCGTTGCAGAACTTCCGGCCGCCAATGTCCCAATAGAGATACCACTGCTCGGATTCGCAGACGGTACGACAGTTCCCCTTACGGTTGCACTGCCGGGAACAAAAGTTATTCCAGCAGGGAGCGCATCTGTAAGTACCACATTGTTAATCACCTGAATACCGCTGTTGGTAGTAACTACGGTGTACGTGAAGGTCTCCCCGACAGCAACATCAGTAATGGATGCTGACTTTACCGTGGTCACATTGGGCAATGTTACCGGGATCGTTAAGGTATTCGAGGCGATGTTTCCCGTGATCGTCCGACCATCAGGTGAATTGAAGGAATAAGAAGCTGTCGCCTGATCCACAAGAGTCGGCGGTGTCGGCAAGCTTGTTACAAGTACCTGAAAAGTCACGGTATTGGCACTTCCTGCCGCGAGGCTCCCCAGATTAACGCCAGTAACCGGATTGGCGCCAGCAATCACATTTCCATTCAGACGAAAGCTGCCTGCTACATATGAGCTACCACTTGGTATGTTATCCCTCAATGTAACGTTGGCAGCAACATTTCCTCCGTTGTTCACTTGCAGTGTATAGGTTACCAGGTCACCCACCGTGGCATTGGTGGTACTCGCCGATTTCACAATGGACAGGTTTGGCGAATAAACCGTAAGGGTGGAGTTATTGGACGGAATAACTCCGGTAATGACCGGCCCCCCTGCTACACTTTGAAATGTAAAGGCTGCATTGGCCGAATTCACCAGTTGCAGGATGTTTGCATCCTGACCGATGAGTGCTCGATAGGTTACAACGACACTGCTGGATAAAGTTAACGAACCCAGCGGAATGCCTGCCGTCACATCAAGTGTTGGACGGGATACACCTGCAACAGTGACACTGCCTGGAATAAAGGTAAGACCTGCAGGAAGTGAATCGGATAAAACAACACTGGCCGCACTCGCAGTGCCTGCATTGGTAACGGTAACCGAATATAAAATACTATCTCCGGCAACTGCACCGGCGGCGACCGTTGCCTTAGCCAATGTGATCTTGGGCGCATTAATATCAACTTGAATTGCATTGGCGTTGACAATGTAGGCATCCCCCGAGGTGGTTAATGTCAACACTGCAGATGACTGGTTATTGATCAATCTTGCTGAAACATCCACATTGGTAATATCCCAGCCTTGACGTCCACCGATAATATTTGTACCTGGAGCTCCGTTGATCTGATTTCGTGTCCCAAACGTTCCTGTTGTATTAAGCGCTCCGGTATCTCCGTTAATCTGAGAAGCAAAAAAGTTCGCAGCTAGATTATTGGGCCCGGACAAAGCAACCGATGTGGCTGAGCTTGGCCCGAATAATGCCTGGTCACCAGTCCGGTTCGCGTCGCCCTCCTGTGCACTGAACAGTATCCTTCCTCCCAATACACCGGAAAGGGGCGTTGCAAATCCAGTTAGTGTGGTAACAACAGGTGGTGAAGTGGATTGAACAAGTACGCCGCCTGCACGCAAAGACATGTTGCGAAAAGGCAGATTGGGATTCTGATAAATGACTCCAAGTGTCCACCCTGCATGATTGGCCGTGGAATCATTTGTAATAACTATAGTCCCTACCACTGCACCGGTGATATATGTACCTGCTCCCCCATTTTGTACAAGTGCGGTCACGTTGGCGGAACGTACATAGCCAGCAGCACCGCCCCCCAGATCGAATTGATTGTAGGTAAGTGGATCAGGGGTAACACTGGAAGTCCCTGCGGGTGTAACAAACGTAACCGGATTGTTGATGGCAGCACTCAGATTGACTGTACCATTGATGTAACTGCCGCCCCAGATCAATTCTGCATACAGAACAGTACTTCCAGCAGGTAGTGTAAGAATGGCTGCTGAACTGTTGCTCTGATACAGGCTTGTCGTTCCCAGTGGATAGGTGCCGTACTGGAGGCTGGTGTTGGTTGTGATAAAACCTCCAATACTATCCTGTGTTCCAGGTACCCCCGCTGTTTCCGAACGACTCAGTCCAAGCGTATTTCCTGTAAATGTAATTGCTCCCGTAGCATTAACGGTTGAACGAACGACAAGAGGAATGAAGATCACCTCCCCTTCATCAATGATTTCCTACATATGGAACGGAGCCATGTATATAGTCTATGAGTGTATCGTTGAGTTTTGTTTGTCCTCCACAAAAAGTTTGTGACAACTCGAAACTTCTGTGAGTCTTGTTCTCATATAACAGTTAAATACATTTGCGTTTTGTTCATTGTCATTTATAATCATCATATACGAGAGTAATTCTGTCGTACCATTATGATGCAGTCAGCGGTGATATATGAAAGGTTTCCATACGCAAAATAGTCACATTCCAACAGAATACGAGTTCAAACATTCCAAATGGATTCAAAAAATGCTCCATGCCTACTGGATAGTCATCATTGCACATTTCGCCATTCAGATTGGCTGTTTCCTGTTTCTGGATTATGATCGCACACCTACAGATTTCTTGATGAATGTCCTGTTCTGGCCTACGGCCGTCAGCAGTTCATGCATTTTGTTCGCAAGTTGGGTTGATCGGCGCTTCAGTTCATATTCCTTTTACACCATGTCTATAGCCAGCACGGTTATCGCCTGGACGATTATTCATGTCAATTATGACATTCGGATTATATTAGCGATCTGCCTGTTGCCCATCTTTGCTTCGGTGCTGTTCTTCAGTAAAAAGAGAGTCTGGATTGTCTTTCTGATGCAGATGGCTGGTTACCTTATGGTTTTGTTCGATCCGGCCTACCGGTTGTACCTGTCTTCATTTGACATGGTATCCATTCCTGCTTTTCTAATCTTAGGTACATATGTAGCACAGGTTATCGTAACTAGCGGCGTTGAGGTGCTCGATGATCTTCAAGCCAGCATGCTTGCCAAGCAGGACCTTATTGTGCGGAATGCCATTATGACCAAACAGTCCAAAACAGACGGTTTAACCAACCTTTATAATCAAAGCTCATTCAAGGATTATTATGAAAAAGCATTTGAGTATGCCAACAGTGGCATGAGTCTGCATCTGGCCCTGATCGATATTGATGACTTCAAGTCCATTAATGATACGTATGGTCATCGGGTTGGAGACATTATTCTGGAGAAAGTGTCCCTGATCATTCAGGAAACCATTACCTCAAGTGATATTGCAGCACGGTACGGGGGCGAAGAGTTTGCCTTATTGATGTTTGAGCAATCTTTCAAGCAGACTTATGCCTTGGTGGAACAGATTCGTCAGAAGATTGCCTTGATGGGCCATCTGGAACTTGAAGGAGCTTCCATCACCGTGAGTATCGGTCTCAAAAGCTACAGCCCTAATCTAACCAAAGACAAATTGTTCGAGGAAGTGGATGCCTGTCTGTATGCCGCGAAACGAACAGGTAAAAATAAAACCGTAACATCACTTGATCTGACTTCATCCTTGGCAGAGAAAATATAAATAAAAAAGTTGTGCTGTACACCGGGATTCCGGTTTGTACAACACAACTTTTTTTGGGTCTGAATACGATCAGCACGCCGATCTTCTTCATACATCTATGTTTTCATTCCGCCCATTCCCAGCGATGGCGATTTTGCTCCAGCATCGGATGCAGGTATTCGGACGATCCATCAATGATGAGACGCAGCTCTTTGATCCAATCCTTGAAGGAATCAAATGAAGCAAACATATTTGCCATCTCTATCGTCAAATACAGAAAGTGAGGGGCTGGATATTCCGCAGTGATATGGCGCAGCGCGCTATCCACAGGTGTATATTTCTTTCTCTTGCCCTCAAGCCCCTCCACACGTATACGCGAAGTTGGATGTTCCCGCCGCCAATCATGCAGGCGGTCTTCTCTTTTGTAATATGCCTGTATCGAATCCTTGCTCATTCGTTTAAACGTGCTCTCGTGTAAAGGATACAACACAAGCTGTATGAATGAACGGGTATCTACCGTTGCAGCGGCGCGCTCGAGTTGCTCATCAGTCACATGTTCAAACGAGTCATAAAAAGTCAGTGTGCCTTTGCGGCTGGCCGCCGGTGGCTCATAACCATAAGGTACAGATGTATATTTTCCAGACATTTCACCCCTCCTTGTTTATACGCACATTCGCACAAAGGTGATTGGGATAACCCAGCTCATGTTATTATACGCTAACGATCTTGCTTCAACTCGGAATAAAATGTCATTCTGTTCTTGCCTGCACGTTTGGACTCATACAAAGCTTCGTCCGCCATCCGAATAATCTCACTTGGGTTGTCGCTGTTGGTTGGATATTCGGCACCTCCGATGCTACATCCAATTCGAATTCGCTCGTATTCGATAATAAACGGCTTGTTCAAGCTTTGAATGATGGCTTCTGCATAAGCCATGGCTTCTTCCCTCGGATGACTTCCAACAGACTGAAGTACAATCAGGAATTCATCTCCGCCCAATCGGACTGTTATCCCCTTCACCTGACCAAGAGCAGACAGTCGCTGGGCCACTTTCTGTAACAGTACATCTCCAGTCTGATGTCCAAGTGTATCGTTGACCCGTTTGAATCCATCGAGATCCAGATAGAGAAAAGTCAGCGTGTGATTTTCACTTTCGGTCTCCAGAGACTCCTCCAGATACACTTCTAGGGCAGTGCGATTTGGCAGTCTAGTCAACTGATCAAAATGCGCCAGATTCTGCATCACGACCAGCTCTGAGTTTTTATTCATAAGAGAGGTCAGCATATCCCGAAGTGAACGGGACAACACTTCAATCTCCTTAATCCCCTTAATCGCAGGAATCTCAAGCTCTTCCCCTGCACGCAGTCGATTGGCTACTCTGGTAAGACGCACAAGCGGGGCAGAGATCAGACGTGAGACAACCCAGCCAATCAGTGCAAACAGCACGGTAACGGCGAGTCCAGACCACACATTAAACCACATTAGGTCAAACACAGACGCAAAAGCAGATGACTTGACTTGACGAATGACTACGGTCCAGCCTAATCCGGGAAAATCCAGATGACCCTGGCTGTAGGCAAACCCTGTCACATATTCATTACCGTCAGGCCACTTTTCAATGGACCAACTGCTCTTGTTGAGCTGGGCCTCTTCAATGCCAGGCAATACTAACGGTTTACCGATCCATTCCTTCGGCCCGAGCAGCACTGTATGTTCCTTTTTGCTAACGATAAAAAATTCAATGTCCTTTTCTTCCCTTTTTAATGGGGCGAGTACGGATTCCTCAACTTCCTTCGCCCATTCCCAGCTTAAATGTGCAGCGAGCACACCTTGAATCATTCCTTTGCTATCCTTCAGCGGAAAACTGATATCGACAAATTGCAACGGCTCTCCCGTTGGATTCGGAAGCAGCTTGGCAAGAAGTACTGCATTATGCACATCTCCAATGAATTTACCCTTGATTCCCTCCTGATACACAGGTCGCTCTGATAAATTTTCCCCAAGCAAGATACCATCCGTAGCAGCTAACACTTTTCCCTTCGGGTCCATGAATCCAACCCATGAGAATGAGGGAAAGCTATCTTGTAACTGATCCAGCAGCATCTGAATCTCATCAGGTTGGAATTCATCTTCCAACGAAGCCATTCGGCCCAGCAGGTCCAGTTCACCCGCGCGAGCCGACATGAATCGATCCAGCTTGTCCGAAGCCTGTGAGGCCGTGCCTGTAAGCGAGTGACCAATCTCAGTCTCTACAGCAACAAATGACTTTTGGCTAAAAATAGACCCAATCGTCAGGGTAACCAGCAAGGATAACACAGCAAAGATGACTGTAAGCACAGTTCTAATTTTGAATGACATTACTTCCTCCATTACACGGTGAAACCATCTTGCTTCTCAACATAACTATGCTGTAAAGAGTACACGGAATGTCACCTCGGACGTGTCTCAAAACTCGCTGAAGTGCATCTTTTACCGCCTTTTCGCCCCCTGCTGCGTCACTTTCCCTTGACGTGCCCCGGCACGCCTGCGGAAAACTTCCTGGCTTGGAACGAAAATTCGGCAAAATCTGCTTCTTCGGAGTTTCAGACACGCCCTAATCGTTTTCATATTTATCGGAACTTGTGTGTTTTTTTATTATACATGCCCATACAATATTATACTGAAATCTTCACCGTGTTTCTTCCATTCAAAGAATAGACACGATTCTGTATATACATACTTGGGTTATGAATATAGAGAGCAAGCATATCCTTCAAAGGATCATGCGCCTGTATGTCACAGAGAGAGTAATCGAAATACTAAACATTGGGGGTGTAATGTTGAGCCTGCTTCATGTTGCTGTTATTCTGCCTTTTGCCGCTGGCATTCTTCTTGCCATGCTGCATCGTTTCTTCCGTAAATTACATTTGGGATGGCCGGTTCTCCTTGTCCCGGCACTATTATTTGTATACTTTGCGAGTCTCATACCCGCTGTGTCACAGCGCAATACCGTATCCGGAAATATCCCGTGGATCCCTTCACTGGACATTGGATTCAATCTGTATCTGGACGGTCTGAGCCTCATGTTGACACTGCTAATCACCGGAATCGGTGTCCTCGTTGTTCTCTACTCCATCTTCTACATGGATATGAAAGAAGCGCTGAACCGTTTCTACCTGTATCTGTTGATGTTCATGGGAGCCATGTTGGGCGTGGTACTGTCTGATAATATGATCGTGCTCTACGGATTCTGGGAATTGACCAGTATTACGTCATTCCTGTTGATTGCATTCCATTACAAACGTAAAGCCTCGACTTCAGGAGCACAAAAATCATTCCTGATTACGGTATTTGGCGGTTTCGCCATGCTTACCGGATTCATGATGATGTATCTCATTACAGGAACATTCAGTATTCGTGCAACCATTACAGGATTGGGTCAGTTTCAGGAAAGCGCACTATTTCTACCCGCACTTATCTTGATCCTGATTGGAGCTTTCACCAAGTCAGCTCAGTTCCCGTTCCATATCTGGTTGCCGGATGCCATGGAAGCTCCGACACCTGTTAGTGCCTATCTTCACTCAGCCACCATGGTCAAGGCCGGACTGTACGTTGTCGCACGGTTTACACCAATCTTCGGTGGACAGGGACTCTGGTTCTGGCTCGTTACTGGCGTTGGTCTTCTGACTTTGTGTTATGGATCATTCCTGGCGGTGAAAAAAAACGATCTCAAAGCGATTCTTGCCTATTCGACCATCTCTCAACTTGGTCTGATCATGTCCCTCTTAGGGGTTGGATCTGCTGCTCTCTACTTCGGATATGGCGAATCCTCTGCGATGTACACTGTTGCAATAACCGCTGCGCTGCTTCACCTGTTTAATCATGCAACCTTCAAGGCCGCTCTGTTCATGGTCGTAGGGATTGTTGATCATGAAACGGGTACACGTGACATACGGAAGCTCGGTGGACTTGCTTCATTCATGCCAATCACATTCACCGTGGCATTGATCGGCTCACTTGCCATGGCGGGTATTCCGCCCTTCAACGGATTCCTGAGCAAGGAGTTATTCTTCCAGGCGATGGTGGAAGTCACGCATCTGCGAATCTTTGGACTTGGGTCCTGGAGTGTTCTATTGCCGGTATTCGCTTGGCTTGCAAGTGTGTTTACCCTGATCTATGCGCTAATTATCGTGTTCAAAACATTCCTCGGTCGTAGCCAAAGCGAGATCCCTGCCGAGAAGTTGCACGAAGCGCCAGCTGGCATGCTCATTCCGCCTGTTGTTCTAGGTGTTCTTGTCATTGTATTCGGACTCTTCCCGAATCTGCTGGCCGGATCACTGATTGAACCGGCAATGGCCGCTGTGCTTCCATCCCTCTTGAATGGAAATGAGCGCTTCGATGTACATTTCTCACTGTGGCATGGATGGACTCCGGAACTGATTATGACAATCGGAGTCGTGATTCTCGGAATCACTCTCTACAAGCTGTTGCCACGATGGAGGAATATTTATGAGCATTATCCACAAGGATTAACAATTAACAATATGTACCACGTCGTGCTGGATAATCTTCAGCATTATGCACGCAAATGGACGGAAGCCTATATGAATGGCTCGGTTCGTAATTATCTCGTTTACATTTTCTCATTCACGGTCGCGTTGCTGGTCTATGCTTTCTTCCGTTCAGGAGAAAATATTACCTGGAATCTGCAGGGCAATGCACCTTTCTCATTTTATGAGGTGGTACTGCTAGTCACGCTCATCGGTGCTGCAGTTTCGATTCCTTTTGCCAAGAACAGACTATCGGCAGTCATTATGACTGGAGCAGTTGGTTACCTCGTAACCCTGCTGTTTGTACTCTTCCGGGCGCCGGATCTGGCGTTGACACAGATGATTGTTGAGACGGTATCCGTTGCATTGTTCCTGCTCTGCTTCTACCATCTGCCTGAGCTTCAACGTGGCAAATCAAGCCGCAGTTATCTCACGGTAAATATGATCGTAGCGATTGCAGTCGGGATCGTGATGACTTTTGTTGCATTGGCCGCAAGCGGAACAGCCTCACTGGACAGCATTTCTACTTTCTTCCTTCAGGAAGCCTATGACTCAGCTGGTGGTAAAAATGTCGTGAACGTGTTGCTGGTAGATTTCCGTGGCTTCGATACGTTATTGGAGATTATGGTGCTTGGCGTTGCTTCGTTATCCATCTACTCCATGATTAATCTGAACCTTGAAGCAAAAGATCTCGGAGCCCGCTTGAAGTTCCGTAAGAAGGACGAGAGTCAGGATTCCGAACCTGCTCTAGATGATGAAGCGGACAATACGAAAAAGTATGGTAACCGGGAACGCAGCTCATCCTCGTGGGATACTGTCCCTTTGCAGAGTAATGATGTATTGCTGCAAACGACCACCAAGGTTGTTGTGTTCATCATACTGACGTTTGCCATGCACCTCTTCTTTGCAGGTCACCACAATCCGGGCGGAGGTTTCATCGGTGGCTTGGTCACAGCGGCAGCGCTCGTATTGATTGCCCTGGCATTCAGTACAGATACGATACGCAAAGCGTTACCCGTTGACTTCCGTGTTCTCACAGGGATCGGATTGGGTATAGCGTTACTTACGGGTGCGGGTTCATTTATATTTGGAGTCCCGTTCCTAAGTCAAACCTTCGGTTATTTCGAACTTCCTTTGCTGGGAGAGACAGAACTCGCCACGGCCATGTTGTTTGATCTTGGCGTGTATCTCGCTGTCCTGGGTGTCACCATGACCATCATTCTACAGATCGGGGAGGATCGCTGATATGGAAATATTGATGTGTGTAGCCGTTGGCATTCTGTTTGCGGTTGCCGTCTTTTTAATCTTGTCGCGGAGCCTGCTCCGCATCGTACTTGGCATGTCCATACTAACCCATGGCGTGCATCTGCTCTTGATCACCATGTCACGTCTCAAAACTGGGGCACCACCGCTGCTTGGGGAGATGGCTGAACGTTATGTCGATCCTCTTCCTCAGGCTTTGATACTAACTTCGATTGTTATCAATTTTGGACTCACTGCGTTCTTCTTTGTTCTCTCCTATCGTTCTTATCTGAAGCTGAGAACAGACGATATGGAAGAAGTAAGGGGGCGCCCATATGAATAATCTCGTCGTTCTGCCGATTCTCTTGCCTTTGATTACAGGTGTTCTGGCTCTGCTATTTTTCCGGAAAACGAATATCCAGCGGATCATTAGTGTCATTGGACTTTTGTTTACAGCAGCGGTCTCAACGATACTCATTACGCGGGTAGCTCAGACTGGAGTTCTAACTCTTAATATGGGTGGATGGGCACCTCCCTATGGTATTGTGCTTGTTGCGGACATGGTATCGGCGCTACTTGTCGTTGCCGCTTCCATCATTGCACTGGCGTGTCTGCTGTATGCGTTCCGCAGTGTGAACAAGGAGCGGGAAGAGCACCACTTCTATCCGTTCTTTCATTTTCTGATCGCGGGCGTTAACGGTTCATTTCTAACCGGAGATTTGTTCAATTTGTTTGTCAGCTTTGAACTGATGCTCATCTCTTCCTATGCACTGATCGTATTGGGAGGTACGGAAAGACAGCTTCGGGAAACGATCAAATATGTCTTGATTAACATCGTTTCTTCAGCTCTTTTTGTCGCTTCCATCGGCTTCCTCTACTCCATAACTGGTACACTGAACATGGCAGATTTGTCCGTCAAAATTGCTGAAGTGGGACAGAGCGGAGTCATTACCTTAATTGCTGTTCTCTTTCTGATCGTATTTAGCATCAAGGCCGGGCTGTTCCTCTTCTTCTGGCTGTCGGGCTCTTATGCGGCACCACCTGCTGTTGTCACTGCATTGTTCGCAGGATTGCTTACCAAGGTTGGCTTGTACGCGATTGTGCGAACATTCACACTGATCTTCTATCATGATCCTGATTTCTTCCATGCACTAATCGGATGGATGGCTGGAGCAACGATGGTCCTGGGTGTCATCGGTGCGATCTCATACCGCGATGTAAACAAGATTCTCATCTACAACGTGGTCGCAGGTGTAGGGTTTGTCGCTTTTGGTATGGCCGCGGCCAGTCGCCCTGCACTGGAAGGTCTGCTCTTCTATATGCTGCATGATATGTTGATCAAAACATTGCTCTTCCTGCTCGGCGGTGCCTTGATCGCTGTTGCCGGAACATCCAAACTCGATAACATGGGCGGGCTGATCCATCGCTACCCGCTGCTCGGCTGGATGTTCTTCATTAGTGCACTTGCTTTGGCAGGTTTGCCGCCATTCAGTGGATTTCCAGGGAAGTTGCTTCTCTTTGAAGGAGGCTTGCAGGCAGGCTTGTATGGTCTTACCGGCATTGCGGTGCTTTCGAGCTTGTTGATGTTATATTCGGTACTACGCATCTTCATACAAGCGTTCTGGGGCGAACCACCTGCCGGGGTTACACGACGCCCTTACGCGGTGAACGGCCTTCTGATTCCTGCCGGAATTCTGTTTGTATTCATCATCGTAATGGGTGTGGGGGCTGAAGGCATGTTCCAATTGACCTCCCGCGCAGGCGATATTCTACTGCATCCCAATATTTATATTGATGCCGTATTGAAGGAGTAGATGTCTATGGCCTTTCAGATTGTACTGAATCTTATCATTGCTTTTGTATGGATGTTTCTGAACAACGCCTGGAATGGTGTTGGTTTTCTCATAGGTTACCTGCTCGGACTGCTTCTCATCGGGGGGATGCGCAGATTCTTCCCCCAGCGCTTCTATATTGTACGAGTCTGGGCCATCTTCAAACTGATTACACTGCTATTCAAGGAACTGGTGCGAGCCAGCATTGAGGTTATACGCCAGATTATCAAGCCCAAGTTAGATATAAGGCCCGGTATTTTTACGTATAAAACTCAATTGTCCTCGGATTGGGAGGTTACTCTGCTCTGCTTACTCATCTCATTGACACCAGGTTCTCTGCCGCTTGAGATCTCGGGTAATCAACGTAAACTGTTTATCCACGCACTGGATATCAAAGATGAACAGAAAATGAGAGATGATATCCAAAATACATTCGAAAAAGCAATTATGGAGGTGACGCGTTAATGTTATCCTCACTGTTGTTCATCTCATTGCTCATTCTCTCCTTAGCCATTCTGGGTTGCTTGTACAGGGTGCTGCGGGGACCATCCATGGCTGATCGGATCACGGCACTGGATACCATCGGTATCAATGTGATTGCCATCGTTGCCGTTCTGTCGATGATGCTGCAAACTCAGGCCTATCTGGATATTATCTTGCTGATTGGCATTTTGGCTTTTCTAAGTACAGTGGCATTTGCACGTTATATTGAACGGGGGGCGGTATTCAAAAATGATGGAGATCGTTAAAGTAGCCGCTGAAACAGCTATAGGTCTACTCGTACTGCTCGGTGCATTACTCAGTGCACTCAGTGCATTTGGACTTATTCGTCTGCCTGATGTATATCTACGTGCCCATGCTGCAACCAAAAGTATGACGCTTGGTGTGTTCTGTGTATTAAGCGCTACATTTTTCTACTTCTGGTATTTCGATAACTATATCAGTGCCCGCTTGTTGTTAGGTATCCTGTTTGTATTCATCACTGCTCCGGTCGCCGGACATCTGAACGGACGGGCCGCCTATCGCACAGATGTACCACTGTGGGAGCAGAGCGTACAAGATGAATTGGAACCCTTGTTAAAAGGGAAAAAAGTGAACCATGAAGCCAAGGATATGATGGAGTAATCCCCAGCCTAGGCATAACAAATACCCCCGAGGATCAGCCGCCCGTTTCGCGGCATGTTCCCGGGGGTATTTTTTTATTTTGCATATACGGATCATATCAACCACTGATTATGCAGACTGATTAAGTAGTAAAGTCAGAATCCATTCAGTCCCTGTCTTCTCAGATCCGCAGCCACAATACGCGCAAGCTCCGCAGCCCCTTGACGATTCGGATGCAGACTATCCCCTGTCATATACAGAGCAAGTGTTGCGGCAGGACCAATAGACGTGAAATAGGCAGAACTCAGCTTGTTCAGTTCAACAAGGGTAACCCCCTCTTCCTGAGCGAGTGCACGGGTTGATTGATTGTACCAGCGGTTCTCCGCTTGATGTACATTGGCTGTATTAAAGTCTGTGGCCCGGCCCTGAGGTGTGGAGAGGATGACTGTTGCTCCTTTGTTCTTCGCCTGACGTACCATATCCCGCATAATCTCCTTGAACTGCGCCTCTGTTGTATTATTCTTGGCATTGGTATCGTTAATTCCGAATTGCAAAATAAAATAATCTCCCGGCTTGATATACTTCAGAATCGCTTCCATCTGACCATCATCGCGGAAACCTCTCGCAAATTGACCACTTGCCGCCATATTTCGAACCTGGAAGGTGGAATTGTTCACATAGGACGGAAACAGCTGTCCCCAACCTCCTTGTACACTGCTACCCAGCGGATAATAATTACAAACTGTTGAGTCACCACCAATGTAGATTGTGCGGTTGGTAACGGTCTGATTGGATAACTTCCGGATTTCGAGTGCACTAAGTGTGAAGGCGGTACCTGTCTTTCCTTCTGTAACCAGCAGGTTTAATTGCCCGTCAGTCACCGGAATTTGAAACTGGTCCGTTGCCCCGTTGCCCGTCATATTAATGATCTGGTAGACACCTTCTGCAGCCACGCTGGCTCTGGCAGTATTGCCCAAGACTACTTTGACTTCATATAGGCCATTGGACAGATTCACATTGAAGGTATTGGTGCTCTTGGTGCCGTAAGTCAAAAACTGCACAGCGTCACTCTTAACCCCGCTTCCTGAGGCAGACACATTCCTCATCTGTGCAGGTGTGTTGAAGCCATAACCTTTCGTAGGCGTATAAGCATCTCCTGCGGACACGCCTGTGTAACCGCTCTCAACACCACCCGAACCAAAATCAAATCTGTAATTGTCCGTTGCCGCTTCGGCGACTTGCCCTCCACTGCTTCCCAAACCGATGCCCATTGTACTTGCAAACAGAACAAAACAGAGCAGAAGCTTTACCGATATTGACCATTTCATCACTGAATTCTCCTCTCGAATATACTACGTAGACAGAATAACCTTCCAATCGTTGTTATCCCCAGATTTTTCGATTCCCTTTTCTCAAGGGAAAATCCGGTGATAGCTTATGCTTCCGATGTAGCTTTCTTGCAGAAAGCTTGTAACTTCGCTTTTTCAGTTTTTTTAAGCCTCAGTTTCACAGAACTTGGTCAAGCCAGTCATAGGCTTTCACTCCGCTAATCTCATGTCCACCGGTAAAGAAATCCGCATCCAGTGATTCTGCTGCTCCCGTCTGCTCATATATGTGTGTCAAACGGGCATACGCCTCTCTCGCTGCATGGATGGGGAACACCTGATCATCACTTCCAGCTTCAATAAAAAGTGGCCTAGGCACAATCAGGCCGATGAGATCCGGCAACTCCGCTTCACGCAGGATACCTGGCACATAGTTGTCGAGACAATGGTTCCGATCCAATATGCTACCCTGGAATGTATTTGCATAACCGCTTACCACAGTTGCCCTGAACCGTTCATCCAACGCGGCTGTAAATGCGGTCACCAGCCCACCGCCCGAGATACCCATGCTTCCAATTCGCTCCAAATCCACTTCTGGCCGAGTCGATACATAATCCAATACACGTGTTGTTTCATACACCCTATGACCGGCGAGGGTCTTCCCCACCATGAGCAGATGCGCAGCAATCTTCGTACAGGAGCTTACCCCTGGTGGCGCATCGCGGTCCTCTTCCAGTCTTCGATCACCAAATCCGAGCAACTCTGGAGCCGCAACCACATAACCACGCTTCACAAGAGCTACTGCAAAGTCCTTGTGTAATCCGGGCTCGCCTGTCCGTAGTGACCCATCCGGTTCCATACCCGATATCTCTCGGCTACCGTAGCCATGCCCATGACAAGCAACGATAGCAGGTCTCTTTGTATCAGTAACGCTTCCATCACCCGGAATTAATAAATACACAGGCATGCGAAGTCCTGCATAGGTCGTGATTTCAATCCGCTCCCGAATATATCCGTCACAGGTAATGCGCTCCAGTAAGACAGGATTCAGTGCGGCCGCCATCGTGGGAAAACCTCCCAGCCGTTCTTTCACACGTGTACGTAACTGACTGCGCCATAACTCCAGGGGTTGATCTGCATGATACGCGGAACGACCACGAAGATTCGTTTGTTGTTGTAGATAGGCTTCAATATCAGACATGGGCCTGTGTCCCTCCTGTTTTTCGTAGGATAACGTAGATAAAAGACTGTCAGTTGGAATTAATCCCATCCATTATAGAACATCCATGTCACCCATGAATTGAACATGTTTGCCTGTTTTGAATGGAATCACATGATTTCTAGCCAAAAAAAGGATATCTCCAACCTGAAGACAGGTTACGGAAATACCCTTCATTTCATCTGACCTGGCAGCCACCAGTTCCACCTGCCCATTAATTTCATCAATGCAGGTACCAGTATTAGACGGATTAATGTAACGTCAATCAACACCGCTACCGTGATTCCGATCCCTAACTGCCTCACACCTGCGACTTCAGCAAAGGCAAACGGCACGGTCACCGCAAGCAGAATGGCCGCTGCGGAGGTGACCAGACGGCCTGTAGAAGCCAATCCCTGTTGGACAGCCACATCACTGTCTCCGGTTCGTCTATACACTTCCTGGATACGGCTCAGCATAAACACACCATAATCCATGGATATGCCAAACACCAATCCTGCAATGAATACAGGAATCATAATGGCAATGGCTGACGGCTCCATACCTAGATGTCCTTCATTGAACACCCACACCAATATGCCAAATGAAGCGGCTAAGCTGAGCAGATTCATCACAATTGCCTTGATTGGAATGAGCATCGATCGGAATGCCGCCAGTAACACAAGATAATTGGTGACCACTACAAATACCATCACTTTGGGCAGTTGACTTGTGACTTCCTGCATTATTTCATACTGCTTGGCAGCTTCCCCACCATAACGTAGTTTTACGTTATTGAAACCTGGTGCATGATCGCTATTCCTTATTCGTTCCAGCCAGTCTGCAACCTGTTCCGACCCAGGCTCCCCGTGGACGGTGGCTATCAATCGAATCGAGTGATCAGAGACCGTTGAACGCAGCCATGAGGCCCTTGTTGACTCCTTGCCTTCTATGGAAGGAGTGAGCTCCAACGGTGGAATTTGAAAAAGGCTCTGATAGTCATTTTGATTCGGCTGTAATAGGCCCCATGGTGAAACAATGCTCAATACGCCTGAGTCCTGCAGTAGTTGACGGGCTTTGTTGTGGGCCAACTGCCAGTGAGAGGCAGTCAACAGTTCCTGCTGTCCGCCAATCAGAATCTCGATGACGGAGGTATTCTTTTTCCCCAAATCATGTTGCAACTGCTCGGCTGCCTGGCGGGACTCCATTCTCTCTGGCAGTGAAGAGGCATCCGGGACGGACAGTTCCAGCCGGGTCACTGGATAAACACACAGGAGCAGCACAACCGTACCTCCAATGGCCATACTGACGGGTCGTTTCATGACCATCGCTGACCATCGATGCCAGACCGAGCGTCTGGGTAACCAATGGACTAACTTTCGCCTGAATACCCGATCCGCAGACAGTGACAGCAGAGCTGGCAGCAGCGTAACATTTAACAGTAGCGATAGGAGCAGAACAATAATAGCCCCCAAGGAGACACTCAGAAACATCGGCAGTCTGATCCAGAGCAGACCCAGTAGCCCAAGGAGCACACAAGCTGCCGAGAACAACACCGCTCTGCCTGCTGTACGCAATGTTCGCTGAAGAATCTCGCTCCGCAAAACCTCGCTCTGCATATCCAGACTGCTGCCTGTAACGTTAACTTCGCTTTCATCTTCGTAGACCCGCTGAACTTCTTCCCTGTACCTGCTCAGGATGATCAAAGCAAAGTCTATACTCAGTGCCATGCCCACCATTGGAATCACATTAATGATAAAGTTGGACAATTCCAGATGATAACCAAGGAGTGTCGTGACTCCCATCGCAGTAATCACAGCACTGATCCCCATCATGACAGCAATCAATGCAGCATATAGCCCCCTGAATGCAAAACACAAAACGATCAGGGCAATCGGCAGGCCCACCATCTCTGCCCGTTCCAGATCACGAAAGCTCAGATTATTGACATCCTGCTGCACGACTGCCTTCCCCGTCAATTGCACCGTACCTGGACCGTCTGTTTCCAGCACGGCGCGCAACTGCTCCAGTGGGGGACCCATCTGATGCGCGGGCACATCCATTTTCACAAGGGAATATGCCCTATGGTCTTTAAGCGTCACCCTTTCGCTAGCATCCAAAGGGGACGTGATAGAGGTTACCGCAGGCAACACTTGAACCTGTGTCAAACGATCCTTGATCCACTGCCTGAACTGTAACGGCGAGGTATTTTCCTTTTTCTCAAAAACCAGAATAACCGGATCAGCAGGAGATCCGAATTCATCCTCCAGAACAAGTTCAACCGCTTGCGCATCCCCGTGAACCCGTTTTAATCCGTGATCCTGAACAATGTCAGGTAACTTCCACGCCCAGACCGCTGACATCCCGATGATAAATACCCAGCAGAGAATAATGAACCGAGGATATCGGCTGATGAAGGCAGCAAGTCTGCGATAACCCATACCTTAGCTCCTCTGCGATCAGATTAGTCATTCAATTATGTTCATCGGTAAGATCATAAGCACATTCATACACTTACGGTGTATATCTCCTTCACTCGGGTTCGCGAACTATTGAATGCCATGATTCACAGGTGTTCTGTTCGCAATGGGGGCAGGGATGTATGTAAAAGGAAGTAACTCTGCCGTCAGTCCCGGGCCAAAGGCCAGCGCTATCCCACTGGAATGCTCTTCCTTCTGTCTGTAATCCTCACGGATGGCTTGAAGAACAAAAAGAATCGTCACGGACGACAGGTTGCCATAATCCCGCAGGATGTTTCGGCTGTAGGAGACCTGCTCATCTGTCAACTGATATAGCTTCTGAACGGCATCCACGATGCCTCTGCCTCCCGGATGGATCGCCCATATTTCCGGTAAACCGCTCCCCTCCAGCAACCGTTCTACCTCTGAACCGAGATGCAAACCAAGCAGCTTCGGAATCTGTGGTGACAGGTAGAGATCAAAGCCTGTATTGCCCACTTCCCAGATCATTTCTTCTGCACAATCCGGGAGCAGCGTTGAGTGCCCACGACCTAATCGAAAACATTCATTGCGGTCTGTTTCTGACGCACCAATAACACAGGCAGAGGCACCGTCTCCGAAAAACGATGCGGCATACAGGTCGTCCCGTTTGGCAGATGGCTGAAAGTGAAGTGTGCATAGTTCCACACACACGATGAGAACTGTAGCCTTCTGATCTGTCGTTACAATGGAATTCGCCAGTTGGATCGCCTTCAGACCGGCTGCACATCCTTGAAACACCAGTGGAATCCGGTTGATCTGCGGTGAAAGTTCAAGCTGTTGGATCAGCCGAACATCAAGTCCGGGCAGGAATTGCCCCGTGCAACTCACCGTAATGAGATGTGTAAGTTCCGAGGAGGTTACGTCTGCATCCCGAAGGGCCTGTCCGACCGCCTCGAGACCAAGTGGAACAGCAGCAGCTTTGTATTTGCCCATACGCTCGGATGTAGTCGGAACCTCGTCCGCATTGGTAAAGGGTAAATATCGGCAAGAATCAACAGGCTCAAGCAGATTCGGTTCACACGTATACCGAGTCTCTACACCGCACTGATTAAAGATTCGTTTGGCCCACCTTCTCGCATCTGGCTCATGTTCCAGCGCTTGCGCGAGACGGGCAGACACATCCTTTTGCTCAATACGGTGGGCAGGCCACGCCGTTCCTATTCCCATAATACTTGCCCCAGTATTTGCCTCAAGCTGGTTCATCGGCTTAACCCCCTTATAGTACGTGTTCAAAAGTAGGCTTTTTAAACAACCTATATATAAAATAGGTTCATATGACATGTGTGCAGGATATAGTACAAGTCTATTCACTACCTGTCCTGTTTATGTTCATATTAACAAGCAAAGGCGGACAACTTATGCGAGTTTCGCACGTGCTGTCCGCCTTTGATACCGGATTAAACCCGTTCCTATATTACATATTCGATCTGTCAGAACTATTCAGGCCGAATTATCGTGAATCTCTCCCCAAGCTTGGCATAATCATTACCCGCCAGTCGGCTGACTGGTTTCAAATGATCCATCAGGATATAGCCCTTGTCCGGATTGTAGACTTGTTCGCTGAAATGATACTGTACAATGCGTACCAGCAGCAGGTCACTCACTGGTTTGCCCTCATCATTCGTGATCGGAATGTGTTGATACAGCTCACACTCCATCCGAATGAGTGCTTCCTGAATTCCTGGCACAGCAACCTTGGTACTTGGCACTGTAGTCAGTTTTGTCCGCTCAAGCTCACTTTCGTGGGGTTCCAGTATGGCTGCTGTCTCATTCACTTCTGTTATGATTGCTTCATCACAGATATGCACGACCAGTTCTTGATGAGCAAGCACATTACGCGCAGTATCTTTCATGATACCGTCTTTACGTGCAATGGATATGGATAACAGCGGTGGGTCCGAACTAACCACATTAAAGAAACTAAAAGGCGCTGCATTAATTACACCATTCTTATCTGAAAGTGTCGTCACAAAAGCAATTGGACGTGGTACCACCGAACCACTCATCAGTTTATAGTTGTCTCTTCCCGTTATTTCACGCGGATCCAATGTATACATATGTAAATATCCCCTTCCATGCTCGTGTAACAAGTGTCAATTTCACTTCAGGACACGATAACACACTCATATTTATTATATAACGTAAAATGCTGAATTAACAAAAAAACTCCCTGGTGCGATTGCACCAGGAAGTACGAACATGCTTTTTCTTATTTAACAATGCTGTTCAGAATGTCTTCCATAATTTGAAGGTTCGCTTGAACTCCGCTGTACAACCAGCTACTGGACCGGGTGAATTCAAAGACATTACCTGTCTTTACAGCAGGAATGCTCTGCCATACGGCATCTTTCAGCGCTTCTGAGCCTGCTCCCTTGTCACTGTTCACCAGGAATAGATAGTCTGTGTCCATTTCCGCGATCTTCTCCAATGAAATCTCAGACCAGTTACCCGTTGCTTTCGCGGATGCTTCCTTCACAACATTAGGCTCTGCAAGTCCAAGTTCGTTGTACATCACTTCACCACTGGAAACATTGTTGCTTACAACATAAAACTTGTTATTGAATAACCACAACGCTGCAGCGGATTTTGTTCCTCCAGTAACAGCAGTTACTTTTTCTTTGATTTCCTTTGCCTTGGCATCATAATCATCAAGCGCCTTCTGCGCTACATCCGATTTGTTCAAAAGCTCGCCGATCTTGAGCAGAGCCTGACGCGAGTCCTTGTTGACCTCATCTCCGAGTACATAAGTAGGGGCAATTTTGTTGTACTGTTCGTATTTCTCCCCTTCCACTGTACTTTCAGAACCCATAATAATCAGGTCTGGTGAGAAACTGGCCATGGCTTCAAAAGGTAGATCACTTGCAATACCAGGTATGCCATTCAGATCATTTTGCAGATAATCCTGCAAACCATTGCCGTTGTTGATGGACCACTGTGCCGCTGGCTTAACACCGAGTGTAACGAGATGGTCTTCCAGATAAGACGCGATGACACGTTCAGGGTTAGCCGGGATGGTTACTTCGTGTCCCATTGCATCTGTTAATGTGCGCTCTTTAGCGGCTTCTGTTTGTGTCTCAGTCTCCGTTGTTGTATCGTTCTCTCCTGCTGCTCCATCCTCTGCAGGCTTCGCTCCACACGCGGCCAACCAGATGGACATAACCATCACCGTCATTAGAAGCATGATCATCTTTTTATTTCTCTTAAACACTTGATATATCCCCTTTCAATTCATTATAAAAACCTTATTCGGCGTTATTGTGACAGATTTCAATGTTCAAAAATATTGACACTATTATTGATACATATAATATCCGTATGTACATTTGTCCGATTCCATTGACAATGATAATTGTTATCAGTTCAGTTGTCAATTCGATTATATTCTGCGCTATACAGTTGAACTAAAATTTATTTACACTGACACTACGATGATAGAACAACCTCCCAATCGCTGTTATCCCCAGATTTTTTTGATTCCCCTTTCTCTAAGGGAAAATCCGGTGATAGCGTATGCTTCCGATGCAGCTTTCTTTCAGAAAGCTTTTAAGCGACCGCTTCGCTTTTTCAGTTTTTTCTATCCTCTCCGTTTGTGTAAAGGATTAGTTCAACTATATAGATCATCTAAAATCTTCTTGACGGCATTCACCTATAGGCGGATGCCGCCATATGCTGAATGCAGAATACGACGACAGGAAGGATGTTCTGTACATGTATTACGAATATAACCCTTATCTAAATTATGGAGAAGACCGTTCCTTTCAATTGCCTCCCCTGTTCCCAGGAGGTGGCGGTGGCGGCACACCGGGTGGTCCGACGTTTCCTGGTATCCCTGGCGGTCAAGGCGCCTATCCTCCATACATTCCAGGCGGAGGACCCGGTCCATATATCCCTGGAGGCATTCCAGGTACAATTCCGGGTACAGCACCGGGCGTACCTGCGCAACTAACTCAAGGCAACCTGCCCACCCTGCTTAGTGCCTATCCTCGTCCGGTAGGTCAGCCTCCGGCAGAAATGCTTTTTCTGTATAACCTGATCAAAAGCAGCCCGGGTCTGCTTCCGCTCTTACTCCAGCAGCAGCCGCAAAGCCTCACTCAAGCGGTTCAATTTGCACAGACTGGTGCAGCGGCACCTCGAGAGAACGAAGAACGTGCGCTGCCCAACTTTTGCTATAACCGGTGGTCCCTTGTCTTCACATACAATGATGTCTACCTGATGTGGCCTGCAATTAATCTGTTTGGTTTTGTGGTGGGCTACTTCTATCCATTCCTCACGCCAGGTATACTGTCCAATACACAGATTTTGTTTGCGCTCTGCTAAACCTGTCCTTACCTACAGCAAGAGCCCCACTTGGAAGCATAATTCCTTCCAAGTGAGGCTCTTTTTCGTCCTTTTATCCAGATGTACCTTTACATTACTAAGACTCCATAAACGCAAGGTGTACAGAATCAGTACATTTAACTCAACACTTGATCGTTCTGGCGCTTCCCGCCTCTACTGACCATTAGGAAGTAAATCACCAAGGCACCGAGATCAGCACACGCGATAACGATTCCCATTGGCACAGCTGTGCCTTCTCCTCCGAGACCTACGAGTGGAGCGACAATACCACCGAACAGGAACGTCATCACACCAATAAGCGCAGAAGCACTGCCTGCCGACTTCTCCTGATTGGCCATCGCCAAGGCAAAGGACGCGGTATTGACCAACCCAACACTGGATACCACCAAAAATAGCGGAATCAGTACAGAGATTAGATTACCTCCAGCCAGAATGGCGATGAGCAATGAAGTTCCTCCGAGCGCCGCGGTTAGCAGCCCCGCGATTAACAGGCGATTCTCTGATACCTTTCCTGCAAGTCTACCGGCAATCTGACTGGCCAGAATAATGCCTAACCCGTTAATGGCGAAGCATACACTGAACATTTGCGGGGATACCCCGTATATTTTCTGAAGCACAAACGGTGAACCTGATATGTACGCAAACATGCCAGCAGCTACAAATCCTTGGGTTAACGCATAACCCATAAACTGACGATCCCCCGCGATTTGGCGAAACGTAAGTAATGTCTGCTTCAATCCTCCGCTTGATCTGCGATTGGAAGGTAATGTCTCTCCAAGACCGAAAATGACAGCCAACAGCGTCAGTATACCGATAAGGCTGAGCAAAATAAACACGCCGCGCCACGATGTATACGTCAACAATTGTCCACCAATGATTGGTGCAGCAATCGGGGCTACGCCGTTTATCAGCATTAACAGGGAGAAGAACCGTGTCAGTTCCGGGCCCGAATATACGTCTCTGACGATTGCGCGCGAGATGACAATCCCTGCCGATCCAGCTACACCTTGAATAAACCGTAGCACAACAAAAGAGCCCATCGTCGGGCTGACCAAGCAAAGTATGGAGGCGATCGTATAGAGCACAAGCCCTGCAATGAGCGGTGTTCGCCGACCACGTACATCACTTAGAGGTCCGGCAAGCAACTGTCCAACCGCAAGTCCAATCATACACGCCGTCAGACTGAGTTGAGCATACGAAGTAGATGAACCAAACTCATCAGCCAGCGTGG
The DNA here is from genome assembly GCF_000517905.1 of Paenibacillus sp. FSL H7-689. Taxonomy (NCBI): domain Bacteria; kingdom Bacillati; phylum Bacillota; class Bacilli; order Caryophanales; family Paenibacillaceae; genus Paenibacillus; species Paenibacillus sp. FSL H7-689. The sequence continues at coordinate 414,817 of NZ_ASPU01000013.1, forward strand.
GCAATGCGGGTAAATACATATCCAGGGACAACGGCCCAAAGGCCGACAGTGTCCCCAGAATTAAAGCCATTCGTACACGAGATGTGGAGTTTGTGTTCAATGAAGCTGTTGTACTTTTCATCAAATACTACTCCCCGCTACCCAGTAGCTTGAGCAGGTTGGACGGCAGTGTGAACTGTTGATTGTTAATAATAATACGGCGCAGTTCTTCTTCATCCCGTTCGTTATCGGCGTCCTTAATCTCCTGTATTTCCCGGTGAAGTCGCTCCATCTGTTGATCCAGCGCATTTGCCGAATCTGCCGCACTCTTTAACTCTCTCGTCAAATGCTCGGGAACATCCTTATTGTATTTATAAAAAATCTTATGCTCCAGACTCGCCCAGAAATCCATCGCGATTGTACGGATCTGGATCTCCACACATGCTCGTTCCTCACCATTGGACATGTACACAGGCACTTCCACCAGAAGGTGAAGGCTTTGGTAGCCGTTTGGCTTTGGATTCTCGATGTAGTCTTTGACCTCCAGTACACGCAGATCACTCTGGTTGCACAGCATATCCTTAATGCGATAGATATCCGAGATAAAGGAACATGTAATCCGTACCCCGGCGATATCCTTGATATTTTGCTTGATGCTCTCAAACGTTAACTCATGATTTTTGCGGAACATCTTGTTCATAATGCTCTCAGGTGATTTCAGTCTGGACTTTGTATGTTCAATTGGACTGTAATCATGCAAAGACTGGAATTCTTCCTTCAGGACTTCAATCTTGGTCTCCATTTGATCCAGAGCAAATTTATAGATCATCATAAATCTGGTAATTTCATATTTGAATTTCTTGAATTGATCGATTGGATGTGGAGCGTTCATCATGGCTTTCTCCCTTTCTTTCTGCACACTGAAATTAGTTTTATGAATATGAGAACAAGTGGTCAATCCACATGTCTCCTGAACCATTATAAATCATATGGAGCCAATAAACGAATTTCTCACATTTGGGCTGGCGATTCAGCCTGGAAGGTATGGGAACTTATTTTACGCGCATCCTATAGAAGCATCCCTGTCATTTGGCCTGCAATTATTAATAAAAGAGGTGGATTTTCCTGCTCTATCAAGTGACGTATTCATCCGATACACTTCGGGTTAAAGCTTATTTATACCTGCCACAAGGTTGTTCATTACCTGATATCACAACATATGAAACTTCTCATCCCGGCTCTATCTCCTCTTCCTTTCCAGACTTCGCTTCCATACATAAGCCTCTACATCTTCATCTGCAACCGCTCGCCAGCCACTACCCTTCTGCAACAATGCATGATACGGATAACTTAACGGAACAATGGCCTGTGCTGATCTATTGTCGCGGCGGACTTGGCAGCTATGGCGGGGTAAATACCGTTTGGCTTGAGCAATTTGTACATAAAGGTTATATCGTGTTCGCTCCATCCTATCGTGGCAACGAAGGCGGTGAAGGTCGTGACGAGTATGGCGGAAAAGATGCCGAAGATGTGCATGCCGCTTACCGGTTGATACAGCGTTTACCCTTTGTTGACCCGACTCGGATATCGTTAATGGGCTTCTCCCGTGGGGCCATTAATGCTGTACATACCGCAACGACCTATAATGAGGGACCTGACAGAGTACATAAGTTAGTTCTTTGGAGCGGTGTCGCCGATGTGGAACGCACTTACCATGAGCGAACCGACCTGAGGCGCACATTGAAACGGGTGCTGGGTGGTTCCCCACGCACGGTTCCAGAAGCTTATCTCGCCCGTTCTCCCTTGTCGAAAGCGAACAAACTATCTTGTCCCGTGCTAATCATGCATGGTACATCAGATACACAAGTGAATTATAGTCACGGAACCCGAATGTATCACTGGCTTAAGCGGCGAGGTGCAGAGGTCACATTTCACGCTTATGGCGGGCAGGATCATCATTTTCACGAGAAAATACATGAGTCAGCGGTTAACAATATGTTTGATTGGCTCGCTGCACCTTAAGTCTTGCGCTATGAATTTCATTTTGAAGAAGCGTGGGTTATGGCTGTATACTGGAGGGGCTACGTTTTTTTGAAAGGACGGATAGGATGAATCAAAGCACCCTCCAAAAATACGCCATGTTGCTTCTCTGCATGTCTGCCGGAATGGTGGACCTGATCGGATATCTGGGACTGGGGCATGTGCTCACAGCCAATATGACGGGAAATATTGTACTGCTCGGTATTGCCATTGCCCGTGCTCAGGAATTTGTCGTGCTGCGGTCATTGCTTGCTCTCATCGGTTTTATTGCCGGCAATGCCATTGCAGCACATATGGTTGGACCTGTGCAGACCAAAAATGGCTGGTCTTCTAAGGTCACAGCTGTATTTACTGTTGAAAGCATATTGCTCCTGCTGTTCGCGATCGCCCTGATTAGTCCATTTTCAGAACAACTGTCCTATCTGTTAATTGTCATCCTAGCCGTTGCAATGGGGATGCAAACAACTGCGGCACGCCGCATTGGCATTGCTGGCATCTCAACAACCGTGCTCACCAATAATTTGGCCGCTGTGGTCGAGGATACCGTAAACATCCTCAAAAAGCTGCGACATGCCAATATCCGATCGTTAACCAAAGCCTTGTCCACAGATTCCTACCTTCGTGCAGGTGCTGTTGTCATCTATTTGATCGGCGTCATTGCAGCCGCATTGTTGTTCCACCGTGTGCCCATGATTGCAGTCTGGATTCCTGTCCTGATCATTGGCGGCGTAACCCTATACGCCCGATTACATGCATGGGGAACTTCACAACAAAGCGAAAGTTAATAAAAGTGAATAATAGAAGAAGTACCCTGTCCATGTTCAAGTGGCTGTTCAAAAGTCCGCTTTAGGATACTGAAAACTAGTCTTTTTGAACACGTACTTTAAATTGTTTTAAGTACAATCACGCTATTTATTTCATCAAAGCAGCTTCTTGGCGGATAAGCTTGACCAGATGCTGTGCAGCAGGTGATAATACCTCCCCGGCTCGTGTACATACGGCAACCGTATTTCTCAGCTGTACACCTCGAACAAACACACGTGCCAGCCTGCCTTGCTGCACATCTTCGTTCACAACCAAAGAAGATATAAAGTTGGCCCCATAACCTGCCTTCACCGCACTAATCGTTTCGTTCAGCCCGTTGAACTGAAGCGCAATGCGGGGAGCGGCCAGGTTATTTGTTGTGCAAAGGGAAACGAGTCGCTCACGCGTGGCACTGCCTTCTTCGCGCATAATGAACGGTTCTGCCATCATCTCATGTAGCTCGATTTCTTTGCCCGCATACGGATGGTCAGGGTGCACAACAAACCACATCTCATCGTCAAACAATTCATCCCATTGGACACCTGCATGTGTAATGCCACTTCCACCATACACTGCAATCTCTGCCTCATAACGAAGCAACTGGTCAAAAGCCATCCGGGTGTTGGTTGTGCTCACAACAATCTCCACATCCTCGTGCATTTGCTTAAACCGCGCAATCCAGCCAGGCAACAGAAAATTCGAAGGCAAGTAGGTTGCCGTAAGACGGATCAGTCCTTTCTTGCCCTCCCGAAAATCCTGCACAAAATTCTCGACATCCTGCTCCAGCATGAACAGACGTTCCGCATAACCTGTTAACTGTATCCCCGCATCCGTAAGCACCAGTCTTCTTCCCTCCGAAACAAAAAGCTGGATTCCCAATTCACGTTCAAACTTCTTCACCTGAGAAGATACCGCAGGTTGACTAATATTTAGTTCCTCTGCGGCACGAGTGACCCCGCCATATCTCACGATGGCATGAAATAATCGTAATCCATGCAGATTCATGTTTACACCTCTTCCACGTCAAATACATAATCTAAAGTTATATTATCATACATAATATATATTTTATTTATACATCTACTCCATTTATAGTTGAAATATGAAATCCAATACAAGGAACAAGGAAAGGAACATGTAAACATGAAAAATATAAATACGACCAACCTACAGCATACCTGGACTCAAGTTGACGACTACATGAATGATTTGCTGATTCCATCAGATTCCCTGCTTGAACATACACTGCAAAGCAATGCCGAAGCTGGACTCCCTGCTCATGATGTAACACCAAATCAAGGAAAGTTACTTCAGCTCCTGCTGCAAATCCAAGGCGCATCCCGTGTACTTGAAATAGGCACATTGGGTGGATACAGTACCATCTGGATGGCAAAAGCGCTGCCTGAACACGGACGCATCGTCTCACTGGAATCGGAATCACACCATGCAGACTTGGCCCGAGCCAATCTCACACGAGCAGGACTGATGCACAAGGTTGACCTGAGAGTTGGTCCTGCCCTAACCACCCTTCCCGATGTTCAGGAAGAATACAGGGAACCGTTTGATATGATCTTCATCGATGCTGACAAACCGAGTAATCCCGATTATCTGAGATGGGCCCTGCGACTGACTCGGACGGGGAGTCTTATTATTGGTGATAATATCGTCAGGGACGGTGAAGTGATCCGCACAGACAGCACAGACCCCAGAGTTCAGGGCGTTCGATCATTCCTGCAGTTGATCGCGGATCACCCTCGACTTGAAGCTACAGCACTGCAAACGGTCGGTAGCAAAGGTTACGATGGATTCGTCATTGCTCGTGTGATTGATGCCCCTGTACCAAAATAAACAGTGGTCAATTCTTCCGAAAATTCCCCTTTCCTGTTAAACTGGAATCACTGCACAGGCAGACTGGGGGGAACCACTTGAGAGTTTTACAACATATTAATGATGAAATTCGCGGCTGGTCCCGCAATATTCAACTGTTTTTCCTGGCTAGCATTCTGTATCAGATCGGAAATGGCATGTTCTCTGTCTTGTACAATCTGTACATTCAGGGTCTGGGCTATAATGATACAATGAACGGCCAGATAGTAAGTATTCAATCACTCGCAACAGCCATTATGTTTGTTCCTATCGGTCTATGCGGTGATCTGTTCAGCCGCAAGCGATTACTCATTACCGGGGCGTTATTCAGCGGAATCTTTCTGATCGGACGCTCCTTCGATTATTCGGCTACAGGACTGATCTGGTTCGCGGTATTCTCTGGCCTTTTCGCTGGGGTGTTCCAAGTACTGGCCATTCCTTATCTGGCGGAAAACGTCAAGAAAAGCCAGCGGCTGAAGATGTTCAGTTATTATTCATCTCTTGTGCTCGCTTCCCAGGTTCTTGGTAGCCTGGGTGGCGGCGTATTCGCAGATTTGTTACATACGGCAGGACTCGCCAAAGTGACCGGATTGCAGACGGTTTTATTTGTTGGTGGTGCAGCAACACTAGCTGCATTTATTCCACTGTTATTTGTAACCGAAGGCAAGGCTGCTCCGCAGACCACGATTCCGGCGCAACCCGTTCTTCAACCCAATACGGATCTAAAAGAAAGTTCAACAAATACCCCAAGCACGGACGATTCGATCACGAAGAAAAAAGATTCCCGACTGATTGGTCAGTTTATAGTGACTCAGTTGTTAATTGGATTAGGTTCCGGACTGGTTGTACCGTATCTGAATCTGTATTTCACCAATCGATTCTCGGTTTCTCTGAGCGGCATGAGCTTACTAATTGCACTTGGTCAGATTATGACGATTGTATCCATGCTGATTGGTCCTACCTTGGCGGCAAAGGTCGGAAGCGTAAGAGCCGTTGTCATTTTCCAGGTCATGTCGCTACCCTTCCTTCTATTAACAGGCTTCACCAATCTGTTGTTCATCGCTTCGCTCAGTTTCTTATTCAGACAAGCATTGATGAACGCAGCCAATCCCATTCATTCAGCGATACTGGTGGATCGGATCTCGGACAAACGCCGCGGCATTGCCAATTCACTGATGCAGACCTCGTTCATGATTGGATGGGCGACCATGGGACCCGTTCAATCCTATCTCGTCACCACGTACGGAACGTATTGGGGTTACGCGATCACTTTCAGCATCACAGGCTGTCTATACGTTATTTCATCACTGATGTACTTTGTAATGTTCAGAGAACCCAAACCTTCCGCTACGGCTCTCGCAGGATCTTAATGAATTGAACAGTAGCAGTCTGGTTGTTCCGCAGATAACGCAACGTATCTCATCATCAGGAGTGATCACACATGAACATGAATCCTTCATTAAACCTGAATGCATACCTGAATCTCATACCACCTCATTCAACCGGTAGGCTAAACGGATGGAACTGATGCGCAAGCTTGGTTCCCACGTTGTCTTTCGGTTTTTTCTTAGTCTGGGTGTCTCTGTTCTTGGCGGATTGCTGTTCACAGCCATTCATACACCGATCCCGTGGTTGCTCGGGCCAATGGTATTTATGTTGCTTGGCTCCCAAGTCGCCAAATGGCCCCTCATGTGGCCTGCCTCCATTCGGGACTATGGCATTCTGATTGTAGGTTATTCGATTGGACTCACCTTAACAAAAGAGGCACTGCACGGCATTTTGCAACAACTTCCCATGATGCTTCTGATGACCTTGCTGTTAATCGGATTGTGTGTAATTACGGCCTACATCGCTTCAAAGATAACCGACTTTGACTTCCCCTCCCTGCTGGTTGGCAGCATTCCAGGAGGACTGTCCCAGATGGTGTCCCTTGCAGAAGAGATGAAATCCATCAATCTGACGCTAGTTACCTTTTTGCAGGTGACTCGGCTGATCATGATTGTCTTCTGTGTTCCGTTCCTGCTGTTCAGTCCGTGGATTGGAGGTACCGCAGGTGGAGGTTTGGATCATCCGTTCATTGACGTAGCAACGTGGGGTTCCCTTTTCCCGGAGATTCTTGTCTATGCTCCTCTCTGTGTAGCGGGTGCATGGGTTGCACGCAAACTCCGATTTCCGACGGCCTTTATGCTGGGTCCCATGATTGTCATGTGTGTCGTTCAATTAAGCACAACGATGCACACGCCCAGTCTGCCAACCTCCCTCTTAAACGTATCGCAATTGATGATTGGCAGTCATGTTGGACTGATGCTCAAGCCAGAACAGTTGCAACGTAAGACACAGACGGTGACCCTAGCCGTGATTAGCAGTGTACTTCTCATTGCTGGTGCGCTTGGATTGAGTTATCTGTTAATGAATGTATTCTCCCTCTCGGCGGCTACCTCACTACTCAGCATGGCCCCTGGCGGGATGGATCAGATGAGTATCATGGCACATGAAGTGAATGCCGATCTTTCGGTTGTATCCGGGTATCAATTGTTCCGCATCCTGTTTATCTTTTTCATCGTCTCTTCCGTACTGAAGATGATTCTTGTACATATGTTGAAAGAAAAGAAAGCAGAGCCCTCACTTCAATGATCATATTTCGCCCCGATTCCATGACAAAGAGAGTATCCATTTGATGTCACATCCTGCGGATACTCTCTTTTATTTGTACAGACTTAACTTCAGCATTTGGCTTCATTCAATTTTAAGCATAATGACTACTTATGAATAAATTCGGTTGTACATCCAGCCTACAATGCCCACCGTAACCACTGTTGCCCCAATAATAAATGCATAATAGCCAATCTTACTTTTGGACTCCGAAGTCTGATGGTCATAATAATCCGAGTTACGTCGGTAAAACCCCATCCATAACTCTCCGATCATATTCACTACAACCAATACAAAACGTTTAACAAGCCCCATTGTATTCGCGTCTCCTCTCTCTAATCAACCTTCTTCCCTATTAAGTATAATTATCCCAATTCATTAAAACAACCTACTCATATTACCTTTGGTGCAGTTTCTTGCTCCAACCAGGTTAGAATATCAAATGCTTCCTGATCGGTGCTACCACACATCTCTTCCTCAGCTTGCAACCCACTGCATACCGCAGGACGATCTTTTTGGCCAAAAATTCCGCAACGATTATCATCGGTAAGCTGCACACAACGTACACCTGCCGGCTTGCCATGAGCCATGCCCGGTATCGGTGATGATATGGAAATCGCGATACAACATGCGGCACAGCCTGTCCTGCATTCCATACATATTCCCTCCTAATTTCAATACTTATAGTACTGACAATACGTGTTCAAAAAGACCGGTTTTCAGTACCAAGAAGATGGGATGAATTCCATATTCGATGCTGATGATGCCATTAGGCATCCTTCGTAATCAAAAGCGGACTTTTTGAACTACCTCTGATATTATGAGCGATTTATCCAGGTCCAGGTTCGAGCAAGCCCCTGAGCCATTCTCCGATTCATACTTCGATTGGAAAAATACCCCCCATGACTTAGCGGATTCCAACTCATAGCCACGCCGCCAGAGTTCACTTCAATATCTTCTTTGACCGCTTTCTCATAAGCGGGATCAATGGGGCGTAATGGATAACCCAGAATATCATCCCGATCGTAGAAGTTCACCCACTCCCCTTCCAGCCCAGCATAGTACTGATTCACATGGGAAGAGGGCACCTGAATTGGACAACTAAAGTCATGGTAACGCAAACTCCATAAGGGCAGGGTTGTACCAAAGGAGTAAAAATGGGTCAGCGTATCCCCCCGCTCCAGAGCCGAGTTCACATCCACAACCTCAGGCACACGACTGGAGGGATATTGCAGATCGTAGAAGAAGTTACTGGCGATTACGGCACCCAAACTATGGGCAACCACACAGAGCGGAGCTTCCGGTCCATTACGCTGTGCAAGGGTATGCATCGCCTGATTCAACGTTCGATGTACGGCATCGTAGTTATGGCCTTGATTTTCCACCGGTTGATAAGCAACCGCATCAGCCAGGTAGTGGATGACAAATCGGCGCAACGCCTGAAAGTTCAATCCCGGAGAGCTGACGAGCTGTTGAAAGAGCGCCTCTTCCCGCTCCTCAAATACATCCGCCCAATATACAGGTTCGATATCCAGCATCTGTTTGGAGGCTCCAGGCAAGACCATCACCTTGTCCAATTCCTTATGCAAACAAGCAATCAGCTTGTCCGCGTACCCATCCTTCCGCATACCCAGCCCATGAATGACCATCACCGCAATACGTGTCATGGCTCTCCTCCTCATCGATCTAGGAACTCTTTCTCCACCATATGAACGCCACGACTCGAACATGCCTGAAGCTTGCTTTGTCAGAAGAACCTTTCCAACCACCATTATTTTAAAAATGTGATTCTTCCATTTTATATACAGTTTACCATGATCGTCATGAAAATAACGATCATACAGCAAAAAGGAGCTGCGCATCATGCAGCCCCTTCTTGTTGTTGTATTCAATTAACCTTTCAGATGAACCTTCAACACACCATTTTGATTAGATGTAACATCACCTGTCGTGACTTCCACCCGTTCAACCATATCCTGACCATCTGGAATGATAATCGGTGTAATCAGCGGGTATCCCGCATCTTCAATTGCCTTACGATCAAACTCCAACAGCTTTTGTCCAGCTTTTACATGCTCGCCAGCTTCCACATGCATGTTGAAGCCTTCACCCTTGAGGGATACTGTATTAATCCCGACATGGATCAGAACTTGTAATCCACTCGCGTGTTCAAGAATCACCGCATGTTTACTTTTGATTACATGAGCTACCTGAGCATCAAACGGAGCAACAACAACGTTGCCGGAAGGTTCAATCGCTACACCTTCACCCATCTGTTTCTCGGCAAAAGCCGGATCTGGTACTTGCTCCAGTGACACGGCCTGGCCTGTTAAAGGCGCCATGATTTCCAGTGTATTCACGGCTTCGTCTCCTACTTGAGCTGCACTACGTGTGCGCTGGTTTGGATCTGTTTTTGCAGTTGAAGAGGTAACACCCGAAGCAGACTGCGATGTAGCCGCTTTAGGCTCAGCAACGGTTTCATTGCTTGCACTACGATCTTCTTTTCTCAGTTTGGCTCTGCCAAAAAGGACGGTCAGTACAAACGGTACAACCAAGACAATCGCCATGCCGATGAAGAAAACGCCCCATTTGTCAGGGAAAATCGACAGGAATCCAGGTACACCACCTACACCGATGGAGGTTGCCTGAACATTATTCATCGTCAGCAGCACACCACCAATCGCGGAACCGATCATACCAAAGATAAACGGATAACGGTAACGGATATTCACTCCGAAGATCGCCGGCTCAGTTACCCCGAGGAAGGCCGATACCGAAGACGTTGCCGCAAGTCCTCTCATTTTCTTTTCACGCAGGACAAGCATCATCGCAAGTGCCGCCGAGCCTTGTGCGATATTGGACAATGCCAGCATTGGCCACAGGAACGTACCGCCTTGACTACCAATGAGCTGAACATCCACCGCGAGGAACGTGTGATGCATACCGGTGATAACGAGCAAAGCGTACAGACCACCGTAGATCAGACCACCCAGCGCCGCGTATGAATCGTATACATAGATCAAGCCGGAAGTAATTGCATTTGCAATAGCAAATGTAACCGGTCCAATAATTGTAAATGCCAGGAATCCGGTAATCAGCAACGTAACTGGTGCAACGACCAGCAGTTTGATCGAATCATGTACCCTTTTATTCAGGAAAATTTCCATCTTTGCAAGCAGATAGGCCGATACCAGTACTGGCAAAACCTGCCCTTGATAACCAATCTTCTCAATCTCCCAACCGAACAGATTCCATGTTGGCACCGTGCCATTATTCACGGCATCAGCGTAACCATATGCACTCAGCAGATCGGGATGTACCAGAATGAGACCCAGCACGATCCCGAGCAGCGGACTGCCGCCGAACCTTTTTACAGCTGCCCAACCAATTAGAGCCGGCAGGAACGTAAAGGCTGTACTTGCGATCGTATTAATAATGGACGCAAGATCCTTCCAGGCTGGATAAACATCCACTAATGATTTTCCATCAAAGAAAATGCCTGGACCTGTCAGAATATTGTTAATCCCGAGCAAAAGACCTGCCGTAATGATTGCAGGCAAGATCGGAATGAAAATATCCGAGAGTGTTTTAATCGCTCGCTGGATTGGATTTTGCTTTTTACCAGCAACCGCCTTCACATCATCCTTGGAAGAACGATCTCCCCCGGTAATCTGAATCATCTCATCATAGACTTTATCTACCAGACCAGGCCCAATAACGACCTGGAATTGTCCTTGGGAAGAGAACTGTCCTTTAACCAGATCATTCTGATCCAGACTTTCAGTATCCACTTTACTCTCATCGTACAAGGCAAAACGGAGTCGTGTAACACAGTGTGTTGCAGCTTCAATATTCTCTTTGCCACCGACTGCCCGGACGATCTCCTCAACCTGTTTTTTATCGATTGCCATAGTGTCACTTCCTATTTATAAAATGTGATTAGTCCTGTTGTGGCACAAGCCACATATAGGATGCATACGGACTAAGAGAGATTTCCTGCGTCAGCGCAGGGGCTGCCTCCGTATTTCCTATGAGTAACTCTGCTGATTTGCCTGCAATGTGATCATTCCAGACCGCTTCCGGAAGCGAGAACGTGACGTCTCGTTTACTGAAGTTGGATACAACAATCAAGGTTTCACTTCCATTGGTCCGTGCGTACGCGAATACATCCGGATGTGCATCGTCCAATCGTTCATACAGACCGTCGATCAGCACGTTAACCTGTTTACGTAGGGCAATCAATTTGCGGTAGTGGTAGTAGATCGAATCTGGATCAGCCAGCTGCTGTTCCACGTGAATGGAAGGATACCGCTCATCCACCTTCAGCCAAGGTGTTCCAGTAGTAAATCCGGCGTTCTTACTTCCATTCCACTGCATCGGTGTGCGGGAGTTGTCCCGGGAACGCTCTTTTACAATGTTGAAAGCTTCTTCAGCGGATTTGCCTCGTTCTTCCTGAAGCAGGCGGTACATGTTCGTTGATTCGATATCGCGGAACTCGCTAACGTCATTCCAGACCGGATTCGGCATGCCGATCTCTTCACCCTGGTAGACATAAGGTGTACCTTGCATGCCGTGTATCGTTGTTGCAAGCATCTTCGCACTTTCGGCACGATAATCACCATCATCGGCGAAACGGGATAGTGCCCGCGGCTGATCATGGTTATTAAGGAACAGCGCGTTCCAACCTCCACCGGCCTGCATGCCAGTTTGCCACTCACTAAAGAGCTGCTTCATCGCTTCGAAATCATACGGCATCAGTTCCCACTTCTGACCATTCGGATAATCCACTTTCAGGTGATGGAAGTTAAACGTCATCGAAAACTCCCGGGAAGCCGGGTTCGAATATTGGATACAATGTTCCAGTGTTGTGGAGGACATCTCCCCTACGGTCACCATGTTGTAAGGCCCGAATACTTCATCGTACATCTCGGTGATGTACTCATGCACACGCGGTCCATCCGTGTAGTATTTGCGTCCATCACCCGGTGACACGCTACCATCATCATCAGGGAACCGCTGGTCTTTGGAGATCAGGTTGATCACGTCCATACGGAAACCATCCACACCTTTTTCGGCCCAGAACTTGATCATATCCCGTACAGCTTTGCGTACTTCTTCATTCTCCCAATTGAGATCTGCCTGCGTTTTATCAAATAAAGTCAGGAAATATTGTCCCGTCTGTTCATCGAACTGCCAAGCAGGCCCACCGAACTTGGATTGCCAGTTGTTTGGCACACCGCCATCCGGAGCAGGATCTTTCCAAATATAATAATCCCGATACGGATTATCCTTGGAAGAACGGGATTGCTGGAACCACTCATGATCGGTCGAGGAGTGATTCACCACGATATCAATCATCAGTTTCATATCACGAGCCTTCAGACCTTTCAGCAGTTCGTCAAAATCCTCCATCGTCCCATAATCCGGATTAATCCGGTAATAGTCCGCTACGTCATATCCATTATCATGCTGCGGGGATACATATACCGGCTGCAACCACACAATATCGATACCCAGATGCTGCAAATAATCAAGCTTCTCGGTTAATCCACGAATATCTCCAGTACCCGATCCGGTTGTATCATTAAAACTCTTCGGATATACCTGATACACCGTTGATGTCTTCCACCAAGATGACGGAGTTGTGTTATTAGAACTCATGTTAACGCCTCCAATAAATTGTAATGCTCTTATGTGATGTTCTCGGCTAACTTCATATCTATATTACATAAGTAAACATGTATATACAAGTTGAAACTATAATATGTATATTCTCCGCCTCTTCTACACATTCCCCATAAATCTTTCCTCTGTAACATTTATTTTGGAACCTGCGTTCGTGAACCCAATGATATCTGTATTGGGACAACAAGAAACCGTCTGTTCTTCCCACGATTGGAGTGGGCAACAGACGGTTTAATTTGGTTGAACTTGGTTGAAATTTTCAAAAACGCTTCTTACGACATCTCCGGTGAAACTACGGCTTTCCCTTGTTTTTCCTGCATATTCAACTTCAATAGAGATAGTGCAGCTTGCTCTTCCCTTTCCAGTTCAGCGGCACTGATCTCACCAGAGAGTACGGCACGCATTCGCTTTTGATCCAGCAGACCTTCCCATTTTGCCACCACAAATGCTGCGACACAGTTGCCCATCAGGTTGGTGAATACACGCATCGTATCCATGAATCGATCTGCACCAAGCAGCAGAGCAACCGCTGCTACCGGAAAAGCATTAACAGCCACTGCTGTTGCGGACAGGGCCAAGAATGCGGAGCCAGGTACTCCTGCCATGCCTTTGGAACTTAACATCAACACCAGCAAAATCGTAATTTGCTGCATCAATGTCAGTTCAATCCCTACGGCTTGAGCAACAAAAACCGTTGCCAACGATAAATAGATTGAAGCACCATCCAGATTAAACGAATACCCCGTCGGCACCACAAGACCCACAACCGCACGATCACAACCCGCCTTGGTTAGTTTGTCCATCATGCGTGGCATCACCACTTCTGATGACCCGGTTCCAATCGCCAGCATCACTTCAGAACGGGTATATTTCACAAATTGCAGGAAATTCAGCCCGGTAATCCACCAGGCAGCCAATGCCAGCATGACCAGAAACAGCAGTGCTGCGCCGTAACAGGCCAGAATCAGCAGACCAAAGGACGACAATGTGGATGCCCCATAGGCACCTACCGTGTAAGCCATGGCTCCAAATGCACCAATTGGCGCGAGTTTCATGATATAACCGATGATACGGAACACAATGCCGAGCAAGTTCTCAATCAGCGTCAGTACATTCTCTTTTGCCTTACTCTCTGTTGCTGCCAGGGCAACCCCGAACAGGCAGGCCACGAGCAGTACTTGCAGAAGTGCATTTTGTGCAAAGGCATCTACAACACTTGTCGGAATAATATTCATGATAAAGTCTACCGTATGCGGTAACTCGGAACCATTGGTTTTTGCTTCAATGCCGCTTGCGTCTATGGTTGAAGGGTCCACGTTCATTCCGGCACCGGGGCGAAGCAGATTGGCTGTTCCCAATCCAAGTACCAGTGCCACTGTAGTTGCAATCTCGAACCACACGGTGGCTTTCAGTCCGATGCGACCTACCGACTTCAGATCACCGATCTTGGCAATACCTGTCACAATCACCATGAAAATCAGTGGTGCGATGATCATCTTGATCAATTTGATGAAACCTGTTCCGAGCGGTTGCAGCAGGCTACCCAGATCCGGCCACAGGATGCCTACGCCAATCCCGATGATTACCGCTACAATAATTTGAAAAAATAATGATTTCATAAATGACATGAACGCTCCCCCTGTTTGCGGTCAATTCGGATTTCCGTTTGGTTTCCGTGTAACTTTTTATATCATTCTAAAAGGGAGTTCAACAATGGAATTTCAATGTTTTTGTCATTTGTACCAACTCTATCGGTGAAAATTGAACCTGGAACCGAAAAAAGACGAATATCGCGTCAGTTATCTTGACGTGATATTCGTCTTTATCCATAAATCCATTTATTATTGAACAGGGGTTAAATGTGCATCACAGGGTAATAGATTCTCCGGGGGCCAGCACACGTCCTTCCAACCCTTTTGCAGCCAGTTGTTGCACGAAGTGTTCCGCATCCTGACGAATCACCGGGAATGTATCATAATGAACCGGAATCGTCAGTTTGGCATTAAACCATTCGGCCGCTTGCAGCGCATCCTCAGGTCCCATGGTGAAATGTCCACCAATCGGCAAGAAGGCTACATCAATATCATGACGATCACCGATCATTTTCATATCCCCGAAGAGACTTGTGTCTCCGGCATGCAAAATTGTTTTACCACCAATATTAATGATATATCCAGCAGGCAAACCTGCATACATGATCCGTTGTTCTTCTTCGAGCACAATCCCGGAAGTGTGGAACGCCTGAATCATTTTAGCTTGAGCAAAATCAAGATCTACCGTTCCGCCCATGTTCATGCCGAGTGTATCCAGACCCTTCCAAGACATATATGTAGCCAATTCCACAATAGCCACAACTTTGGCGTTATTTGCTTTGGCAATAGGTTCAGCATCGAGGATGTGATCCATATGTGCATGTGTCAGCAACACAACATCTGTCTTAATATCTTCAGGCTTCGTGACGGCAAGATCGTTGCCACGCAGGAAGGGATCAATGATCAGAGACTTTTCTTCTGTGCTCAGCTGTACACTGGAGTGACCGTGGAACGTAATATTCAACAATTTGGATTCCTCCCGACATATGTTTTGATTATTTTGAAAACCACTATTTATTATAAATCATACCTCTTCACCAACGCAAAATCACGCTAGCCTCCGTGTCACCGCTGCTTACGATACACTCTTGCTTCATACGGCTGAAGCTGAATCGCACCTTCATCGGTAGAATAACGTCTGCTCACATTGCTGATGATCAGCTTGGCATGCTCGGAAGTCCAACCTTCCGGCCAGTGCATCTCAGGTTCATGCCCACGGAAATTCAGAATGACCAGCATCTGCTCATCATCCAGCGTTCGGGTATAGGTATAGATATCCGGATCATCCGGCAACAGCAATTCATACGCGCCATAGATAAGCACTTTATGTTGTTTGCGAAGCGCAATTAACTTACGGTAATAATGCAAAATGGATTGCGGATCACTTTCGGCATCAGCCACATTAATCTCAGGATAATTATCATTCACCTGAATCCACGGCTGACCCTGGGTAAAACCTGCGTGTTCCGTCTCATCCCATTGCATAGGCGTGCGGGCATTATCGCGACTCTTCAGCCAGATCGCCTGCATGACTTCATGCTTTGATTTACCTTGACCAATATAATGATTGAAATAATTTTTGGTCTCGATGTCCCGGTATTGTTCGATATTCGGGAAAGCGACATTGGTCATGCCGATCTCTTCTCCTTGATAGATGTAGGGGGTCCCTTCGAGTGTAAGCATCCATGTCGCCAGCATCTGAGCAGAACGCACCCGATATTTACCATCATCACCAAAACGGGAAACCGGACGTGGCTGATCATGGTTCCCCATATAATTGGCGTTCCAGCCTCTACCATGTAAAACCGTTTGCCATCGGCTCATGATTTCTTTGAGATCGGTCAATTTCCATTCCTTATAGTTCCATTTACCGATTCCGGAGGATTTAGCATCGATAAACATATGCTCAAACTGGAATACCATATTAAGCTCATCACGATCCGTCCCCACATAAGCCAAGGCCTGCTCAGGTCCAAGTCCTGAAGTCTCGCCAACTGTCATGGGTCCGTAGGGTTTCAGGATCATGTTATTCAGTTTCTTCAGGATGGAGTGTACCTGTTCCAGGTTGGAAAAGAGCTGATACGCTGGAACCACCGGCAGATTATGCGGGTTGTGGGCACTTGGCAGCCCCTCTGCCTTGGCGATATGCGCTACTGCATCGAAACGGAATCCGTCGACCCCTTTTTCCAGCCACCAATGCACCATCTCATACATCTCTTCTGCCATCTGTGCATTGTTCCAGTTGAGATCCGGTTGCTGTTCGGAATATAGATGCAGATAATATTCATTTGTCTCAGGATCATGCTTCCACACTGAACCCCCAAAATAGGACTCCCAATTATTCGGCACCTGACCATTTTTGCCTGAACGCCAAATATAATAATCCCGCTTTGGATTCATCTTTGATGAACGTGATTCGGCAAACCACGCATGTTCATCTGACGTATGATTCAGCACCAGGTCCATCATGATCTTGAGACCACGTTTGTGTGCCTCTGCCAATAATCGATCAAAATCCTCCATCGTGCCATACTTGCGTAAAATGCCGTAGTAATCCCGGATATCATATCCGTTATCATGTCCTGGTGAATCGTAAATGGGACAGAGCCAGATCACATCTACGCCCAAATTCTCCAAATAATCGAGCTTCTCATAGATCCCCTGCAAGTCGCCATATCCATCCCCGTCCGAATCTTTAAAGCTGCTCGGGTAAATCTGGTATACCACACTCTCTTTCCACCAAACGATATCGCCCACCTCGCTCTCATCATTGTTCACTATATAAATTGAACTAAAAAATATTTACACTGGACACTCCGATGACAGAACAACCTTCCGATCGCTGTTATCCCCAGATTTTATGAATTCCCCTTATAAGGGGAAAATCCGGTGATAAAGGCGAACGCTTTCGCTTCTTCAGGTTATTTCTGTCCTCTCCGTTTCGTGTAAATGTTTAGTTAAATTTATATATAATCTCTGCTCACTGTATTAAGCCGTTAATATGTTTTATCCGAAATGATTCCCCTGTAAACATTTGAAAGGTATCTTATGCAAAAAGACCCGGTCATGGACCGCGATCTGCGGTTCAATTCCGAGTCCTTTTTTGTGAATATAAGACTAACTTAAATCCGGCGTAACCTATCCAGGCACCGATCGTGTTCAGAATAATGTCATCCACATCAAACGAACCTACACGTGTAATCAATTGTGTGACCTCAACACCCAGCAGAAGCAAAACAACTGTAGATGTAAAGGTCAGGAACGTACGACTCCTCCGAAACAACCATGGAATCCAGATACCCAGCGGAATGAACAATACGATATTGCCAAACAGGTTTTTCACCCAGGTATCTGTATTGTACCTCTCCCTCTCCATAAGAAGTGGACGAATCGTCTCGAAGGGTACGAGATTATATTGATAATACATGCCTGGTGTTCGACCACTGACAAACAGTAAAATGCCCATAATCAGTATGTAGAGCGCTGCCATGCAAGCAACAATGGTCAGCATCCACTTGGAGTGGAGCCACGACTTTTCGCTCATTCATCTGTCCTCCGACCTTGAATTCCGCGAAGCGGTAAGGTCTATTTTAACGGGATATATATCTTCATGTCCAGTTGTTCAGGGGTCGATTTCCAGACATCCGTCACTTCAAAGTCTGGTCCTTCCCTCCGTTCATAGTTCGACTGCGGCAACCAGCTGCCATAGATCATTTTCCGAATATCCTGCCCGGAGCCTTCCACGGTGAACTCTGCATACAAGCCGCCCGGAATTTCAATCGAAGTAAAACCGGGTTCAAGTACCTGCGATGCTCCACTGCTTTCTTCACCCACAATAAAAGAAAATGCTCCATCCTCTTCAAAATGACAGGCCACACCATAAGCCATATCAGGGCGTGTCCTCTCCTGGATCGCCATGAATTTCTGTTCCATGCCAAAATCGTGATAAAATCCGGGTATTTCAGCATAATGCTGATTGTCATTCAGGTTGGTCTTATATTCATAGCCGACAATCCAGTTCGGTTCCCGTGTGACCAGACGGGGTGTGTTCATGTGAAAAGTTCCACCAAGCGAAGTTCGATAATCGTTAAAATCAATGCTCTGTTGCATCTTCAGAAGAGGCAACTGATCCACTTCCAGCTTACGTAGCTTCGCCGGTGTCATTCCAAAGTAGGCTGAAAATGCACGGGTAAATGCCTCTTGAGATTGATAGCCAAAGCTCATCGCAATGTCCAGTATGCCTTCCGATGTGCCTCGCAGCATCCCTACAGCTTCCGTTAATCTGCGTCTGCGCACGTACTCCAGTACCGTGAATCCCGTGATCGCCTGAAATAAACGCTGAAAATGAAACGCCGAAAAGCTCGCAGCAGCGGACGTCTCTCTGATATTAAAATCATCTTGCAAATGCTGTTCCAAATACTCAATAGCAAGCTGAATTCGTGTGTAATGATCCATAGTGACGGCTCCCCTATCTAATTCAAAATATCAAACGATTTCTTATGTAGTATGACTGAGATCCAGATCTTTTTTTTGATTTTGTGTGCGAACTTGTATGACGAAAGATACGCAAGTTTCGCTTATCTTCAAGTTGAATGACACTATGATACACTGTATGCCAAAATCCCCTTGTTCTTCAAGGAGATGCTCTCTACGCTGGTTGATTTACCAGCAGAGATAGCTCTTGTGAACAAGGGGACTTGTTTGTTTAACAATCTATGCTTAACCTTTCCAGTTCCCGGACACGGGATGAATACCCCAGATATCTGTCGCATACTCACTAATGGTACGATCACTGGAGAATATGCCGGAATGTGCCGTGTTTAATATCGCTTTCCGAGTCCAGCCCGGAATATCCCGATACGCCTGGTCAATCGCAGCATGCGCGTCGGCATAAGCAGCAAAATCACGCAATACAAAGTATTCGTCACCATGGGCCAGCAAGGAGTCATAAATATCCCAGAACTCCCCGTCACGATAACAGAATGCACCTGGATGCACCAGTTGCTCCACGACCTCGCGAATGCGTTCATCGTGCTGCACAATCTCATTCGGACGGTAGCTGCCGGAACGATAATACTCAAGTACTTCGTCTGCACGCAGACCATAAATGAACATATTTTCTTCCCCAACCTGCTCCGCCATCTCCACGTTGGCTCCATCCATCGTGCCAATCGTTAAAGCACCGTTCATCATAAATTTCATGTTGCCCGTACCGGAAGCTTCCTTACCTGCGGTTGAGATCTGTTCACTAACATCCGCAGCGGGAATGATCTTCTCTGCAAGAGAGACGGAATAATTTTCGAGGAAAAATACCTTCAAGCGGTCATTCACGGCCGCATCCCGATTCACCGTGTCAGCCACGTTGTTGATCAGCTTGATAATTTTCTTGGCGAAATAATAACTCGGCGCTGCCTTGGCACCAAAGATGAACGTACGTGGTACCATATCAAACGAAGCATCATTCTTAAGCCGGTTATACAGATGCATAACATGCAGAATGTTCAACAGTTGACGTTTGTACCCGTGTAGTCTCTTCACCTGTACATCAAAGATGGAATCCGGATTCACTGCTGTCCCGGTATGATCCAGAATATACGCAGCAAGCCGCTCTTTGTTATCCCGCTTAATTGAACGGAACTGCTCCTGGAATGATGTATTATCCGCAAAACCAGCCAACTGGTCCAGCTTGCCCGGCTCTGTTATCCATTCGTTACCGATTGTATCCGTGATGAGATCCGACAGTTTCGGATTGGCATGCATCAACCAGCGGCGATGGGTGATACCATTCGTTTTGTTATTGAAACGCTCTGGATACAGTTCATAGAACGGAGCCATCTCGCGCTCTTTCAAAATCTCGGTATGCAAAGCAGCAACACCATTCACGCTATGACTGCCTACAATCGCCAAATGCGCCATCCGTACCTGATCGTTTGCAACAATCGCCAGATGCCCTATGCGATCCTGATCTCCCGGATACCGGTCCAGCAGCATGCCACAGAAACGTTTGTTGATCTCTTCAATGATCATGTAGATTCGTGGCAGCAGTCTGCTGATCATGGATACAGGCCATTTCTCAAGCGCCTCACTAAGCGTTGTATGATTGGTATACGATACAGTACGGGTTGTGATATCCCATGCTTCATCCCAGCCGTAACCCTTCACATCAATCAGGATGCGCATCAGTTCTGGAATAACCAAGGTTGGATGCGTGTCATTAATGTGGAAGGCCACTTTATCAGGCAAACGATCATACGGTAACTCCAGCTTGTTGAACGTACGCAAGGCGCTCTGTACACCTGCTGAGCACATGAAGTATTGCTGCTTCAATCGCAGCAGCTTTCCTTCGTACTGGGAATCATCGGGATACAGGAATTCCGAGATTGATTCAACCGATCGGCTATAATCCAGATAACCGTAGTAGTTCGAAGGGGTGTCGAGTGAAGTCTCGCGCTTTGGCTCGGCACTCCATAGACGCAATGTATTCACATGGGTTTGACCATAACCGATGACAGGCACGTCATAGGGAATGGCGACAACCGATTCGGCATCTTTTGTAACAAACTGATATTCTCCATCCTGCTCATGAGCTTCTACTCGGCCCCAGAACTGTACTTCCACCTTTTTGTCTGGACGGCGTACTTCCCATTCATTGCCCTTATCCAGCCAATTGTCGGGTAGCTCTACCTGATTACCATTGATGATTTTTTGCTCAAACAACCCGTATTTATATCGAATCCCGCAACCATGTCCTGCATATCGTAGTGATGCGAGTGAATCCAGGAAACAAGCAGCGAGTCGTCCCAGACCTCCGTTACCGAGTCCTGCATCCGCCTCCTGTTCTTCTATCTCCTCCAAGGAGAAGCCCAGCTCAGCTAAACTGTCACGCACCAATTCCAATTCATTCACATTCAACAGATTGTTGCCGAGCAGACGTCCAATCAGGAATTCCAGCGAGAAGTAATAGACCTGTTTATCCTGGCGCTGCTTGAACCCCTGATTCGACGCTGCCCAATCCTGGCCTGCATATTCACGAATCATGCTTCCCAGTACATGGTACACGTCTTCCTGTGTTGCTTCTTCAATCGGTTTGCCCAATTTGCTGACCAGATTCCGTGTAAATATACTCTTGAACGTTTCCTTGTTGTCAAACAAAAGTAGGTTCCTCCCGGGGAAATCCTGCAGGATGGTGGCGGTTCATATAAATTGAACTAGAGAATATTTACACTGGACACTTCGATGACAGAATAACCTTCCGATCGCTGTTATCCCCAGATTTTTTTGACTCCTTTTTAAAATGGGAAAATCCGGGGATAAAGGCGAGCGCTACGCTTCTTCAGGTCATTTCTGTCCTCTCCGTTTTGTGTAAATGTTTAAGTTGAATTTATATAATCAAGGATAAAATTTGAAGACAGCATATGCTTTCGAAGTAGCTTTCTTGCAGAAAGCTTTTAGGCGACCGCTACGCTTCTTCAGAATCGATTTCGTCCCCTCCACTACGTTTGCACGTATGAAGGAGCTCTAACAGTGGCACCCGATGCTTAGTAAGTGTATGAACCTAAAATCCATCCTACAGGATTTTTATTTTATATATATTTATAGAAGATATCGGTTACGTGGGGGCATTAGATAATAGTACTTTTCGCTAAGATGTATGGATTTGACGGGTCACCGATCAGCGTCTGTCCTCCGGTCAGCTTGACGTCTTTATCGAGAATGACATTCTCAAGTACCGTCCCCTCACCAATGTAACATTTCTGCATGATGATGGAACCTTTTATTTTGGCACCCTTGGCCACCTGTACACCACGGAACAGAATGCTGTCCTCCACCTCTCCACCTACGATGCAGCCATTCGCGAGAAGTGAATGTTTAACATCGGCGGTATCCAGGTATTTGGCAGGCGCTTCGTATTTAATTTTCGTCTGGATCGGATCTTCCTTGAACAGTTGTTCATATTGCCCTGTGTTCAGCAGATCCATACTGTTGCGATAATAACTGTCAATGGAATTGATGACTGCGTGATAGCCATCATATGCATACGCAGCGATATTCAATCCATCCGGATTTTTTTGAATCACATCCCGGAAGAAATGGCTCTCGCCATGATCAATGCAGCGTTGCACCTGGCGCAGGAACAATTCTTTTTCCATGATGAAAATTTCTGTATATATATTCGGGTGATTAGCGCTTTGGTGAATGTCCACCACGTTACCGTCCCCGTCATGTTCAACTTTGACACAGGCGTCATGCTCAGGTAGTAGCTGATCTACTTTTTTGCAAACCAGTGTAACGTCCGCTCCTTTACTGATGTGATACCTGTAGACATCCTGGAGGTCTGCTTTGGTCACATGGCGACTGCCCGCATGCACAACATATTGTCCTGCTCCTCTGTGGAAAAAGTCCAGATTGTTGTGGAAATGCTGCAAGTCCCCCTGTGATGTATCTGTTGGATCATTCCAGTCTGGTGGCAAAATAAACATACCCCCATGCTTGCGATCCAAATCCCAAGGTTTACCGTCACCAAGATGGTCCATCAACGAGCGATATTTTCGCCGTACAAATACACCAATACTCTCAATGCCTGCATTCATCATATTGGATAGAACAAAATCGATCAGACGGTAACGCCCGGCATAAGGCACCGCGGCTCCGCAGCGAAAATACGTCAATTCCTTCAATTCTTCAAGTTCATGGTCAAGGTTAATAACTCCGATCAATTGTTTCATCGCATGCACCGTCCTTTTGACTTCAATTAGGCCTTGCTAGTTATTCCCTGGCGAAGCTGACGTTCTAGTTCTTCCTGATCCACGAGCAATATATCACTCTCATCTTCCGGTGCAGGCGAAATCTGTGTTCCATCCGGAATAACCAATCCTTCTGCGATAATAGCTCGGTAAATGCGCACATTTTGCCCGATTTTCACTCTTGGCATGATCACCGAATCAATGACCGCACTGTTCTCACCAACTTCAATTCCATAGAACAGAACAGAATGATTGACCTCACCATGCACTACAGTACCTTCACTAATAATACAATTCCGCACCTTGCCCGAAGGTGAGATGTATTGTGCAGGTTGGTTTGGATTACGTGTGAAAATACGCCAGTCCGGATCATTCAGATTAAACGGTGTGTCTTCGTCCAAAAGATCCATATTGGATTCCCACAGACTGCGAATGGTACCAACGTCTTTCCAATAACCTTCAAATGGATACGCATATAAGGATTTTTCATTTTCAAGCAATAAAGGAATAATATCTTTACCAAAATCATAGGAGGTGGATGCCTGTTGTTCATCCTGGATCAGGAAACGTTTCAGTACATCCCACTTGAAGAGATAGATACCCATGGAAGCCAGTGTGCTCTTGGGCTCAGGAGGTTTTTCTTCAAATTCATAGATGCTATAGTCATCGTTGGTGTTCAGCACTCCGAACCGGCTGGCTTCTTCCAATGAGACATCAATGACCGATATGGTGCAATCCGCATCTTTTTCTTTGTGATACTGGAGCATTTTTTCGTAGTCCATCTTATAGATATGATCCCCTGACAGAATGAGCACATGCTCAGGATCGAATTGTTCAATAAAGTTCAGGTTCCGGAAGATCGCATCCGCTGTACCCCGGTACCAGTTGCTACCGTCTTCACGTTCATGTGGAGGAAGTACATATACCCCGCCGTTTTTCCGATCCAGATCCCAGTCACTGCCAATGCCAATATAGGAATGTAAGACAAGTGGTTCATATTGGGTCAATACACCCACTGTATCAATACCAGAATTAGAGCAGTTACTCAGCGGGAAATCAATGATTCGGTACGTGCCCCCAAAATATACAGCTGGCTTAGCCAGTGATTTGGTCAATCCTTTTAACCTCTTACCTTGTCCTCCGGCAAGTAGCATCGCTACAACTTCTTTTTTCGCCATCATTACAGCCTCCTCCACGTGCATTCGTTCTGATTCATTTCAGAGCCCATAATCGATATTCTGTTGTGTGGACACTGTTGTCTTGATTAGGAGCTTGCTGTACAGATGTGTAACCGGTGAATCTTTGTTGCAGTTTAACTTCTTGGATTGTAAAGCCTGAAATAGAGATGATGCTGGTGTAGAATTGCTTGACTGTCTTACAGAGGTGAATGTTAGATGCAGAACTTAAGGTGTAGCTCGTGAACAATGAAATAGTCTACTCCTATTTAACATTAAACACGAAACGGACTGGGGAATCTTACTGGAAAACATCGACATCAAGTTGCGGGTAAGATTACCCTTTCTCGTGCCGCTGTTATTCATATTGTATTCGATATAAGAGAAGTAAACTCCTTTTGGAAAATTCATGGTAAAAGTGTGACACTACTAGACCCATAAACCTATAAAATCAAAAATGCAGGTCTTACGAATCAGAAAATGGCAAGCTATTTGTAAATTTTTAGAGGATTATATAGAAATGTGTCGAATATAGAGATGTAGTATGAAAGTAGTGTTTGAATTTTCTTTAAGCATGCAGTCTATCAAGGAGTTACATACTAATAACTATAAATTATTTGGAGGTTTTTCTCTACACTTTTAGATTATTCCTCGGATTAAACCGTGAAAGCACATCCTTCTTCCGTTCAACAGACACTTCTGTGTATATTTGCGTGGTGCTTACATTGGTATGTCCGAGAATTTCCTGAACTGATCGTAAATCTGCACCATTATTCAGCAGATGTGTAGCAAAGCTATGTCTGAGGTAATGAGGTGTTGATTTTTTGCTAACTTTAGATAAGTCCCTGTATTTAGAGTAAATATCCTCAATGGAGTAAATGGAGAGTCGATCACCATATTTGTTAAGGAACAGAGCATCAGATTGGGGGTCGAAATGTTCGCGGGCATGCAACCATGTTTTAATTTTATGGATGACTTCGCTGCTTGAAATGTAGAGCAATCGCTCCTTACGACCTTTTCCAAAAATCAACACGGTTTTCTCTTCGAGATCGATGTGCTCCATATCAATATTCACTAATTCTCCAATACGAATTCCAATAACATAGAGCAGTTCAATGATAGCATCGTTACGAAGGTTGATTCTTCTTCTAAAACTCGTGTGTAATTGTTTCATGTGCTCTTGTGGTGCATTTAGTAACTTTTCAACCTCATTGACAGAAAGTGTCTTTGGAATACGTCTTGCCGTTTTGAATTTTTTTCCGAAACCAATAATTGGGGACTCGATTATATCTCCGCTTTGAACCAAATAATTAAAAAATGCTTTGAAGCATATGTACTTTCTTTTAATGGTCGAGTCTTTAAGTGTGTGTTCACTGTTTAATTGTTCCAGATACATTCGTAAATTTTCTCTGGTTACATCATGAATATGTTTAGTATCAAGCCATTCTACAAGTCTGTTGAGATCAGACAGATAGGCTTTAATGGATTTAAGGGATAGATTACGCTCCACGCTTAAATAAGTCTCATATTGCTTAATATAGGTGTTTAGGTTACTTGTACTAAGTCTCATGATGCCTCCTGATGTCGATGTCATATGTTGCCAATGGCCCGACCTACATTATTACGCATTGAACTCCATTTGTGAAGATGCCCAAAGGCATAGATACAATATCCGAGATTTGAAAAACAAAAAAGAGCCGGATCCCCTCCGACTCGATACGTTCTCACTTATATAATTTTGCGGAACAGCTCCATCACTTCATCCTTGGACGGTTGATAGGGATTGCCTGGTGCACAGGCATCTTTCATCGCGTTATCGGCAAGCAGTTCCACATCGGGATCTTTTACACCCAGTTCAGACAGTTTCTCAGGAATGCCGACTTCCTTCGATAGCTGACGTATGGCCTCAATGACGTAATCGGAACATTCCTCATCACTTCTGCCCTTCACATCCATACCAATCGCCTTGGCAATATGACGAAATTTGCCCGGTACATGCTTGGCATTCAGCTCCTCTACATAGGGGAGTAACATTGCGTTGCACACACCATGCGGCAGATCATATACGCCACCCAGTTGATGCGCCATCGCATGGACATAACCCAGCCCCGCATTATTAAAAGCAATCCCGCCAAGGAAACACGCATACGTCATATGTTCCCGCGCTTCCAGATCACTGCCGTCTCTCACCGCTCTTGGCAAATATTCAAAGATCAGTTCAACAGCTGCAGCAGCTGTCGCACTTGTCACTGTAAATCCACCCGGTGTAACCATGGCTTCTACGGCATGTGTCAACGCATCCATTCCTGTGGCCGCTGTGAGACTTGCAGGTTTGCTGAGCATCAGCTCCGGATCATTAACCGACAGGGAGACCAGACTGTTGCGGTCCACCATCACCATCTTCACTTTACGTTCCTCATCTGTAATCACGTAGTTAATTGTCACCTCACTCGATGTGCCAGCCGTTGTGTTAACCGCCACAAGTGGCACGGACTTATGTTTTGATTGATGAAATCCTTCATATTCGCGGATATGCCCACCGTTCGTAGCTACAATACCAATGCCTTTGGCAGCATCCTGCGGTGAACCTCCGCCTATCGATATAATGGCGTCACAGCCATGATCCTGGAATACTTGTAGTCCATCATGTACATTCTGACATGTTGGATTAGGCTGAACCTCATCATATACTACATAGTCTAACCCTGATTTTCTTAGTATAGACAGTACCTGTTCAGCAACGCCTGAAGTTATCAATTGGCGATCACTTACAACCAGCGCCTTGCGGATACCCATCTGTTCAATCATCTGACCTGCTTCCTGTAAACAGCCTCTACCCATCAAGTTCACGGGCGGAACATAATATGCATGTGTTGCCATTTGAACCAGCCTCCTGTAACCCCTGATTTACTATCTTCATTGTAACTGAATCCGTTTTCAGATATAGTGAAATAAATCACAATGAATCCGATAAATGTTACACTTGAGGTTGATTTTTCCCCGTAATGAAAAAGACGACCCAGACACCCGAAGGTCTCCAAGTCGTCTTACTTATCTATCTTAAAGCTTTATCCACTACTTATACCTTACCGAAGGTACTTACACTAAAAGCATCCTTACGAAGGCTTACAGCGCCTTATCGTTCACGCCGTCAAGCCATGCCTCAATCTCACCAATTACGGAGGATACACAGCCATCCTCGAATGGAGAGTTCAATCCAGCCAGTTCAACCAATCCAGTGAAGGACAGGCTTCCTCCCGCTTTGCACAATGTCAGATAGTCGGCCCATGCGGACTTCATGTCCTCATTGCTGCGTTTCCAGAACTGGAATGCACAGATTTGTGCTAACGTATAGTCAATGTAATAGAATGGCGATGAGAAAATGTGACCCTGTTTATGCCAGAAACCACCTTGCTCCAAATACGCATTATCTTTGTAATTGATGTGTGGCAGATAGGTCTTCTCAATGTTGCGCCAAGCCTGCTTGCGCTCCGTTGGAGTTGCATCCGGGTTCGCATACACAAAATGCTGGAATTCATCCACAGCTACACCATACGGAATGAACAACAGACCGGAAGACAGGTGATCAAACTTGTACTTGTCCGTATCTTCCTTGAAGAACAACTGCATCCACGGCCATGTGAAGAACTCCATACTCATGGAATGAATCTCAGCCGATTCATATGTCGGCCAGTTGTATTCAGGCACTGCAAAATCACGGCTCTCATACACCTGGAAAGCATGACCTGCTTCATGTGTCAATACATCAATATCACCGGAGGTACCGTTGAAGTTGGAGAAGATAAACGGCACTTTGTAATCGTTCAGGAACGTACAATATCCGCCGCCCTGTTTACCTTTTTTGCTTACCAGATCCATAAGCTCGTTTTCGGTCATCATCTGGAAAAATGCATCCGTCTCTGGTGATAATTCAGCGTACATTTTTTTACCATTATCGATAATCCAGTCCGCGTCACCTTTAGGTGTCGGGTTACCCGTCTTGAAGCTGAAGCCCTGATCGTAATAATAAAGCGTATCCACATCAATCCGATTACGCTGGCGCTCTCTGAGCTTGGTCGCTACAGGTACAATGTAATCACGAACTTGTGCACGGAAGTTCGCAACCATCTCGGCGTTGTAATCCGTACGGTTCATACGATCATAGCCGAGTTCCACATAGCTTGGATATCCCAGTTTCTTCGCGATCTGTGTACGTACTTTAACCAGTTCGTCGTAAATGCGATCGAATTCAGCTTCATGTTCAGCCATGAACGTGTATCTGGCTTCCGAAGCACGCTCCCGCATGGAGCGATCCGTGGACAGTTCAAATGGATGAAGCTGTGGCAACGTACGCTCTTCACCTTGGAACGGAATTTTGGCCGATGCGATCAACTGATTGTATTCTGTGGAAAGTTTGTTCTCCTTCTGGAGCTCTTCAATAATTTCCGGGCTGAATGTTTTCAGTGAAAGATCCGCCAGTTGGAACAGCTGTGAACCCCATTTTTGTTCCAACTCGTTGCGGAATTTGGAGTTAACCAATGCACGGTAAAAATCCGTAATGTATTCCTGTACAATTGGTGCATTCTCATCCAGAAATTCGTTCTCCGCCTTGTAAAACTCATCATTGGTATCAATGGAATGACGGATGTAGACCAATTGGGCTTGTGTCTCAAAATCACTGCGCAGCGCGTTAATCTGATCCATGAACCCACTCTGTTCTTCAACCGTTGCCGCAGCTTCAAAACCGCTCAACAGCTCACGGAAAGATGTCTTGATGTGTTCCAGATTCGGACGTGTATACGTATACTCACTAAATTTCATTTATGTACACCCTTTCCTGTTTGGCAGAATTTCGGGAGTATCCCGAGTTAAACTACCCCCTATTATACAAAAGAGCAGCTAAAAAATCCCATAATTACGAAAAATATTTGTCCATCGGTCAAATTGTGCAACATGAATGGTTACATATATTACGCGCTAATGTAAGGTCAGTGCCTCAAAATTTTTCCCCACACAAATAAGCCCGCCTCGCGTTAGCGAAGCCAGCTTATAGGTTGTCTCTCTTCTTTTCACATTTAAACAATACTAGCTTTGGTCTTTATCCATAATCTGATAGAACCAGCCCATTCCGACCATGCCCACGACCATAATAACGGCCATAATAATGATATATGTCATGAATGTAACCTCCCTGCTTCCGTATATTCATCACACTACTACTAGTGTACACGGTGAATCGCCGTTTGAATTGACCGAACATTGACAAAAATACGAAATCTTTAATTTTAATAAATGGATTATTTCCCCGATCACACTAAATCATACGTACCTCGCTGCACGGTGCAAAGTTTCATCCGCCATGCTTACGGTGTATACTATACTTCTATGAAATGGAATTTGGATTTTTACGCAGAAAGGTTGAAAGACATGTCAACTCGCATTCCCTTACGTCAGCTATTTCTTACTGTTTTATTAGCCCTTATGTTATCTGTTTTATCCGCCTGTGCTGATGGAGAGGCCCATCTAACGGTGAATATGGATGGATCAACGGATCTGGATCTCAATCTCAACGTAAAGAACTCCGCTCTTGGAAAAATTGGACAAGACAATCTCATGCCTCTGATCGCAGATGCATTGAATCGAAATAACTTCCAGGCAGAGGTTTCGGAACAGGGAGATCAGAAGCAGCTCACAGCGACCACCCATTATGAAAGAAGCAATAAAACCAGCTTTGATACGTCCAAGTTACCACAAGGAATCAAGGTTGAACAAACAACTTCCCCCGGCTTCTTCACTTCCAAGATGCACATTACAGCAGAAGCCGATCTCATGGAGTCCATGCCCGATGGTGAGATCAAAAATCAAATTAACAAGGTGCCTAGCTTTCTTAAAAACCTCTTGTTAAAAGATGTTAACTTTGACTTTAAGTTGTCTTTGCCCATCAAAGCAGCCGATTCAAATGCGGATCAAGTGGAGGATGGCGGAAAAACGCTCATTTGGCACGTTTCACCCCTCCAGATGAATAAACTGGATCTGACTGTACAGGTTCCTAATATCCGGAATATCATCATAATTGCAGTCATTGGTCTATTATTAATTGCTGCTCTGCTCATTTGGTTTTTTGTTCGTCGCAGGCGGGCCAGACAGCGCCACAGTGCAAGATCACATCGCGGAAAAAATTAATTCTTCACACCAATTTTATTTGTGACTTGCCAAACGGTGTTATGGATAGTAGAATACATCCGTACTGTGTGAACGGTTAATTTTTTATTAAGCAAAGCTAAAGAGGTGACAGGTTTCATGAATATCCGCGAATGCCCACTACCTGGTATCGGAGTTAAGTACCAGTTTGATACAAAGGGCGGCCATCAGTTAGTCATTATTGTGCATGAGGACGGACGCCGTGAATTATTCTCCGTTGATCCACAAGACAACGAAGAACTCACTCTGATTGCAGATTTGGAAGATGACGAATGCGTGACTCTCTCCGGTTTAATCGGAGGCTGGTCGTAAATGACAGAATAACCTGTACCTTGAATTTCAAGGTGCAGGTTATTTTTCTGTTACGTTACCCTTTGAGAGCGAATATATGGAACCCATGTATTCAATACGCGGCTAATCTCCGTGGAATGAAACGGTTTGCTGATAAAGTCCTGCATCCCGCATTTCAGACACTCCTCACGGTCACCGGCGCCTGCAAAAGCTGTAATCGCTGCAATAACCGGTATTTCTGGGTGGCTCTGTCTGATGTGGCAGGTCGCTTCAATCCCATCCATAACTGGCATTTGAATATCCATAAACACCAGGTCATATTGAACCTTGTTCAATATGTCGACGGCCTGTGCACCATTCTCAACGATATCACAGACTCCGCCAAACTTGCGCAGCATCTCCTCCAACAGATGACTGTTGACCGCTTGATCCTCAGCAATCAAAATTTTAATGTCATGGGCAAGACTTGCTCGATCCAATTGCAGTTCATCATTCGTGGTGATTTCAATCGGGTCATTACTTTCCTCTAACCACCGCTCCACTACGAGGGTGAACTGGAATTCTGCCCCCTCACCGATCTCACTCTGTACACCAATCGCTCCGCCCATTAACTCCACCAGTTTTTTGCTGATCGCAAGGCCCAGACCTGTCCCGCCAAACTTACGATTGATGGCCGGATCAAGCTGTGAGAAGGATTGGAACAACTGATGCTGCTTTTCTATTGGAATGCCAATCCCCGTATCTCTCACCTTAAAGGTCAACATCAGGTTATCCTGACCATGCTCATCTGAGAAATCAGCACCTACGCTCACCATAATACGGCCCTGCTCTGTGAATTTAACGGCATTACCCACCAGATTAATCAAAATCTGCCGGATTCGTGTCTCATCCCCTCGAATGCGTTCAGGAATATGGTCCGACACTTCACAATAGAGTTCAATATTTTTCTCTGATGCCTTCAGTGCAAACAGCTCGATCACCCCACCCAGCATCGCCTTAATATCTACAGGTGCGCGCTCAAGATCCATTTTGCCTGCTTCGATTTTGCTGAAATCCAAAATTTCGTTCAGAATGTACAAAAGGGATTCGCCGCTATCAATCATGATTTCCGCAAAACCTTTCTGTTCATCATCCAGCTCGGTTTCCATTAACAGATGGGCCATGCCCATGATGCCGTTTAATGGCGTACGAAGCTCATGACTCATGATGGCGAGAAACTCGGACTTTGCCCGGTCTGCATGCTCTGCTGCTTCCTTGGCACGTATGATGTCCTTAACAGATGTCATATCACGGAAAACCAACACTGCTCCGCGCGTTCTACCCTGATCCATAATCGGCTTCAATTGGAACTCTGCCAGGAAACTGGACCCATCCTGTCTCCAGAATACGGATTCGGTACGTGGCAGACCTCGTCCCTCACGAACAGCCTGTAGAATTGGTGTATCCTTGGATGGGTAGGGGATGCCTTCGCTCTGCATTTGGATCATCATCTGTTCTAATGGTTTGCCATTCAATTCACTTGGACAGAAGTTCATGATCTCCGCAGCGGCCGGATTGGCAAAGTTCAGATTCCCTTCCAGGTCCAGTCCAATAACACCCTCAGACATGCCATTCAAAATCAATGCCCGTTCATAACTAAGATTCTCGATTTCCTCGACGTAACGTTTGGACTCTGTAATGTCACTCGTAATCCCGTAGACCCCAACAACTTTGTTCTCCAGTATAATAGGAACATTAATCACATTTGTTTCAATCCGCTGCCCATTTTTGTGAATTAAACCTATCTCGTAGCTCTGTGCATTGCCCTTCACCGTTTCCTCAAAATGATATCGAGTCTTCTCCAGATCCACAGGATCAATGAGGTGATCAAAAGGCCGACTCAGCAGTTCCTCTTTGGTGTGTCCTGTCAACTGTTCCTGACCCATATTGGCTTTCAGCAGATTGCCTTCCAGATCAAGAGAAGCCACACCTAGGGGATTACAGTCAAATAACGATCTGTACTCCTGCATGCTTAACTGTTGTTGCTGGCTGGCTGTGATATCTCGGGTTACGGCGACCATCTCCATTAATTCACCTGAATCGTCATATACATAGTGCGTAATCGTATCTGCCCATACCGTAGATCCATCCTTATGTAACAGGCGATAATTGAGCCGTTTGGGAGCCAGACCCTTTCTCTGCTCTTCTACGTACGCTTCAACCAAAGGCACATCCTCCGGATAGATAACAAATGTTCCCGGCTTACCTATAACTTCTTCCAACTCATAGCCCAACATGCTTTTACATGCATTCGATACATATTTAAATGTACGACTTGAATCGGCATCATGTATTGCAATCAGGTCTAGTGAAGACTCCGCCAGCAGGCGAGAGATGCGACTGCTCTCTTCCAATTGCTTACGTTGCACAATGAGGATTTCCTCTGCATCTTTTTGTTTCGTAATGTCAGCAGCCTGTACCAACAGATACAATGGCTCACCATTCGTTTCATCCCTAACAATGCAAGCTCTAATGGTTGCCCACAATAACGAACCGTCCTTTCGTTTCAGACGAACCTCCGTCTCGTACATCGGACTTGTTTCATGAGTCATTTCCCAGAACTTGCTGCGGAATTCCTCCATATGCAGATCTTCTTCGTAGATCATATGTATGACCGAAGTATCGATCAGTTCATCTTCACTGTATGCAAGCATCTCGCAAAATGCAGGATTAAGCTGCAACCACCGTCCATTTACATGCGATGCGACAGCAATGCCGATTGGTGCGTGCGTATACAATTGTTCGAACAGAGATCGGCTCTCTGTAATGGATTTCGACATTACATGTCCTCCTTTATGAGAATCTGAATGTATTCCGTATGAATAGATAGACCTGAACATAACTTCATCTATAGAGTACTACCCCAAATGCCATGATTGATAAACGAGATCGGGCAAAATCCCTGCATGAATCGACATATACTACACAATACCCGTGCTCTCCCGATTATACAATGTTGAATATTCGAATAGGAACGGAGGTTATGGATCATGATCATTGTTGCTAATCAACCCGTCCAGCTGAACCGCTCGGAATGGTCTGATTTTGAATGGTATTGGTTACAGCAACTCCAGAATCGTCCAACGAGGTATGTGTACCAATCCATGGATCATCTTCGATTTGAATGGGACTTGAGGGGCTCTCTCGTGGAAGCCGCGGAAGGATTGGATCGAAGCGGTGTGAGTTTTGCATCCTTTGAAAAATCCAGATGTAATCCTGCCTACTGGAATCGTAATGCGGAAGGTGGGTTTGAGCTAAGATCAAACGTGACCCCAGCCGACGGCATCCGGGATATCTGGAGGAATGGACACTTATATGCTTTTGAATGTGCAACAGCTACCGTTATTGTGCTGTATGGTGGCGTGCTGGGAAGCATTCGCGAAGACGCATTTAATTCCCTGTTTCGAAATCTGTTACTCTTTGACTGGCATTATGACAGTGACCTGCGATTAACCGAAAAAAACGGTAGCGAAACCGCCCTGCCAGGAGATGTGCTGTATTTCAAAAATCCGGATGTTTCTCCGGAAACCCCCGAGTGGCAGGGAGAGAATACGTTCATGCTGCGCGAGAACTTGTATTATGGTCATGGCATTGGTATTGCAAGTGGCGAAGAGATTATACGTACCCTGAATCAGTTCCGCGTTCCAGGTAGCCGAGTCTCCGCCTACTTAATGGATATGGTGATCTATCCGGACTTCTTTTATTTATCCCGATTCGCCAAAAACAGCCAGAATAATATGGCCGCTGGTTCTACGCCCGTATTACCCGGACAGTTATATGTACGACTTGGTGGCAGCCGTTATTTACGCAGCTGAACTACTGAAACGGAAACGGATTTTGCATTAAATTGCGAACAATACCTCAATCCAAGTGATGACAAACAAGCCCAATACAGTAGCAGTTAACCTGCCACCTCATTGGGCTTTTTTACATCCAAAAAATCATTACTATATCGACATTCGCTTTACCTTTGTACTACATCGAGGATCGCTTCTGGCAGTTTACGCATTCGGGTCCAGTTGCACAACAACCTGTTTACCACTTACCTGAACACCTGTCGTTTTGCTACCGAATTCAGCCAGCGATTTGCTCAGTTGCTCAGCCCACTCCTTGCCTGCAACTCCTTCTTTGGCTCCATGCACCTGGATGACGAGTTTTACCGAATCACCCTTCTTCAGAATGCGCTCCGCTTGAGTCTGCTTCGTCTCCCGGTCATGATCCTCCATCGCAAGGTTCAAGCGAATTTCCTTTACTTTACGTTTATCGGGAGATTTACTCGCTTTTTTCTTCGCCTGCTGCGCTTCTGCTTTGGCCGCTCCAGCTCCAATCAGCTTGCATGGCGGTGGACTTGTCATCAAGGACAAGCACACCAGATCCACTTTATGCTGCTTCGCAAGTAGAAGTGCTTCCTGCGTGGACATCACACCCAGATCTTCACCATTCAGGCCGGTCAGCTGCACTTCGGCTGCTTTGATCTTTTCATTTTTGATCATGATTCTTCCTCCTCTACATCAAAAGCCTGTCCTGACCATTTACGGATCAGAGCAGGCTAGGATGGTGTTGCTACTTAATTGTAATACTTATCAGCGTATGAATATGCCAATCGGTTTGATTTACAGCGTGTTGAATGCTTCAGTCAGAACCGGTACAATTTGTGATTTGCGTGATACTACGCCTTTCAAGATAGCTCTGCTATCAGACAGCGTCACATTGTAGGCTTTCTCCACTGCTTTAGTGGATGTACCATATGCCAAAGCTACGGAATCGTTGTTCAGAATGTCTGTTACGACAAATACAAACAGGTCGAGACCTTTACTCGAAATGATCGCTTCAATAGCTGCTTCAAGCTCAGGTTGCTTCACGAGAACATCATTCACGTCAACGGCATTAACCTGTGCAATTTCCACTTTGGATTGACCCATTACGAATTCTTTGGCATCCAGGGAAATCAGTTCAGCAATTGTTTTTTTGCTCAGATCCGCGCCGGCTTTCAGCATGTCCAGACCATAAGTGTCTGCATCTACACCAGCAATGGCAGCCAGTTCACGTGCAGCGGCTACGTCCTGCTCTGTGCAAGTCGGGGATTTGAACAACAGGGAATCGGAGATAATCGCAGACAGCATCAGGCCAGCAATCTGTGCACTCACTTCGATGCCATTTTCTTTGTACATTTTATTCAAAATGGTTGCTGTACAACCTACAGGCTCTGCACGGAAATACAGAGGTCCGCTTGTCTCAAAGTTAGCAATACGGTGATGGTCGATAACTTCAACGACAGTCACCTCTTCAATATCGCTTACACTTTGCTGACGCTCGTTGTGGTCAACCAGAATAACTTTGTTTACTTCATTTGCAGCGGTTTTAATCAGACGTGGTGCTGCAATTTTGAATTGATCCAGTGCAAACTGGGTTTCACCATTGACTTCGCCGAGGCGAACAGCTTCAACGTCCTGACCCAATTTTGTTTTGAGATCCGCATAGGCGATTGCCGAACAGATCGTATCCGTATCGGGATTTTTGTGACCGAAGATTAACGCTTTTTCCATATTCATAGCCCTCCGTCAATTCTGATTTATATAAGTTTAACCAAAGAATGTTTACACTTGCCACTCCGATGACAGAATAACCTTCCGATCGCTGTTATCCCCAGATTTTTTGATTCCCTTTTAAAGGGAAAATCCGGTGATAAGCATACGCTTCCGATGCAGCTTTCTTTCAGAAAGCTTTTAGGCGAACGCTCCGCTTCTCCAGCTTTTTTCTGTCCTCTCCGTTCTCGTGTAAAAAGTTTAGTTGAACTTATATAGAAAATATATGTCATATTTCAATCATACCCTACTGATTATAGCGCTAATAAGGCTTAATTCCAATCCCTTTACAGCGAATTAATTGCAAATCATTCTCAGGCAAGTCATTTTGGAAAATAGCCAAACTTGGTTCATTCCCTCAAGCTGATATGCTATGTATCCTATTTATTCCATCGTACAACCTTATAAATTAGCATACGAAACTCTGATACGCAACGAAAACATTAAATCTCAGGCTCTTCCGCGCTCTGCCCTTGCCGTACAAAAAAGGTCTGTAGACTGCCGTCCTCGCTAATCTCCAGCAGGTTCAGTTGTGCTCCGTAGGCACAACCACCATCAATGCCAATTTTGTCTCCGCTCGGGTCAAACCAAATGCCTGTCTCATCATGCAAATGCTTCACGGGGGTGTGTCCAAATACGACCGTCTCTCTAATCGTCGTTGGTTTGGAATAGAATGATTCACGAATCCAAATGAAGTCCCGCTCGGACTGGCTTCTCCAATCCTCGATATCCGGGTTGATCCCGGCATGCACAAAA
Organism: Paenibacillus sp. FSL H7-689; assembly: GCF_000517905.1. NCBI lineage: Bacteria > Bacillati > Bacillota > Bacilli > Caryophanales > Paenibacillaceae > Paenibacillus > Paenibacillus sp. FSL H7-689. The sequence goes on from NZ_ASPU01000013.1 coordinate 452,226, forward strand.
ATATAACCCGGAATCTCGTACACCAGCGGAAGCTGTTCCAGAAAACGAAGATGGTGTTCATAGTGTGTACGTATCCACTTTTTAGCTTCAGCATAAGCTTCCCAATCTATCTGTTGCTCATCATAAGTAAGCTCCAGATCCAGATAACTTGCCATCGTCTGTAATCCACCATTACGGATCCAGTGTTGATCATATTGCTCAACATCCTGGGTTAACGCCTTGACCATCATGGCATCGTGATTGCCTTTGATCACCATAATATGGTGCTGTTGCTGAAGTTGCATAATCTGTTCGATGACCTGTTTGCTGCTTGGACCGCGATCCACATAATCACCGAGTAAAATCAATTCATCCTGCTGCGGATTATAATCTGCAAGCTTAAGCAGTGCATTAAATTCATCGTAACAGCCATGAATATCACTAATGACACATCTGCGCATGTGAATCTCTCCTCTCCCTGATCACGCAAGAGTATAACCGGAACCTTGCATGAGCAAGATTCCAGTCTGTTCAGAGTAGTTATTCCCGCTTGCTTACCATTAGTCCTGCTTGAGTCCAAAGGCTTCTGCAATCAAGCCGAATGAGCGCAGACGTGCTTCAAACGAATGGACCGCTGATGCAATAATGACTTCATCTGCTTCATGGCGTTCAGCCATTGCGGTAATTTTATCTTTCACCTGATCCGGTGTTCCCACGATGGAAAAAGAACGACGTTGACGAATCTGTTCCATCTCCATCGCTGTGTATGGATAGTTGTTCACCGTCTCCAGAGATGGGAATGAACTTTGTTCAAGACCTCGTCCAAGGCGTAAGAAGAAAAGCTCATTGCTGCGTGCAAGTTCAGCAGCTTCTTCCTCTGTCTCCGCGCAGAATGCCGAGACAGCAATCATTGAATGTGGTTTGTCATTCAGGATGGACGGCTTGAAATGTCTGCGGTAATGTTTCATCGCTTCTTCGCCGCCTGGTGTTCCGAAGAATTGGGCAAACGCATACGATGTCCCTTGTGCCGCAGCAATTCTTGCACCTTCGGAGCTGGAACCCAGCAACCACACTTCTGGTACCGTGGGAACCGATGGTCCGGCTACCAGGGATGCAAACCGATGATCCTCGGGCAACTGCTCGTGGAAGTATCCGCCCAGATCCGCGATCTGTTGCGGGAAGAATTGTACATTCGATGATTTCCCCTCATTCAGAGCTCTGCTGGCAATCGGCATGCCACCTGGTGCTCTGCCAATCCCCAGGTCAATCCGCCCCGGATGCAAAGCTTCCAGCAGTCGGAAATTCTCTGCAACCTTATAAGCACTATAATGAGGTAACATAACGCCACCGGAACCTACGCGAATTCGATCCGTATGTGCAGCCACATGTGCAATCATAACTTCAGGACTGGAGAATGACAGCGCACCACTACCGTGATGCTCCGACATCCAGAACCGGGAGTACCCCCATTGATCCGCATGTTGTGCGAGTTTCACCGTTTCCTGCAACGTATCCTGTACACTTCGTCCTTCATTGATATGTCCATGTTCGAGTACACTCAGTTTCATATATATTCAATCCTCTCGTCTGTTAGGTTCATAAGTGCTTTGAATATGAGATCTGCGAATATTACGCGCTTTTGCTCACTTCATTCTTGCTCATTACATTGTAACATTAATTATTACAGTTTCAAACTTTAGTTATTCTCTTTATTACCACACTTGTGCAAGAAACATGCAAAAAAACGCCACCAGCTTTTGAACTGGTGACGTTTTTGATCTGACCTATTGCAGAAAATTGATTTATGGTGCACGTTTTGGTAACAACTTCACATACTCGTCAGACAGTTTCATCAGGCTGAGCACATGTTCATAATCGGCACGATACGGTTCCAAATCCGTTACCGGCTCGTATGTCTTCAGCGAATAGGCTGTTCCATCGTCAAAGCCCGCACCCGGGATAAACATAATGTCATCGTTGACAAATGAACCCGTGGGCAAATAATACCGGATACCGAAGGCATTATGGTCCATGTTGAGCAGATCATGTCCGAAGGCAGTGAATTTCTCATCCTGGAGCGAAACACCCATCAGGTTCATGATCGTTGGCAACATATCCAACTGACCGCCTGGCTGCTCAATCACTTGTCCTTTGGTCTGTTTCGGCGTATGAATCATGAACGGAATGTTAAAACGACTTACTTTGCCGTCATAAGCAACGCCCAGATTGGCCTGGATTTGCTGTGTAATCTCTTCGTCAGCAGGCAGACCAAAGTGGTCTCCGTAGAGCACTAAAGTAGTATTATCCCATAATCCGTTCGCCTTCAACTCATTAATGAGTTGACCGATGGCATAATCCGTATAGTTGATCGCTTGCAGATAATCGTGAAGCAGTTTGTTCGTGATGGTCGCAGGAATCGTGATCCGTGCACGATCAGCGGGAACCGTAAACGGCGAGTGGCTCGATGCCGTTATGAACTGAGCATAGAACGGCTGATTCGCAGCCTGATGCGCAGTCATTTTTTCCACACCTACACGGTACAGCTCTTCATCCGATGGTCCAAAGTCATTGAATCTGTCGTTCTCGAAGCTGGGCTTGTCGAAGTAACGAGTGAATCCGAGTGCCGGATACATTTTGTTCCGGTTCCAGAAGGTGACGTCATTAACGTGATACGTCTCGGACTCATATCCCTCTTTTCCTAATAACTTGGGAAGACTCGGCAGTTCACGGTCACTATACCCTGCTGACATGGGAACAACTCCGGTTGGATAGATAGACGTGTTCGACATGAACTCCGCGTCTGATGTGTTTCCCTGTCCGATCTGTTGGAAAAAATGAGAGAAATAATAGCTTTCTTTGGCCAGATCATTCAGTACCGGTGTTAACTCCTGACCATCCAATGAAGCATTAATCGGGAAATTCTGAAAGGACTCCAGTTGCAGTACAATCAGGTTACTACCTTTGGCCTGACCAAAATATTTGGCTTTCACGGCTGTACCGTCACTTGGTTTATCCTGATACGGATACTGGCTAACCAGCTCATTGATCTTGGCAATGGTTTCGTTAATGTTGCCATTGGCAATGGCCTCATTTTCTTTGCTCGTCAGAATGGCAGACGATACCTGGTAGTTCAGGAAACCGAGATTCTCGGCTCGCACCAACTCGTTATCAATCGTTTCACCTTTGACAATAAAACTGCCAGACAGCACGATGCAGAATGCAGCCGTAAGCGCAACGCCGAGCTTGCCCCAGTAACGTCTGCGAATTCTACCAAACGTCAAACCGCTATCGCGGTAACTGCTGTGGTTACGCCCGCCAGCACGTCTACGCATAATCAACCATATTGGCAATGCCAGTACGATGTCTGCAAAAAACAGAAAGTGCTCCGGTCGTACCAGTGGTCCGATACTTCCCCGTACTTGGGCAACTTGCCCCAGCTCACTTAGCGCGGTATAGGTGGGTACCGAACTGAAATGAACGTTATACAGCGTAGCCGCGAACAGCACCAGAGAAAACAGAACATTAAATCCTCCGTATACTGCTCGCTTCCAGCCTTTGGGCACGATCAGATCCAGCAGGCAAACCACAGTTAGTGCGCCTAATGCGTCAGTTAACAGACCGATGCCGGACAGACCCTGGAAAAAGAAATACCGCAACAGTGACAGCTTCAGCAGCATAAGAATGAATAACACGGCGAATAAGGTCCGTGATGAAGTTCGTTCATTTTTGGAATTATACATGGTCGTTTTCAACCCTTACCCTGAAATTTTACGTTCCTTTTACAAAACGTATATTTCAGTATAACAGTTTTCTGGTTGCTATTCCATGGAAGTTCCGTGTAGGACAGAGTGATCGTTACGCAATTGTAGAGATATCCGTGTTCTGCGTGTCCGCTCCCTCTCTCTCTCCCTTAATGGCTGCTTGTGCAGCAGCAATTCGTGCATAAGGGATCTGTTCAGGCAAACAGCTTACGTAATCGAGACCAATGCGGTGGCAGAACGTAATCGACTCCAGATCTATAACATTTTCTCCACAGATCCCTGTCTTCAGATTAGGTTTTCGAATTCGACCTTGGACTACCGCCATCTCAATGAGTTGTCCGACTCCCTCAATATCCAGCACATGAAATGGATTATTCGTTACCGTACGAGAGTCCGTATCACGTTGAAGGAGAAGGAGGCGCTTCTCAGCTTCATGACGACTATATCCAAATGTCATCTCTGTCAGCTCATCCGTGCCAAACGAGAAAAAGTCAGCCTGGCGAGCAATGTGTGTCGCCGTCAGCGCCGCTCTCGGAGCTTCGATCATCGCCCCCACTCTATAGTGACAATGCCGCTTCTCCTCACCCAGCACTTGGTCAGCCACATGATCCACCAGATCTCTCATCACCTGAAGTTCATGCACATGACCGATCTGTGGGATCATAATCTCGGGACGTACCCACCAGCCTTGCCGGATACCTTTCACCGCTGCGCGGAATATCGCTTCCAGCTGCATATCAACGATCTCCGGGAACACCGTACTCAGCCGACAAGCCTGTTGCCCCAATGTCGGATTATGTTCATGCAATTCACTGACTCTGCGAATTACACGCTCCAGTTCCTCCAGTTCAATCTGATGGTCTTTTTTCTCCTGCCACTCCTCTGCTTGTAACCACTCACGTCGTTTCTCCAACACTCCCAGATCCGGTAACAGTTCATGCAACGGCGAATCGAGCAGACGTATCGTTACCGGGTATCCATCCATCGCTTCGAATATCTGTTCAAAATCAGACTGCTGCATCGGCAACAGACGCTCCAACCCACGCCTGCGTTCGGATTCACTGTCTGCCAGGATCATTTTTTGTACAAATGGTAACCGCGCAGGTGATAACAGCATGTTCTCCGTCCGGCACAGACCTATTCCCTCTGCCCCTAGTAGCCGTGATGTCCTGGCATCCAGTGGATGATCTATATTGGCCAGTACCTTCAACTCTTTCACTTCATCAGCCCAATTGAGCAGTAGTTGCAGATCTGCTGATAAAAGTGAATCTGAGTTGTTATAAGCTGGACATTCATCATTAGTTACTGGCTGGATCTGTATGGGCAGATGTCCATTGCTCGCTTCGCTGTTAGAATCTGTGTAGTGTTGCTTCAACACTTCCGTGATATGCGCAGGTTCGATGCGAAGAAGTGCATCCTCCTTGGTGAGGAGTCCTTCATGGACAAAATCCACAGTACTCCTCAGTGTGGCTGTTGAGGATAATCGTGCGGGCTGGGTCTGCACAACATACAACGCGCCGGATTCAATCACAAAGGTGATTTCCTGCACTTCTCCCTTATGCGTCTCCAGCTGGCTACCTATCTCCAGCAAACTTGTGTACAGCTCAGGTTCGTCATTCCGTAAACGCTCCAGGCTGTGATCTGTTTGGCTCGCGTTCCCGGTTGGGACATATTGTCCTGTAATTCCCTTTTCTCCTGTAAGTGGGTTACACGTATATATTGTTCCGGTCCCGCTTGATTCTCCACATTTTCCATGCATCATCGTCTGTATAAGAACAGGAGCGCTTTGCTCCGAAGAGATGTAATATGATTTACGCATGATCTCGTCCTGAGATCTGGATGCTTTAATACGCTGTGAATGATATACCGCACGTACTGCTTCTTTGAATTGAATTTGAACATCTTGAGGAAAAGGGTTACGCCCCTCCCCTTCGATTAAATATTTAAACTCGGTAATGGTTAATTCAAGTTCCGTTTCATCCCGACCCTTGACGTGACTTGATATTTTTGTGAAAAATTCAGACGGAATTGCATATACCAGCTGTCCATATTCCTCTAAGTAATCTAGATAACATTGGAGTGCATACAACCGATCACCGGTTTGACGTGCGAGTCCTTCCACAGTAACATCATTCAGACCAACATTGAGCAGTGATTGTGTCGCAGTTGCTGAGGCTCGATCCTGGTCCGTACGTACCGCGAGTAGTAGCGGATTCTCCGAATGTCCGAAGAACTTCCCGGTTTGCTGTTCCAGATGCCGGATCGCGTTAATAATCTCTTCCTCTCCTTCACCGGAAAGATGTCCAAGACGGGTACAGAACTCGCGACAGCATTCCGTTGTGACTACAAATCCGGCTGGGACAGACCACCCTGCATGGATAAGTTCTGCAAGATCAGCCCCTTTACTGCCCATTAGCCCTTTCATCTCTGCCGTACCTTCTTCCAACAGAATTACCCGTTTTGTCATTACAGCTCTCCCATCCGCCATTCATGGCTATGCTTGAAGACTGCAATTCTTGCGTTACAGATCAGCCTTCACTCTAATGGTATGTCACAATCGTTCAGTCAAGGACATCCGCTTTTGCATTTTGTGCTCGTTATCCTGTTTTTTTGTAAACGTTACACTAAAATAAGATGAAACAAGCCTTTCGAGCAGTTGCATTGGCTCATTCATCAAAGTAACAAAAAAGAAGCCCCTTCAGCTAAGCTGGAGGAACTTCACATTTTTTAGTATTCACTTACTTCAAACGTCAGCACCCGATCAAACAGGATATAATCCTTCCGACTCTTAAATGGCCCTTTGTTGTTGTCGTGTTTATTGATCGCATACGATGCTTTTCCGCTTCCAGCTTGCTTCGCTTCATACCAGTCGATGAAATCATTTACTTCTTTCATACTTAGGTCGAATTCTTTCTCCAAACCCGTTGTCATGGTGACGACAAAGATGGCACGGTTAGTGGAAGGTTCCTCTGGTTGTTCCGGAGTTGTAGGTTCTTCTGGTTCTGGGTTAGGGAGCTCTTCTCCATACGGAGTAGCAAATGCTTCGTTGGAGTATTCAGTTTCAACACCATTAATCGTAGTCGTTACAACAAAATAATACGTAGTTCCGTTTGTAAGAGCAGGAATGACAAAGTTCCCATTTTCATCTTTTGTAGCAACAACAGTTTCAGTATATTTTCCTGATTCCGTCCCATACCTCACAATATAATTTTCTGCACCATCTATGGCTCCCCAATTTAGTCCGACCTGAGTATTTCCAGGAGTTGCTTTCAGATCAATTATATTTGGATTCATCATCTCTACTACACCTATCGTAAGTTCATTAATATGAGCCCATGACGCCGCTCCATCTACTTCTACCTTGATGCCTTTGTAGACCCCTGGAGTAATTGCTACTGGTTCGGTTATGGTAACAGTTGCATTTACATACCTTCCCACTTTAGGGCTCACCAAAATCCATTTACCATCTTTCAAACCGTACACTGTGTAATAGTTATTGGATTTAGGATTAGAATACGCAGCAACTTGAATAAAGTTAAGACTTAATTCCTCTGGAAAAACATATTGAATTGTTCCTTTTGTTGCACCCGAATTCCAAAGAGTACCCAACTTACCGTCAATAGAATTTTTACCATAATTCGCACTATATGTACCATTTACTGTTACAACTGTTTCCTTTGGAGGTGAAATTCCTTGCATCCCTTCTACTGTAGCTACTTCTTCATTTGCTGCCATAGCTACGTTCATGCTCATTAAACATAATAACACTACCGCAAATACTGTTTTCTTAAACTTAGCAATCACTCTATTATCCCCCTATTAATATAATAAGTGACTAATGTAATATGTACTTGAAAATATGTCTAAACATAAACTTGCTAATCTATAAAATTCAGCTAAATTCTGGATTTTTATTTTTTATTGGATATAAAAAAAGCCCAAGAAGAATAAATCTCTCCTTGCGCTTCCAGATTGTATATCCAATGAATTAGCTATTCCCATTCACCTGTTTTGATATAAGTTGCATCATATGCAACAATTACATTCGTTTTATCTGTTACCTTTTGTACATCATCGAAAACAAATTCTTCTTCGCCGTAATCTACTAAACTCGAATCCACTTTCTCGTAGGCCCCACAATCCTTCACATAAATTATATCTGGATGGTTAGAATCATATCGTAAGCTTTCAGGAAGATCTTCACCCGAAATTTCATGCGATTCGGCAACCATAGTCGTCGATATTGCTGTAACAGGAATCATCCCAATAACAGCTACTACTAAAAGTACGGCCAAGATTTTTTTCCGCATAGGAAGTTCCTTTCTCCAATTCTATTTTTCCTATATTATACATTAAAATGGAATGTTATAATATTTTCTCTGATGTTGAATCCAGCGTGTTTGTTATTTTGTAGTTTGTCGCTCATTGTAATTCCTCCAATGTTTTAATTTTTAAAAACGAAAAAGACCGCCAGATATATGATGGTCAGGCTTCTGATTATTGAAATAGATATTTGAAAAATAAAACTGCACAAAGAACACCTATTATCAAAAATATAATTGCTGAGTTCCGATATTTCTTCCACATCCGAATGGCATTAGCAATATTTAGTATGCCTAGTGCAAGCATGTTAATACGAGAATCTACTTGAAACAAGTTATATACTAGCATAATGACAACTACTACCGAGGTACACCAGAACCAAATTGGAATTTTATCCTTTATCATTGATCTGCTCCTTTAGTTTATATCCTATCTGTTATAATATATTCCTCAATCTAATTAAAATTCCTTTATTTAGTCTATTAAACAAACAGATTATAGATTAACGAAAAGGATAATACCAGTAGATTCATAGAGTGCCCGTGAGTTACATCACAAAATTTTGATAGTTTTGAAAGTTATATGGTTTTCTTAATTTTTTCGAAAAACATCTCACAGACCATTCATTATCAAGCCATAAACCGCAATACATCCTCAATCTTCTTTCCATGAGAAATCACACCGTAGTTCATCCAAGACATAAAATCCACTTCATACACATTACCGCTCTTCACCGCAGGCAGACGTTTCCATTCATCCCTATCGAGCAGTTCGCGCTCCTCTCCAGGTTTAGCAGAATTTCCAGTGTCAAATGTAATCAACAAGTGATCCGCATGAAGCTGACTTAACTGGTCCAATCCAATGAAAATCCTCCGCTCGTGTCTTGTCCATTGCTGCACACGGGAGTGGGGAGTCAGTCCAAGATCCTGATAAATTACAGGTCCGACATAGCCCTGCTGAACCCCATAGAGAGTAATATCCGAAGCAGATATACGCAAAAAAGCTACTGTTTGACCACGCATATAACGTGCTAACCGACTCTTAGCTTCCATTGCCTTGTCCTCATACGCACCAATTACATCTTGAACCCGATTCACCTTCCCTAACACATCGGCTGTCGATCTTAAAATGGAGCGCCAGTCCTCTCCCAAATGATCTACGTAAAATGTAGGTGCTACCTGCTTGAAGCGGTCCAGATTCCATCGATCATATCCCTTATCCAGCATGATAAAGTCCGGTACATTACCCAGATTAAACTGCGCATCCATCTGGCTCACATCAAATTCAGGTACGTCATCCAACCCCAAATATTGCTGCCTGCCCCAAGAATGATGCGAACATTGCAGTACAGGTTTTACGCCAAGAGCCAACACAAAGTCCTCCAGATAAGGAGCAAAGACACGAACCTCTTGACGGTGATGACGGCGGTATAACCCAGGTGAAATACCAGCGTATTGCTTAAATCGGCGGCCAAAATAATACTCGCTGCTAAATCCCACATTCTGTGCAATTTCATGGATGCGATCATCCGTAAGCTGCAATAGTTGCTTCGAGCGCTCCAGCCGAACCGCATTTACATATTCAAGCGGGAGCTTGCCCGTAATTTTTTTGAATTGCCGAGTGTAGCTGGCTCTTGTTAGACCAATATCTGCTGCGAGCTCATCCACGGTTATGGTCTGATCATAGTGGTCGCCAATATAACGAATTGAACTTTGAAGACGGGCACGGTCATCGGGTACTTCTGTTTCGAGGGCACTATGGCGAAGCAAGGCACGAAACCACTCCTGGAAACGAAGCTGTACCTCCCATTGCTCCAGCCAATCGCCAGTGACCTGTTGACGCAGTATTTGTTCCAAGGCTTCCAGACAGGAACTCCACGGACTGTAACTGAGTTGCATAAGCGGTAATAATGTCGGAGAATCTGGACTTTGGGAAAGTTCCTGCTGCTTCTCCGTGTTTCTTCTAGACAAAGCGTTCGAAGTCTCTTCTTTCAACTCAGCCACCATAAGATCAAGCTTATAATACTGCAATTCACTTTCTGTCCAAGGCGAACCTTCTATTTTAACGGATGTTCCAGCCGGAACAAACATAATCATTCCTTTTTCCAGATGAGATTCCCGATCTGAGCAAACTATTGAACCTTTCCCAGACGTTACAACAAATATGGAGTGTGAAGTCGACATTCTGTATAACAAACGTTTATTGATATGAGATTGATGGTGATCTACGTATTCCATATGCTGAAGTGAGCATAGCCAGGGCTTGGGGATCAGTTGTATTATCGTGGGGCACATGTTCATCGTCCTTAACTGAGAATTATTATCATTTAAAATAGTGTATACGAAAAAAGAAAGCTCTTCAACCCTGGCTGAAGAACTTTCTTTAAGTAATCGATTCAATTATGGAGTCAATTTTTCCAAGAGATCATCAATTTTCATGGAATTTGCTGTAATCGCACCTGATTGCCAATGTGATCTTTCCATAATATATACCTGATTGTTCTTAACGGCCGGAAGAGATTTCCACAATTTGCTGTCAAGTACCTTCAAGGCTTCCTTGTTCTCAGGAGAAGACCATTCACCATTGGAAGGGAACACAATAAGATGATCTGCATCAAGTTGCGGCACGGCCTCTTCAGACAGAATTTCCTGGTATTCTTCCATCTTGTTAACCAGAGGATGAGGTGTTAGGCCAAGCTCCGAATAAATAAATCCGGTGAACCGATTTTTCACACCGAACAGTGCCAGTGTATCATCGTTAACATTCAGTCGGACAACTGCGACAGTCTCGTCTCCAACCGCTTCCTGCAACTTCGCCTTAGCATCTGCAATCTTGGCCTTAAATGCCGCAGCAACTTCTTCACCCTTGTCCGGTTTCCCTACAACATCGGCAATGGTTTTCAAAATTTGATTCGAATCCTGCAGTACGCTCTCAGGCAGACGATATGTCGGTGCCACCTTGGAGTACATCTCATATTTCTCCATATCTACCCCACCATCTACAATGATGAGATCCGGATCATATTCCAACAAAGCTTCAATACTCCCCGTAGTATCAAATTGAGGAACATCCAGTCCTAAATAATCCTGTACACCCCACATCGGGTTATACCACTGCACTACAGGTGTAATATCAAGCGCCTTCAAATAATCTTCCACATATATTCCAGCAATCCGCTGTGGTTGAACCGGAATCGTCACATCTCCAAATTCATCCTGTACAACTCGTGTCGCAGGCTCTGTCTCGGTTCCAGAAGTATTTTCTCCAGAAGCCGCACTTTCAGTTGCAGTTGCAGGAGTCTGTTCCGCATTCGTAGCGGTATTTGTACTACATCCTGAAATAACCAGACCCATGAGCAGTAATGTAATCGTCCACCCTTTGAAACCTTTAACTAAACCTACCATGTTACCCTTCACCCCTATGTGATCTGTTGATGTAACCGTGAGAATATCTCACATATAATGATTATCATTCTCATCGATTGCTTAGGTGAATTGTACCTTATGCCTCAGCCGACCCACAATGTACATTTGATGTTGTTTTTTTATACAAACGAAAACAACCCTGTTGGTCCTCCCCCGCTTATCGCAGGGGCAACCTGCCTTGACGATAACTTTTCAACAACTGATCCACAAAGAAATCGTTCGCCGTACCCTGTAACAATGCAGCACCAATTAAACCCATATCATCACTCACATACCCCGCTAACTCAGGTTCGCCGGTGAGAGCCAAGGTCTGTTTGAACGCCTGTTCCCTACATGCGCGCAGCACCTCTTCTTCAGCCACCACTTTATCTTGAGCCCATCGTACAAAAGCTTGCATCCACTCGTCAGCAAATGCAGAAGCATCCCTTTCATCCAAGTAAATTTCCACATCCAATCCTTCGAATGTCTGCTGGGTCAGAATCCGTCCCTCGTTAAGATCCAACAGTAGCTTCTCCACATCCGTTTTGCTCATTGATCTCTCCTCCAGTTCCTCGTCAAGTCAGATACATCTCTGGTATAACAAAACGTTTCATCATCTGCTTTGGATCGGCTGTAAAATGATCCAATTGAAGTTCCTCATATTCGCTAAGGATACTTTCAAAGATACCAGCGATCACACCACAATCTGCCAAAGCATTGTGCCTGTGAATTCCATCTGTATTCAGATCGTAATACCGAATCAGAAAATCCGTAGAGACGGATTAATGCCTGTACCTTCGAGATCAAATATGCAGTACATTCTATCCTGTAATGAAGATATGCTTAGATTTTCAATAAAGTATGTATCAGGCAACAGCGTAATTTTCATCCGTCCAACTCACTCCTCTCCACTCTCATTCTGGCAAATGCATTTCTCATATATAACTCTGTCACTCCCACAATCGGGTGACCTGGAGCAACTTGCGAGTTTCATCAAACTGCAACTTATAGATGTCCGGCATCGTAGTCTTCTCCCAGAAATCATAACCGTAGGAAGAATCATAGTGTTGTAAAATAAGCGTCATTACATCTCCATGTGTTCCGATGACTACCTTGTGACCCACATGTTTATCCAAAATTCTCTCGATCACTGCTACTGCCCTTGAGTGAGCCTGTTCACCAGACTCTCCTCCAGGATACGCATACGTAGGATCACGGTACAATCGTTGCTTGGCTTCACGAAAATTATGATGCTTCACATCTGAACTCGACAACTGGCGTTCACGCAAATCTTCCTCTGTAACCACAATTCCACCTGACTGATCTGCCAGAATCTGAATCGTATCCACCGCGCGCCTGTAAGGGCTAGAATAGAACAGTTGAATCTGCTCCCCATGGAGCAGACTGGCAACCGTTCCCGCATCTTGATGACCTTGCTCTGTCAGTCCACGCTCGCGTTCCTGTCCTTCAACATATCGAGACTCCGCATGTCTGACAAAATACAAAAACGTATTGGCCTCATTCATCATCCATCCGCCAACCCTTTTTTCTTCTCAATGACAATCAGGCAGGTACTGTCTGGCAATGGCGCAGGCTCACCATTTTCCTTCATGAAGATCATTCGTTCTCCAAGTGCTTCCGTGTACCCCTCCTGAAGGAAATGTTCGAAAGTCATAATCTCGGCTTGCTCACCTAGCGCTTCTCGAATACAGTTCTCATAGGCTGTCGGCGTGAATATACCGAACTGTTCCTGAATTTCATGCACGTATGCCTCTTCACCCCACGTATAGGTATAGAGAAATTCCATCGCATCGTTAATCGGCATCTCTACTTCGTTGTCTGAGATCCGCTCATATTGAATTGCACGTCCCTGAAAATCCTCTGCATACCGCTCCAGCCAGCGCATCCCATCCGCTTCCAGGAAACGAATACGGCGCTTCTGTGCCTCCGGTTCACTCATGATGCCATCCCGAATCAGAATTCTTCCTCCAGGTGACAGCACACGGAATGAACTTCTCAGCGCTGCTACAACCGTTTCAGAATTAAATCTTTGACCATCCAGTTCAATATATGAGTATAATTCATGCAGAATGGATGAAAAAATAACCGTATCCACTGTGCCCGGCTGCACATATTGCTCCAGTTGCAGAGCATCGCCCTTCATCACTTGCCAACGATGTCCCTCACGCTGTTTTTTGCGCTCCAGCGCTTCAATGACATTGGCTGAGATATCGATACCTATCGGCTCCACTTCAGGTTTTTCCTGCTCAATCAGATCCAGCAGAATTCCTCCACCTGGACCGATATCCAGTACCCGTTTACCAACGATATAGTTGAGCAGTACTTTTTTGTAATCACCGGAGCTGTTCATATCCGACAAATAAGTCTCTTCGTTGTGGAATCTGTCATAGGCATCCCGGCGCAATCCGAACAGGTCAAATAACAGCAGTACAGCCTTCTCGTATAAGGGCGACTTTTCCGCTTCAATACAGAATGCAATCAGCTTCTCCGCCGCTGGAGAAAATTCAAAGGTCACAAACAGTGTATCCGGCAGATCCGCATGACGTTCAATGCGATGGGTTAGATGGGGATAGACGATCTGCTCTCCAGCCGTAATCTGTTCCCATGCATACTGTTCCAAATATTTTTCAATCATTCGTTTCTTGTAAATATTGAGCTTCTTCACACCCTTGTAGTCGTAATACATCGTATTCATCAATGGTTCGAAGCTGATATGGCGAACGATTTCAGATCGACTCTCCATGGATGTTGGATTCATACTTTCGCTGCGAAGCGTCAACAGGAACACTTTTACCATCTCCTGCAACGAAAAATCCTGCATGGCCGACTCCACATACCATAATGTGCGATGAGCCAGCGGAGCCAGCGCCTGTTCTACATCCAGTTCCGTTTGTAGCTTGGCGTAAGCCGTATCCATAGCTTCTCCCTGCCGAATGGATGAACTTCTTAAGCGGGATAACCGTTCCTTCACGCTCCAGTCCTCATGATCCGGTCCAACGATAATCCAGCCTACAATGCGCTGCACCTCAGCCTGAACCTGATTCCATAACGCTGGATCAACACCTGCAATAATGCACTCATTTAATGCCATCAGTATGGTGTGCAATTCATCTGTAGTAAGCCATCCTTTGACGATGAAGGCGTGGAGCGAAGCATTCTCGGCAAATGGAATCTCGCCCCGTATGTATTGACCAATAAGTCCATGCGTAGCAATCAGAGTACGAATAATCTCATGCCTTGGTGTGTGTGAAGTCAGTGCAGCATGCTCGCTTATATCCGCATTGTTACTTAGAGCACCACTCGGAGAACCAAGTTGATATATACTCGTCTCCTTGGTCTTATCGATGTCATTATCCAGGTGCTCTGCCACTGCGTATAAGTCATATAATTGAGCGGACCCCACATTGTGTACAAACAAGTTAACGCCCTGCTTTTGCCATACTCGCCGTTGCTCCAGTGATCCGGCCTTCGCCGTCTCTGACCAGATTAATACGTCTTCCAGAATTTCTCGCACCCAAAAAGAAACCTGAAGCTCCTCCAGTACGTGAAGTGTACGCTCGGTGTAGTCCAGTACCGGATTTGTTCCCTCAAGTTCGGCAATGGAATGAATGCGTTCGAGGTTAATATGGGGTTTCTCCGCTGCTGCCAGCAGTTGCAGCCATAGCTGCTGGGCTTCCGGCGTATTACCTGACTTGTGTGATTGTATGGCCTTTAATGAATGCAGCATGAATATGTCCCCTCTTTCTCTACCCTTATATAAAAAAATCATTAGATTCGTCCAACCGACGAATTCGTTCCTGAACAAACTTGAGCAGCTGTTCCACCTCTTGAGCGGGCAAATCCTCGTCAAGACGCGCGGCAGCAACTGGCAGCATCCAGGACTCTATTGCTTCACGTGTAATCCCGGAAAGTTGCATATAATGATGGATGTAAAATTCGACCAGCGATTCACGAGCCGTTTCAAACCCCATTCGTATAGCAGGATCTGTATCTTCCGGCAATGTGGCACTCATTAATATTACCCAGCTTCGAGCCACATCACCCGCAGGATCACCCGACATACCAGTCATCCAATCAATGACCCAGTATTGATCGCCAGCCTCACTGAGCATAACATTATCAGGGTGAAAATCGCCATGACAGATCTGTTGTTGATCAGGCAATGTTGTTAAGTAAGAAAGGACTCGCGCTTGATCGTCCTCCGACAATAATCGAACATTGCGAATCGCTCCCGATAAAATCTGCTTCTGTAAGGGGAGTGTTCCTTCATCATCTCGCTCGCAATGAAGTCTGTAATGGCAGTCAGCCATTTTAAACGCCAGCTGCTCTAGTAACTCCGGTTGCTGAATGATAAGTGATAACAGGGTAATCCCCTGGATTCGCTCAAAAACGATGCCTGCTCGCGATGTAGTATGTTCTATTAAGGATACTGCCTGTGGGACGGGGAGTCCTTTTTTGAATGCCAACTCACTTATTCTAAATTCATTCTGGACGGCTTCGTGAGGAAAATCCATTCGATATAACTTCATAATGTGCTCGTTCGAATACGCATAGATTTCCGCAGTTCTTCCTTGACCGATTCGCTCCATATCTACCCTCCCTTTACTCGAACTCACTGCCTCTGATTTTGGAGAAAACCATACAATCGACCAGCGTACCTGTGCTGTCACGTCTCATCTTGCGCAGTACACCTTCCAGTGTATAACCCGCTCGTTCGGCTACTTTGGCACTTCGCACATTGCGGGCGTCACAACGGATCTCCAGCCGATTCGCCCCCAGATGAGTAATGGCAAATTGCTCAATGCCTTTCACCGCTTCTGTCATCAAACCCTCACCAGTTCGCGATGTTCGAATCCAGTAACCGATCTCAAAACAGCGTGCATTCCAGTCAATACGATGTAACCCGCTGCTGCCTACGAATTCATCCGTATGTCTATCACGCAAATGTAACATCATGTCGGTACGTTCCAGATATTGCAACCTTGCTTTGCGAACAGTCACTTCAGACTCTTCCAATGAAGGGATTTTCTCGGCAAAAGGTAACCACAACCGCAGCTGCTCCGCACTCTCACGGACGGCTTCATTAACGGCTGCGCCATCCCCCCACTGTGGTGCTCGAATCGAGAGGCGTTCCGTATGGAAGCTCTCGGGTATCGTTAACATAATCGGATTAAATGAAGATGAACCAATCATATATACATCTACTCCTCCACCTGAAATATGGAATCAATGATCAGCGGTAAATTATCCCTTACGGACACTGCACCGAGTACTGAACGAGCGTGTACCCCCTGATCCCCAAATACCTCCATCATCAGATCCGAGAATCCATTTAGCACTTTATGATGCTCCTGATACGAAGCGGACGCATTAATGAATCCCTGCACTTTAACCACTCTCTTGACCCGATCCAGTGAACCCAACACATCTCGAACGACAGCAAGCACCTCCAGTCCAGCATTCCGGGCAAAATCATACCCCTGCTCTGTTGTGAAGTCTGATCCCAGTTTGCCGCGTTCGGAGGTATCCGGTCCTTTCCCGGATACATACATAATTCCATTCACAATAACGGCATTGGCGTATTTCGCTGCGGGGGCACTGGCCTGTGGCAAAATGATCCCCAGTTCATTTAATCTCGCTTCAATCATCGTATATTCTCTCCCTCTTTTAGGGTCCTCACGGAACCCGATTCCTTGTATTCCTGTCTATAAACTCTGGGTGATACCTGAACGGTACGTTTGAACATCTTGCCAAAATGAGAGAAGTTACTGAATCCCGCAAGCCAGGCGATATCCGTAATGGATTCTTCACTTTCTCGCAGCAAACGCTGTGCTTCCTTCACCCGTAACAGATTCAGATAATCACTGAAGGTAAATCCCGTCGTTTGTTTGAACAATCGACTCAGATAATGCGGACTAATGCGAAACATGCCCGCCACCTCCGGTAATGTCAGTGGTTTCTGATAGTTCTCATTCAGGTAACGTACAACTGCCTGTGTCTTGGGATGAAGAACCGGCTCACGATCATCGGAGCTTAACCTGCCCAAGTGTTGATTACGATAGGCATGGAGCAACAATTCAACAGCCCGGTGACGGAGCAGCAGGTCGCTTCCGGGTTGAGGACGAAGCATTTCATCCACCATTTCGCTAACCATCCGTTCTAGAACCTCAGTGACTTGAGATGGAAACCTTACAATAGGAATCTCCCAACAGAAGGGTTCCTTCAAGCCTTCAACTAACTCGGGGGAAATAGCTATGGCTGCAAAAAGCTCAGGCTTCAAATACAGCACCATCCGTTCATGGTCAGGCATGCCACTCTCCAATGTTTTATGAACCGTATTGCGGTCAACAAACACCAGATCACCAGCCTTTACCCGATAGGTCCGGTCCTTAATGAAATAGATGCGCTCACCAGACAACAGGTAATACAACTCATAATGATCATGCAGGTGGTCATCCGTCATCGAGAAATATCCAATGCGACGATCATATTCGATGTGCAACAAATCCGTCGGATCATGAAAATCTGCACGAAAAGGTTCTGTCATGTCGCCCTCTCTCCTTTCCATAAATTATAGCAAAATATGCGGCATTTGAAAGCGGTTACGCATAAAATGCGGCGAAAGAAGTACTCCCTTGTTATAGTCTAGAGCTATATTCAAGGAGGCGATAGACATGAGTAACAAGAAACGTTATGTATTAGTCGGAACCGGCGGCCGCGCCGAATTTTTTTATGGTGCTTTGACCCGGGATTATAGAGATACATCCGAGCTTGTCGGCTTTTGTGATATAAATCAAGTCCGCATGAACTACGCGAATCAACTATTGAAGGAAAAGTACGAGTATCCTGAGGTACCCACTTATCCTGCAGATCAGTTTGATCAGATGATTGAGAACGAGAAACCTGACTATGTCATCGTAACGAGTGTTGACCGCACCCATCACAAGTACATCATTCGTGCGATGGAACTGGGTTGTGACGTTGTCACCGAAAAACCGATGACCATCGATGAGGAGAAATGTCAGGAGATTCTGGATGCTGTCAAGCGGACTGGCCAGAACGTAAGAGTCACCTTTAACTACCGTTATGCACCGCACCATACTAAGATTCGAGAACTTATTCTGAATGATACCATCGGGAAAGTCACTTCCGTTCACTTTGAATGGCTGCTGAATACCCGCCACGGGGCAGATTATTTCCGCCGTTGGCATCGGGACAAGCGTAATAGCGGCGGATTACTCGTGCACAAATCCACCCATCACTTCGATTTGGTGAATTTCTGGATTGGCTCGCAACCGGATACCGTGTTTGCATTTGGTGATCTGATGTATTACGGCAGAGAAAACGCAGAAGAACGCGGTGTAACGCAATTCTACAACCGGGCAACCGGCAACCCGATCGCAAAGGATGATCCTTTTGCACTGCATTTGGATTCAGACGCACATATGAAGTCCATGTATCTGGATGCCGAATCGGAAGATGGTTACCAGCGCGATCAGAGTGTATTTGGGGATGGCATCAACATTGAGGATACAATGGGTGTTCTTGTGAAGTATCGGAACAAAGCCATTCTGACCTACTCCCTCGTCGCCTACCAGCCATGGGAAGGTTACCGCATTGCCATTAATGGCACCAAAGGCCGGATTGAGATGAACATTGTGGAGCAATCCTATGTCAACTCATTGGGTGACAAGAGTAAAGAAGGTGCATTGATCGGTAAAACGTTGCGGGTTCTTCCAATGTTTGATGCGCCATATGAGGTTGAAGTGGAAGAAAAAGCAGGTGGACATGGCGGAGGTGACCCGGTTCTGCTGAATGATCTGTTTGGAGAGCCTGTTGAAGATCCGTATCATCGCGCTGCTAACCACGTGGACGGTGCCAGATCCATTCTGACGGGTATTGCTGCCAATCGCGCCATCGCGACGGGTTTGCCTGTCAATGTCAATAATCTGGTTCGTTTCTAAGTCTCCCAGGTCTGCACTACATTATTAATTTCATTTAAAGGCTGCGCATATCACGCAGTCTTTTTTATATTTTTATAATTAATCTGCACGCAAGTTGACTCGGTAGAAGGAGGAAATCCATGTTCTTCTCTTTAAAAAACCGCCTGATTGCCTTTATCGTTGTCCTGTTTGTCCTCGCTTTTGGCACAC
This sequence comes from Paenibacillus sp. FSL H7-689, assembly GCF_000517905.1. NCBI lineage: Bacteria > Bacillati > Bacillota > Bacilli > Caryophanales > Paenibacillaceae > Paenibacillus > Paenibacillus sp. FSL H7-689. Next base: position 471,867 of record NZ_ASPU01000013.1, read on the forward strand.
TCTCTTACCTACTTTTCAAGGAATCACGCACGGTCATTCGCTCTTACATCGAATCCTCTGCTCTTGAGAAAATGGAGGAATATGGTTCATACGTAGACATGGTGCAGATGCAAATCTATGATGTCGCCTCTCTTGTTTTCAATAGTGATATGGGCAAGAACTGGGATAATGCGATCGGAGATCCGAGCCTGCCGGAAGGAGAGAAGATGCTGGCGAACCTCGCTATGAGCCGTTTCCTCACTCAGGCAACTAACAGCTACACTAGTATCTCGGATGTATCCATCTATCGACGGAATGGACTGCGAATTGGCAGTGAGAATCAAGTAGCGTATGATCCTGCCTTTCAACAAGAATCCTGGTATACGAATTTCTACACGTTGGGGGAACGCTGGTTACCTGCACACACCGACCAACATGAACGTGTCAGAGATCATGGTCATCCGGTGGTCAGTCTGCTGATGCCCATTGGCACCTTTCATCATGCTACAGCGCAGAATGTCATGAAGGTGAATGTCAGTGAATCCTATTTTCTGGAGCCGCTCCGGCGCATACATCTTGCGGAGAATAGCACGATTTTTCTGCTGGGCGAGCAAGGAAATCCTATTCTCTCACAGCAGGTAAACACGTTGGGTGCTGTAGCTACCGCAGAGATCAATCGTATTCGAAACAGCCCGCTCAGATCCGGGGTGGCATACCTCACAAACCATGAAGGACAGCGAGACATCCTTGTATACAAGAAACTGGGACGTACCGGCTGGATGTTGGCGGGTCTGGCACCGGAAAAGGAAATGTACCTCTCTCTCCATAAGCTCCAAAGCACGATTGTGGTGGTGACGATTGCCCTGATTCTAGTCTCCCTCTTGGCTGCTGCATGGTTATCCCACGGTGTAACCAAACCTTTGACCAGATTGGTACTGGCGATGAGACAGGTTCAACGAGGTGCTTTCGACCAAGCGGATTCACTGCTGCCTCCAGATAAAAATGTAAAGAGCGAGATCAGTTATGTGATCTTCACCTTCCGTTATATGATCAGTCAGTTGCGCCAGCATATCCAGAATGAATTCGAGCTGAAGCTACTCCGCCAGCAAGCAGAGTATAAGGCACTTCTCATACAGATTAATCCTCATTTTATGTTTAATACCCTGGAGCTGGTGAGCAGCCTTGCCATTCAGCGTAGAACGGATGATACGGTTCAGGTCATTGAGGATTTGGGTAAAATGATGCGCTTTTCCATAAACACTAATGACGACCGTGTTCCCCTGACCGAAGAGCTAGATTATGTACAACGTTATATCTCCATTTTGCAAACCCGTTTCGGTCGTAAACTCGACATTTCGATAACGAAGGAAGGCACATTGAACGCCTTGGTCATCATCAAGTTCATTCTTCAGCCGCTTATTGAAAATGCAGTGAAATACAGTTTTCAACATCAGACGACAGCCCAGGTCCAGATACGGATCAACCGGATGCATGATCGTCTGCATATCAGTGTTTCAGATAATGGACCAGGTATTCCAGCAGAAATCATCCACAAGTTGCAACATCCCGTAGTTCCCCCCTCGTTGGAATCCATATTGCATAACGAAGGCTGGCATATTGGACTAGGCAATGTCATTGCTCGTTGCCGTCTGCATTATGGTGCCTTGTTCACTGTTCATATGGAGAACGATGAAAGCGGAGGCGCATGTATTGAACTGACTCTACCCGTACAGGAGGAATATGATGTACAACGTATTAATCGCAGATGACGAGATCGAAGTTCGCGAAGGATTAAAATTGAAAGTCGATTGGCACGGCATGGGCTTTGTTATAACAGGGGAAGCATCTAACGGGATTGAAGCTGACGAACTTTTGAAATCTGAACATTTCGACCTGCTGATTACCGATATGAACATGCCTGTCATGGACGGTGTCCGATTACTGGATGTCTGCCGCAGTTATAATCCTTCTATCCAGATTGTCATAATCACGGGTTATGAAGATTTTCAATATGCCAGAGCGGGTGTCCGCAGCCAGGTCATGGATTATTTACTGAAGCCTGTAACCCGGGATGAACTGAAAGCGACATTATGCAAAATTAAAGCGGATCTGGATGATCAACGTAAAGTACGAGGCGATTCCGAATTACTGCAATGGCGACTCTCTCAGTATTACCGGGAAATGAAAGAACGTTTCCTTCTTGATCTCGTCAGAGGTAATCGTCTTCCCCCTTCCTCACTGCCAGAACGACTCCGATTGTTCCATCTCGAATCATGGCAGGATCAGAAGGTCTGTTTCATCACCGCGAGTATAAGTCAATCGGACAAGCAGAATATTCGAAAAGATCGCTCACACGAGCAGATGCATCTTCCTTTCGAGCTGGTTTGTTATGAAATCGCCCAGTCTGATTCAGACAATGTCCAGGTTTTTCATGATTCGGCATACGCAGGCATCATGCATTTCATGGTACAGGACGGTATGCAGCACGAATTCATCCAACAGCTCACGGGACATACGGCATCTGTTTTTTCCATGAAACTTAAGATTGGGGTGGGACTTTCTGGTTCTGGACTTGAGCATTGGAAAGAAGGTTACATCCATTCCCTTCTGGCTTGGAATTCAGCTGAACGGGCTGGCGGCGATCCAAACCCAATGGCAGGAACAGATTATAGTCCATTACTGCCTGAGGAGACTACCCGAGCGTTGCATCGTTTCCTCATTCGAGGGGAACTGGACTCCTTCCGTAGCATCATCCACAAGGAACTTCACGAGGCATTCCAGCTCTCTCCCTCCCGAATGTCTCGAAGCATTTTTCAAATTTCACTGTTGATGGGTTGTCCTATGGCCCCGGAATGGATACTGTGGCTCAAGACGCCAGATCAAGCAGAACGCTTATTAATGCAATGGGCTCAAGACTTCCTGGATCAAAAGCTACCCTCGGAAGATGGGGATGGGACGATTATAGAGTTAGCCAAGCGATATATCGAGGAGAACTACATGCAGGAGCTAACGTTGACGTTGCTCGCTGAACGATTCAACTATTATCCTACCTATTTCTCCGAACTGTTTAAGGAAGGTGCAGGTACCTCTTTTATTCAATATGTGACGGGCGTTCGGATGAAACACGCCTTGCAACTGCTGAAGGAAACCCAATTAACCGTATGGGATATTACAGAACTGACCGGCTTCAGTTCACCAAGTTATTTCAGCTCGAAATTCAAAAGAATGTTCAACATGAGTCCATCAGATTATCGCTTGCTGCATTCCGAAAAAATCGATAGCCATGATCCGAAGAAATGAGATTCAAGCTTCTCCCCTTCCCCGGTATGATGTGGTTACCAAGAGAACGCCGCATGTTGTAAGCGGATTCATAATTGGTGACCATTATTCTTACCCATTCAGAAGGGAGGCATATGATGAAAAAACAGACCAAGCCCTTATACGGTCAGCAAAATACCACAGCCTACTTGTTTCTTCTGCCCTGGCTGATCGGACTCTTCTGTCTGACACTGGGACCGATGGTTGCGTCCCTATACTTATCCATGACCAAATTCAATCTGCTGTCATCACCGACTTGGACTGGACTTAGCAACTATGTTCACATTTTTACCGAGGACGATACCTTTCGCAGGTCCCTCGGGCTGACGTTTTATTATGTCTTTCTATCCGTTCCACTAAGGCTCGCCTTCGCCCTACTGGTGGCGATGGCGCTGAATAAGGGAATTCGAGCCCTTGGCATCTACCGGACCGTATATTACATCCCTTCCCTCTTGGGCGGCAGCGTAGCGATCGCAATCGTCTGGCGTCAACTTTTTGAGGGAAATGGACTGGTTAATCAGTTTTTGAGCTGGTTTGGTATTTCGGGACCATCCTGGATTGCGCATCCAGATTATGTGGTCTACACCATCATCACGCTATCCGTGTGGCAATTCGGGTCTGCCATGGTCATCTTTCTTGCTGGTCTAAAACAGATCCCGGCAGAATTATATGAAGCTTCCGATGTCGATGGGGCGGGAAAGATACGTCAATTTTTCGGAATTACACTGCCCATGCTCTCCCCCGTAATCTTTTTTAACCTGATCATGAGCATGATCAATTCATTCCAGGCGTTTACACCAGCTTATGTGATCGGGGATGGCCGCGGGGGGCCACTCGACGCAACGATGTTCTATACGTTGTATCTGTATCTGAAAGGTTTCTCGTTCTTTGATATGGGTTATGCTTCGGCTTTGGCTTGGATCATGTTGGTCATTATCGGAGTATTTACCGCAATCGTCTTTGTCACATCCCGATTTTGGGTGTTCTACGGGGATAATCAGGAGGGGAGGTAATGCATGTGCCAATCAAACGACAACTGCTTCAGGCCGGGAGGCATGCTGCCATTATACTCCTCGGTCTGCTGATGTTATATCCTGTACTATGGTTGATTCTCAGTTCGTTTAAACCGAACCATCTCATTTTCACCAGCGGCAGTCTTTTCCCAACCAGCTTCACGCTGGAGCACTATATTAATGGCTGGAAAGGTCTGCAGGGGATCTCCTTCGGCCGTTTCTTCAGCAACTCCGTGCTGATCTCGGTCATGAGTGTGCTGGGCAATGTGATCTCCTGTTCCCTTGCAGCCTTCGCCTTCTCCAGATTGAAGTTTAGATTCAAAGGCCTGTGGTTCAGCATGATGTTGGTCACAATTATGTTGCCTTACCATGTTACTCTGGTGCCCCAGTATATTCTCTATAATGAGCTTCAATGGATTAATACGTATTTCCCGCTGATTCTGCCCAAATGGCTCGCGCAGGATTCCTTCTTCATCTTGCTTATGGTTCAATTTATACGCGGTATACCGCGAGAGCTGGACGAGAGTGCGACCATTGATGGTTGCGGGCAATCACAGATATTTTTCCGAATCGTAGTGCCACTGCTCGTTCCAGCACTGATTACAACAGCGATCTTCACCTTCCTGTGGAGCTGGGATGATTTTTTCAGCCAGATGATCTATCTGAGCAAAATTGATCTGTTTACCGTGCAGCTGGGCATTCGGTCTCTCTTCGATCCATCAGGACAATCCGATTGGGGCGCTTTGCTCGCCATGTCCACCTTGTCACTGCTTCCCGTGACCATCATCTTTTTACTGTTTCAACGATATTTCCTTGAGGGCATTGCGACGACAGGTCTGAAGTAACAACACGTTTCTCATTATCCATAGACAGGGGGATTTACCATGTTCAAACGCTTCATGATCGGTATGATCACTTCACTCTTGTTATTCGTAACAGCTTGCTCCGGAACAGACCATACGGGTGCTAATGATGCAAGCAATGGTAATGACAATGGAACTACCGAGGGCGGACAGGTCGAACTGCGCATCATGTGGTGGGGTGACCAGAAAAGGGCAGATATTACGAATGAAGCCTTGAAGATCTTTCAGGCAAAACATCCGGATATTAAAATTGTAGGTGAATTTGCGCCCTCCTCCGGATATTTCGACAAACTGAATACCCAGTTGGCATCAGGTACAGCTCCAGATATCTTTTTCCTTGGGGGAAATGTCGTGGACTATGCCAAAAAAGATGTCCTGCTCAATCTGGACCCGTATGTAGGCAACGAACTGAATCTGGACGGTATGGATGAAACCATGATCGAATACGGACGTCTCGACGGGAAGCTGCAACATATCTCTGCCGGTGCGAACGCACGGGGAATTGTTGTGAATCAGGCACTCTTCGAGAAAGCCGGCGTGCCTTTGCCAGCTTCAGATTGGGACTGGGCGGACTATGCCGCCATTAGCAAGGAGTTGTCCGACAAGCTCGGAGACGGCTTCTATGGAACGTACAATTTTACCGTCGACGGAATGGATATTTTTCTGAAACAACGGGGTAAACAGCTGTATGACATGAAAAACGGCACACTCGGATTCGCCAAGGAAGATATTCTGGAATGGTTCCAGTATTGGGAAAAGACTTCGGCATCCGGCGGTGTAGTTACACCGGAATTGCAGGTATCCAACCCGCATGATGACACCAGTAAGTCCCTGTTAATCACAGGTAAAGCAGCCATGACCCTCCTGCCATCCAACCAGCTGGCTGCATTCCAGAGCTTGACGGAAGACCCGCTAGTACTTCTCCCTGTACCACGAGGCCCTCAGGGAACGGGTGTTGTATTTGAATCCAGTCAGGGATTATCAGGTTATGCCAATACGAAACACCCGAAGGAAGTGGCGACGTTGATGAACTTCTGGATTCATGATCCTGAAGCAGCCAAAATCCTCGGTAATGACCGCGGGGTGCCCGTTACGGAAGCCAATCGAAATCTTCTTCAGGAAGGTGCAGGCCCTGTGGAGGAGATTGTCTATAACTATACGAGCCTTGTCTCCGAAGCTACGAAGACTGAACCTTTTGACGTAAGTTACAATCCTCCGGGATTTGCAGAGTTCTCCAAGTTAGCTCAGACGACGAATCAGGAGATCGGATTTGGACGAAAAAGTGTGGAGCAAGCTGTCTCCGACTTCTATAACGGTACCGTTCGTATCTTTGAATCGAATCAATAGCAGACGCTACAAGGAGGAACAAATGACAGAAGAGATACTGAATCGGCTGCGCAACATTTCGATTATGGATCAAGTTCAACCAGTTAAACCGGAAGATCAGCAGTTATTACAGGAATGGCATGCGTTGGGTATCCGGTTTGCGGCATCAGGCGGTCAAATGGAAGCTACGTATTATGCGGCAGTGGAGAAATTGCTTGCTTGCACCCTGCCCATGGGAGACAGCGATCCCATTTTACAAGAAGGTGGCATCTATCTGGGATGTTGGTTAGAGAGCACAGGTACCATCAATGCGGAGCTGCTGTCTCGCCTGCTTCCTTCCGTGTCCGAAACAACGTACCTCGCATTTGCCAAGCAGCAAAGAGATGATGGATTGCTTCCGTATAAACTGACGGCAAACGGACCCTCTTTCCGGCAAATCCAGTTGGTCACTCCACTGGCACGCAGTGTGTGGAACCACTATCAGCTTCATGGCAAGCACTCTTCTTTCCTGAGTACCATGTACAAGACCATGGTTCGTTACGATGAGTGGATTGCACGTAACCGTAATACTCGAGGAACCGGCTGTGTAGAAGCCTTCAGTACGTTTGACACCGGACATGACTTATCCCCCCGATTCTGGCATGTTCCCGATACACCTTATATGAATGATGCTGCTGCCTATCATCCGGATTCTCCAATACTGCCTTTTCTGGCACCGGATCTGACCGCCAATATCTATTGTCAGCGCATGTATCTGTCCCGCATAGCTGAAGAACTGGGAGAATCGGGAACAGATTGGAAAGCAAAAGCCGAGTCTAGCCTGGAAAGTCTCTTTCGTTATTGTTACGACGAACAGGATATGTTCTTCTATGATCGGGATCGCAATGACGAATGGGTCAGAGTCCAATCTGATGTGTTGCTCCGCGTAATGGCCTGCGAGGTGGGCGACCGTGAATTGTTCGATAGCCTACTGCGTCGGTACCTGTTGAATACAAGCAAGTTTTTCGCTAAATACCCGTTTACATCGATTTCAATGGATGATCCCAGATTCGATCCCTTTTCCTCCTATAACAGCTGGGGAGGGGCATCCAATTTCCTGAGTCTGATTCGGGCACCACACGCATTTGAGTATCATCATCGATATGTGGAGCTAACCTGGGTAATGCAGCCTATCTTGTCTGCGCTATCCAAAGATAAGCAATTTGCTCAGGTACTAAGCCCATGGACCGGAAAACAAGGTTTTACTGAGACTTACTCTCCTACTATCCTTTGTCTTCTCGATTATGTGGAGCGATTATGCGGAATTATGCCTGTTGGATCGAATCAGCTCTGGTTTACCGGTCTGCTCCCTATCGATATGGATCATGGCGAGGTCGTATCTGGCAACACGGCTTATAGCCGGAAGGTCCATGGACTAAGATATGAATTGGTCAACACCTCGGATCGCATGAGGGTATATCTGGAAGGCAAGGTTCATCTGGACGGACCGTCAGGGATTCGGCTGGTGACGGATCATAGCGGACATCTGGAAGGCATCATTGGAATGAGCGTCCGTACTGTCGAGGGAGAGCTTTTCTATCAAGGCGAGTGTATCCCGATTCGGATCAAAGGAAATGAAATGCAGCGTTATGCTGATGGAAATTTGAAAACCGAGCGCGATATTGGCATCATCCATCCTACCTATCGTTAATTGTTCGCATGCAAAAAGCGCAAGTTGCGGAGGTTCACTGCCCTCGAACTTGCGCTTTTGCATTTCTTTATTTCTACACCTTCCGTTGCCAAGCCGGGTGACGATAAAATTCAATCGTATCAATATAATTTACCGTGAAATGCTGTTCCACATCCGACAAGTTCAACAGTTTGCGGTCGATTTGCTTCATCCCCATGACCACATCGTGCCTTAGCAGATCCATCGCAATTTTGCCTACAAACCCGCCTTCCATCTCTTTATGCTTGGCACGAAACTCTTCATTGTAGATCAGTTCAGGTGTGAATGCCGCTTCGACGAAAGCATTAACGAGCGTAAGCTCATTGCCCTCGATCTGCACTGCTAGATAATAATTGCCACGCTCATCCTTAATGAGGTCTTTATACATCTCTACGATCATGTGAATCACTCCTCTATTATAAAAGAAACCCCGTTAGCCTTAACGAACATGGGCTATCAAACGTACACCTTCCGACCCCGTTCCTTCATATACTAGGTACAAATGGCGAACGGAGGAATACTTATGAGCTGGCAGCATCTCCATACTGGAAAAACACTTCAGCAGCGCCTGGCAGAACTCCAGGGGCACCTTGCAGAACTGAATACTCCACTCTCCGGGTTGGAACCGGGACGTATTCGTCGTGTCTATCCAAGGCAGTTTATCAAAGTAAACCGGCAGTTATTCATTCCACTTAGTCTGAATTCCATTCGGGTATTCGATATTCCTCGAACACGGCGAGGCGTCAGAGTGGGAATCCGCACGACTTTCCCTTCCAGGAATGCATTTAACAATATCAGACTTGTGGGTGTGGGACTGGATTATCTTGAACTCCAAGGAAAAGGCAGAGTCCCTTCCCGTATTTTATTTCCTCTCTCCAGCGTCGAGTCGATCTATCGGCCAACCACCGGAAGAAAAAACCTGAAACGGCCTTGTAGGCGGAAGTAAAGCTGGTTCTTTTCGCAAGCCATACAATGGTTCCCAAATGTCTGCATACGGGTGCTCCCTTCCAATATATAATTATAACCCATGCAACCACTTATCTGCTGAAGAATCATTTTATGTCAAAAAGCGGTGAGAACAGAACTGCTTCTGTATCTCACCGCTCAGCCAGTTACGGATCAAGCTGACCCTTCACATGTGTACATCAGATGCCTGTCCATACATCCTTGGCATAACGACCTTCCTGCTGAAGCTGATTAAGCCAATCTTCTGCTTCCTTCGCGGATTTGCCATGAATATCAGCGTATGCCTGCTGGAGTGTAGCTTCCACATCAGGTGCCATCTTGCTGCCATCACCGCAGATATACAGATGCGCACCCTCTTCAAACAAAGGAATCAGATGATGGGCATCGTCTCTCATCAGATGCTGTACATAACATTTCTCCTCCCCGTCTACACGGGAGAAGGCCGTATGAAGTTTCACAAGCCCTTCTTGCTGGGCTGCTTCCAATTCATTTTTGTACAGATAATCATGCTCGGGATTCCGGCATCCAAAGTACAGGTGGGCTTCGCCAACCTCACGACCTTGTTCCTTCAATACGTGCCTTGCCTGCAAGAAACCTCGGAATGGAGCAACACCTGTACCCGGACCTACCATGATAACGGGAACCTGTGCATCCTCCGGCAGTTGGAAGCCGGATTCCGGTGTCCGCGTGAACATGACGATCTCGTCACCCGGTTTCAGGTTAGCCAGATAGTTGGACGCAATGCCTTTGTATTCTCCCTGTCCACTCCATGCTGGGGCGCGCACAACACTGACCGTAATACTCGCTTGATCGGGCTGAACACGCGGTGAACTGGAGATCGAATAATATCTGGCTTTTAGTGAAGGCAATAATTCAAGGAAACGCTCAAACGGCAGTTCACATGCCTCATATTTCACCAGATAATCCAGCATGGAGATCCGTTTATTCCGCACTTCATCCATATACACAGATTCATCAAGCAGCGCTTCAAGTTCTTTCTTATGCGGTGGACATACGGTGTATGCTGCCATTTCTCTCAACTGCGCACGAGTTGCCGCCTCCTGAAGCTCAACGCTATGACTGAGCAGATCATACAGGTTCACCGGTTGATGCAGCGGCAGATGTGCGGCACTGCGACCGGATGCATCCAGAACGAGATGCTCCGTTCCGGTGAATCCATAACGACACAATACACGTTCCACCAGCTCCGGTGGGTTCTGCGGCAGAATGCCCAGGTGATCCCCTTCCCTGTAGGTTATGCCTTCTGGCAATTTGATCTCCAGGTGACGTGTGCTTCGTTCACTGCCCGCGTCGTGAAGCTCCCTGTTCTCAAGTACTTCTGCCACATGTGCATCATACGTATCCGCAAGCGGTGTTACGGCGAGTCCACTTACAAACTGTACAGACAGTGAACTGCGTTCGATATTGGAGCTTGTGTTCAGTTTCAGTCCCATCGTTCGTGCGAGATCTGGCCATAATTGCTCTGTCCAATCCCCCACCTGTTTCTCAAAATCTCCGCTAGCATCTGACTCACCCAGTGGTGATAACCGCTCTGCTCCTCTGGAAGATAACTGTTCATCTATTAAACGCGGAATACGCTGATAGGTGCTGGCCCAGTTGTGGTCACCGCATCCAAGAACGGCGAAACGCACACCTTTGAATTCATTGGCATCCGCATGTTCGATCCACTCGACAAACATCTTGGCATTACTTGGCGGCTGACCATTATAGGATGCACTGACAATAATGACGGCACCCTCCTTTGGCAGTTTGCCAACACGATCATCAAGCGTAGCGACCTCACTCCGGAAACCCTGATATCTGGCGGTATCCGCAATTTCACGTGCAATGCCTTCAGCGGTACCCAGATTGGAACCGTATAGAACAAGCATCGGTGTGTGGTGGGCATTGGCTGCATCCGGCTCCGTTCTTTTAGCAACTGGCTTTGGTTCTTCTACCGCTACACCCGGAACGGCCATGACTGGCTGCCCGCCACGCGCACGTACACGAATTGTGAAGTTATCCGGTTTGAGTGTCAGCGTTTCTTTCACCTTTAACTGATAATCAGAATGATCTATGAAGTCAAAATGCTTCAACACCATGCCCAGTACCAGCGTTGCTTCCTGAAGTGCAAACTGCTGACCAATACAGGCCCGTTGACCGTTACCAAAAGGTTTATAGGCATCATGCGGCACTTTGCTCGGATCTTCGAACCGTTCCGGGCGGAATTCCTCTACGTCGTCTCCCCAGGCTTCGCGGTCACGATGCAGCTTGGGAATAAGTACACTGACGCTGTCTCCTTTTTGCAAAGGATATTGACCCGCAAGTACCGTGTCCTCTTTTGCATACAGGGAAAATGCCGGGGCCGTAGGCCATAACCGCAGTGCTTCATTCAAAACCATGCGAACATACTTCAGATTGCGAACCTGGTTGTACGTGGGAACCGGATCTTTCAGAATCTGATCCACCTCAGCTTGGGCTTTAGCCAGCGTATCCGGGTTCTTCATCAGATAATAAACGGCGAAGGATAACAGTCCACTTGTGGTCTCATGTCCAGCAATCAGGAATGTAATAATCTGATAACGGATATTCTCATCATCCAGCGTTTCTCCTGTCTCTGGGTCCTTGCCGCTGAGCATGTGGGACAACAGATCATCTGCGCCTTCCTGCGGTTTCTCTTTGCGTTCGGCAATAATGTGATCCACCAACGAGAACATGGAACGGATATCCTGTTCAAACTGTTTCTTTTTGGTGATCATCAACTTGTCTTGCAGACGCAGTCGCTGCAATGAACTCATGGATTCATCCAACGCACGAACCATACTCGTAATGAATGGATGTGGTTCTTCCCGATAGAAGCTGTTAAACCGATAGTTAAACCCACACAGACCAATCGTGTCGAGCGTAAGGCGTGTCATATCATCCGGAACGTTAACCGTCTCATCCGGGTTCAATCGTGACCATTTCTGAACCAGCTGCACAGCCAGATCAATCATTTTGTTGTGATATCCCTGCATCGCACGTTGACTGAAACTTGGCAGCAGTACGTTATGGGCTTTTTTCCAATTCGGCTCCTCGGTCCAACTCGTAAATAGCCCATCTCCTGCAAAAGCACGAACCTTCGCAAGGGGTGCCCACACACGTTTGTCGAATTTGGATTCATCCGTTACCTCGGCAACCAGTTCGTGACCTGAAATATACAATTCACTTCGCCCAGGGTACTCCATACGAAAGATCGGTCCGTATTCTTCAGCCAGTTTCACCAAGGATTGCACCGGCTCTTCAAAGTTCAATTGCGGCAAATTGCCCAGTGGGCCAAATGTTTTTGGTTGAGGCACTGAAATTGGTGGCATGACACTCACTCCTTCTTTCCAAGTTAAGAGTTCTACAACTAAAAAATAATGACTTGATTTAAAGACGTGATTACACTTACTCTTCAGATCAACAGATTCAAGTTATTTTTTGCACATTTTCATATTTCATCCAGATAACGATAAAACCATTTAAAGAACTAACTGACTGAAATGGTATATTGGTCATTTTTGATTAAAAAAAATGGAGCCCTTCGTTATCTTCTTTTACCCTAACATTTCCAGTTCTAATCTTCAACAGTCCCAAAGTCATAGGACCTCAGGACAGGGATTAAGGTATACTTATGAATTCTTTAACAGAACTTGAATAGCTGACTCCATCTCTAATGGAGCTACTGTCGTTTCATAACGGCCATGGACGTCCCCATTACGGTCAATCAGGAATTTGGTGAAATTCCATTTGATGCCGTCACCTTGATACAATTCTGGATGTTTCTCCTTCACAAAGGTGTCCATCCACTCTCCTTCCTTCGTGTCCAGATCATAACCTTGAAATGGCGCTTCTGTAGTCAGATAACGAAACACAGGATGCATCGATTGCCCAACGACCTCAACCTTCTCCAAAATCGGAAAGGATATCTGAAACTGACTTCTGCAATACTCAGCTACCTCAGCGCTACTACCAGGTTCTTTGTCGTTAAACTGGTTGCACGGGAACGCCAGAATCTCCAGCCCCTGATCACCATATTTCTCATACATCTGCTGAAGTTCACTGAATTGCCGGGAGTAGCTGCACCGACTTGCTGTATTCACAATAAGTAGCACCTTCCCTTTAAAAGCAGAAAAATCACCCTTGTGTCTATCCATAAACGGAACTTGGTAAGAAAATATACTCATCTGTATTCATCCTCCTCTTTCTCTTTTGTATCTCATATGAACTCTCTCTTGAGATGGATTATACACTCCCATTATTAATAGGTGAAATATATAATAAATATAATTTTAATAGTTTTTAACTATAGTAGACAAAATAAAAAACTGCCCTCAGCAGTCACACACTGCATCTCGGACAGTTATCAAAATCATGATGTGCCATCACGCTAAACACATCGTTAACCCATAATTAAACCATATACAATGCCTGGTCCGTGTACCCCAATGGTTAAATCATTTTCAATATCGGAAGAGCGGCTTGGCCCGGAAATAAAGTGGATGCCTGCCGGAAGATTCTCTCTTCCCGCTTCGTCAAATCGATCCAGCGTCTCACCCAGTCTGGTGTACAGTCGATCTACTGGAATAATGATGATGAGTACCGTAGGCAAGAGACTGACTGAACGACCTTTTTCCGGTGAAGAAAGTACAGTGACCGAGCCTGTGTATGCTGTTGCATAATCCGCCATAACCACACCGATATCCGCCTCAGCTGCCCGAGCCTTCCAATTCTCATCAGCCTGACTATTCCAGACTGAGATCTGCACATCGGGAAGCTGCTCTTCCAATCCGAGATCCTGTAACGCCTGTTCATTCTGACGAATGATATACCTGGCACTCAGTTCATGAGATTTGTTGGCTATAAATTGAGATACTTCTTCCATGTTCTGAACCCGGGCAATGTGTGCGCCTACACTCACAAAGTTATCCGTAAATGCTTGAATACGCTTCTCTTCATCCCATTCCAGTTCAGTCCAAAAGTCGGGTGCTCCCCGAAAGGGTTGGGTCGGTGCATGGCGTTGCCTTGGTCTTCTCAATTTCGAAGCAATGTCATTCATGAACTGCTCCTGTTTCTCAATGGACTTCTTCTCCAATTGTGCAAGCCATTGCTGATGTTCAGTGACCATGCTTAGTACCCTCCCCTTCTTCTCGCTCACGAATAATCTGCTCCATACGGCTGCGAACGGAAGAATCCATGGCCGGTTGCTCCTGGTTCAGTTCCTGATCCAGCTTGTTCCATTGTTGCCGGAAGGATTTCTTGGCGAGGCTTGGCGCAACCCGATAATTGTTCCAGCCTTTAAGTGGACCCAATTTGATTGAAATGCCGTTGTTGCGTACAACTGCCTTCTGCCCGATCTGTCCCAGACGTATGGCCGCACTGAAACGTTTGGAATTGGATACAACAGCGGCAAATCCCTTCATACCCATGCTTTCCATTTTGTTTCCATGGCCGTCTTCCACTTTACGCCTACGTAGATAAACGAGCATATCATGCAATGGAATTTTAACTGGACATGCTTCATAACAGGCTCCGCACAGACTCGAAGCACCCGCAATATCGTTCCATTCATCAATGTTGCCATTAAGTGCAGGTGTCAGTACTGCGCCAATTGGACCACTGTACGTCCCACCGTAGGCATGACCTCCAATATGACGATATACCGGGCAAGCATTCAGACAAGCACCGCAGCGAATACAATTCAGCAACTCCTGGAATTCAGGATCACCGAGCTGTAAAGATCGACCGTTGTCCACGATAATAATATGCATTTCATCCGGCCCATCCGCATCCGCTGTGCGGCGAGGACCTGTGATGCCTGACATGTACATCGTTAGTTTCTGACCTGTTGCGGAGCGTGGCAACAAGGTTGCCATGACTTCCAGATCCGTCCACGAAGGGATGATCCGCTCCATGCCCATCAGTGTAATCTGCGTTTTTGGAACAGTGGATACCATACGGGCATTGCCTTCATTTTCGAACAAAACCATGGAACCCGTCTCTGCAATTGCAAAATTGCAGCCGGTCATGCCGATATCTGCTTCGAGGAATTTCTCACGCAGCTTTTTGCGAACAAATCCGGCAAGTACCGTTGTGTCCGGCTCCAGAATTTCACCCGCTTCCTTCGATAACAACTCTGCAATCTGGTAGCGGTTCTTATGGATCGCTGGAATGACAATATGAGAAGGGGCTTCGCCTGCCAACTGAATGATGTATTCACCCAGGTCGGTCTCGATGGCTTCAATGCCCGCCGATTCCAGCACATGATTCAGATGTACTTCCTCCGACACCATCGATTTGGACTTCACCACCGTAGAAGCCTGCTTATGCGCCGCAATATCCAGCGCAATCGCCGCAGCTTCCACCGATGTATCTGCAAAATGAATATGAACCCCGTTTGCACGGGCGTTATTCACAAATTCATTCAGATAATAATCAAGATACGCAATCGTATGCAAACGAATCTGACGGCCACGCTCCCGCCATTCATCCCAATTTCCATGTTCTTCTGAGGCAGATTTCTTCCCGTTACGCAAACGTTCTGTCGTGAATTTGACTGCTTTTCGCAGAAAATCATCATTCAAGGCCAGTCCGGCACGTTCTTTGACCGTAGTATCCATGACTCCCGGTTGGCTCATCCTGTTCGCACCCCCTCATACAGTAGTTCCGCCAGATGCATTACACGCACCGGTTCATTCCGATAACGCAGATTACCTGCGATATTCATCAGACAGGCCATGTCCAGCCCTACCAATACTTCGGCTTGTGTCTCTTTGACATGATCGACCTTCTCCGTCACCATCGCTCCTGAAATATCGGACATTTTGATGGCAAACGTGCCCCCGAACCCGCAGCAATCCTCAGCAAATGGAAGTGGAACCAATTCCAGTCCTTTTACCTGAGAGAGCAGCGCCATCGGCTCATCCTTCACACCCAGCAGACGGCTGCCGTGGCAGGATGGATGATAGGTTACTTTGTGCGGAAAATGTGCGCCCAGATCGGTTATCCCGAGTACCTGAACGAGGAATTGAGTAAACTCATAGGCTTTGGCTTCCAATCGTTTTGCCTTCTCCAACCATACTGGTTCATCCGCGAACAGCTCGGGATAATGATGAATCATATACGTACACGATCCCGAAGGACATACCACAAAATCACTGTCGTCAAACGCTTCAAGAATCGTTTTGGCCGCTACCCGAGTCTCATCCCAGTACCCGCTATTGTAGGAAGGCTGACCGCAGCAGGTCTGCACCGGCGGGAAATCCAGCCGAACGCCATGAGCGGCGAGCAATCTGACCATGGCTTCCCCCACTCGGGGATAGATGGCATCGCTGAGGCAGGTAATGAATAAGGAGACCTTCATAATTACACGCTCCTATTAACTGATTAGTAGATAAATTGACTAAGAATATTTACACTGGACACTCCGTTTCGTGTAAATGTTTAGTTCAATTTATATAGATAAAATCTAAAAGATTAAACTGTAATAATCCCTATGTCGTATCCGCTCAAACGTTCTGTCTGTTCAGACTCCAATGGCTGATCGGTAACGATCATATGGACTGCATTTAACCCGGATACTCGGGCAAAAGCACGAACACCAAATTTACTGGCATCTGCAAGTAAGATGACCTGATCGGATATGCCAACCATCTTCTGCTTCAGCCTTGCTTGAAGTTCATTGGACTCACTGATTCCGCCACCTTCGAGATGTACACCTTTGCACGACATGAACATTTTATCCACGTGATACGTTTCCAGAGAACGCTCCGCGAGCGGCCCAACAAAAGACAACGAGCGAGATGCCAGCTGACCCCCTGTTGAGATGACCTCAACCTTGTCACGGCTGCTGAGTTCAGTGGCAATCTGGATCGAGTTGGTTAAGACCGTCAGCGGGAAATCCGGCATATTCGCTGCCATATAACCTGCCGTTGTGCTCGCATCCAACAGAATGCGATCACCCGGATTAATCATCGCCAGAGCCGCTTGTGCAATCCGTTTTTTCTCTTCTGCATAGGTTGTCTCCCTGATCCGGTAAGGGATCTCCGGTTGATCTTCCTTCACACTCACTGCACCACCGTGAGATCGTCGCAGTCGGCCTGCCTGTTCCAGCCGATCCAGGTCCCGCCGGATGGTTTCCTCCGTCACCCGGCAGCGCTCACTAAGCTCGGATACACGCATACTGCCCTTTACATTCACCATCTCCACAATTCGGTCATACCGCTCGGCTGCCAGCATGTTACACCTCACTCCCCGCTTGTGAATTAGATGAAGCCGTCACACGCAGAAATCTGCCGTAAGCATCTTCCCAGATTGATCCGTCCTGCGGCTCATACACAGTTACCGGAAATGAATCACGAATGGCCTTACGAGCTTCCCAGATATCTTTAAAAGCTCCGCTCGCCATCCATTGCACAGCCATATTCCCGATGGCACTTCCCTCTGCTGGACCTGCCCATACCGGCTTACCAATGGAATTTGCAGTCCACTGACATAACAGGCGGTTCTGGATGCCTCCACCGACCATATGCAATCCGTTGAACGCCTGACCCGACAATTGCTCCGTCCATTCCAGAACTCTTCTATACTTCAATGCAAGACTCTCCAGAATTGCCCGGGCAATAGCCCCCTGATCCTCTGGTACCACTTGCCCTGTATCACGGCAATACTGACGTATACGGGTCGTCATATCTCCTGCGGGCATGAACAGTTCATCATCCGGATCAAACAAACTGGCAAATGGGGGTGCCTGTTCCGCCTGCGCCAATAACGCATCATAGCTAATTCCCTGCCCCTGGCGCTCCCACTCGCGCATGCTTTCCTGCAAAATCCATAAACCCATAATGTTTTTCAGCAGACGGAATGTTCCGCCCGCCCCGCCTTCATTCGTGAAGTTCAAGGCCAGACTCTCGGTACTAATTGCAGGATGATCTATCTCCGTACCCATCAGGGACCAGGTTCCACAACTCAGATAAGCAAATGAACGTTCCGTTGCAGGAACAGCCACAACAGCTGAACCCGTATCATGCTCCGCAACAGCGATCACAGGTATCGGGGACAATCCCAGATCGTTACAGATACTGCTTCGCAATTGTCCAACACGGGTACCTGGCAGCACGGCTTCACCAAACAATTTCTCCGAAATGCGAATATGCGCCAGCAACTCACTATCCCACTGCCCCGCTGATGGATTGTATAATTGTGTTGTGGTTGCATTGGTGAACTCATTCACCGCTTCCCCTGTCAGGAAATAACGTAGCAAATCCGGAATCATGAGAAAACGCTCTGCTTCATGAAGTAACGGGGAACCGCTGCGTTGAAGCGTTGCCAATTGATACAAAGTATTAAAGCTAAGAAACTGAATCCCTGTACGTTCGAAGATTCGCTGAGAGGTCAGCTCTTGCCGTACCTGATCCATCATGCCGTTAAACTGTGTATCACGGTAATGATACGGGTTACCAAGCAACTCACCATTACTGCCAAGCAAACCAAAATCAACGCCCCAGGAATCGATCCCCAGGCTCTCCGGCTGTTCTCCCTGCTGTTTCACAAGGGTAAGCCCCTGCAACAATTCATGATGCAATCGCAGAATATCCCAGTGCATCCGCTCGCCAACCTTCACTGGTTCATTCTTGAACCGATGAATTTCGCTTGTTTCGATCCCACGATCATTCAGATGTCCCAGTAGCGCTCTCCCGCTCCCAGCGCCCAAATCATAAGCCAGCACACTCACCGCGTTTCACCAACCTTTCGAACCAATCCTATTTTCCAAACGGCATCTCTTGAATTCAGTCCGTAACCCTGTACTTTATTCTATATTTATTGTTTGTTTGTTTTTGTTTAATACTGTTTTACTTTATTTTACGAGTATATCACCATTGTAAGCGTTTGAATACCCTTCGCTTTTTCTTTCTTTTGGGTATACCAAAAACGACTCTCTCCCACCTGGGAGGAGCCGCATTTCTTTTTTTTACGTATAAAATTGACCTTTGCTTACCCCCGACTGGGGTTGTACATCTCTCTCAAAATGCTTGAAGCGTGTTCCCTGATACGTCAGCATCCCTCGATCATTTTCCACCATCATGCCATAATGGTTTCCGCCAACAATCAGTTCAGTGCGCTCCCCATTGTCGAATTCAAATGTAACATAATACCGGGTAGTCGCACTGCTATCGCCGCTTCCACCTGAGACTTCCGTTCGTTTAGCCACCACTGTTGAGTGCAGGGTTAACAAGGCTGCTGCGTTATTTGACATCCCTGAGCGTATGCCTGAAAAAATAACAAAAACAATGACTCCCGCAATGATGAGAAATATGGCACCAATGAAAATCGAAGCAAATGCATTCATTGCAGCAAACTCACTAAATCCCGAAAAAAAACCACCCTGATTGCCTTTAAAACCTGGTACTCCATTCATGTCGTCAAACACACCAAAGCCGTCTACGCTTAATCGGCCCATCGATGAGGACACGCTCGTTAACGCCATTCATCATCGTTCCTTTCCCCTTACAAAAATAAGATGCACCGCCCCCACGCAAGGAAGGCGGTGCATGCAGACAACCCGTTCTGCCTTGTCCATATACTATATGAACCAGATCAGGAATACAGACGTTCAAGTTCGTCGACCAGACTGCCGACATAAGCAACCGCAGAGCGAATCGGCTCAGGTCCGGACATATCCACACCCGCAAGTTTCATTAACTCCTGCGGTGTGAGACTTCCACCAGCTTTGAGTGCATCAAGCCAGCGATCTACCGCAGGCTGTCCTTCTTCCCGAATCTGCTGTGCAGCCGCTGTGGAAGCCGTCAAACCTGCCGCATAGGTATATGGATATAATCCCATATAATAATGAGGTTGTCTCATCCACGTGAGCTTGGCCCCTTCATCAATTACCAGATCAGGTCCCCAGAATTCAGAAAGGATGTCTCCTTTGAGCTGACTTAACGTCTTCGCCGTAATGGGCTCATCATTGGTTGCGCGTGCATACACCCTGCGCTGTAATTCACCTTCCAGCAGATGTGTAACGAAGTTATGGTAATACGTGTTCAACAGTTGCAAAATGACCCAACGACGCATTCTAGGATTATCGGAACGCTTCAATAGATGATCGGCCAGCAGCATTTCATTCATGGTCGATGGTGCCTCAATGAAATAAAGAGATGGCCGTGTATTCGTGAGCCGTTGGTAACGTCCCGCAAGCATGAAGTGGCCTGCATGCCCCACTTCATGGGCAAGTGTAAATGCTCCGCGCATATTGTTTGCCCATGAAATTAAGATATAAGAGTGTGAACCATATATAGAGGAGCAAAATGCCCCTGTGGATTTGCCTGCGTTATCTGCGTAATCCACCCAGCGATCACTGAATGCGCGCTCTACGATCTCGCCGTACTCCGGCCCAAGCACATCAAGCGCTTCTCGAATGAGTATGCACGCCTCATCATATGTAATGGCAGGGCTAAATTCAGGATCAAGCGGCGCCTTCAGATCACAAAACATCAGTTTGTCCAGACCCAGCTCACGTTTCTTGAGAGCCGCCAGTCTGCGCATATGAGGTGCGAGTTCTTGCTGGATAATATCCAGAATATTATTGTACATCTCTTTGCTCACTTGTTGTGGGCTGAGAAGCATATCTGTAACATCGTCGTAACCACGCAGCCTGGATAAAACAACCTGTTTCTTCACTTCGGTTGCATAACCTTCTGCAAACGTATTTTTGTAATCATTTAATGTCGAGCTGAATGCAGCATAAGCAGAACGGCGCAGCTTTGTATCAGACGACATCTCATAATTATTTTCATAAAATGACCAGGATAACGGACGATTATTGTCCTCTCCATCGAGAGCATCGTCAAACGTCATGTCTGCCAGTTTACCGCGCAGATAGATACGGTATGGCGAATCCAGTACCTCTCCTAATGAAGCGAGTACCTTCTCGGTCTCGGGCGTAAGCCGATGTTCTTTTTCTCGAATCAAACGCTCCAAACTGCGCGCATACGGCTCCAATCCCGGAAGTTCTTCAAGGTAACGTTCAACGGTTCCCTCCGGCAGATCAACGATCTCCGAATTGACAAAAGACAAGGACGAAGACAGATTTGATAGGATATCTCCTGCCTTGGCTGAATTCTCAATATTCACCGGATTGGTGCTGTCCTCTGACTGCTTCAGTCGAGCATAAGAAGCCGTCTTGCCGATCCGCTCCTGCAAAGCTTCACGCGCATCCAGACAAGCCAGTAATTGTTCAGCGCCTTCGCCCAGACGTCCTTTGAACGTTTCGATCTGGGCAGCAGCCTGAGGAAGTGATCGAAGCTCCTGCTCCCACTCTACATCGGTTACAAACAAGTCTCTCAGATCCCAAGTGGTTTCTGGGTTTACCTCAGCACGTGTACGTATTTTTTCCATCTTTAGTTGTCATCCTCCTTGCATTTTCCAATATCTCTCATCGTATCATATTCTGCTCATCTATACATGACAATGATTACTCCTTATTACTCCGCTGGCAGAATAGCCTTTCGATCGCTGTTATCCCCAGATTTTTTGATTCCCCTTTTTCAAAGGTGAAAATCCGGTGATAAAGGCGAACGCTTCGCTTCTTAAGTCTATTTCTGCCCGCTGCGTTTGGAGTAAACTATTGATCTACTGTCCAAAATTTAAAAGTAACTAAAAAAACCGCTGGTTTATGGAAGAATCCATTTACCTAGCGGTCGTTCTAACTATAACTTATTTAGCTTTCTTTCCAGATTACATTTTCGCCGTAATTTTTACCCCAGTTATACATTGCGTGCAGGACGGGCATCAGGCTTTGACCGTGATCTGTCAACGTATATTCCACCCGAGGTGGTACCTCTGCATACACCTTGCGTTCAATCAGTTTGTCTTCCTCCAGCTCACGAAGCTGGTTGGTCAGCATCTTCTGGGTAATATGAGGGATTAGGCGTTTCAGCTCACTGAAACGTTTGGTGCCTTCCAGGCCCAAGTGCCACAAAATAATCAGTTTCCACTTGCCACCGATCACCGCAAGGGTCAATTCCTTCTCACAGTTGATTTCTTTCAGATTAATCCGTTCCTTCACTTCGGACGCCATGGCTCCGAGCCCCCTCATCTTCAATCTTATATCGCGTATAATACACATATCACGGGGACACTTCACACGAGGTAAGTTTTCCGCTCCATGCATGATGTAATAAGTACATTCATTCGATACAGCTATCTATTAATTCTACTACAGCCTGGTCGGGATGCAAAGTTTAACTGTAAATCACGGATAAAACCTATACAGATGAATGATTATGTATCGCAGAAAAGACCAGAACCCTTCATAATCAAAGGATTCCGGTCTTTCATCTATTCACTATTCCAGGTTCGCGTGGCGGCCAAACATATCCGCTCCGGTCATACCCTTCATTTCCATCATCGTAAGGATGAGAGCATCCATGCCGATTAACAGTCCTTGTTCGAACAACGAGCCCATCGGCTGAATGGTTACTGCCGCTCCGGAAGTTGCTGTGTCCTCTTTGGCTGAAGCCGGGAGACGCACTACCGTAGTTGCCAATTTCCCAATCGTGGACTCTGGCTTAATCGTAATGAGACCTACAGGCGCACCAGCCTGATTAGCCTTTTGAGCCATGGCCACCAGACTGCCTGTCTCTCCTGAGCCAGAGCACAGCAAGAGGAAATCTTTCGAGCTGATCCCAGGTGTTACGGTTTCGCCCACCACATATACACGAAGCCCCATCTGCATCAGTCTCATGGCAAAAGCCTTCCCCATAAGTCCTGACCGGCCTGCTCCTGCTACAAAAATCTGTTCCGCAGCCAGAATGTGCTCAGCCATCGCTTGCATCTCTGCATCGTCGATCTGGCTTAACGTACGTTCCAGCTCCTTCAAGATGTCAGCTGCGTACTGTGTTTTGCTCATCTGCTTACCCTTGTTTAACGAGACGTTGCATTTCAGCTGCAACTGCCGCTTTGTCTGCTTGTCCTGTGATACCGCCACCTACAATAACCAGATCCGGTTGTGCTTTGATTACTTCTGGCAATGTTTCCAGCTTGATTCCACCAGCGACAGCCGTTTTAGCATTTTTCACAGCAGCTTTGATCGTTTGCAGATCTTCGAACGGGCTTTGTCCTTCAGCTTGTAGGTCATAACCTGTGTGTACACAGATGTAATCTACGCCAAGCGCATCAATTTCACGAGCACGTTGTTCCAGGTTAGGCACGTTGATCATGTCCACAAGAACTTGTTTGTTTTGTTTCTTCGCTTATGCTACTGCACCTTTGATCGTACTGTCATTGGTTGCCCCAAGCACAGTGATTAGATCCGCACCAGCTTCAGCTGCTTTCATGATTTCATAACCACCAGCATCCATGATTTTAAGGTCTGCAAGAACTTGCAGATTAGGGAATGCTTCTTTCATTGCTTTAACCGCGTGCAAACCTTCATTAATAACGATTGGAGTACCAATCTCAACGATATCAATATATTGTTCAACCTCTTTAACCAATGCGATACCTTCAGGGATATTTACCAAGTCAAGCGCCAATTGCAATTTCATCATTTATTTCTCCTTTGTTGTTCAAATATGATTCGTTCCTGTAAAAATAATAATCAGATATTTAGCCTGCACCAATTTGTCTGTTCAGATGCATGCAGTGTTTGTTTTGGCTACTCACTCATTGTAGACCCTGACTATCCATTCAGGAAGTACGCACTTTGAAGTGGGGTAGTTACTTGCACGATACTATTGATAATTGTTCGTTGTTAGGTGAACCTATATAGAATTAATGCTCTATTC
Source organism: Paenibacillus sp. FSL H7-689 (assembly GCF_000517905.1). NCBI lineage: Bacteria > Bacillati > Bacillota > Bacilli > Caryophanales > Paenibacillaceae > Paenibacillus > Paenibacillus sp. FSL H7-689. The sequence goes on from NZ_ASPU01000013.1 coordinate 495,850, forward strand.
CAATCCACACGCTTACAGCTGAACAGCAGCCTAATCTTCCAATTATATATTCAATATAAAAGACCCCGCCACATGGCAGGGTCTTTATCTTTATCGTTTCATTTTCAATCCAGCCAAAGCTGGTTTAGAAATTTATCATTTTACAGATATACAGGTTTCACGCATACCGGCTTGGATACACCTGTGCTGTGACCAGTGTATTTCAGACGTCCGCTCTCCTGATCTACCGTGAATGTCACGAGGTTGTTCGTATCGCGGTTAGCTGCAATCAGCAATTTGCCGTTAGGTGTCAGCGCAAAGTGACGCGGGTGCTCACCTTCAGCAGATACATGCTCAACCAGTGTCAGGTGACCTTTGTCTGCATCTACTGCAAATACAACGATGCTGTCATGTCCACGGTTAGAACCATATACATAACGTCCATCATTGGAAACCGTGATTTCGGCTGTTGTATTCTCTTTGCCATCATATCCATCAGGCAATGTGGATAAAGTAGACAATTCAGTCAACGTGCCCGCTGCTGCATCATATTTGAACGAAGTAATGGAAGAATCCACTTCATTGATAACATAAGCGAATTCACCATTCGGATGGAATGCCAAGTGACGTGGGCCTGCTCCCGGATGTGTTTTGGTTTCACTGTGCAGCACAAGTTCATTTTTGTCTGCATCAATAGAATAGATCGCGATGTTATCTGCGCCGAGATCCTGTACCATCATGTATTTACCATCCGGGCTGAAGAATGCGGAGTGCACATGTGGCTTGTCCTGACGTTCAGGATGCGCACCTTGTCCTTCATGTTTCTTCTCGTCCAAGAGCGCTCCCACTTCACCGTTATCCGTCAAGGCTTGCAGACCTACCAGACCACCGTGGTAGCTGGAGAGAATCAAGTATTTACCGGAAGGGTCACGCTGGATATGACATGGTGGAGCTGAAATGGAATTATTCCGGTTCAGCAACGTTAATTTTCCTGTAGAAGGATCAATGCTCAGAGCTACAGCTTCAGACATTTTATTGCCTTCAGCTGACGCTGTTTCACCAATCGCATACAGTTTGTTTCCTTCAGCATCCACGTTGACAAACGTTGGGTTTTTCACTCCCGCGATGCCGTCAAGCTTGGACAAGCTGCCTGTATCCTCATTCAATTCATATGCATAAATGCCCTCATTTTCCGCTTCGGCGTAAGAGCCGGCAAGTACGAGCAAGCGTTTTGATTCACTCATTACAGTTTCCTCCTCTATGTGTATGTAATCTTGTTGCACCTCTTCTATAATAAATCTGCCATATCAAAATAGCAATCCGCTGTCGCTGCCCATCAGCGAAATCCTTAGTTAAACAAGGCGATTACTACACATCATCATACTGAAATCCATTCATATGAGATGCATCTTCTGCTATGATAAGATAGGTTTTTCATCCAGAAGGGACTGAATTGCATTGCTTCACTCATTTTTACTCACCTTATACCATGTGTTCTTGCCGATATCACTTCCCGTGATCGGAGGTATTCTGTTAAAACGCTTCAAGAATTGGGATACCCGGTCGCTCTCGACCTTTTCCCTTTATATTTTGAGCCCTGCTCTCATCTTCAATACATTGCTGCATGCAGAGATTACCTGGACGGACGTCACCAGCACGTTCTGGTTCTCTATTATTAATCTGATTGCTCTGTGGGCCCTCGCCGAACTGTTGAGCCGGGTGTTCCGTCTGGGTGCAAGCGAAAAAGCGGGTCTCACCCTCGTCTCCACGTTTACGAACTGCGTGAATTACGGGCTCCCGCTTGTACTGCTTGCCTTTGGTCAGCTTGGACTGGACAAGGCTTCGGTCTACGTCATTGGACAGATGATCATTGTTAATACGGTAGGTATCTTTTTTGCCGCAAGATCCCAATTCACGGTAAAAGATGCGATTCTGTCCGTTTTCCGCATGCCATCCATCTATGCTGCTGGCATCGCCATTATGCTACGTGCGTCCAATCTGAGCCTGCCTGACGCACTCGATGGAGGCATCTCCATGATGGCCGCGGGTTACTCTCCTGTCGTTCTCGCCATTCTGGGAGCACAGATGCTCAGACCAAAAGGTGCTACAGTGCCCTGGCTGCCCAATGTACGCCGAGCCTTCTGGACCGGACTTGTGGTCCGTCTCGCAGCTGCGCCCATCCTCTCCTGGGTGATTCTGACCGCGCTTCAGGTCGAGGGTACGTTGTTCAGTGTGCTGCTGATCCTCGCATCGATGCCGACCGCAGTGAACGCCGTTATTTTGGCTGAACAGTTCAATGCTTCTCCGCAGTTTGTATCCCGTTGCATCCTGTGGACAACCGCTGCATCCATGTTGATGCTGCCGATTATGATTGTGATGGCTTCCTGATTAGTACCGGAGGCGACACCGACGCTAGATCCGCTTGTCGGCGTTTCTCCAACCGGCGTTCATAACGCCGGTTGAGCGCTCTGACGTAGAAGAATTTTACGACAAAGTACGAAATCACACCCAGAATGACACCAAACACGGACATGCCTGCCAGAATATCCAGTCCACCAAGCAACAATTCACTCACGGCCGACCAGTTCCCGCGAAACAGCTCCATGAATGCACTCTCATGTACCGGTCCTTGTCCCATGCTGTGAGCAGGTAGAATCCAGGAACCAATCTGCTTCGCGAGCGGCATCAGAATGATAGGCAAAAACGTAAGTTTTCCAATCACGTTACCAACAATCGCTGCTGGCATCGAACCCCCAGACAGTCGCACAATTGGGTAGAATATGAGATATATCAGGGATGCGGTCGAGATCACGATCAGCTCCAGTCCGAACCCTATTGCAAATCCGGTGGATACTTTATGAGCACCTCCGGGAGCACGTAACAATTTGAGGAAATTCAGCTTCATAGCACGTGTTAAACGTACCCAGAGGTTAGTCTTGCGCTTCTGTGTGTTCATACCGAATTTCTCCTTATTTTGTACAAATGACGACTTGAATCGTCTATTCTTCAGTATATCACACCGCGTTAGCTCCAGTGATAACAATGACTGGCTGTGTCTCCATCTGGACATTACCTGCCACCGCTCGGGAGATCATACAGGAGGATTCAGCCTTATGCGCCAAGCGCTCAGCCTTGGTCAGATCCGCCTCAGAGGCATCTGCGCTGAGCACAATCCGAGGTCTATGTACGATCCGTTCGTACGTAAATACGTTATTCGTAACATCTACCGTTGCTTCCGATTCAAGCGTTAATTCATCCGGCGTAATATCCGAACGCTCCAGCATCGCTGCCAGCGTGATCAGGTAACAGGTGGAGGCTGCACCCAGCAGCATCTCGTCCGGGTTAGTTCCCGTACCGGGTCCGCCCATCTCCTGCGGAATCGATATGACCGTTTTTAATCCACCTGCATCGATTGTTCCCTCACTGTTACGCCCACCATTCCATACCGCTTTCAGATGAAAAGGATGTTTCATGACATTCATTCCTTTCTTGTTTACACACGTATACACGTAATATTCTGCTCAATCAATGCGCTAACGTGCTCTTCATCTACACCCTGATCTGTAATCACTTTGCCCACACTGCTCATCTCAGCAACTCTGGTAAACGCCTGTATGTTAAATTTGCTGGAATCTGCAAGTAGAATGACCTCATCCGCAATATGGATCATTTTCTGCTTCACCAAGGCCTGTAATTCATTGGATTCACTGATGCCTTTGGTCAGATGCACTCCTTTGCAAGACAGGAATACTTTATCCACATGATAGGCATCAAGCGAACGTTCCGCCAGCGGTCCTACAAAAGACAGTGACTTCGAAGCCAATTGCCCACCTGTGGCAATCACACGAATCTGCTCCTTGTTACTCAGCTCTGCGGCGACCTTAATCGAGTTGGTTAATACCGTCAGTGGAATGTTTGGCAATCCTGCCGCCATGTACCACGCCGTTGTACTTGCATCCAGGGCGATCCGGTCGCCGGATTCCACCATTTTCACCGCTTCGCTTGCAATTCTGCGCTTCTCTTCTGCATGGGCTACAGCCCGTTCCGGATACGGAATCTCCGACTGTAACTCATCCTTGTATTTTACGCTGACCGCCCCGCCATGGGACCGTCTGAGCCTGCCCGCCTGTTCGAGCTTGTCCAGATCACGACGAATCGTCTCTTCCGTCACCCCGCAGCGCTCACTAAGTTCGGTCACACGCATGCTGCCTTGCGTATCCACCCATTCCACTATTTTCTCATACCGTTCAGCTACGAGCATATTCCTTCACTCCAAACCGTTGATTATCCAGTTGATCCTGTTCATCCATCATACCACAGAGCGATGACAAGGAGAATTTGGACCATGTGCAAAAAGAGGGAGCTTTCGCCCCCTCCATTCCAGTCCTGAAGTGTATCTTATTTATCTTCTGCCATAGGGAACCAGCCTGGTGTGTGGATGATTGCATTCCACAATCCATCAGGGATAACCAGACGTTCCTGATCCGATTTGGTCAGAATCGTCTCAATATCTTCTTCCCGTCCGCTCTCGATTTTCTCAACCCAATCCGGTTCAATAATCAGCTCACGTCCAATGGCAAGCAGAGGTACTCCCGTTTGAAGCGCCTCAGCGGCCTGATCTGCCGTATGAATTGAACCTACGCCGATCACAGGCAATTTGCCGTTCACACGATCCAGGATGAATTCCATTCTAGAACGTGTATCTGCTTCGCCACGTCTTGGCTTGGACCAGAATTCGTTCAGGGAAACGTGCAGGTAATCCAGGTTTTTATCTTTCAGCGCATCCACTAGTAGGTACGTATCTTCCATTGTGAGTCCCGGTGTTTCCGGTTCTTCCGGTGAGAAACGGTAACCAATGATGAACGGCAGTTTGGTATGTTTGGCAACCACTTTCTGAATCTCATCCACTACAGCAAGTGGGAATGTCAGACGTTTCTCTACATTTCCGCCCCAACGATCTTCACGTCGGTTGGAATGCGGGGAGAAGAATTGCTGGATCAGATAACCATTAGCACCGTGAATCTCAACACCATCAAATCCGGCTTCGATTGCACGACGTGTCGCTTCACCAAAGTCTTTGATAATCGAAGTAATCTCGGCATCCGTCAATTCTCTGGGTTCAGGAGATCCTGGACGCTCACTTGCAACCGCGCTAGGAGCAACCACTTGACCCGCAGGTACAGCTTGTTCAGGCGTCAGACGGCCCGCATGGAAAATTTGCAATACGGCTAAGGAGCCCTGTTGTTTAATGGTATCAGCCAGTTTTTTCAGACCAGGAATGAAGCGGTCGTCATATACGCCAAATTGAGCCGGGAAACCAATGCCTGTCTCTGTTACATGCCCTACAGCCGTAATTGACATGCCCGCACCACCGGTGCGACGTGCATAATAAGCAAGTTCAGCGTCGGATATCGTACCATCAGCATTCGAGGACATATGAGTCATGGGAGCGAGCACGATACGGTTTTTCAGTGTAATGCCAGTCGGTAGTGAAACTTGTTCAAACATCTGGTTAAACTTTGGATTCATTCGTGGTTCCCTCCTGATTATAAATATCTCTTTTAATAGATATATGAATATATGCGTTCGCTTACTGTAATGATTATAGTTACGTTTCACTGCAATTGCAACTTTTCATTTTCAGAAAGGAAAAAAAGAGCAGAGTGTCTCCAGACTCTCAGCCCTCTTCATTTTCTTCACATCTTCCAAAGGATACTCAGAAACTCCGAACGTAAGCCAGCTTCTGATCCATCTCTTCTACGCATTCGTAACAATCGTGTTCATCGTTGGCGACCATTGGGGTGACTGGATACAGATTCATCTCTGTACTGTTATACGATTTCAATAGCGGTAACAACTGAGTCACCCGTGTATTAGCCGGGTCAAGCCAGGTGTTGATCTCTTCTTCGGAAAGGATCGCTGGCATTTTACTGCCAAACTCACGTGTAACCATGTTTGCGCCTGTCATAAGCATCGTGCAGGTACGAAGCGGCTCTTTCCGTGTATCTCTCCACACCTCATATAACCCAGCAATACCGAACAGGCCACGATCCGGCATAACAACACGAACCGCATAACTTTTTTTGCCCTCTTGCCGCCAGTAATATAATCCATTGCAGGGAATAACGCAGCGCTTGGTCTCTACCAGTTTGTAATAGGAAGGATTCTCATGCACTGTCATAAGATTTGCGTTAACGGCATCACGACCCCAGAATGGAATGAACCCCCACCGGAACTCATCCAATACACGCTCACCATCCTGATGCAAAATAATCGGCGTATGCTGGGTTGGGCTGATATTGTATCGGTTTTTGTAATAATACATCACTCGCTGAATCTTGAAATGATCTCTGACATCGTCTAAATCGGCTGCCAATGAAAAACGGTTGCACATGTTCAAGCACTACCTTTCCCTATGAGAAGTTGAACGTATTGTTTGTAATTTTAGGGAAATTATTCATGAACATTGAACAGAAAATGACTTATTTTGACACCATTAGGGTCTGATCAAGGTATATTTCATGTTTTTCACGACAAAAACAACGACCTCGGACTCATTTCAACTCCAATATTACTTGTTACTATAATAGAGAATAAAATACATTTATTGGAGGTTTTAAGTATGAAAAGGAATTTTTTGATGAGCATCATGTTGTTCTCAGCGATTGCGATGTTTGGCAGTACCATCTATGCTGCAACCTTTCTAACCTACGGTTACCCCAGCACCACCATCCCCATTCGTACGTATAATTACGCCGCCGCATGGCAGACTCCCATGGACGCTTCCCTTACCAACTGGAACAATGCAGGTGCCAAAGTTAAATTCACCAAAACAAGTAACTCCCCAAACACCATCACCGCAGGAAACTTCAATAATACAGCATATGGTGTCAACTACGCCTCCGTATCCGGCAGTCAAGTCGTAAGCTTCCGCATCGAACTCAATGCATCCACAATCACCCCTGACGCGACCAACTTATCCAACTTCATTCAAAGCGTATTTGTCCACGAACTCGGACACTCCATCTGGCTCGGTGACAACCCGACAACAAGCAGTCCTTCCATTATGTCTTACTCCCGTAACCGCAATTCCATGACCCAACCTCAAACTTTTGATATCAATAACGTAAAATCCAAGTACTAATCCGCTACGAACTTATCCCAAAAATCCAAGGAGGATTCCTGTCCATGAACAAAAATCGAGTATTAACGCTGCTTCTCTCTTCCATTTTCATTTTATCTGCTGTTGGATGTTCTTCTGTTACACCTACCGCGTCCCCATCCGATGCACCCATGACCATTATTGCTTCTGAAGATTACCCGAGTTATGGTAGCATTGGCGACCTGTCCGAGAGAGCAAATACCATTGTAAAAGGCAGTGTTGTTGAGACTCGTGTGGAAGCTTTAAACGATATCGTACAAGTTACTGATGCTGCCAATGAAAACGAGTTAAACCCCGCGTCCGATCCGGGCGGAGAGCCAGCTTCTTTTGACAAAATCTATACGATTCACACGATTCAGGTCGCTGAATCCTATAAGGGCGGTTACACTGCCGGGGAAAAACTTGAAGTGAAGCAACTTGGCGGACAACTTGGCAACACCGAGATTATTAATGATGACAACCTCAAGCTGATTCCTACCAAAGACTATGTACTCTTCCTGGAAACGTATGAAGACACCCCTGCCAGCCTGCTCAACTCCGTTCAAAGTCTCTACGTGATCAAACCTGCCGCCAAGTCGAATCAGCCAGGTCAGCAACAATCACAGTCAGAAGTCATTGTGAGCGCAAACCCCGAGAATGACCTCACACTGCAACTGGAGGATCTGCAAGAAATTCAGAACGAACAAAAGAGCGAATAAACTCTTATACGGTAATCACACCACACTGTTATTTCATCTCCGTACAGGTAGCTAATCCCCTCTACTGTTCAGTCCTACATAAGAAAATGAAAACCGTGCTGCTCAGCAAACTGGGCGGCACGGTTTTTTGAAGTTCCTTATTTAGACGGTGTATTAAGTCCAATAATCCATTCAGCCAGATCCTGTGTCTGTTTCAACAAGGCAATAGGGTCACGGAACCAGGATTGTTCTTCCGTCCATATGTACACTTTTCCATTTTTGATAGCAGGCAATGAACCCCAGATCGGATCTGCCTGAAGGTCTTTCAACTGAGACTTGCTGGTCAGCACAATGTAATCTCCAGCGTATTTGGAGAGCAGTTCTATGGAGAATTCATGATAGGCGCCCTGCATCAACTCGGATGGAATGTTCTTTGGTGCTTGCAAACCAAGCAATTCGTAGATGTTACGCCCTCCCCGGCCCGACTGATTGCCAAAAATGAAGACTTGGCGATCATATTCCTGCATAACGGAGAATGTAGCATCAGCTGGAACAACACTCTGCACCTCCTGCTTGATTTTGGCAATCTCCTCATCAAAATCAGCCAGCCACTTCTCTGCTTCCGCTTCTTTGCCAAGGACTTTACCGAAATAGTTCACTTCGTCCTTGAGTGTCGGAAAAGTGATGGATGCGATCGAAACGGTCGGAGCAATCTTGCTATATTTCTCATAAGCCGCCTTGTCCGGATTCAATGTAATAATAAGATCAGGTTCCAGCTCCATCAATTGTTCAACGGAATCCCCTATCGTTTCAAGACCATCCATGTGACCTTCCAGATAAGGACTGTTCATCAGAAATTGGCCTCCACCAATCGGTTTGACACCAAGAGCAAGCACCGTTCCCAGATAATCTATGGCAGCAACTCGCTCGGGATGTGCAGGAATCTCTACCTCACCAAAGGTCGTATTTACCATTTGGGTTTCCACGACTGCCGGTTGTTCGGGTTCAGCCGCAACTTCGGATGTTTCTGCCCCCTGCTGGGCTGTTCCACAAGCACTCAATGTGAGTACAAGCGCAAGCGACATAATCGCTGATTTAAAATGGTTAAACATGTTGATTTCCTCATCTCCCTTATATTGATAATGATTATCATCATCAATTAAAGGATAACGTTCATCCCCTCCTGTTACAATGGATTGATTTGTTGCATTTAATGTACTTTTTGAAACTGATTTCGAGTTTTCCTGCTGCTTCAACCGATATTGCCCCGGTGTGATACCGATCTCTTTTTTGAATATACGATTGAAATAAAACGGGTCCATATAACCCACATACGCAGCAATCTCCTGTAATGAAGCTTCTGTGGACGCAAGCAGACTCCTTGCCTCACCCATTCGTAACCGAATCACATATTCTGTCGGTGTACATCCCGTCTGTTCCTTGAATTTGCGTGATACATATTGCGGACTGTAACTCAAGGACTGGGCAAGCAAATCAAGTGAGATGGATTCCCGGTAATGAGCTTTGATATATCGCAAAACCTGATCGGTAAGCGAAGGCTGTTGAAATTCGTTAAACATGCGACTCCGCTGTAACAAGACAAGCTGTACCAGTTGAAAAAAATACACTTTAACCTGAATTTTGCCCACTCGCTCCTGCCCTGACCAGCATTCATGTATATTCCGCACAAGCTCACGCAGCTCAAGTGTATGATCCGGCACTGTCGCCCAGGACTCTTCAAACGGATTACGCTGGTTCAACATCATTCGGTACTCCACAAGCACATTGGAGGGCAAGGTTGATTTGTACAAAATCAGATGTACCTCCATAACCCCTGTCGCTTCAAGTGTTAGGCGTCTTCCTTTTCCCCCATGCAGCAACAAGAACTGGTTTGTAGTCCATACCTCTTCATCAAGCCAGACCTGCCCCCTGCCTTGAACATACACAAATGCACTCGTCGGTAACACATAATTGCGTATGAACTCGTGTGTTCCGAGTGATATAAGACGCACATCAAGCACGCGAACCTGAACCTGATCCCACAGCTTGATGTCATTCTGAATTCCCATATAAACTCCCTCTCCTAAGCGATCAAACACACACAATACCTTGGCATTGTGACTAAAAACCCACCTATAATTGATAATGATTATCAATTATAACAATGATGCAACCATCTTTGAAGCCTACCTTCGTTTTTGTTAGATGCCGCAAAAAAAAAAAAAAAAAAAAAAAAAAAAAGGG
>NZ_ASPU01000014.1:0-258922 GCF_000517905.1 Paenibacillus sp. FSL H7-689
GGCCTTATTATGTTTTGATAAAGTCAGTTGCCCTTCTCTACTCGACAAAAGACAGTAAATATCCGTATCGTTCTTCCTCCATCTTGTCTAGCGGAATAAAGCGGATCGATGCACTGTTAATGCAGTAACGTTTGCCACCACGATCTTCGGGACCATCATCGAACACATGCCCGAGGTGGATGTCACCTGCCCGGCTTCGTACCTCCGTGCGGTCCATACCAAAGCTCGTATCCGTTGTATAGGTAACAACCTCAGGTACAATCGGTTTTGTAAAACTCGGCCACCCGCAACCGGAATCATACTTATCTCGACTGGTGAATAACGGCTCTCCCGTTGCAATATCCACATACAGACCGGGCTCCTCATTATCCCAGTATTCGTTACTGAACGCATGCTCCGTATCATTGTTTACCGTGACCGCATACTGTTCGTCTGTTAAACGTTCCTTTAATTGTTCATCTGTTGGACGTGGATATTGAGCGGGATCAATTCCAATCTCCAGGTCATCCAAAACAGTCATATCAATGTGACAATATCCGTTCGGATTTTTTTCCAAATAATCCTGATGGTACTCCTCCGCCAAATAATAATTCTGCAGAGGCATTACTTCCGTTACAATGGGTTGGTCATATTTTTCTTGCTCTGCCTCTACAGCCTGCTCGATGATTTTGGCATCTTCAGGCAACGTATAATATATGCCAGTCCGATACTGAACTCCACGATCATTGCCCTGCTTATTCAAGCTGGTAGGATCAATAACTCGAAAATAAGATTCAAGCAATTTCTGCAAAGATACTTGCTGCGGATCATATTTTACATGAACAGTCTCCGCAAACCCCTGGTCCCCGCGAATAACATCCTCATATGTTGGATTCTTTCCTTCACCGTTGGCATAACCGGAAGTCACATCCTGAACCCCTGGAATACGAGCCATATATGCCTCCACACCCCAGAAGCAGCCTCCTGCCAAGTACAGGTTACTCAGGTTTTCCTCAGAGACACTCGAAGCCTTGACAGGTTTAGTGGATATCGAAGATGAAGCTGAATGGCTCTCAGCCCTGTTTCCACAAGCAGACACAACTATCGCTATAACAAGGAGGCACAGGCACAGCAGCGTCCTTTTCATGACACTTCCTCCTTTCTCACAAAATCTCTTGTAATGACTCCATGATCTGTTCATTGGATGCATGCCCTGGCTGCGATTTCGTTAAAATACCATCAGAGCCAATATAAAAGGAACTAGGATATGCTCTTACGCCAAATTTCTTGGCCCATACACCTTTCTCATCCAAAAGAACAGTTATGTTATCATATGGCTGTTGGTCAAACCATTCGGTAAACGCTTGGGAGGATTTCTCTCCTTTGTAGTCCGGCGTCACAATCGTAATGACTTGAAAATCATTGTTTTGACCAGCCAGATTGTTCAGGTCTTCCAAACCCGCAAGGCAGATGGAACACCAGGAAGCCCAGTATTTCACATACACTTTCTTGCCTTGAACATCAGAAAGTCCAACCGTGTTTCCTTTCAGATCACGCAATGAAAATTCAGGAGCCGTCTCTCCCTTGTTCATCATGGTTGACGAACTCATATCGGATGTTGATGCTGGGGCTGATGATGACCCCGTTTGTTTTGATTCAGTTTGCTGTGATCCACATGCGCTCAAGATCAACAGGGCTCCAGCGAATACGATTACAGATACCATCCATTTCCGTGCCGTCTTCATACCAAATTCCTCCAATGATTATTGAAACCAGGTCACCAAGCTGTTTAGTCGGTCTGTCATTAACAATAGTCCCATGACAATAAGAATACAGCCGGAAGTTATTTTGATGACGCCCATGTACTTGTATAAACGACGTATCCGCTTCATAACATATTCCGAAAAAACGGACAGAATCAGGAAAGGAATCGCCAATCCAAGGGTATACAGGAACATGAGAAACCCGCCATACAGTGGAGAGCCTTCTCCTGCGGCGATACCAAGAATGGCCGCCAGCACAGGCCCGATACAAGGCGTCCAGCCAAAACTAAACGTTAGACCCAACAGGAACGCTCCGACATACCCTCCCCGTTTGGCTTGATTGCTTGACAGCTTCCTCTCCCGTTCCAGCCAGGATAGCCGGATCAACCCGGTTTGATAAATCCCAAAAAGCACCACGATGGCTCCGCAGATCGCAATAAACACAGGACTTGAGATCAAATTACCAACCATGCCGGAACCAAAACCGAGTAAAACAAATACCAGGGACAGCCCAAGAACAAATAAAAATGTCCGAAAAACAAGTGTGGACCGCAACCGAACCGAATGGGTGTCAGGCTGCTGCTGATTCGTACCGTTGACCATGCTTCCGGATAGATAAGACACGTATACCGGGATCAGCGGCAGAATACATGGCGCAAAAAACGATAACAATCCTGCACCAAAAACGCCGAAAAGGAAAACCAAATCACTGGTCAAGTCATTCACCACCTGAATAAATACTGCGTTTGATTAACCAAGGTTAACGACTGACGTAGATCGGAAGCGTGAACCAGAAGCAACTTCCTTCTCCTTTTGTACTCTGAACCCCGATCTCGCCACCATGGAGTTCCACAATTGATTGAGCGATGGCAAGGCCAAGCCCGGCCCCCCCATTACTCTTGCTGCGTGATTTGTCAATTCGATAAAAACGTTCAAATATACGCGAAGTTTCCTCCGCTTCAATGCCTTCCCCTTCATCCGTAACTGAAATTCGTATAAACGGCCCCTTTTCTTCGGCAGCCAGAATGATTTTTCCTTCAATAGGAGAGTATTGAATGGCATTTTGCAGCAAATTGGAAAGGACCCGCTTCATTTGTGCAGGCATCATGACCGCGGCTGGTAATTTATCGGGCAAATCTATTTCAACGTTCAGCGTTTTCTCGGCGAGATGAAACGAAAAACTCTCCAACGTACTGAGCAGCAACTCATCGACGTGACAAGGCTGAGGGTCAAATACCTCCCCTTGCGCTTCCAAGCTGGATAATTCAAACAAATCTTGAATAAGCCCTCCCAAACGCTTCGTCTCAAGTCGTATCGTGTTCAGGTAACGTTGAAAGGTTTCTTTATCCTTAATGACATCATCCTCCAACGCTTCTACGAATGACTGAATGGATGCCAAGGGAGTCCGTAAATCATGGGATACATTGGCGATCAACTCTCGTCTCGCGGTTTCTGAGTGATGCAGATGATCAAAGCTTTCCTTCAGCTTGGAACTCATTTCATTAAATTGCTGTGCCAGGAGCTTAAATTCCTGCGTACCGATGAGAGGGACTTCCGTATGGAAATCCCCTTCGGCAATTCGTATTGTCTGCTGTGTAATTCGCGCAATTGATTTCTCCAATGGCTTAGTCAGCAAATATTGAAGAATAAACGAAAGTAAGCCTACCCCTGCCGTTATAGCCGATAACCAATACAATTGTTCGATCGTAAGCAGCATTTTGGAATAACTGATGAACAAACAAATTAATAATACGCCAATGCCCGTGAGACTGGACAACACCAAGTATGTGCGAAGTTTCATGAACTACCACCCGCAAACTTGTAGCCTATGCCCCAAACTGTTTTAATATATTTTGGATCAGAAGGATTCTCTTCGATCTTCTCTCGTAATCTCCGAACATGTACAGTCACCGTTGTTGTATCTCCCTCATAGCTAAAATCCCAAATCTTGCTTAACATCTGGTTACGGGAGAACACCTGACCCGGGTGACTTGCCAGCAAATACAACATCTCAAACTCTGTAACGGTCAATTCAATTACCTGCCCGCTGATATGCACTTCACGCTTGGTAAAATCAATGGTAAGCCCTTCATAATTGATCGTATATTCAGATGTTGTAACAGGTGATGCCTGCGCAATTCGCATTCTCCGCAGGATTGCCTTCACACGTAAAACAAGTTCTCTCGGACTGAATGGTTTGGTCAGATAATCATCTGCCCCCATCGTCAGTCCCATCAGACGGTCCTGCTCCTCCCCCCGGGCCGTCAGCATTACAATGGGCACATCCTCAGTTTGCCGAATCTCGTTGCAAACTTCCCAACCATTCTTATGTGGCATCATCAGGTCGAGCACAATCAAGCTTGGCGTTTGGCTGCGCCACAGCTCAATAGCCTCCAAACCGTCCTTAGCCGTCACGACAAGATAACCTTCCCGTTCCAGATACCTGCGACAAACGTCCGTAATATTTGTATCATCATCAGCAACAAGTACACATTCATTCAAACGAACCCACCCCATATTCCAGAAAATACATTTGAGCCAATCATATCATATGGTGATGGCGATGCTTAGCCCTTAAATTACTTCATTTCCATGGCTGGCATCATGTACTGTTTAATTAAAGACTCAGCCGCATACGAATTCCCTTCATGGATGACAGGCATCGATTTCAAGTTAACTTGCATACCGTCTACCATGATTTTTTTCGATCCAATCCACAATTTAATCGTTTTTCCCGCAGGCATCATCGTTTCTTCCATCATCATGTCGTCTTTCATCATCTTGTCGTCTTTCATCTTCATGTCGTCTTTCATCTTCATGTCGTCTTTCATCATCATGTCATCTTCCATCATGTTGTCGTCTTTCATCATCTTGTCGTCCATTTTGCCCATATACATCAAAGTTACAGATCTATCCTTGCTGTCCCACATAATGCTGTAATCATACATTTTCGCCGCCTGTCTCAATTGAACAAGTTCCATGCCATCCTTTTTAATCGTTTTCATATCTGCAGCACTTGCCAATCCAGAAAAGGCCATGGACATCATCAATACCGCTGCTACCATCACTTTTTTGCTCTTATTTGTTTTCATCATTCTTATCACTCTCCATTCGTTTATTACTTACATGGATTACAATAAGCAAGACAGCTTACGATTCTCTAAGCGAAGTATTACGAAACCATTACGATATATAAATGGGGTCAGGTTTCAATAAAAAAACGGTTGAATCTCTCTTCCGAGAGACTCCAACCGTTTCTTCTAGGTCAAACGAATAAAATCAATCATGGATCGAACCTCGATCGGTCCCGGATTTGATATCACATCATTAGACTGCAATCCCTCTCTGGAAGTGAACTGCACCTTCACCGGAATGCCAGGAATCAAGTCGAAGAAGTTATCTGAGAAGACACCCTCCACATCCGAAGATAGCCATACCTGTTTAGCAAGCACGTCACTTTCCAGTACCAGATGAACGCCGTTCTCATCCGCTCCTCCGCTTACATTGATGTTTGCAGGCTGCAGAGCAAGGTCTTTGGACGGTACAAAATAGTGTTCCTGTACGATATTCGCAGCACCTTCCTGTTTCAGATCCAGGCGCAGCAGCGTGTTAGCTGTATCATGACCTTCAAGCCATTCCGCGTTACGTAATGACAGCACTCGATCACCTGTATTAGGTGCCAAGGTCACGTCATGTGTTTCATCACGATGCACCGTTCCATCGAACCCGAGCAAACGAATCTGTAACTGCCCTTTTACAGGTTGTAATTGATCCGAGATGATATATATATCTGTTGTATCTTCTTTTGTTCCATCTACCGATACCAACACATCGCTGAAGCTGCGTTTCGCATAATATTGCAATGCTTTCCAACGACCAAGGTAGTCCATACCTGCCCATGAAGCCACTGGCCAGCAGTCATTCATTTGCCAGTAAAGTGTGCCCATGCAGAATGGTTTGCGGCGACGGTGCGCTTCAATGGCTGTCTTCATTGCTTCCGCCTGAAGCACCTGGCTCATATAAAGGAACGATGGGAAGTCCTTCGATTCATGCATGTACATATCCATGTACTGTTTGATCAGACGATTACCTGCCCCATTCTTTTGATGAGCCAGCATGACTTCCGACTCCAGAGCCAGATCTTCTTCTTCCGCGTAAGTGCGTACTGACTTGTACTCCGGGAAAGACTGGAATCCGTATTCACTCATGAAACGACCCACATGCACGTTGTAGTTCTCGAATGGTTCTACATTGTGCCACACGCCCCAGTAGTGGATATCCCCTTCAGCTGTGGATGGGTGCGCATGCTGCGTCTCATCCCCTGTCAGTGATACCAGTGGTGAGGAAGGCCAGTAATCCACACCTGGCGCATACGCTTCAACGACTTCTGGCAGCAAATCATGGAAGATGGCTTCGTAATCGGCCCAGATGCTTTCACGCTGCTCGGCAGTAAATTCCTTTTTCCAACCCCAGCCACCATTCTCAACATAGTGAGCCCAAGCCGAATCAATCTCGTTATTCCCACACCAGAGTGCAATACTTGGATGGTTGCGCAGACGTTTCACATTATCAATCGCCTCATGTCTCACACTGTTCAGGAACGCTTCGTCTCCTGGATACATGCTGCATGCAAACATGAAGTCTTGCCATACCAGGATTCCGTATTCATCACACAGTTCGTAGAACACATCCTGCTCATAGATTCCGCCACCCCACACACGCAGCATATTCATATTGGACTCGGCTGCGGATACGATCTCATGACGATAACGTTCACGAGTAATTTCAGTGATGAAGCTATCATTTGGAATGTGATTGGCCCCTTTGGCAAAGACCGCAACACCATTTAGTTCAAAGTAAAAGGATGCTCCTGCTTCATCTTTGTCACGTACCAGCCGAATGGAACGAAGCCCAGTCTTCACTGTAGATTCAGCCACAGCTCGCTCACCTTGAAGCACTTCGGTAAGGAAGGTGTACATATGCGGATCACCAAGCCCACGGCTCCACCACAGTTTCGGTTCATCAATAGAGATTGGAATCTCCACCGTCTGAGTTCCGGGTTGTAGCGATACGGATCTTTCCCATCTCTGTCCATCTGCGCCGATACGAATAGTCGTATCTACCGCTTGTGATGTCTCGACTTCCACAACAGCAGTTAATGAAGCTGAGGTAGCGCTTACTTCATTTTGCTGGATATACACATCATTGATTCGTACCTGTGTCCAACCTTCAAGACGTGCTTCACGCCAGATCCCACTGGTTACAAAACGCGGACCCCAGTCCCAACCATAGTGATACGGGGCTTTACGTGCAAAAATACTTACTCTCTTGTCGCCAAGTCCACCAACATCGGACTGATCATTCGATGCAGGTAATGCATATCCGAGCTTCTCCAGCTTCGGCAGATCTTCCTGAATTGGTGACCGAAAACGTATTCGGAGAATGTTGCCGTTCCCCTTCAATACAGACTTTACATCTGCCTTCCATATCCGGAACATATTATCTGCTGATAACACATGCACATCATTCACATACACATCCGCATATGTATCCAGACCATCAAACACCAGCTCCAGATGTTCTTGGGAGAACAACCCTTCGGCAACGTCAAATTCCGTCTGATATTCCCAATCTATCTTATCAATCCATTGTACTTCCTTCTCGTTTGTTCCATAAAAAGGATCTGGAATCTTGCCCAGCTTCAGCAAATCTGTATGCACACAGCCGGGCACCTGAGCCGGCATCCACTCTTGATCTTCGCAAGCCTTGAACGTCCAATTCTGAAAAACATGTGATTGTATTGTGCTCATGACAGCCTCCATTGTTGTTAGAGTTGGTAAACATTATTTTGTTAGGTTTTGTTATTATAAAAACAAATAACTTACAAAACAAAATTAACACGATATGCTTCTTATAGTCAATCTGTTTTGTAATTTAATTTGTTAAACAATCTCTGCATAACAAAAAGACATGAAGCTCTAACCTCTCCATGTCTTTCACCTGATTTCATTTACCCGTATCATCATTGTTAAAATGAGCCCGTAAATTCATATCCCATTACAGTATACTGGCGTTATATTCATCACGAATAATTAATTCCGAATAGATCAGCTTGCGTTCATAAGGTTCATCCACGTGTTTGATCCGCCACAATAGCTGGTCTACTGCTCTCGTTCCCAGATTCTCTTTGTTAATATGTACCGAAGCAAGAATGGGTTCATCCGTCTGCGTATTGTCAAATCCGGTTACGGCACAACGTTCGGGCACCTGAATGCCTCGACTTTGGAGTGCCTGAATGACAATGACAGCTGTATGGTCATTTGCACACACGATAACTTCAGGGATATCCTCCAGCTCCATTTCAGCAATGGATCTCCGGATCTGATCATACTCTGGTCCCAGCAAGCCGTCTTGCTGTTCCCCCTCCAACTGTTTCTCTTCCAGCAGCATACGATATCCAAGCCAGCGTTCTCTAAAACTTGCTGCATCGGGCAGTTGTCCGGCAAACTGGAACCTTCTATACCCTTTACCAACGAGCATGAGAACCAGTTCTTTCATACATTTCATATTGTCCGTAAAAACCGAGTCTGCGTATATGGCAGGGTCTTCATGATCCACCATGACAAGCGGAATACGCAGTCTGTAAATCTCCAGCAATACCGATGTCGAGATGGTGCCCACGGTTATGACTCCGCTGATCGCTTCGGGATTAAGGACCGAGAACATCCGATCTGAAGAGGGTTCTGTCAGCGTTAAAATATCCATTCCCTTCTCATTCAACCTCTCAGAAATGCCATCAAATACTGGCCCCCAGTATAAGGAAGATCGATTCTGAGAACGAACGTTAGGAAACAAAATCAATATCGTGCCTTGTCGCTCCGCTTCTGGCTTCATCTCCGTTGATATCAGTGTCTCCCCCGGATAACGCTTAGGCTCAGTTCTGAAATACCCAAGCTGCCCCGCTGTTCTGACAATCATCTCGCGTGTATGCTCACTCACACCAGGCTTGCCTGTCAGCGCACGGGAGACTGCGAATTTGGACACCCCCGCAGCATCCGCAATTTGCTGCATCGTTACTCTTTTGGCCATCCTACTCACCCGTTTTTCCTAATTTTCCATTCAGTGTAGCATAAAAAACAAAATTCAACAAAACAAGGTTATGTTATTCTGTTTTTGTTAGGTAGTTGTTTATCTATTTCACAAGGTGTACGACATAACCAAAAAAGGCCCTCTCCCCACCTTCCATAGAAGATGACGAAGGACCTTTTATCCCCAAATTATATGCCTGGTGCTCCCTGATCGCCAAGTTCCGACTGTAAAACCGGGCGTTTTCTGCGCCAGAAGATAGGCTGTGGAAGTTTGATCTCTGTGATCAGAACACCAACCAACATCAAAGCTGCTCCCGCATACCCTTGCAACGTTAGCGATTCCCCTTGAAAGGTAAATGCAAAGGCTGCTGCAAACAGTGGTTCGAGTGAAAAAATCAGACTTGTTCTTGTGGGAGAGGCATGACGCTGCGCGAGTGTCTGCAGAATATACCCCAAGCCGCTACACAAAACACCTAAGCCAAGAATGGCTGCCCAGGATTCAGCCGTATCGGGCATACGTGGCGTTTCCAGCATAAATGTAGCTGCAATTCCCCACATCGCTGCAACACCCAATTGAACTGTTCCCAATGTTAGTGGATCATGCTTCGGTGTGAACTTGCCTGCAATCATTATATAGATGGCATACACAAGTGCTGCTAGTATGCAGAGAATATCTCCCGTGTGCAGACTAAGCTGATGCTGAAGCGTCAGCAAGCCAAGACCGGTAACTGCAACCAGGATGCTGAGTGTCAATCGTTTATCCGGCATACGACGATGCTGGATCGTCGTCAGGATCGGTACAAAAATAACGGCCAAACTTATCAAGAATCCCGCTTGGGATGTCGTGGTTCGTTGCACACCATAGGTGATAAATACAAATGCAGCGAATAAAGCTGTCCCCATAATAGCGCCTGCCACAAGTGTTCTGCGATCCATGTTAAACAACCGCCGATGAAAAAGAAGTCCTGCCGCAATAAAGGCAATTCCAAAACGAAATGCGACCAGATTCAATTCTTGCATGGACTCCAGGCCCGATTTCATAAACAGATAGGAAGATCCCCATATAACCGTTGCGAGCAGCATCTGTATGTCCGCTCTTCTTGTTGCCTGACCTTGATTAACCTGTACACCATTCATCTTGCTTCAACCTTCATTCTATGTATTCTGAGCTGTGTGATCGTGCGTCAAACTAACTCGCCTTGGCAAGTATAAACGATCTCTTTGCATTATAAAAATGAATATTTATAATGGATTATATGAAATAAATTCATGCATCAAAAATGGGAAGGAACGGAACCATTCATGTCACTGATCAAATACGAAATATTGAATACCGTTGTGGAATATGGCAGTCTCACCAAAGCGGCAGAAGCGTTGAACATCACCCAATCCGCAGTCAGCCATGCCATCGCCAGTTTGGAGACAGAATGTGGTTTTTCCCTGCTCCATCGTAGCCGCTCGGGTGTGCGGGTTACCGCTGAAGGGGAACGCATTCTGGGATACACACGTGAGATTCTGCGCTGGACGGAACTGATGAACCAGGAAATCTCCCTCATTCGCGGCGCGGAGATTGGTACGGTGCGTATTGGTACCTTCGCAAGTGTCTCCACACAATGGTTGCCGGGCATCCTGAAACAATTTCGCCTGCGTCATCCCGGAATTGAGATTAAGCTGTGGGAGGGCGATTATGCTGAGATTGAGGGCTGGTTGGCTGGAGGCGCCATCGATCTCGGATTTCTGTCTCTCGGCGATTCTTCACCTTTTGAGACGATCCCATTACAAAAAGACAGGATGATGTGCATCCTGCCTCTGGATCATCCTCTCGCCTCAGAGGAGTCTGTTTCGTTTGATGTTTTACTGGAACAACCCTTTATTCTGCCCAAGTGGGGTGGAGATAACGAGATTGAACGACTGATCCGGCAGCATGCGGCCAAGCTTAATGTCGTCTATGAAGTAGCCGAAGATCAAGCCATTATGGCGATGGTCCGTAATGGCCTCGGCATCAGCCTGCTTCCGGAAATGGTTCTTCAAAATCATACCGATTCACTCGCGCTCGTACCACTCTCTGGAAATCCTTATCGTACGATTGGCATGGCCTGCCCATCTTTGGGCAATCTATCGCCCGCTACGCGGCGTTTCATTGAAGAGGTGCAACAGTCGCTTGGCTCGGCTCTGTAAATTTGGAGAACTCACTTCCTCTGTCGTTAAGATCGATTTCTCCTATCCGTTACTCACAAATTGGATAACTGCGAGGGTCAGCAACAGTACAAATATAACAGCAATCGTGATGCCAAAACCAATTAGGAAGCGCATGCCAGGTGAGCGTTTGTTCTGCTGGTTATGTCCCAGGCTATCCAGCTTCTGCTCAATTTGATCCAACCTTTCATTTACCTGTTTCAGATCTTGATTGGAGTTCATTCATCCATCTCTCCCTTTTCTGTGTATTCGATCTATTCCCACACCCGATCGAGCTGATCTGCGTAGTAACGGATTGCTCTGTTATAGTCATTGATTCTCTTGTCACTTGATGTGTCCGCAAGTTGCACGAGCAGTCGTTGCATCGCTTCTGCATGTTCACCCAGATTATAGAGCACCATGGCATAGAAAACTTCAAATTCCCGGTACGCCGGGAATTCTTTCATCCCTTTTTCAAACCAAACCTTTGCCTGCTCATACTGTCCAAGCGTTCGATATGTGCTGCCCAACCCGAGTATCGCCCCTGCTCTGTCCTCATCAGAAAGACCAAGACTTAGTGCCTTCTCATAATGCGGAACAGCTTCCCGCTCCAATCCAAGCGAATCATGTGCCCAAGCCAGCTGATACCAGACATTGGCATTCTCGGGTTCTTGGACTGTAATCTCTTGCAAAAGTTCAATCGCTTCCTGCACCTTGCCTTCTTGTCTCCATCGCACGGCCTGTTCCAAATTACTCATGCTGTCACTTCCCATCTTGCATTATAATTTCCACATATATAATTCAATTGTTTTATTATACCAAAAAAGCACTCTAGAGAATATGTTGTAACAACTCAAGGTTGTCCAAACGCTATTCCATAGTGTGCTTTTTCATTCGATGCAGCTTGTTATAAAAAATGGACTAAAGCATATTTCCACTGGACACTTCGATGACAGAACAACCTTCCGATCGCTGTTATCCCCGGATTTTTCGAATCATTTTAACAAAGGTGAAAATCCGGGGATAAGCGTATGCTTTCGATGCAGCTTTCTTTCAGAAAGCTTTTAGGCGAACGCTTTCGCTTCTTCAGCTTCTTTCTGTCCTCTCCGTTTTGTGTAAATGTTTAGTTCAATTTATATAGCTTAAGCTAAAATCTCTCTCAAAACGATCTGTTCATCGTCTAATTATGACCATACCGTATTCGCTACCATGACAATAAATACGAGCATGAGATAATTAACCGAGATCAGAAAGTTTACTTTTGCCCACTTCTCATCATCCTGTGTCTTCAGTCCGCTAAGTGTATGCACGAACCAGATCAGTCCACCGACCAAAGATACAATCAGAAATACCAGACCTACGTAGTTGTAATAATACAACAGGAATACGGCAGGAAGCAGCAGAAAAACATAAGGAATCATCTGAAACTTGGTGCGTTTCACCCCTTTAACCACTGGCAACAACGGGAAGCCCGCAGCACGATACTCCTCTACCCGGCGAATGCCCAATGACCAGAAGTGTGGTGGTTGCCACAAGAATAATAGAGCAAAAAGCAACCAGGCACCTGCATCAATCTCATTGGTTACAGACGCATAACCGATGACAGGCGGCATCGCTCCCGCAATACCACCCAGCGACGTGCTCCACGTTGAACTGCGTTTCAACCACATCGTGTAAATCACGATGTAAGCGAACCACCCAAGCAGCGCCATCCACCCTGATAACGGATTCACCAGGAAAAATAGTACTGCTAGTCCCACAACACCAAGGATAATGCCATAGCCAAGTACAAACCCTGGCTTCAGATGGTTAATATAATCCATCCTTTTTTTGGTGCGCTCCATCTTTTGGTCCAATTCACGATCCCAATAATTGTTGATAACACAAGCTGAAGCAATAACCAAAGTTGATCCAATCACGACCATGAGCAGAGATAACCAGTTGATATCCCATTTTGAAGCTACCCAGAATCCTACCGCCACCGCAAACACATTTAACCTTAGAAGTCCGGGCTTAGTTAATGCAATCATGTCTTTAAGCATGAGGCTCCTCCTGAACTATGTAAAAACGCCATTCCAATAATGATACATGTACCTACCATTAATTACAATCGCTTTCATGAATTTGTCATAACCAAAAAGCATCCCTCACCGTTCCAATGAACAGGAGGAATGCTTGATGATGAATTTCATCTTATTTTATGGAATGTATTGTTGCACAATTTTAGTAACTTTTCCGTCCTGCACCGTCAGATGATATGGGAATACGGACAGATCAAGAATACGGGTATTCTCATACAACGATTCGAACTTGGATAATGTCACAGGTTCATTCCACTGAATGTCTGCGCCCTGCATCGTACCATCCCGATCGTACAACTGCATCAATACTTCAGCATTGGCACTAACCTCAACCTGCTCCTGCTCTTTGCTGTCATTGACAATGTAGTAACCATCTGGAGCACCGTCTATACCAGCTTCCGGATTACGCTGTGCAAAAATCGCATCGGCTTCTTCACCCTGATACCAGCCAATCTTGTCCACTGTCATAAACAATTTTCCGTCTTCTATATGCATACCTTCAACATAGGCTGTAAACATCTCGGAGTTTGCAACTTGAGCTTCTTTCGCAGAAGGTTGTTGAGCGTCCGTACTACCTTGAGCATTCGCAGGGGTAAGTAAATATGTAGTCAGCACAATCATGCCAAGTAAAGCAACAACTGCACCGATCATTCCTAGTTTCCATTGTTTTGTCGCGTTCTTCATAGGTAACATCTCTCCTTAATATGAACGTTACTATTCCTTAACCGGAAGTCTTGCTTCTCAAACGCTCATGTGAACTATCGATTCCAACGTTCTTTCTTTTCCTATCATACTTCGAACAGGGATTATAAAAGTATCAGCCAGATTAAAAATAGTTACAATGTGCGTCATCACTCCTGTCTGTAGTCTCCGTCAAACAGCAATAACCCCTGAAGGCATCGCCATTCAGAGGTTATTAACTTACTAATCTTAATGATTGGGTGTGGAGCTTTGCGCCAAACGAACGAGCATATGAGCCAACATGTGGCGTTCATCTTCCTTGCCGACATTCCACAGCTCCTGAAGCAGTTTTTCTTCACGATTACGGGGTTCCTCCCGAGCTGCCAGATAATCCGCTACTTTCTCGGCAATTTTGGCCATCTGCTCCTCACTTAGTCCAATCGATTCTCCCATGGCAATTCGCTTACCCAGGTATTCTTTGAACGCATCAAAGTTCTGTAGAATCTGTTCTCTTTCTTCCGGCGCAATCTTCTCAATTGCATTGTCCACCTTGTCAGTTGAAACTTGACCATCTTTATGGATTACATGATTTTCTTCATTCATTTGAATAACCTCCTGCATAATAGTTGTTTATTGGTTCAAGCTTTAAACTTAATACTCATTGGTTATCTATAATATAAACGTATTGCTGAAGTTTAATCAGTACGTTCAATTCTGTATATATCTTCTATATATGAGCAAGTACACGTTTCAAAAGAACTACAGCGGTTAATCGTTTACATATACGTAACGGTGTTTGGATATGTTAATGAACACCTTATACAATATCGAACCAGGAGGGATTTCCCATGCGTGATAAAACCAAACATGAGAAGACAAACGATGAACTTGAACCAGGAGTGAATACCGTTATCCATCCAGACAAAAACAATCCCGGACCAACCGATATGATCGAAGGCGTGGTTGGTGATATCGTGGACAACATTCGCAAAGATTTCTCCCATGACTCAAAGGACAAGACGTCTTCTTCCAAGTCAACGGATTCATCAGACAAACAAGCATAATCCTTTTCTCCTAGCAAAAGATAGCTCAAAAAGTCCTCCTGCCACATGTCTGGCTTGGGAGGACTTTTTGGTAATGAATAATTGAATAATCAACCTCGTATCTGGATGTGAAATTCAATGTGAATCCTTGGTCATCTGCTGTAACGCCTTATGAATCCAGATCGCGGCAATGGAACCTTCACCCATCGCAACGGTTGCTTGTTCTGCGTGCAGGCCCAGATCCCCGGCTATCCATACATTATTCGCTGCCTGCAAGCTGCGCGGATCGGCTTCCACATGTTTATTATCTGCGATTACAGCTCCAAGCTGCTCCGCCAGTTCATAGTGTACCCGGTTGCCTCCAAATGCGATAAATCCACGCTCCGACTCAAAAATCTGTCCATCTTCGGTCAGAACACCGGTGATATGGCCATCCTCAATCTGTTGTACTTCCTGAACAGCCGCTTCCAGATAACGAACTCCCGCCTCTTTCATGCTCCGATGCAGCTCTGCAGATATGGGAGCCTGCTCATGATTGATATATAACAGATCATTCGTACGCTGAATTAAAATCATCGCCATATTGGCACCTGGTTCGCCAGATCCCAATAGTACCGTACGTTGATCCTGAATCTCATAACCATCGCAATCAGGGCAGACATACACCGTTCGGCCCAGCGTAGGGGTTAGTCCCGGAATGTCCGGAACTCTATCCGTGAGCCCCGTTGCCAATAACACGGTTTTGCTCCTATATTCAGATCCGGAAGTACCGAATAATTGAATATGTTCTCCCTTACGTTCCGCTTTAATGATACGGTCTTTCTCAAAAGATACTCCGGTCCGCTCTGCCTGCATCCTGCCTCGTTCTCTAAGCTCTTCACCGGATACCCCATCGGGGAAACCGAGGATATTATGATAAGTCCGGCATAACGTCGATCTGCCTTCTCCCGCGTCGATTACCAACACCTGATGAGCTGAATAACGTCCAAGCTGAATGGCTGCCTGAAGCCCTGCGAGCCCTCCACCTACAATTATGCAATCAACCTCTCGCATGCTCCTTCTCCTCCTGAACTTCCATTTATCTAATTTAATTAAACAGTTTGTCCTTATATACATTAAACCGTTCAGCCAAGCTTAAACGATTCCTCATATTGCTTATCTTATACCAAAATAAACAGACCCAAACCATCCGTCGGAATCACGGTGAGTTTGGGTCTATAAGATTTATGATTTCTTAGAAGTTATACGATTCAAATCGCGATGCATTCGATATAGCATTCCATACATCGGCTGTTTCGCCGCCCATATACCAGTATGCCAGTCCAGCAATTTGCCGTTGCTCACTCATTAACACTTTGGCTGATAACGAACGACTGTCCTCTGCCCATATATATCTTGGCTTACCATTACTGTTGTACCCGATAATATATTGAACCAGACTTGCTTCCCATCGTCTTACAGATCCCGTAGCATGCGCACGCATTCCCTGATCTGAAAGTGTAATGTCCCAAGAGCTGGTTGCTGGATTCACGGAAGACCAGTCTCGTGTATACAATGGAAGGGCCAAAATTGTTTTGGCACGTACCACCTCGGAGAGCATGGTATCCAAAGCCTTTTCCACCCATGGAAGAGACGCCACTGATCCTGCTTTCGGATCACCGTTCCAGTGTTCCTCGTATCCCATCAGCACCATATAATCCGATACAGCGCCCAGTTTGGCATAATCAAATGCATCGGTCCAATCAGTACCCAGGTCGGGCGAAACGTCCACGGACACCACAGCACCGAGTGCGTGCAACGTAGCCGTCAAAGAGGTCACAAATGCCGTCAACCCTTCACGATCCGCAGGATCAACATTCTCGAAGTCCACATTAATGCCGTCCAATTTATAGGTTTTGACATAAGCGGCTACCTGTGAGATCACTGCCGCTCGGTTGGCTGAGCTGGATAACATCTGATGGGTAAGTGCCGAATCGGAACGATTCCCAAGTAATGGCCATAGCTGCCTGTCGGTGGCTGATGCCCAGGAGATCAATGCAGGGTCCGCGTGATCTGTTACTTTCATACTGCTGTTCAGGAAAAACCAGCGTGGGACAAGTGTGTTGACCTCAGACTGTTCCACTTGTTTCTTGAATTCAGTTGTAGTGGAGTTATATTGCCAGCCCAGCTGAACGCCAAGTTCATCCCCACGTTGTAACTGCTCAGACCATGTTTTCTTTTGTAAAATGGCATCGAGCATTACGGCTGCTTCTTCTCGCGTTACCTGGTCATGTGGTCGAAACACGCCTCCGCTTCCCCGCATTAGTCCAAGTTGATATACCGTCTGAACATAAGGACGTGCCCAGTCCGAGATATCCGCTGCGTCAAAATACGTTGAAGATAAGAGTGATGTCTCTACGGGTTGTTGTTTTAACATTCGAACAAGAAGGGCAGCCGCTTCTTCGCGCGTAATAGAAGCATTAGGCTGGAACGTTCCCTGACCCTTTCCTTCCAAAATAAAAAGATTCGTCATGGCGGCAACGTTGCCGTAATACCAAGCATTCATGCTTATATCCTGGTAGGGATTTATATTATTTTTAACGGGCTTCAAACCTAGTAATCTCACCGCAAATGTCGCAAATTCTGCACGAGTAACGGCTTTCTTCGGTTCAAACGTAGTCTCTGACGTACCGGCAGCAATACCTCTGGCCACCAGATGTGTAATGGCATCCTTGGCGTAACTGGTGTGCGTATCCTGAAACTGTTGCTGCACGGTTGCAGCCTGAACGGTAGAGCCGTATCCAGCCGCCGATCCAAGTGTTAATAACCCGCATAAAGCCATTTTCCATATCCGTTGGTTCGTTATGTCTTTTAATCTATTATTCACATCAAAAAGCCTCGCTTCATTGGATTACGATCAACTATCATCGTATCAAATTGAAGCGAGGCCGTATGTGGTTAAATGTTGGGAAATGCGAAGCTTACTTGTGTACTTTTACGCGCTCTTCAATTGGTTGGAATTCTTTCTCACCCGGTGCTGCCGTTGGTTTACCAAATGGCATTTGAGCGATCAATCTCCAGTTCTCAGGAATGCTCCATTCTTGCTTCACTTTCTCGTCAATCAACGGGTTGTAGTGCTGCAAAGATGCACCCAGACCTTCTTGTTCCAGAGCAATCCAGATTACCAGTTGCAACATACCGTTGGATTGGTTAGCCCAGATTGGGAAGTTATCTGCATAAGCTGCAAAATTTTGTTGAAGCTGTGCGATCGCATTGTTATCTTCGAAGAAGAGAACCGTACCATATCCGCTGCGGAATCCAGTCATTTTCTCTGCTGTGGATTTGAAAGCTTCTTCATTGCCTACCACTTCACGCAAAATTTCTTCTGTGTGATTCCACAATTTATCATGTTGTTCACCGAGCAATACAACGGCACGGGATGTTTGTGAGTTAAAGGAAGTTGGTGTATATTTCACCGCTTCTTCTACGATTTCCTGGATTTTGGCATCCGAAATTGTAGATTCTTTGCTGATTCCATAATAAGATCTTCTGTTTTTCAATGCATCAAAAAAAGTTGTCATTCTTATTCGCCTCCAAAATTTTTTTTCAATTGCCAACATAGTAACTATAATATAGTAACCTACATTAGTCAACAAACTAATTTATTTTCACTAAATATACATTCACCGAAAATAATTCAACAAGTTTGCCCAATACAGCAATTGGAATTATCCTTCGCCCGTCTTTTTGCGATAATCCGCCCGGTATTTCTCTTCAGTAGACGAGTTACTTTTTGTCTGATCTTTATTCTTCTCTTCCTGAGCTTCCATATTCAGATCTTCCATCGGAATTGGATCTACGGTCTGTTCTTCTTCATGTCGGTCAAGCAGACTTTCGTGCTCTGTCTTATATTGTTCAGGATTGTCACGGGATTGTTCCTGTTGGGTATCGTTGTTATTCTGATCCGGTGTGCGCTGTTTCATTCATATTCGCCTCCTCTGGGTTCATTACCTTTCTTTACCTGTTCTGCGTGTCCTCTAAACACAGTGGGATGCATTCCTCAAACAAAAACCAACAAAAAAAGCCAACCAGACAAGCTGGTCAGCTCAAAGACGACTTCTATGATTGGCGATGCAATTGGGTACGGTACAGATCAGGCGAACATCCCACACTTTGTTTGAACATCCGACTAAAATGAGAAAGGCGCTTGAAACCGGACAATCGACTTGCTTCTGTCACGGTGATCTCAGGCTGAAACTGAAACAAAAGCTTCGCCTGATTGATACGGCGGTCATACAGGTATTTAAATATCGTCAAACCTGTCATTTCCTTAAACATGCCTGCCAGATATGGCTTGGACAGATGTAATTCCAATGCCAGATCATCCAGACCAATGTCCTTCATATAATGGGTATCCACATAACGAATAATGTGTTGGACATGCCGCTCCCTCTCCGATGAGGGAAGTTGTTCCTGGACATCACCCTGGCAGATCTCTGCTACAAAATACAACAGATCACACAGTCTGACATTCATTCGCTCTTGCCTGAAATTGCTCTGACTTTGAGACAGACGATGAAGATCATGCAATAGAGCTTCGAATTCAGAGCGGTTATCTCCCTTCAGATTGACCCGGCAATTTCTGAGTTCTTCAAATGGTCTCAGGACCTCAGCCATACGGTCCGGATGCAGGCTGCTGCGGATTGCAGACGGATCAAAATGCAGTGTGCTTCGCTCATAAGCACTGCCTGGCTTCGGATGTGGTCGATGAAGAGTCAGGCCATGCATTAACACCAGATCACCCGGCTCCAGGTTATATACCCGGTCTCCTATGATATAGGTACATTCTCCATCATGAAAATAATAAATCTCATAATGTGGATGTGAATGGAATCCATCTGACTTGCCTGGGTTAAACGTGCTGGTGGATCGGTAACTATACTCCAGTGAAGCGCTAAATTGCATCATGCTCGGCACATTCATGCACCTCCTGTTCGGAAGAGGGAAACGATTTGTATCATGCCCCTGTAGGATATATGAAAGTGAAATTATAGAAGCTGTTTAATACTCTCTTGAATCTCGTCGATGGAGTCGACAGGTTCGAAGCGTCTGACCACACGACCCTCTGCATCAATCAGGAATTTTGTGAAATTCCATTTGATTGCATCGCCGTGTAACCATTCTGGTGCCTTCTCAGCCACCATTAATTTCAATAATTTTGCCTGTATATCTGTTTCATCAAAGCCTGCAAAAGGCCCTGATCTTTTCAAAAAGTCGTAGAGCGGGTGCGCCGCTTCTCCATTCACATCCAGTTTGGAGAACATCGGAAATTTCACCCCATAGTTAATCTGGCAAAAGGACTCCGCTTCCGAACTGCTTCCAGGCTCTTGCTCTGCAAACTGGTTACACGGGAAACCAATAATCTGAAGTCCTTGATCCTTGTACTGGTCATACAGCTTCTGCATGTCATCAAACTGGTGCGTATATTTACATTTACTTGCCGTGTTTACGATGAGCACAGGTTTTCCTTCATATTGATAGAGTGGGAAACGCTCTCCACTGGTTCTGGTTACGGTAAAGTCGTAGATGGTTGGCATAAGTCTAGTGCACCTCGCGATAGTTATGTAGTCATACAGCATCATATGTCATTGTTAATTATATACGAAGTTTGAACTATTGTATCGGAGAAGATATTGATCGTTCAGATTAGACTCAGAGATATTTGAAATTATATCGATTACTCAACTGCTCTAATACTCATAACATATTTGGTTCTGGGCAGATACTTTATTTCCAGCGTTTTATCTCGATTTTCCCAGGCGATATCCCGGGTGTTAATCAATTCCATTTGATTTATTTCGATGGTTTGTTCCCTCCATTTCCTGCCCATGGATCCTATGTAGCTCGGTTTACCTGTTACTGTTTCGTAATCTTGGGAGAGATAAGGACCTATATCCTGGATACCCGACACTGTCTTAGGACCAAAAAATAATAACAATCCGATACCAAAAATGATGCAACAGCACTTGAAAGATATTCGTTTTACGATGTTTTTTATCTGCTTCATCCCATGAAACAACCCCATACCAAGTAAGAATACTGCCATGGCTGCTCCAATCAAATTTAAAAAGATCCAACTAGGAAAAAAGGTTGGAAAGAACGAAGACACAAAAAACAATATAAAAACAATAAATATGATTATACTCAGCTTCAAGAACATCCTCTTCCTTCAATTAAATGTGTCCCATGAATCCCGATAAAGAATCGCCTCCAATGGATAAACTCAGATCATGGATTAATTCTCCCTTTCAACAGAAAACCCTTCTGCCGCGAAAATCTCTTCGTTCAGCAAAAGGGTTATTATATGGGATCACAGTGACAGCAGCTTCAGCCCTTCACGGCACTTCCGGCCACGCCCTGAATGATATAATGCTGACCCACGAGGAAAACGATGATCATCGGAATAATGCCTGCCGTGGCAGCGGCCATCATGCCGTTGTAATCTACATTGTTCTCCAGAATAAAGTTCTGCAGTCCGAGCGGAACGGTGTACAAGTCTTTGTCGATTAGGAACACTAGCGCATTTTCATAGTCATTCCAATGCCATGAGAAATCAATAATGGCCAGTGTAGCCAGCGCTGGCTTCGCCAAGGGCAGAATCAGCCTGAAGAATATACGCAAGTGTCCAGCACCGTCGATGAACGCCGCTTCCGAGATTTCCGAAGGCACCGAGAGGAAGAATTGCCGCAGCATAAACACCCCAAAGATTGTGAACATCCCAGGCAGGATCAATGCCCAATGTGTATTATATATGCCGACCCACTCAAACATCAGAAACTTCGGTACAAAGAGCACCTGCGGAGGCACCATCATCATCGAGAGATAGATCAGGAACAATGTCTCCCGACCTTTGAATTGAATCCGTGCGAAGCCATAGGCTGCAAAAGCCGAGAGAAATACAGCTCCGATCGTGCTAATTAGCGATATTTTCAACGAGTTCAGATAATATGTGGCAAAGGTATCCGCTCCGCTCCAGACCTTAATATGATGCTCCCAGTTCAGGCTGGAGGGTATCCACTGGATGGGATAGGTGAATACGTCCGCAGGAGATTTGAATGATGTGCTGATCATCCAGATGAACGGCATAATCATCAGCAGGGCAAACCCGGACATCAGAATTGTCAGTATGATTTTTCGAATCTGGCTCAAGGACTCCATGCGGACTTTAACTTTAGGTGAATGTGGAGCTGTGGGCTTCGCATTCGCGGCAATTTGTTTCTCCATAACGATCCCTCCCCTCCTTAATAGTGAACCCAACGTTTCTGACCGAGCCACTGCAAAACAGTGAATATCATGATGATGGCAAAGAGTGCCCAGCTTATGGCGGCAGCGTATCCCATCTCGTAATATCGGAAGGCATTCTGGTAGATAAAAAGTGACAGCACGGTTGTACTGTTCCCCGGTCCACCTTGAGTAATTGCCTGGATAATGCCAAAGTTTTTGATGGTCATAATCAGCCCGGTAATCAGTAGCAAAAAGGTCGTTGGGCTCACAAGCGGCCAGATCACTTGGCGTATCGTCTGCCAAGGACGGGCTCCATCTATCCGTGCAGCCTCAATCAATTCCTCCGGGATTTCCTGCAAAGCGGCTAGATAAATAATCATGTTGTAACCCAGCATGAACCAGATCCAGATGATATCAATCGCATACATGGACCATTCGGTTGTTGATAACCAGCCGGGAGGGTTCGTAATACCGATTCCGCGCAAGAAACCATTAATTGGCCCCGATGTTGGCTGGAACAGCAGCATCCAGACAAAAGCGATGGCAACACCGCTGGTGATATAGGGCATGAAATAGAGAGCACGCAGCGTTTTTTGCCAATACACCGACTTGTTCAGCGCCACCGCCACGATAAAAGCCAACCCCATCGATACCGGAACCGCTAACAGAAATACAAATGTATTTCGCAGCGCCACGCCAAACAGATCATCATTCAACATCCGGCGGATATTGTCCAGCCCGACGAAATTCGTCTCCGGGCTCATGAATTTGTAATCAGTGAACATGAGATAGAACGAATAGACAGCCGGTATAATAAAAAACAACAGCACGCCAATCATATTGGGTCCAATAAACAGATACCCGAGTCTGCTCTGCCGTTTCATCCAGGATTTATGCATATGCTCCCCCACTCCTTAACATCTGTTCTGGAATTAAGCATAACAAGATGTCCTCTAACATTTAAGGAACATAACCCTGTACCTGATATCACAGATATATGTATTTCGGCAGTGCCTTTCGGGAGGGAAACAACATGGAATTGTTCTATTGCTTATATAGAAAAAACCGCCCCATTGGGACGGCCTTTGGACTCATTGCTTTTGCAATCTATTGATTCTGCTTCAGCCAGTCATTATGGCGTTTGACCATGTTCTGTACCGTAACTTCGGCAGTCTGGTTACCGAGGAAGAACTTTTCATACTCCTGTGCACGCAGATCGACCACTTCCTGCGCAATGCTGCGGACAAACGTAGGTGTCTCGTCACCGTACAACACAAATTCCAGTGACTCTTTGTCATAAGAATCGGCATAATCACCCAGCAGATGATCGATCGCAGTCTGTTGATCGACCGCACTCGAGGAAGGTAGACGCCCACCCGCAGCCATCGGCATCATTCCCCCATCGGCGTACCATTTCAGGAACTCCCATGCGGCTTCTTTATTTTTCGACTTGGAATTGATCGCAATAAAGTCACCAAGTCCTCCACTTTTCACCATATCTGCTTCTTGTGCAGCCAGTCTTGGTACAGGGGCAAAGGCGATTTTCCAATCCCGAGGGAACTCGGTCATGTTGTTCGATGTGCGGATCAGCCATTCGCCGATGTTGATCATGGCAGACTCACCGCCAAGGAACATGTTTTCCACCGGCATTTTAGAAGTCAGCTGCTCTCCGAGCGGAGGGGTGGTTGCATCCTCCTTCATCATTCCGTTCAACGTCTCCAGCCATTTGGTAACGAGTGGATCATCGAGGTTGGACGTACCGTCTGCCTTAACATAGCCGTTCTTCACCAGAACGGAATCGAGCGGATCTACATAGGAAGCGGTATGCTGCACCAATCCGTACTTGAAGCCAGCAGCCTTCAGTTTGAGTGCATATTCACGAGCTTCATCCCATGTCCAGGCTGTAGGTACACTCAGTCCGGCCTGATCAAGCGCTTTCATATTTAAAGCGAAGAAGGCAGCGTTTTTCTTGGTTGGCATCCCGTAATATTTGCCGTCCACTTTCCAGGAAGCCGCATCTTCACCCATTTTCTCATCAATGTTGTAGTCGGTGAACTCGCCCAGATCCAGTGCTGTCCCACCCTTGATGCGTTTATCCAGATTTGTGAGGGTATAGTTGACATACAGGTCAACGTTCTGCCCGGTGGACAGCGCCGTATCCAGCTTCAGGTTGCCATCATCGTCATTCACAAACCGCACATATTCCACCTGAATATCAGGATGCTCCGCATTCCAGGTATCCACCACTTCCTGTGGACCATTCTCGGGCGGCACCGCGCCCCACATGGTGAGCTTCACTTTTCCCCCTGCCGCTCCACCTCCGTTATCTCCACCATTCGTGTCATTTTTACCTACACAGCCGGCAAGCAAGCCCAGCATCAGCGCACCTACGATTAATCCCGTTAATCCTTTTTTGATTCTCATCTGGTCACATGACCTCCCTGAATTGAAGTGTACCTTCCGTTACATCGTAGCAGGGACCTTGCTGGGTTCATAAGATACATATCCATGATTCGGATTGAACAAAAATACGGATTTACTTGTGCTTGCCTGAGCACTCGGTACACATATTCCTTCTACTCATCCTGTGAGTCACGAACGATGGCGATACTGGCTGGGCGTGCAACCGGTCCAACGCTTGAATATTTTAATGAAATAATTATCACTTCCGAACCCTACCCGGTAACCAATCTCCTGTACAGGAAGGTCCGTCTCGCGCAAGTATTCAGCCGCTTTCTCCATCCGTACCCCATGCAAGTAATGAATCAGGGTATGGCCGGTTTTCTTTTTGAACAAAGCACTCACATAATTCTCGCCCATCATCACATATCGTGACATGGATTTGACGGTAATGTCCTGGTCGTAATGCTGTCCGATATACTCAATTATTTTGCTAATCTCCGGGTGCTTCACAATCGGCTCACGAACAGGTGTAAATGGAAGATCAGTTTCAGGCGAGGACGTAGAAGAGACCGTAAGAGAATTAGGCAAATCAGGCGTTGATGTGAGAACCGGTGTGGAAGGTGGCACTTCATGATGATCTGTCTCCGTCCGGGCTTCAGTCGAAGCTCCCAGTTCTGCACTTACTTTACGGAGTGTATCACGCAGTGAATTCACACTCATGGACAGTTTCAGAATATAATTGGAAGCCCCGTATTCCATTGCACGGCGTACATATTCGAACTCCCCCATACAGGTGAGCATGACAAATTTGGTTTTTAACCCGGCCTGACGGGTCTGTTTGAGTAATTCCAGACCATCCATACCTGGCATGACAATATCGGTCAGTACCAGGTCCGGTGTATCCTGTATAATCATCGCCAGCGCTTCGGTACCGTTACCAGACTCTCCGATGACCGTAAAGCCCAGCTCTTCCCAGGAAATAATCTCTCGCACCGACTCACGTACAAATACTTCATCTTCCACAAGTAATACCTTCCACATGCCAGATTCCCCTCTCCAGTCGTCTAGTGAGATCGCTTCTGTACGTACGGCGTCGACAATAAAAAAGGAATGCTGAACCTCACTAATGTCCCCGGCTTGGTATCAATCACTTCAAGTTCACTTTGGCCTTTGAACAATAATCGCAATCGTTCCTTAAGGTTAGACAGGCCGATCCCCGGACGTGTGCGGGTCATCTGCTGACGCCGGGATTCCTCCATTCCAATTCCGTTGTCTGCCACCTCCAGCATCAGCTTTCCTGTGTCTTGCCTGTAAATTCCGATGCGGATCTGACCAAGCTGCTCCAGTGGCCCGACACCGTGGTGAATGGCATTCTCCACCAGTGGCTGCAAGCTCAGCTTGGGCACGAGCGCATACTCAAGTTTTTCGTCAAATTCACAAGTCACCTCAAAGCTATCACGGTAACGAATCCGCTGGATATGAAGGTAGGCTTGAACCAACTCAATCTCGTCCTTCAGGTATACCAATTCGACCTGTGAATTCAGGCTGACCTCCAGTAATTTGCCCAAGGAAACACACATCTCGGAGATCTCTTCATTCCCGCTGCGGATCGCACTCCATTTCATTGTATTCAATGTATTCAGGAGAAAGTGCGGATTCATCTGGGCCAGGAGCATATGAAAATGTACCGCTTCCTTCTGGCGTTCCTCCGCCTTGAGTCTGTTGATCATCTGATTGGCATCATCCAGCATCGTATTGAACGTACGGGTCAGTTCCAGCACTTCTCCGCGGCTGCGGCCTTCAGGGATACGGACCTTGAGGTTTTTGCGTACAACCTCCTTCATCTGGTTCTGCAGATGTGATAAAGGCCGAGTGAACGTCGCCGAGATCATAAAGGCCATGAGCACAAATGCTGCTGTGAAGCCAAAAAACGTTAAAAAATAGCGCTGCTTAAGCCCCGATATCTCCGTAAACAACACAGCTAGTGGAATACGATTTACCATGTACCAGTCCAGTGACTCGATGTATACGTAGTTAATCAGCGTATCTGAATCATTATCCGTCAGATAGGCCTCTGCCGGATGAAGTGCAATTTCCCGGGTCACGTCTGGGGAAAGTACCGCTTTTTCGGACGAGCGGGCAATTGTTTCCCCATTGCCAGTAATCAGGAAATACTCCTGATTGCTCTGCGAATCCTTCAGCATAGACTGAAACCAGTACGAATAATCGATGCTGATCCGTGCCATTCCGTACCTTTTGCCGCCACTGTCCTTCATATACGCATAGAGGGACAACAGATACGGGCTGGAGGATAACTCCCGCAGGACATGGTTGGTATCCCGGGCATCCCAGCGGTAGAGTAACTCTTCTGATGGAAACGAGTTTGAATCAGTGTTGCCCTTGATAAAGGTCATTTCTCCAAGATGCTTGCGAAATTGTTCCCGATAAGGGCCATAGGCCAGAGCTTTTTTGGGCAAATACGAAGTGTAAACGTTATCATGAAAATCTAACAGCGTGAAGTACACGGAAGGATTATATAGAAAAAAACTGTTGTTGATCATCTTGAACTTCTCTTCCACCAACGACTTATTCTCAAGCGGAGAACGATTGTCTGGAGAAGTCAGGGCGTTTCTTACGGCTGAATCCTGTTCCAGAAAAATCAGGGTTTTGAATGCAATACTCATCTGGTCCTCCAGAGAACCATACATCTGCACCAGTTGCTCGTGGCTCTGTTCGCTGATTTTTTGCTCAACCAGAGATTCGATCTGTCCATAGTTGTAGACATTAAGTACGCTGAATGGCAGCAGAATCAACACCACAAACGCACCAAACAGCCGATACCTGAGCTTATGCGGCAAAAAGGTCTTCCAGTCGGGCTTTGTCATCCCCTCAGCGCTCCCCCTGCAATTATTGAGATCATTATAACATCAGTTCCCCCGCTTCGGCCGGGGCCGGGCTCATTCGCATGGATATGTGATACCAGTTGCCAGGGACGGGATAGGGATACACAGATTTGTTCTATTGTATTAAGAAAACCGGAGATCTGGGATCTCCGGCTAGGCTGGGTATAACGACTTAGCAAATTAGGATATAGGCTCCACTCCCCAGACAAGCTCGCCGTTCCGGTAAAGAGTTACCTTGGTCCAATCGGCAAAAGAAGTCTGTAGCGGGTTAAAGGAATAATCATCCCCTTCGCTGTAATTGGACCAGTCTGCTTTGTGCAACCGGGTATGTATCTCCCCAGAGGTTCCTCCGACCGGGATCACGCCTGCTCCGGTACCGAACTTCAGTTCCAGATAATGGTCCGCTCCAGGAACAGGTGCAGGCAGTTTCACTATGCTGCCGCTGATCTGACTGCCTCCAAGCTGTGCATAATCACAAAAAAAGGATTGTGGTTTCTCCCCGTCCACTGTATACCAGTAACGAATTGTCAGTTCATTCAGGCTAACTGTGGAGGTACCGTTATTGTAAATAACAAACTGCGGTTTCATTTGGTTATCGAGCAGATTTGTATCCCCTGCACGATAGGCTAGAATCAGATTACCAGCAGGCTCTGGCGGCCCTCCACCCTGGACCTTTGCGGAAGCTTGAACGGAGTTCACACTCTTCCCAACGCTGTTAACCGCATTCACCACATAGTAGTAGGTGGTTCCAGCAGATACCGCCATATCCATATAGCTTGTTCCCGATACAGCGGCCACAGATGTATACGGTCCGGCTGCTGTCAGCGACCTGTTTACCGTATAGGAGGTCGCACTTGCAGATGCACTCCAGCTTAGATTGATGCTGTTGTCGCTAACCGCAGTGGCGGTCAGATTCTGCGGTGCGGCTGGTACTGCCTCGACCTGGACCGTCTCTAATACGGACCAATAGGCTGGCTTGGACTGGAGTCGCTCGTCGAAAAGCAGCGGCCAGTTGTTGCGGGCGACCGGGAAGGTTCGTAGCCAGGTATTGGCATCATCCTTGCCCCACAAGGTAACATTTTTGACTGTGTCCGTATGCCTCAGGAAGATCTGGAACAGGGACTTGTACAGCGCCGCCTGCTGTGTCTTCAGTTCTTCCGGGAAGATATCATAAGATTGCGAATCATTGGAATATACACTTACATCAAGCTCAGTAATATGTGTTTCGAGGCCCAGCGCCTTAAATTTGACAATGGAACTCTCAATTTCCGAAAGGGTTGGATAAAAGAGGCTGATGTGTGTTTGATGGCCGACTCCGTCAATAGGCACACCCTTGGCTTGAAGGCGAGTGATCAGATTGTAAAGGGCCTGACTTTTGGCCGGCTCATGGGTATTGTAGTCATTAATAAACAACTTGGCATCCGGGTCGGCTGCATGGGCGAATTCAAATGCTTTCTCAATATATTCTTCCCCGGCAATCTGGTACCACAGACTGCGCCGCAGGCCATCCGGCTCGGAGGCATCAATGACTTCATTCACAACGTCCCAAGCGTAGATCTGTCCTTGATAACGCTCCATTACCGTCTCAATATGCTGCTGCATCCGTTCATACAGCACCGTTTTGCTCACCAGATTGCCGTTGGCATCGTGAAATACCCAATCCGGAGTTTGTGTATGCCAAACGAGGGTATGCCCGCGTATTTCTTGTCCGTTCGCTGCTGCAAAAGCAACTGCGGCATCCGACCCGCTGAAATTATACATACCCTCTTGCGGCTCGGTACTGTCCCATTTCAGAACATTGCCTGGTGTCAGACTATCAAAATGCTTCGTAAGCAGCTGCTTGTCCGGTTCGGTCAGCAGTTCATTGTTCGTGAAGGCCGTCCCAATTCGAAACTTGCCCGCAAAAGCATCCTGTAGGGAAGGAATGTCTTCTTCGATCACAATGGGTCCGAGATCTGGCAGCTTCTCCAATCGGAAATCATCCATATAAAAAGAAGCTGTGGCACGGTCTGGCACTTCAAAATAAACCGATAACTGATTCGCTGGTTCCAGCATTTTAAACTGTGCAGTAAGCTTGGTCCATCCGCCTGCGGATGCGGTACCGAATGTTAAATTTTCATAATGTGTTGTATCTGGCAGGGTACGCTGTAAAGACATATTGAGGTTTGTGCTGGACGCTCCCGCCGGAAGCTTCACCCAGCCAGTGAACACATACGTCTGTCCCACCTCCAAAAGTTCTGTCACATCCAGCGCTGGCCCATGCCATGTCATAGCACGCCCGCTCACTTCCAGTCCATAATCTCCGGTACGCGCTGCAACGGCGCTTGCATGAAGCGTTTCTACTTCACCGCGTCCGCTCCAGCTCTGGACCGTGCCATCTTCAAAATCATGACTCAGAATCAAGGTATTTTCCCCTTCTGCCGCATGGACAGATGGAGCCGCCCAATACAAAGGAACTAACAAAGTTATCATCAAAACAAATTTAAGCGCTTTCAAAAATATCATTTTTCTCATCGCTTCCATTCTCCTTTATCGAATATTAGGATAAATTCCTTATTCCAAAGGCTAAGGCCATATCCACCTCCTTGGTTTTAGTTATAAAATCAGAGTCCTCATTCAAACGGATACGGGGGGCATACGTTCGTATAAGGACTCCATATGGTAAATTATAGTATAAATTGTCTATGATCTACAACTGAAATGTACTTCCCCCTCTAATTTCGGTTAGAAATGCAGTATCCGTTGCTTCTGCACTCATTCACACCAGCTCCTCCATAATCTGACAACCCGTAACGAAGGTGTATACCTGGTGCTCCGCTGGCTTCAAAAGTTGTCTTTAAAGTTGTCTTCAAAGCTTTCTGCTCACTTCTTTCAGCTTAGACCCTGTGTCTCCTGCGATACTCAGATGGACTTATGCCCAACGTTTTGGAGAACACTCTACTCAGATAAAAACCGTTCTCATATCCGCATCGCTCGGCAATTTGGTTAAGTGTCAGGCTGCTGTCAGCCAAGAGGTTCTGCGCTTTTTTCAGACGGACCCGTTTGAGATAGCCTGATGGCGTCTCCTGAAAAGCTTCCCGGAAACGCCTTGTCAACTGCACCGGACTCAATGCCAGTCGCTGTGCCAATTCCTGAAGGCTGATCTCCTCTTCCGCCCGCTCCTCCAGCAGCGCTGCCGCTTCAGCCATTCGTGCGTCTTCGGTAAATCTCCGCTCCTTTAAGCGATTCTGTCTGCGTTCCACCTGATACAACTGCCACAAATCCATCATAAAATGTGTCTTCCAACGGGCAACTTCCCCCTTATTCTCCTCACTGTCCTGGCGTAAATAAGCGTACGTCGAGGCTAACCGCTTCGTGTCATTAATCAGCGATTTTCCGGCTGGTGGCAGAAACTCCTCCTCCTCCTCCAGGCTACTGCTAAACTGTAAATAGTGAAATGTCAGCGGGGTAATGACTGTCCGCCGAAAAGGAACCGCCGGGGGGCACAGCACCAGATCGCCAAAACTCGCTTCTCCGATCTGACCCCCAATCTCATAATGGAATATTCCCTCTTCGACGGCAAAAGCCACCCAAGTCGTATAGATATCTTCCGTAAGAGCAAATTCCCCTTTTTGCTTCCAGTAGATGTGGTTAAGCAGCTCCATGACTTGACCACCCTTTCTGTGAAATAAAGTATATGTTTGATGATAGTATAGTGCATTTAAAAAGTGAATATATAAATCTAAGATGAAATTATAGATATGTAGTTGGAGTGAAGGTGGATCTAACTTCAGTTAAGGAGGTCACAGATATGAAACAAGAGCATGTACAAAACGACATCACCGTCATCGGCGGAGGACTTGCTGGTGTATGCGCCGCGATAGCCGCTGCCCGCATGGGGCAGCAGGTGGCGCTGGTGCAGAACCGCCCCGTGCTTGGCGGCAATTCCAGCAGCGAGGTTCGGGTCTGGGTGTGCGGTGCCACCGCCCACGGGATTAACCGTTATGCCCGGGAAACGGGTATTATGGGGGAACTATTTGTAGAGAATCAGTATCGTAATCCAGAGGGCAATCCTTATCTCTGGGACTTGATCATTCTGGAAGCCGTTCGAGCTGAATCCAACATCAGCCTGTACCTGAACACGGATGTACATGAAGTCGAGGCTACTGGCGATGGGGATGAACGAAAGATCACCTCTGTCACTGGCTGGATGATGGGTTCTGAGCGCAAAATCCGATTCGAAAGTCAGATCTATCTGGACTGTACGGGTGATGGATTGGTAGGCTTTCTGGCTGGAGCCAAGTTTGCACTCGGCCGGGAAGCCCGCAGCGAGTATGGCGAAGAGTGGGCACCAGAGGTGGCTGATCAGATCACGCTGGGCAGTACACTTCTCTTTTATACCAAGGATGCTGGTGCGCCTGTCCGTTATATCCCGCCTTCTTTTGCCAAGGATATTACACAGACCAGCATTCCGATTCGCCGGGTCATTCGCAGCGGGGATTCCGGTTGTCATTATTGGTGGATTGAATGGGGCGGTGAACATGACACCGTTCATGACAATGAGCTGATCCGTGATGAACTGTGGTCCGTGATCTACGGGATCTGGGACTATATCAAGAATTCCGGCAAGTTTGATGCCGACAATATGACGCTGGAGTGGATTGGTTCTCTGCCTGGCAAAAGGGAGTACCGCCGCTTCACGGGTGACTATGTGCTCACCCAGAACGATATTATCAGCCAGCGGGAGTTCCCGGATGCCGTTGCCTTTGGCGGCTGGTCCATTGACCTGCATCCTCCGCAGGGCATGTACGCCGAAGCAAGTGGCTCGAAGCATATGCATGCCGATGGCGTATATCACGTGCCGTTCCGCTCGCTGTATTCCGCGAATGTGCGGAATATGCTCATGGCCGGGCGCGACATCAGTGCATCACATGTCGCCTTCGGCACAACGCGCGTCATGGCAACATGCGCGGTCATCGGCGAAGCCGCGGGTACGGGCGCGGCGCTCTGCGCGTCCATGGGGATATCGCCGCGCGAGCTGCACGCGAGGCATCTGGCGGTGCTGCAGCAGACGTTGCTGCGGCAGGACGCTTCCATCATCGGGGTGCGCAGCCACGATGAGCTGGATCTGGCCCGGCGTGCCCAGGTTACAGCCTCCAGCACGCTGACGGGCATCGCTCTTGAGCAGCCTGGCAAGAGGTACCCACTGGGTACGGATGTTGCCCTGCTGCTGCCTGTGCATCCAGTGCTCAGCGGCCTGGAGCTGCTGCTGGATGCATCCAGCGATACCGCGCTGACGGTAGAGCTGTGGGATACGGGGCGTAAGGAGAACTACGTCCCGCATTCGTTACAAGTTACGGCGACTGTTAACATTACAACAGGAAATGCGCAGTGGGTGAAGCTGCCAATCGAATGGCGACCGGAAGAACCACAGAATGCTTTTATAATCATCCGCTCCAATAAAGCCGTCTCACTCTACCATTCGACAGAAGCACACAGCGGGGTGCTGATCTTCTTCAAAACAGAAGAAAACCACGTGTCCAAAAATCTGGAGGATCATGCCACGGATCAGCCTGTCGTATTATGGTCCATGCAGGGGTTGGCGCGTCAGCCATTCTGCTGTCGTACCCTCTCTGAGACTTCGGCATATTCAGCGGACAACACGATTAACGGTTATCATCGCCCTTACGGTGGGCCGCAACAGTGGATGTCGCAGCCGATGCAGTCTGGCAATCCTGAATGGGTACAACTGACATGGGAAGAGCCACAAACCTTGGCTGAGTTGCACTTGACGTTTAATGATGATGTGAACGAGGATCTGGTTAATCTACATCACCATCACACAACATTCCGTGTGATGCCTGAGCTGGTGCGTGATTATCGCGTAGATATACTGACTTCGGCTGGAGAATGGACACAAGTCGCAAGTGTGCAAGAAAATCACAAAAGAAAAGTTATTCATTCCCTGGATATCCCTGTATCAGCTCAGGCTCTGAGAATCATAATTGATGCCACAAATGGCAGCAGATATGCCGAATTAATCGAGATTCGAGCTTACTAAAACAAAAAGGAGGATACAGGAAACTGTATCCCCTATCCTCCGTACAAGTCTGCCTTATTCTATTCGGCGGTTGGAGCCCGTAAGCCCTCAATCAGGATAAACAACGTAAGTGCTTGTCCATAACCCATCGGACTGATCGCTATATCTTTATAAAACTGAGCATCCTGCCCCACAGGTGTACCATAGGAGACCTGCTGTACAACGCCGTGATCATCAATTTGTTTTAACACCGCTTCAAGCGCTCTCAAACCATTCTGGCGATAGGATTCATCCAGGTATCCATACCGTATTCCCTTAAGAATGCCGTATCCAATCGCTGCCGTTGCCGAGGTTTCTTTGTAAGAGGTTGGATCATCCAGCACAGTGTGCCACATGCCATCCTCACCTTGAAGCTTGCTCAGTGCTCTGACTTGAGCGGTTGCTGTATCCAACAGATAGGCCTTTAGCCCGTCTTCGATCGGAATGATATTCAGGAAATCCATAACTCCCGCCGTATACCATGCATTGCCTCTTCCCCAATGAACAGCACCATAGTTATGATTTTCATTGAAATCCCAGCCATGATAGAACAATCCGGTTTTCTTGTTATATAGATATTTGATATGCACAAGGAACTGTCGTTTGGCTTCTTCCACCATGTCGGGTTTCTTGAAGTATACCCCTGCCTTGGCCAAAAATAGCACCGTCATAAACAGGGTATCAATCAGAATTTGACCATCATTGGCATCTCCCGTGATCATATGTTGAAACGCACCATCTCCGGTTCGCAGCAGTCCATCCATGATCCAACTGCTCCACTCCTCACAGACCTGTTCGTACTCCTTGTTTCCGGTCAGCTCGCATAATGAGATCAAAGTAAGGAGCGGAGCGCAGGTGTTCACATTTTTTTCCGGTAACCCTTCCATCAGCCTTGCATTATACCATGATTCCAGAAATTCTAGCACTTTGGGATCTTTCGTTGCCTCATGGAGCTGAAGCAAGCCATACAGACCGACACCTTGTGGCCATTCCCATAGATGTATGTCGATTAGTCCGATGGGAAACTGTTCATTGATGCTTGTGTTTTTCATAGACTCCATCGCTTGGGATACCTTGCTTATTCTCTCCTGTAGCACCATTTGATTCAGCATGTTGGTTATCACTCCCTTGGTTTCTTACACACGATTCAGCGCTCCATGTCCA
This sequence comes from Paenibacillus sp. FSL H7-689, assembly GCF_000517905.1. NCBI lineage: Bacteria > Bacillati > Bacillota > Bacilli > Caryophanales > Paenibacillaceae > Paenibacillus > Paenibacillus sp. FSL H7-689. The sequence continues at coordinate 34,602 of NZ_ASPU01000014.1, forward strand.
GTAACTTCAGTTGTCCCTTCACTCCATAACCTTCGTGTATAATTTCCTCTTCTTTAATAAGAAAAGGCTTGTTCATTCCCCATTGAATTGGACCATATACCGGGTCTGTTAGAGTGAGAGTTAAAGCTTGATTATCGAATTGCGGGCTTGCAGAACAAACTTGGTTGATAAAAGCGTCAAATGACCCGAATTGCTGTTCGCTTCCTGCTCTTATAATCCAGGCGTTACGCAAGCCAGGTGAAATAAGCTCACGTTCTCTTGTCACCCCGCTGCTCTCCATACTCGTCCCGTTGGCCGCATATATAGCTGCATAACCCTTATCCAAACGAGCAAAGTGCCAGTTCTCATGCCTTACCCATTCCGTGAAGGAGTGAGTAGGAAAATAAGCATGTGTCCAGTCAGAGTTGTGATCCGCAGGAATATCAAACATCATCAAAGCGATCCCCTCATGCTGAACAACATCGGGCAATATCCCATTCCCAGCCCAGAAGCAAGGTCGACCATCCCCATGCTTGTATATTTCTGCCGGATGATTCACCCAGATCAGCGCCTCAGGTGACAGAGATAAATGCTGGACATGCTCCTGATAACCTGGCTTGCCTGGACGAAAGCGAATGATTGAGGATAAGGAGTATTCCTTGGTCCGACAGTGATAGAGCTTGGCGTAACCTCCCTTGCCCTGCTGATTGGCGAACACTAACTGCTGATTGTCCCCGAGCAACAGATGCTCCTGATATTCTGCTGGAGGACTGTAATCGGATAAACTCAAGGCAACATTGCTTATTGAATAATTGTTTACATTGCCAACGCCATAAGCGATCCAGCACATTGAAGTGGTTCCCGCTGCATAACCACCCAGCAGTTCCTTCTCATAGCTGCGCCCAAACGTTGTGGACAAGACTCCTTGATGCATCTGAACGGTAATATAATAGAATAATAGGTCCATTGCCTTTTTGGCTTGCTGTCTGAGCTGTTCATTATGGGCAAATTCATAGATATGCAACAACCCAACCGCATCAATCGGAATGTATGCACTTGAATTCCATTCTGCCAATCCTTCATCCAAAAAGCGCTCAAACCATAATGCAAGCCTCTGCTCTGCTTTTTGAAGGTGTACTTCACCGGATTCACCACTGTTGCTGAACGTTTCATCTCCAAACAGCTGTCCGGCTAACAGTTCATTGGTATGGAACAACAAGGCATGGTTCTCACTGAAGAACCACATCACATCATCGCCAGGTTCATCAATCCAATACCGATAGCCCAGAATACTTGCTTTCACCCGATCCCAGAACGATTCACTGAACAGACCGCTATTTCGCTCATCTCTCCAAAGACGGAACAGTCCCACCAGATAGAAGTCACTGCAATCCTTCCGTTGCTCAATCCCTTCCACACCCTCAAGCAAAATGTTCTCCGCTTCTCGCAGATTGCCTCCTGTTTTAAGCATGGCGATGGCCTTATGAATATTGGGACTGCCCTTCTCAGCAATGCATTGCAGAGCCAGGGATTTGCGGGCTTCAATATCCGCAGCTTGCTGAGCAGCCTCATCATAGCTCGTATCATAGGATTGGCAGCCAAACTTCTTGGTTAGTACAACATTTGAAACTGAAATAGCCAGCGTGAAATATACGTAATGATGACCGAGTTGATTCGTATGTGCCAGGACCAAGTCCGTTTCCTTTTCGGCGATGTGTATCGTCTTGTTTTCGGTACCGTCAAAAAAATTGCCATACTGAATATCAATCTCTCTAACGATGTCCGGCAAGGGAAGCGGCAGCTTGAGCTTAATCTGCTCACCTCTGAAGAGATCCGAAGGAAAATAAGCCTGTTCGAGGGCTTGCTCTGCGGATTTTACAGACTCCGCCAAATGAGGAGCAATAGGCAGGGAAATCACTAATTCCTCGTCTCCCAGGTATTCCACCGCAAAAGCATACATCGTATCCCGCTCAGCCAGATCCTCCCAGCAGGCATAGATCTCATTGATTCCAGCTACAAGTTCAGCTTTAATAACGATTTCCTGCTCTTTGTTACGCATGAGTGGCGCAAAATCCGTTACCATTTCCCCATTCACCCACAACGTCAGACTGCCATAGGTCTTAATCCGCAAAGAGGCGGTATGAGCAGTTGTAGAAATGAGTCTTGTCGCCGCGTAACTGCGCAGATGTGTCGGTACAAACCAAAATCCTGATTGCTCCACCCGTGGATTATTCCAAGGTGAATACAGTGTCCAAGGCATTCCGTTCTCTTCTCCAACGAAGTCGTCTCCCGGGCTAGGAAACTCGCTCCATTGATCAAAAAATCGGTTCACAGGCTGCGTTCTCCTATGTTCTACAAATTCCTTTCTGCATGGATTCTCATGAATGGCAAAACCATCAATAAGCCAATCATTAATATCTCCCTCCATCGTTGTTGGAACAAAGGCAACAGGCTTTGTATATATGCCGCTGATCATCCAATGATTAATGACCTGATTGTGACCTAATTTCATAGGTTTATAATTCAAGGTATCCATCCCACTCCGGGTGGTATCTGACATTCAACTCATCCTTTCATTCCTGAAGTAATCATACCGCTGACAAAATATCGCTGGAAAACCATAAAAACAATGAGTACTGGAAGCATCGTGATGACGGACATCGCAAGCAAACTTCCCCAATCCACGTTGTATTCTCCAATAAAATTAGAGAGTGCAAGCTGAATCGTATATTTCGATGGATCACTAATCGCAATTAACGGCCATACAAAATCATCCCATCTCCACATGAAGGAGAAGATTGCGAGCACCGCAAGAATCGGCTTCGCTATCGGAAGAATAATGCTCCAGTAAATTTTCCATTCGCCCGCTCCATCCATCCGGGCAGCTTCCAACAACTCGTCCGGTACGGACAACAAATACTGCCGCATAAGGAACACACCTGTCGGGGTTGCTGCTGGCGGGATAATAATCGCGAGTAGGCTATTATACAGCCCCAGTGCGCTCAGCACCTTAAATATGGGGATCATAATTACCTCAATCGGAATCATGAGTGTTGAGACAAAAGCGATTAATATGATCGCGCTTCCGCGGAAGCGATATTTCGCCAATGCAAAACCTGCCATGGAGTTAATCAATAACAGTAGCAACGTTGAGCTTACAGTTACGATCGTACTATTCATAAAATACAAGCCAAAATCGCCTTTACTGAATGCCTCCTTGAAATGCTCGAAGGTGATTGGCTGCGGCCATAACTTGGGAGGGAAGCTGTACAGATCGCTATTCGTTTTTAGAGAAGAAATCACGACCCACAGGACAGGCAGGAGCCACACCACTGCGGCAACACTTAACAGACTGTAGATGAAGATTTTGACCATAGGCTTCATTACCATTACGTAGCCCCTCCTTTCGATAGACGGAATTGCAGAGCCGAGAATCCACCAATAAGGATAAACAGTATCACCGACATGGCACTGGCCAGACCGAGCTCCTGTCTGTTAAAGCCAATCTCATAAATATATTGAACAATATAGGTAGTATCTTTGCCCGGACCACCACCTGTAAGCGCAAACATAAGTGGAAATGCTTTGAACGCGTCAATCAGAGTCAGCATAACAACAAGCAAGCTTGTGGGCTTCAAAAGCGGGAGCGTGATATAGCGGAACACCTTCATTCCCGTTGCCCCATCCAAGCGGGCAGCCTCATAATAATCCGTAGGTATAGCCTGCAAACCCGCGATAAAAATAACCATGAAAAAGCCTGCACGTGACCATACTGTCGCGATGATTACAGCCGTATTTGCCCAAAAGGAAGAGGTTAAAAAGCCGACAGGTTCCACACCAACCACGGTTAACAGATGATTCAAAATGCCAAATGAATCTCCGAAAATCCACTTCCAGGTCAATCCTACGATAATGTAAGAAATCATGGTCGGCCAGTAAAATACGGCCCTGAAGAACCCGCGCATTCTAATCTCGCGCGCAAGCAGCAAAGCAATGCCTAACGCTGCTGCATATATTAGCGGGACAACAATTGCTGCATAAATCCCCGTTCGTCCGATGGTCGACCAAAATTCCCGATCCCCTATAATTTTGATATAATTATCCAGCCCGTTGAACTTCATTGGGTTCAATCCATCATAGACATGGAAGGAATAATAGAGGCCCAATAAAGAAGGAAATACGATAAAAGTTCCAAAGATCAGGAGGTTGGGTAGTATAAACAGATAAGGAGCAATAACGAGCTTCCTGTTCTGTTTTGCCAGCGTATTTTTGTTTAATCGTTGTCCTTCACTCATCTGCTTGCCCCTTCCTTATGCGTTATTCGAAAGGGAGGCTTTACAGGAATCGCTAAGCCCCCGTATACGAATTAACCACATGGCTTTACGTTTATTGACTGCCAATAGCCTCGTTAATCAGCTTGGCTGTTCGATCCAATGCCTCCTGCGGAGTTGCCTTATCGGATAAAACCTCAACAATATTATTTTTCAGGTCGGTTGAAATTTTGGATATAATCGTCTGTCTGGACCAGTCATTAGCTGCAAGAGGCGAACTGTTCTTCAGTTCATCTGCGAAAATTTCAAACATCTCCTTGCCGAATTCATAATTCAATACAGAGCTGTCCTTCCGCGGACTCATAAACAATGACTCCTGGTTATATTTTGAATTCACTTCTTTGGACGTTAAGTATTCAATAAATTCTGCTGCTTCTTGCTCATATCCGCTGCCTTTGAAAGCCATCAGAAACTTCCCGCCTGGCACTGAAGAACGTTGTGTTCCTTTTGGCATATAGGTGACTCCCCATTCAAAATCAGTGATATCCTTGTAATTGCTGATCATCCAGTTGCCAGCCCAGTGGGTAGCCACCGTCCCGGAACGGAACAGGTTGTTCGGATTTTCCCCTCCGAGCCATACGGATTCGGGCATGATCCCTTCTTGATGAAGCTGCTTGAACTGCTCCATGCTACGGATTCCGGCTTCATTGTTAATCGCTGCCGCAGTGCCATCCTCTGTTAAGATGCTTCCGCCATTCTGATACAAAAGAGTGGACCATCTATGCGGTGTGACATCCCATACCATGCCATAACGTGCTCCGCCTTTGTCCATAACCTCTTTTAACGCAGCTGTGTATTCATCCCACGTCCATACCTGGTCAGGAGAGGTCGGTACTTTGACGCCAGCTTTATCAAATAAGGTTTTGTTATAAATAAGCCCATTCGCTGTAACATCCATAGGCGCCGCTACCAGCTTGTCATTAATAACATAATAAGGTTTAAGTGAGTCAATAAATTGATCCTCGAATTGGTCCGCATTGTCCACGTAAGGTGTCAGATCAACCGCCTGATTAGCAAATGATCCGGTATCCGTGACCCGGCTCAGGGCAGGTGGCTTTCCACCGGATAACATTGTTTTTAATTTGGTTTGGATATCCTTGAAGCCAACTTCAATCAGGTTGATTTTAACCTTGGTATTGGTCTGCTCATACTCTTTAATGATTTCCTTGATGACTTCTCCTTCTTTTCCGTCAGAGAACCACAGGAAATCCAGGGTTGTTTGTTTTGGATTAGCATTGGTACCTGAATTTCCGCAAGCAGTCAATACGATGAATAACATGACCAATACCATGCTAGTGATGAGCTTAAACGTTGTTCTTCTTGTCATATCAACATCTCCTTGGAAGGTTCTAATGAATTTTGGCTTCGTTGAGCAATTCACTTTTACGGAATAACTGTGGTGATACACCCACATATTGTTTAAAGGCCCTGCTAAAATATACAGGTGTGTTAAAACCTAGCGTCTCAGATATGGACAAAATCGGTGCATCCGTAGACAGCAACAATTTTTTGGCCTCTGCAACTCTTTTCCGTATAACATAGTTGCTTATGGTATATCCCGTCGTCTCTTTGAAAGAATGACAAATGTAGTATTTATTCAAATGGAGTGTTTTGGACAGTTCATCCAATGAAACATTCTCCGTATAGTTCTGGTTTAAATAATGAAGAACCCGGCTTACGCTTGTCTGCTTCTGGGAAGAACATAAGATAGGATTGGCGGATTGCTCACTGGTTGTTTTCCGGTAAATCCGCAGTAGCAATTGGGTAAGACTCAATTTGACCATTGTTTTGTACCCTGTATTTCCTGCCCCCATCTCCTCCTTGATTCCCTTAAATATAGCTGTGATATACTCACGCTCCTCCGGAGGCCAATGCACCAATAACCCATTGGGATGACGGAATATGGACATCAGATTCTCTAACTGACTGACAGCAAGCATGTCCAAAAGCAATAATTCCGTGAAATTGACAAAACTTCGCTTGTACACCATTTCTCTTGAAGGATTGATTCGGTGGGGCACACCACCTCTGAATATAAACATATCTCCAGGCAGCGGCTTATATATTCGGTCACCGATTAAAAAGGTTGCATCTCCTTGAATAAAATAATGTATCTCATACCCATTATGCGTATGAACAGGCCATTCATCCTGAAAATTATCTGCTTCTGATCGCACATAAACTTCATTTTCCTGCAAAGCAATATTCGTCGGGGTGTGTATGGTTAGCATCAGTAAGATCTCCCTTCCCAGAATATAAAAAGCAATATAGTTTAATAATTTACAATGATAGCGCTTTACAATGAATTGTATCACAGTTATTTCGATCTAATCTGAACTATATTGCTGTATTGTTGATCACAATTGTTGAAAATGATTAGAAAGGAATTTATAGGGATTCGAAGATGACACAAAAAAAACCGCTGTCCAGCCCGTAGGCTATCACGCGGTCCATTAGCATTACCTTTCAAACCCATTCACCCCAATGGTTTTCAAGAAAAATGACTTCTTTCTCATAGTGGGCCAGATGACCCTCTTCGACCATCTTCATAAAAGCGACATCTCCATCAGCCGCACGATCAGTCAGTGTTTTACACATGAAACGGATACGGGATATGACCCAATACTTCAAATCTGCTGGAACACTCAGCCCGTACGTTGCCATGAATAAGGCAATCCGTTCTTTTCGAATAGTTCCGTGCGCCTGACTGGTGTATGGCATTACACCTGTTCCATCCACCTCTGGTGAGAAATCTGCGAGTGGAACGGATGTATACAAGACATAGGCGATATCCCACATTCGCGGACCCGGACCCGCCATATCAAAATCAATAATGCCTTGAGGACGGCCATCCTTGAACACCACATTATACGGCGCAAAATCGTTATGACATACAACTTCATCTTCTGTTATGCCTGGATATCTGTTCGTTGAAACTGATGTTGTTGTAAATCCAACGGTCGCATCATGGTAACTTCTCAACAGTTTAGCGACTTCAATCAATGATTCGTCTGACCACATATATGCTTCTAAATCAGGATAATCATTGCCTGGAACGATGCCTTCGAGGTAAGAAAGGATTTCTCGCCCCTGTTCATCTATTCCCAGAAATCGAGGGGCATGATCATAACCAACTTTTTCGAGATGTAATAGCAATTCATGCACATATGGATTTGGTTTCGCATGCCGGCGAACCGTCTCACCTATTCGGACAACCTGATTCACATTACCTCCTGATAACACTTCCTCCTGTTGGGCCACTTTCATCCCTCCTCAAGCTAAACTTCCTTGTTATACCCATGATTACGATTTTTCTTATAACTCCCCGGGAATCCCGCCACCAATAGTATGAATCCAACAAAAAACATGAAGTATACGAGTAAACCTGTTGGATGCTCGTTCATCTGAGCAAACTGGGGTACGTTCGTCCCTCCTGACGCATATCCTGCTTCTACTATAGCGACAGAGACTCGGATTGAAATTCTCTCCATCGTTGAGATAAACACACTGCCAAGCATGAGGACTACACCCAAAATCTTGTTAATATTATTCATTTCATGCCTCCTTGATTAACCGTCCACTTTTTATGAGGTTATCTACTTAATGTCTTTCGATTCTCTAGTCTATATTCCTGCATGTTATATTAACGGTCCGTTCCTATATCATTATATCAAATAGCGGCGTCATCACTGACGCCGCTGTTGACGCTCTCTGAATAAGTTACGTAGCTACCACTTGGTGCAGATCCATACTATTTTCGAAAAAGGCTGACCGTTCAACATAATACAGATCATACATCTGTTCATTCAAATTAATCCGTTGATATACATCTGGATACACATCATTGGCTAACTTCACATAAGGCAGTTTTTGTACTGCTTTTCTGGATCTTATATTCTGCTTGCGTATCTTCATAAATACCGTTTCAATCCCATGTTCCAGAAACAATTCAACAAAAAAGGCTGATTTGGCTCTTTGGCTATACCCATTTCCAAAAAACGGTGAACCAATCCAAGTGGCTAAAAAACCGCTTTGATGCTCAATATGATATAGATCAATGGTTCCAATAGGCTGCCCTGTTTCATTCAAAATCGTTCGGGAAATCACTGTCTTTTGCTCTTCTTCGACCATCAATTGTTTGGTCAGGAATAGATATTCTTCATACGATTGGCATTGATAACGAACGTAAGGAGAAACTGCGGGGTCCATTATTAAGCTGTACAGTGAAAGGCATTCCTGCAAATCACGTTTTTTTAACATTCTGTCTACCACCTAGTCCTTTTAGTTCGCTATATCAAGCAAATTAAGTATATAAAAGCTATTGTGGGATTTAATGAATTCTGTATGTGGCTTATGTAAAATGCATTGGTAAATGTTGTTCATCTTCATCTCCAGTAGCACAAAAAAACGGCATGTCCCTTTTACAGGAACACGCCGTTTACACGGATACAGCCAGACAGTAATTTATTGCATACCTTGCATGATGGCATTAATGATATTTTGCTGCGTCACGGTTTTGTTTGAACGGTTAAACAATGCGAATCCATGTTGACCGTTATGCCCGTTATCCCAATAAACAGGAACCATTTTGTATTTTTTAGCTTTTGCGGTAACTGCTTTGGCGTATGCAGCACGATAGACATTGTTGCTGGAATCGTAGGACGTTTTATCAATAGAACCGAACTCACCAATCACTACAGGATAGCCCTGAGTTACAAATTTGTCGTACATGGACTTAAACTGCGATTCAAGATAATCCTCTTGGCCCCAAGTAGACTTTTTGGCAGGGTTCGTAGAAGTTGCACCCCACTGTGTGATATTGCCGTTTTCCTCACCTGCAAAATCCCACGGAGAGTAATAGTGTGCTGAGATCATGATTCTCTTCTGCGAACTAGGAATAGCTGAGGATCTGTAATTATCTGTTGGAAGAGCAAAGCCATAATTACCAACAGTGTAGTCAATATTGGTATTCCATCCTGGAATCAGCAACCATCTGGCATTGTTGTTACCTCCAGTCTGACGAACCGTATCCACGAAGATTTGATTGTATGCGTTCAGATTGGCGTAATACGCCGAGTTTGGATTGCCATAGTTACCATCGAATACTTCGTTCATGGATTCAAAAATAAGGCGGTCATTGTAGTTGCTAAACTTGGTGGCAATCTGCTGCCACACTTTCTTATATTTTTCCTTAATGGCAGTCTGATTACCACCATTCACGAGTAGCCATCCACCCTGTACGGAATTAAACCCATCACCATGAATATTGATGATCACATACAGACCTTCATTGTACGCATAATCCACGACTTGCTGAATTCGATTCAGCCATGCCGCATTGATTGTATAATTGGGAGCGCTTCCAATGTTACTCAAATAGGAAACGGGAATACGAATGGATTTGAAGCCTGCCGCTTTTACCTTTTTGATTAACTCTGGAGTTACCGTAGGATTGCCCCAAGCTGTCTCATTCGGTGTACCGTTCACCGCTGCTTCCAGCTGATTGCCAAGATTCCATCCTGCACCCATCTCAGACACTATTTGCGAAGCGTCCGCTGCTGATGCTTTAGCGCTCCATCCCGTAAAGGCTACCGCAGCCACTAATACCAGTGCCAAGCTGCTGATGCCAAATTTCTTCCATTTTTTGAACATAACCATACCTCCGCTTATTCTATTATTTTTAACAAGCAGTGCAGTTAATCTATGCATACAGATTGAATGATTCGAGAATACGTGCCTCCTCTCTCTAATCGATCAAACAAATGAATTCTTCGTCCAACAACAACATAATAACACATTTATGGAAAATAAAGCGATATCTTTATTGTTTTTTGTGACTATTTACTACAAAATAATCCATCTATCCGTTTAAGTGGATTGCTTGGATTTGTTCTCTATCAAAATCAATAATCATAATGTGATCGCGCAAAATATGATCTCCGCAAGATATTGTTGCGCCGTAGTCGGTTACACTGTTAAATGTGATATCCACACGATAGACTTCAATCTCATTAAACCAATTCTGATGTACCTTTTCATGAAGTTCATTCTCATAATATTCTCGAAAGACAGTCTCACACGTTGAAAACCACTTAATGTAGTCTTCTATATTATGAACAACTGAATCTAACGGTATATTAGTAGACACATATATTCGAACGTCATTTAAATCCTCATCCTGTATGCAATGTTTAAATATTTGCACAGTATTTTGCAGAGTGTAACACCGGTAACTCTCATCACTCTCTTCTTCAAGCTCAATGAATTCATTTAACAATATGATCTTGCTCCTCTCAATGCATATTAAAATAGCTCATTTAACCACTTTACGAATTTTTCTTTCTCTTCAAGCTGTGGGTAATGCGCCGACTCGTTGAATACAATGAAGTCTTTGATCGGTGCATCCAATACGTCAAAATAATCACGTGCTGCATTTGCAGTGGTCATATAATCATATTTACCCGTTACAAAATAGGTAGGAATCTCCAGATGATCAACAATATCAGGTAAATTTTGATCAAATGCTTCCCTCAGTAAGATGTCTTGTGAACTGAACATCCCTGAATAAAAGCGAATCATATCCAGCCCATTATATTCGGGATTTAAAAGGAATCCTGAAATATAATCTCTATTCTCGTTGATGAGTCTGGCTGCACCACCGTACTTTTGCAACAAAATTCTAGGCGTAAGTTCCTTTCCTTGCTCGATCGAGCTGCGGATTAGCTCCAGTTTTTTAACATCATCTTCATTACCGGCTTGTTTCGCTTGCTCGTACGTGTACTCCAAACTTTCCAGTTCGCTCTGAAGTGTATTAGCCATCTGTCCAATCCCTATATAAGCGTGAAACTGAGTAGGTGCTTTAGCCGCAGCTTTCATCCCGATGTATGTACCAAATGAATGACCGATTAATATAACCTTCTCTTGACCTAACTCCTTAGATACATAATCCCTTAACGCTAACAAATCATCTACTAATACATCTGTTGTGAGATTCGAGTAATCTTCAAAAAAGTGATAGGACTTTCCACTCCCACGTTGATCGTAATGCACCACCGTGAAGTGTTGCTCAAGCTCTTTCTGATACTTCCTTACGTATGGAATCTCCGAGCATCCTGGCCCACCATGCACAAAAATCAGGATAGGGTTAGTCCGATCAACACCCCTGATCATGACTTCATGTCCTGTACCGTTAATTTCGACCTGTTCTAACATGCTGATGCTGTTTTCACCTTTAATTTTGGGTGTCCATGTGGGAAATATCAGAGCTACTATAACTATTAAAATAATACTGAATATGCTGTACTTGAGTGTTTTACGTATTTTTTTGCGCATGTAATGCTCCTTAAATAATAAGTTTCATTTGTAATTCTACCAACGGTTCCTTTATCGTAACGGATACAACAATTCAACGGGTTCTATCTTCAGCTCTTCTTGGAAGATGTAATTGTGATCGGCTCCAACGATACAGAGGATTCGTTTTCCTGGATGAGCTTCAATTGTATTTTTGACTCTTTGAATCATAATCTGATTACGGACCACCCAGCGAAAGTTCTGTGCCTTCGCGTTTACCTGATGCAACCATTCATATTTTTGTCTGGTTACACGATCGAACTCCTTTGAATTAAAAGGAATCTCGCCAAACTGATACGTCTCCATTTGCTCTGCAAACCAATGATCATCCCGTTGTTCAAGTTCTTTACGTTCCACGTCCGAATAACCGTTGAATAGATCAAAAGCATTCCACACATCCAATTCAAACCAGCAATAGGGACAAATGGGATGTTATGCTCCTCGCATAAAGGGAAGACCAATTCCCAATACTCACTGGCTGGTTCTCCCCAGTATCCTCTATCATGTTTGTCCTTCAGATACCTCAACCAACTCTACGGATGAACTTCACCACAAATGAGATCTGGTTTAAACTCAGTTATCACATTCTTGTAAAGAGAAAGAGAACAATGATATCGCTCTCTGAGTTCTGGATTATGAATGGTTCCGAGTATCCCAACCGTTTTCATGTGCCCAGCTCCTTTATCATGTGTATATCTTTCGGCTCTTTGTCATAGAGTTCTTGATCAATCTCACTTGCAATCTGACTGCCCTGACTTTTATAAAAGGATACCGCTGATTTCGTCTCTGTGGAGGAGATATACAGATACTGTGCACCACGTTTCTTAGCCTCTTCACCTAACTCGTTTAGAATACGTTTTCCAATACCTTGTCTTCTGTACCCGCGTGAGACATACATCAAGTCAACTTGTAATTGATTTCGTTCTTTTCCTCTATATTGATGTGCCAGTACTCCAAATCCGATGAATTGATCGCCAGCAAACGCACCATATGCCATGCCACCTTGTTCTAATTCGTACACATATCGATTTTGAATCTCTTTCAAAAGCATCTCATCCCAGTTTGAGCATTCATGATTTTGTTCAAGTTCAACCAATCGGTTCTCTCTCATTTCATAAATGAGATCAATATGTTCCGAGCGATCTATTTCCTGCAGCTGATTCACATCATCAAGGGTCATCGTTCTATACGTTATCATGATTGTTGCCATCTCTCCTTCCCCATGTTATTTCTAAGATCCTATGGCTTTATAGATTGAAGTCTGTATTTATCAAATACTCTTTTATCGTACAAAATAGTGTATTCCTTGTTCTCTTCAATTAGTTTTGACATATCCATTGGAACGGCTATTGTTCGTTCGTGATACTTAAATCAGCTTATTTTAATTTCAGGTAACTCATTCAAATGATTTATTTCGATAGTGTATTTCTTAAGCTTATAGTTCTCAAGTCCATCCCATCTGTCTGAGAAACGATAAAACATATCTCCGAAGTTCATCCCTTCAGGTAATACATCCACAAGCTTTATTTCATCGATTTCAGACTCCGGTAAGCTCTCCAGCAATTTAACCTCAGCATAAGAAACCATACCAAAGCTCCCATTCCATTCATATACTCCATAAGGTGTTAATTCGAAGCGTACTGCCCCTGTCTCTTCATAGAGTTCTCGACTTGCCGTGTGTAAAATGGTTTCCCCTATTTCTTTGTTGCCTCCTGGGATCTCCCAACCTCCTCTTTTCCTATTTTTTATAATGATGAATTTATTATTGTATTTAGCGATCACAACTGCAAATTTGATTAACTCCGGATCAAGTTCATCTAGATCAAACCAGTGGCTCATGTTATCTCTCCCATAAACAACTATTCTTTCAATATATAATTGTTAAACCATTGAAGTGGTAACAAGCTATCATCGGATATAATCGTTGTGAATACCGCAATCAATCCTCGCTTTTGGTTAACAAAGTTATATTGCCCTCTGAAATATTGAGTCTATCATTTTATTGCCAACCTGTAGATCACTTCATCATCTGAATTGGTTCTGTTCTCACTAATGAAGGACATGCTCTTATACAAATGCTGTGCTATTTCGTTATCACGTTCAACCGTTAATGAAATAACCTTGCACAACGGATGCTGTTTTGTAATGTAATCTAGAATGGCTCTTATAGCGCTCTTTCCCATTCCTTTGCCTTGATAGGATTGATCGATTTGAAAACCACCAATCCAGTAATTATCTGTACTATCTGGCGTATAACTCAGATAAAAGAAACCAAATACCTTACCATCAATCTCAAGTACGTAAGGATCAAATGCTTCATCCCACGGTTTTATATAGGCGTAAGCGATCCCCTCAATAACAGATGGAACTAATGACAATTGGTGTTCATACAAAGAGATCTTCAGCGCCTCTTCCCAATTCTCTCGGGTGACTGGTTGTATTCTTATAATCACCACTGCATCTCCTCTTTCGACAATCCTTGTTTGATTCTAAAGTTCTTTTCAATTTCACTTACAACCACTTCCAAATGATGTTCAATCAACTGTATCACTTGTTTTTTATTCTTCGTGATTATTGCGTTCTTATGGTTTGTGTTAATTGTACATATAACTTCTTCTATATTATATTGATGGTTCCATTTCACAATCATCTTGCATAGGTTCTTGAATGACTGATTGTAATTCGACGGTTGCAAACCCATTCTGGACAATACAAACCTCTTTATAATCCGATAATCTCTAATGAAAACATTTGGAGCTAATACAAAAATCAAATCCGCTTCCTGGATGGACTTAATGGTCCAATCTTTGCACTGCACTCCTTCTATGATCCAAGCCTCTGAACTGACAATAGATTGGATCAATTCATCCCTAACACTTTCAGGATATCTCAGATTTTCGGCGCTTCTGTCCCATATGAGATTGTCTAATTCATAGGAAGGAATACCGTATTTATCCGACAATTCTTTGGCTAATGTTGATTTCCCACTACCGCAAGATCCAATAATTCGTATTCTCATACATATTCTTTCTTCAAAAATGCATAGATGACATTATCAACAAATCGATTTTTCCAATAATAATGTTCTTTAAATATGCCTTCTTCACTGAACCCAATTTTCTCAAGCAACTTTCTTGATCCCGCGTTCTCTGGCTCTACAAATGCTTCAATTCTGTTTAATTCAAGGTTCTTGAATCCATATTCAACGATTTTCTGAGTTACCTCGGTCATGTAACCCTGCCGCCAGAACTCTGGTGCTAACTCATATCCCAACACAGCTTTATGATGTTGTTTCATCCAACCATGAAATCCGCATGTTCCAATAATTCTGTTGTCCGATTTCAAAGCAATTCCCCAGCGGATGACCTGACCATTCTCAAATCGTTCTTTCCACCTTTGTATAAGTTCTTCTGCTTGTTTTAAATTTGTGAAACTTTCTACATCGTAGAATCTTGTAACTTCATCTGACGAAAAATATTGAAATATGTCTTGGGAATCACTCTGTTTAATCTCTCTTAACAGCAGTCCTTTGGTTTCAAGTTCAGGAAAAGGAGTCATATTCACTTCACCTCAATCGAGTATACCGCTACATTTTTCCCTATTATGTCTACGTCCTTCTCGTGTTTCATGCCATTCTTTTGCGCGACTTTCATAGAACCCACATTGCCATGTTGAATTAAAGATATTAATCTTTTCTGTTTCAAGTGATCCATGCCATATTCTTTCCACGCTTTTGCTTGTTCATATCCGTAACCCATTCCCCAGTATTGCTCTATAACCCAGTAACCAACTTCAAGCTCATGAGTGCCTTCAATGCTTTGAGGAATCAGTCCGGAGGTTCCAATTAACTTGTTATCCTCTTTATTAAATGCGAGGAACAGCCCTTTATCATCTTTATTCCAGTTGATGAACTTTTCCAGGCTTTGCATGGTTTCTTCCTTCGTCCAGGGTCCTCCATGTCTAATAAATTTCATCATATTTGGCTCACGTGTCATCTCAAAAAGTAAATCGAAATCATTTTTAGTATATTTCCGAAATATAAGTCGTTCTGTCTCCATTTTTCTCTCAACTCCTTCTTCATTCATAAAGATGTAATCGTATTCATACACATTCAAATATCATGGGGGAAACGGACTAGAGTGTGTCTTCAAACTCAGGCAAGTAAACGATGATGGGTGCCAGCTTACCGTCCGAAAATCCCTAAAGTTCAGGGTGGCTGATGCTGGCGAATGGCCATGCGATTTTCTAAGGAACACAGGACATCTTATTCGGCCTTCAGGTCCTCTTTTAAAATTGTAGGGAACATGAGATATCTTATTTCTCAAAATCATCTGACAAAAATGCTACAAAAGTCTATTTTTTCTGGTATAGCGTGTCTCAGATTTCTTAGATTTCGGAGGGCGTTTCAAATTCCCGAATAAGATGTGTCAGGTTCGTTAGCGTTAACACCTAACACCTAAACTCAACGCTATGCTAATGCATAACAACGAAAGCATGGGAAGTTCTATCAAACCTTAGCAGTTAATCCCATGCTTCTTTATCACCAGACCGATAGTTTTGTCCTAGCATCATTCTCATCTGTTAAATATTCGAGAGATTCAAATCCCTGTCTATTTATATGATTATACAATTCCTCGACTTTCTCTAAATCCTTACAATAAACCGTGACGTAGGTACTATCGATCACAAGAAGAACCATCTGACAGTCACTCAACATATAATCTTCATAGGTGATAATATCTGTTATTTGTGTGCCTTTTGGAAATGCTTTTAAATTCGCAAATATTAAATAATACTCGTTGTTATCAATAATCTTCTGTAATTCTTCTCCATTCATGCCCATAATCATATCCGGAAAAAGATCATCCCCTAACGTATCATCAACAACGAAGTAGGACTCCTCCTCACCAATAAACCAATCGAAATTAGATACTTCCATTGGTTTTAAAATCTCCCCAAGAAAATGACCATAGGCATTTGGTATTTCAAAACGTATTCCTCTGTTCATCTGCTCACCCTCTTATCATTTTCAATTCGAAGCATAATAACAGTGCAGTTATTTCACTCGATATTTCTCATTATTTATAATCTCACTTACTATTCCAGGTAATTGTGCTTCTGTAAAATGATTAGTATACAGCTTGTTATCTACTCTCAGATCAGGATGATTTTCAAACTCATCCAGCAGAATTATACTTCTTTCTTTCATTTGATATTCTTCTGCTCTTAGACGGTCTCTACGAATAATGGTTTGACGATCAACCATTAATACAACATAGATTATGCGAACATGATAGTCTGCCAATTCTGTCATTAACCCATCAATGTCTTCCGGAAAGGCCACATAGTCCAGCACTACATCGTATTTATAATCCAACAAGTTTTTCACTAGGCTAGATATATTTTTCCAAGTTAAGTCGTTTGTATCCTTATCAAGCCAGGGTTTACCTCTCCCTTTGACCGGAAAGTGACTAACCGCATCTCCAGAAATGTAGGCACTTTTATCTAAAGTCTGAACCAGCAGCTTGGAAGTTGTAGATTTCCCTACTCCAGGGGGTCCAGATATAATATATAGGTTTCTACTCATTTCGTATTCTCCTTACAATATCTTTTGGAAACTTCCAATATCCAGTTTTCTATCGAATTTATATCCAATCTCTTTAAACAGAGCACATTGTTCATAACCATTTCTCTCAAATAATGATTTACTTCTTGTATTCTCCATGCAAATCGTCGCAATTAAGGTATGGAATCTTTGTTCTTTTGCAATCTTCTCAATAAAACGTAATGCTTGATTCCCCAAGCCTTTTCCCAAAATATCGGGCTTCAAATATATGGTGACTTCACCACAAATGTCATATGCCTGTTTACTCTTATATTGGGTGATCAGAACATAGCCCATCATTTGATCGGTTTCAAGAATTACATAAGTTTTATACCGTGTATCCTTGTTCATGACAGAGGATTTAATCTGATCAAGATCTAATTCCTCCGTATGAAACGAAATTGTTGTATTCATTACATAATAGTTATAAATCTCTCTAATTTCAGGGAGGTGCTGTTCGGTTACCTCTTCAAAAGTCACAGTCGTCAATTAGGTTCCATCCTCTTCTGTTCAATTTCTTCAACGAAACCAGCGTCTAGATTTAATTCACCGTAAATATGAGGATATTCCCTGCCTTCATTATACAGATCTTCCCATATATCTTCTGACTTTATTTTAGAATTCCATTAATCAACGCGGCTTCCCACTCTTTTCTTAAGAGTACATGTACAATCATCATCCTAAAATCCTCCTTAATAAAAAATGATAATTATTTGGATAGGACCTTCCTCAATATGAGTTCTATGATTTCACTAGTCTCCAGATGATCGGTAATAATGCGAGTTTGAAATTTTTCATCCTTGAAAGCTTCAACACACTTTGGTGCTTGTTGATACTGCCAGCCTCCATACTCATCTCCACGTTTAGCCAAACGATGATAAATCGTCTCTTCTGTAGCCGTAAGGCAAAAATGATGAATGTCCTGATCGATCTCTTTTAACCCGTTATAGATGTAATGAAAGTTTTCCTCTTTATAGATGGTCATGGGGATAATTAAGTGTTTGTTGTATTTCTGCTTTACTTCTTTAGCCGTCTTTACGGTTAGAATTTTCCATAAATCGATATCTTGAAAATCATCCGTACGTTCCCTTTCCTCTCTACAATTCTCCGGAAGAAGTTTTCTCAGCATATATCCTATTTCTTCAGGATCGTAGATCATGCTGTTTGCAATTAAGGGCTGAAGTGCTTCAGCTGCAGAAGTTTTTCCCGAACCAAACGCTCCGTTAATCATGATAATCATTTGATCCTTTCACTCCCATTCAATGAAATTTTTCAATAGAAACAATTCTTCTCATATACAATTTCATCCATTATAAATGTTTCCCTTCCACTTTTGTGTTACAAAATGGCAAAAAACATAATGAAATCCCATTGGGTCAACCCAACGGGATTTCATTATAGTGCATTATTTTTCAATCAACCTTAGCTTGTTAATGTATTTCCAAGTAATCGATATAAATATCCCATGTCCCATCATCGGCTGTTACAACCAACTCAATGACCTGATTTCCCGTCCCATGGCTGATATTATTCAGGGTATAAACCGCTGGAGCGCTTCCGCCAAAGTAAAAGGTTCCCTTCGTCTGTCCGCCAATCTTCAAATCAACTCTAGCCATGTTGGCATTGTTTGAAGCTCCACGAAGCGAGAAATTATGAGTGCTCGTTGCAAAATTCTGAGTGTATTTAACCAAATCATTGTTGGCATAAAGGACCACACCATTGAAAGGAGAACTGATATTGCCGGTGTATTGTCCACCTTTGGTCATGTTCTCAGCTTCCACTTTTGTTCCGTTATTCGGGGGATTGGTAGTGCTATTATCTGGTGCGACTGCCCGACCGGTAGTTGATGAGATCATACCTGAGCAAAGGCCACGATTCTTCAGATTTTGTGCAATCTGCGGAATGGCCTGAAGTGTCGTCTGGTACTGATCATGCATTAGTATGACGTCACCACTTTTCATCGTATTCACAGCTGCTACGATCTGGGCTGCGCTGGCGCCATTCCAGTCTTGGGAATCTACGTTCCACAGTACTTCCTTCAGGCCGTTTTGGCTCACAACGGATTTCAAGGTCGCATTTGTCGCACCGTAAGGAGGTCTGAACAGTTTAGGTGAACTTCCGGTAATAGACTGGATCGTCTGTTGTGTCCGAGTAATCTCTGACGACATCTGAGAACTGTTCAATGTAGTCATGTTTGGATGTGTATAGGAATGATTGCCAATCCACATACCAGCTGCTACTTGTGCAGAAACCAGAGATTTATTATTTTGTGCATTTTGTCCAACATTGAACATCGTTGCCCGTAAGCCAGCCTGCTTCAACGCGTTAAGCATGTTTGTTGTATTTCCAGATGGGCCGTCATCAAACGTCAGACCTACATAACCATTCGGACAACTTGCATCTGCAGCACGAGCATCAGGCACCCCCGGAATAGAAAACAAGGTACCGAAAAGTGCGAGAGATATTACCGCCTTTGCCAGCTTAACTTTGAACATAAAATTACCTCCTCATAATATATTCACAGCATACTACCTTCTACACTCCCTCTCTTTATCGAACTCTCACCCCTCGAAAAAAGCGCTTTCAAAAGTATGTAATCCGCTACGTCCTT
This sequence comes from Paenibacillus sp. FSL H7-689, assembly GCF_000517905.1. Lineage (NCBI taxonomy): Bacteria > Bacillati > Bacillota > Bacilli > Caryophanales > Paenibacillaceae > Paenibacillus > Paenibacillus sp. FSL H7-689. Next base: position 54,478 of record NZ_ASPU01000014.1, read on the forward strand.
TCTCATAGAGAAGAGCTTTTAGTTCAAGGTGAGTTCAGTATAAACGATAAGTTTATTTAAAGTAAATTGAATTTTATCCAAAATGTTCTATTTATCCACATATTCTAGAATCTCCTGTTGTACATCTCCCGTCCAGCACTCTCCTGTGTAAAAATATCCTCCGGGGGCACCATGCGCTTTGAGAGTGTACGCCCTGCAATAATTTCTTTTGTAGCCTGCATAAGCTGAGGACCAAGCAGCGGGTTACATTCCACCACAGCGTTGATTTTCCCACTCGCCAGAATTTCAATTGCTTTGCGGGAGCCGTCCACCGAGACAATGATAATGTCCTCTCCCGGCTTCAGCCCAACTTCTTCTATCGCTTGTATAGCGCCAAAAGCCATTTCATCATTATGGGCAAAAAGAACCTGCGGCCGTTCGTCTTCCGGGACCTGAAGGAATTCTTTCATCACTTGTTTCCCATTGTCCTCCGTAAAATCGGCAGGAGCACTTTGTGAGAAGATGATATCTGCTCTGGTTTCGAAAATGCTTCTAAATCCCTCGCCACGCTGGATAGAGGGTGTAGAACCACTCGTGCCTTGCAGTTCGGCAATCCGTATCAAACCCGGATGATTTCGCATCCGATCCTGAATGTACTTCCCAGCCTTCACACCTTCCTCATAAAAGTCCGATCCAATCGTTGTCACAAAAAGTGAAGTGTCTTTGACATCAACTGACCGGTCTACGATAATCACGGGTATACCTGCATCCCTGGCCTCCTGAAGAATACCATCCCAGCCCGATTCCACGACCGGTGCAATGGCAATGACATCCACCTTTTGCCTGATGAACGACCGAACAGCCTCGAACTGTTTCGTCTGAGACTGTTCTGCATTTTTTATTACAAGGGAGATTCCCGATTCAGCCGCAGCATTGCGAATAGACGTGGAGTTTGCCAGACGCCAGGCACTCTCTCTGCCCAGTTGTGAAAAACCTAAGACAATCGGTTTCGTAGAGGTATCCCTTGCTACCGCTGATTCCATCCATTCCTCAACGGAGGGAAGAGTTTCTAAGTTGTTAGACGAGATGGGAGGAGGAACAGATTCAGACTCAGGGGTTGTGCAGCCGACAAGCAGCAGTAGAATGAACAAACACAACCAGTTCACATGTCTTCTCACTCACGCATCCCCCATCTCCATGTTACGCTCAACATTCACCAATGCAGAGCGCATATTGTTATATCATTGTTTCGGTATCCGTGTTCAATATCATTTAATTCGATCAACTTAATGCAGTGATTTCGAGGATACTCGCCGCCCGCTAAGAAGTCGTTGGAACAAAATAAAAACAAACAGCATCAGGCCAATCACAATCTTGGTCCACCATGAGCTGAGCGTACCTTCGAAGCTAATTATAGTTTGGATAGCCCCCTGGATCAATACACCAATAAAGGTTCCCGCCACATATCCTACACCACCTGTTAACAAGGTGCCTCCTATTACAACAGCGGCAATGGTATCGAGTTCAAGACCCATGGCGTGTAATCCATAACCGGATAACATATAGAAGGTAAAGACAACACCGGCAAGCGCGGAACACAAACCGCTGAACGTGTACACCAGGATTTTGGTACGTGCAACCGGCAGTCCCATGAGCAACGCGGATTGCTCGCTTCCGCCGATGGCGTAAACGTTGCGCCCAAACCGGGTGTAATGTGCCAGGTAGATCGCGAGTAGTACAATGACCAGAGCAATAATCACATTAATGGAGACAAAGCTGCCCCCTGGCAGGGAAATCTTCGCCTGCGCAACCTGTGTGTAAAATGGATTCGTAATGGTAATGGTGTCGAGACTGATGACATAACACAGCCCCCGCGCCAAAAACATGCCTGCCAGTGTCACGATGAAAGGCTGAATTTTAAAATAGTGGATGATCGCCCCCATGACTGTGCCAAACAACGCACCCATGACAAGCACCATAGGTATAACGATCGCAGGCGACCATCCTTGCTTCTCGACCAGACTTGCGCTAATGATGGTCGTCAGCGCAATGACAGATCCTACCGACAGGTCGATTCCTCCCGATACAATCACAAAAGTCATGCCAATTGCCGTGATAATCAGAAATGCGTTATCAATGAGAAGATTAAGCAGTACCTGTGTGGAAAAGAACCCCGTATACCGGAAAGAGCCTATGGCAAACATCACGGCCAGCAAACCGAAGGTGACAAAGACCGGGAGATACTTACGATTAAGAAACATGGCGGTTAACCCCCTGTTCGGCTGGAAACTTCCGTTTTTTCCAACGGATCACCATGGAATTGCGGAATGAATCGGATTGAATCAAACATACGGCCAGTACTACAAAGGCTTTGACAACCAACGTAACTTCTGGCGGGACTCCAATCATATAGATCGTCGTTGTTAAGGTTTGGATAATGAGTGCTCCAACGACGGTACCCATTAGATAGAAACGACCACCATTGAGCGAAGTACCCCCGATGACTACAGCAAGAATGGCATCAAGTTCATACCACAGACCTGCGTTATTGCCATCCGCACTGGATACATTCGAGCTGAGAATAAGCCCGGCAATGCCGGCACACAGACCACAGAAGACATATACCGTGAGAATAACCGTTTTTGAACGAATACCTGCCAGTTGGCTCGCGTTTGCGTTACTTCCAACCGATTCAATAAACAGTCCCAGTGCCGTTTTTCTCGTCAACAGTGAGGCAACAAGCAGTACAGTTAATACGATGAAGATGGAAAAAGGCAATGCTGCAAGCGAACCTGCCCCGATATAGGCATAGTTTGCGTTGGATACAGTAATAATCTGTCCACTCGTAATCAATTGCGCAATCCCACGTCCAGCTACCATCAGAATAAGCGTTGCAATAATGGGTTGGATTCGGGCAACCGAAACCAGCGCCCCATTCCATATGCCCAAGATCAGTGAGAGACCTATAGATAATCCAAGTGCGCCCAACATAAGCCCGAGCGAATTCTGATCCACTCCTCTGCTGATGCTCATACAAGCCACGGCACCGGAGATCGCTACAATGGAGCCCACGGACAAATCGATACCTCCGGTCGCAATCACAAGTGTCATACCGATCGATACCAGAATTAAGGGCGCTCCAAAATTGAGAATATCAATCAAGCTGCCATACAGATTCCCTTCACGCATGACGAGGGAGAAGAAATCCGGAGAGTACAGCAAATTAAAGATTAAAAGTAAACCAAGCATACATAACGGCCAAAACAAATGATGTTTACGCATCTTGCCCGCCATCTCTTTAACCTCCTGCCATTGCTTTCATGATTTGCTGTTGATGGATCTGATCCCCGCTAAGTTCTTGCACTTTTTTGCGGTCCCGGATTACGGCAATCCGGTGGCTGACACGAATCACTTCTTCCAGCTCGGACGAAATGAACAGCACGGCCATGCCCTGCTTCGACAGAGAGAGCACCAGCTTCTGTATTTCAGTCTTGGCACCGATATCAATTCCACGCGTAGGTTCATCGAGAATCAACAGATCGGGGTTCATCAGCAACCACCGTGCAAGCAACACCTTTTGCTGATTACCGCCGCTCAGATTTTTAATTAAATGCTCCGGGTTTTTCGGATGGATATTTAACAGGTTGATGTACTTTTCGGCGATCTCATCCTGTTTCTTGCGTGAGATGGGTTTGGACCAGCCTCGTGTCGCTTGTAAAGCCAGAATAATGTTCTCCCGAATGGTCAAATCATCGATTATGCCTTCGGTTTTACGGTTCTCGGAGCAAAAAGCAATATTCTGATCAATTGCATGACGCGGCGACTTGACCGTACTTCCTGTATCTACAACGAGCAGCTTGCCTACATCTGAACGATCTGCACCAAAGAAAAGGCGAGCGATCTCGGTACGACCAGACCCCAATAACCCAGCCAAGCCCACGACTTCTCCTTTGCGAATGTCCAGATCAAATGGCTCAATTGCTCCTTTGCGTCCAAGTGCCTTAGCGGTAATTAACAGTTCTCCCGACTCCGCCTGGGCAGCATCCGCTTCCTTCGGAAGCTCCTCAAGCACCTCGAGTTCCTTGCCGATCATCTTGAGAACCAGTTCCATGCGTGGAAGTTCTGCGGCTATGTACTCTCCTTCCAATTCCCCGTTACGGAGCACCGTTAGACGATCCGACATTTCGTATACCTGATCAAGAAAATGAGTAACAAAAAGAATTGCGAGACCTTCACTCTTTAATTTGTGCATAATACGAAACAGTTGCTGAACCTCGTTTTTGTCCAGACTGGATGTGGGTTCATCCAATATGAGCACTTTTGCCGAGATGCTGAGTGCTCTTGCAATTGCAATCAGTTGTTGCATCGCGACCGAGTAAGTCTGTAAAGGAGCCTTAACGTCTATGGACAGATGTAATCTGTCTCGCAGAATGTTCTCCGCATCTTTGTTCATTTGCTTCCAATTGATTTTGCCAAATCGCATCGGCTCCCGCCCGATGAAAATATTCTCAGCGACCGTTAAGTTCGGACAAAGATTGACCTCTTGATAAACGGTACTGATTCCCGCCTTTTGCGCTTCAAGCGGACCGGAGATCGAAAGATGCCGGTTATCCATGGTTACCGTTCCTTCATCAATGGAATAAACGCCAGTCAGAACTTTAATAAGCGTCGACTTCCCCGCTCCATTCTCACCCATCAAGGCATGAATCTCGCCCGGAAACAAGCGAAAGCTGACGCTGGATAGCGCTTTAACCCCGGGAAATTGTTTGGTGATGCCTGTCATTTGCAAAATGGGTGCTTGCTCGGCCATATAACCCTCTCCTTTGTTATGGAAAAAAGTCATTTAGCGACAGCCTGGTCGAAAAATGACTTTTCGGTGTTATACGAATCTGCTTTAATATTCACGTGTTGGCAATGCTTCTTTGGCTTGCTCCGATGTGAAGGTCGTCTCATCCGTAACGATTCGGGGTTCGATGTCTTTCCCGTCCACTACCGATTGAACCGCTTCCATTAATTGAGGTCCTAACAACGGATTACATTCAACGATAAAGTTGATTTTGCCATCAGCAGCAGCCTGCATACCATCCTTCACGGCATCCACAGAGATAATGGTAATATCTACGCCTGGTTTCAATCCTGCCGCTTCAATGGCCTGGATTGCCCCAAGTGCCATATCGTCATTATGTGCATAGAGAACATCTATTTTTTTATGTGCTTTGAGGAAAGCTTGCATGACTTCTTTGCCTTTGGCACGTGTAAAGTCACCCGATTGTGAAGCAATCACTTTAAGCTTCGAATTGGAAGCAATCAATTCCATAAAGCCCTCTTGACGGTCATTCGCTGGTGCGGAGCCTGTTGTACCCTGCAGCTCAACAATGTTGATTTCGTCTTGTGTGTCCTTGTATTGGTCACTAAGCCACTGACCTGCTTTGCGTCCTTCTTCTACAAAGTCGGAACCAATAAAGGTTTTGTAGAGGGTTTTATCCGGCGAATCCACAGCACGGTCCGTCAAAATCACGGGAATTCCTGCATCCTTCGCTTCCTTCAATACGGTATCCCAACCGGATTCTACAACAGGGGAAAAAGCAATCACCGTCACCTTCTGTTGTATGAAGGATCGCAAAGCTTTAATTTGATTTTCCTGCTTCTGCTGCGCATCGGAGAATTTCAAATCATAACCCGCTTCTTTGGCTGAATCCTGAATCGACTTGGTATTCGCCGAACGCCAGCCACTCTCCGCACCAACCTGCGAAAAACCAAGCGTAATTGTTTTGGCGCTGGCAGGTGTACTGCCATTCCCACTCGTTGAAGTTTCATTATCGGAGCCTGCTCCTCCATTGGTACTGCTACATGCCGTGCTGACCAGCATCACCATAGCCAATGTTATGGCAAGTCCCCACTTTTTTTTGGTTCGCATGTTGTGATCCTCCCTTTTTTCGTTTCACCTTGTGGTGTGACCACATTATAGAACGCTTTCATTCCAAGCTTATATGGAGTCTCATACTTTATTTATGTAATAATTTAGTAATTTCAAAGAATGAAGTTTAAAAAGTGTAATTTCTTTGTTTAATTGTGTAGTATTTAGCGATTCTCTTACATATTAGAAAATCATGTTATACTAATGATACATTTTTGATCCCTTCAGATGGAGTGGAAAACGTTGAAACTCATTCAATGGATTGCTTCAAGCCTCAGGCTTAAATTACTCAGCATGTTTATCATCCTCAGTTCAGTACCACTGATCGTGGTTGGATTGATTTCTTACCACAAATCCTATACGGTCGTATCCAATCATAACAAGGCCTCGACACAGCTGGTTGCCGACCAGCTTGCTAGGAACATTGACATCTTGTTTGAGGATACGGAACGGCTACTCGAACTGGGCAAGAACCCGCAAGTGCTTCAATACTTGTATTCTCAATCGGAGTCCTACCCGGAAGCCAAAGCCATCCTTCAGACATACAATCTTTATCGGGAAACCTACAAGTATGACAAGGTACTTAATATCTCATTCGTGAATTTCTATGGAAAAGGCATAAGTGAACGAAAAGGCGTGTTCAAGCTGGAACGAAATCCGCTGCGTAACCCGTACTTCAAGTATCTGATACAGTATCCGGATGCCATTCTGCGCATCCCTCATTCTGCAGCCTATGCCGAATATAACAGGCTGGATGGGTTTGCTTACCCTAAACAGAATGCGCTTTCAATTATAACCACGGTCAAAGAGCGAATTACGCATGAGGTCATCGGGTTCATAGTGATTGATTTGAATGATTCATTCATTGATGATTTTTTGACGAATACCCCCATTAAGGATTCCGGTTTTTTCTATATTAGTGATCAATACGGAAATACACTCTTCAGGCCGGATGTCACCCCGGCATCCATAACCATGATGGATCAGATCCGATCGGTCCCTTTACATCTACAGCACGACAGCTTTATCCTGTCTGCAGGATCCAAACCCCAGTTTGTTGTATACAGCACCTCAAAACAGACCGGATGGAAAATGATCGGGGTAGCTCCTTATCAGGAAATCATTGCAGAGGCCAATAGCATTCGCCAATTGATCATCATTACGGTTTTGTTAAGTGCTTTCTTTGCGATATCGTTATATTTTTTCCTGAATAACCGACTGATTCTTCCCATCCGAATTCTGATGAACAAGATGCGTAAAGCTGCAAACGGTTACTTGGAAGCCAAAGTCACACCACATGGCTCAGACGAAATTGCTGATCTGGGCAAAAGTTTCAATGTGATGCTGGATAAGCTCAAAATGCTAATCGAAAAGAGCATTCGAGAGAATGAACAGGTGAAAATAGCTGAACTACGTACGTTGCAAGCTCAAATCAACCCTCATTTCCTGTATAACACGTTGGAATCCATCCTATGGATGGCTGAAGCAGAGAAAAAAGAAAATGTAATCAAACTTGTGCAGGCCCTCTCGAAGTTCTTTCGTTTGAGTCTGAACAAAGGATTCGACTGGGTATCCATTCAAACCGAGCTTGAACATGCGCGGAGTTACTTGGTTATTCAACAGATGAGGTACCACGATATTCTCACCTACGAGATCAGCGTTGATCGTGAGCTTCAGGATTATCCCATTTTGAAGATGACGCTGCAGCCCCTGATTGAAAACGCGCTCTACCATGGGATCAAGAACAAACGCGGTCAAGGGCTGATATCCATACACGGATATGTAGAGGACAATAGCATCATTCTCACCGTACAGGACAACGGAATTGGCATGTCTGCGGATCGATTGGCACAATTACGTGAAGAGCTGGAGAAGCCGGCCGGTTCCCGTTCACCCCAAGATGACGAGCAGGAAGGCGGATTTGGTCTGCTCAATGTACATCACCGGATTCGACTCTATTTTGGACCAGCTTATGGCGTTGAAATGGAAAGTACCTATATGGAAGGCAGCACATTTATGATTCGTATCCCCAAAAGCAAGGAGGTTAACCGTTGAAAAAGGTGATGATTGTGGATGACGAAATTGGAATTCGGGAGAATATACGGAGCTGCATCGATTGGGAAAAGGAAGGTTTTCACTATTGCGGGGATGCACCCGACGGCGAGCTTGCGTTACCTTTAATTCATGAATGGGCTCCGGATATTCTGATTACGGATATCAAAATGCCATTTATGAACGGATTGGAACTGACCTCCATCGTTCGCACTCAACAACCTGATATCAAAATCATTATCATGAGCGGTCATGATGAATTCAGTTATGCCCAGGAGGCTATCCGACTTGGTGTGACCGAGTACTGTCTAAAGCCCATTAGTGCAGCAGAGCTAATCCAAATGCTTCATAAGGTCAGCAAACAAATGGATGAAGAACATCAACGCATGACAAACCGAACGATCACCAAAGAAAAACTGCTGGCCGATCTGTGCGGAGGACTCATCGGTACAACCGATGCGATTGAATCAGCCAAACTACTCTCACTTCCACTCTCGGCCCGGTATTATACAATTGTCATTATCGACGTTCGATTAACAGATGACTCCCGGGACCCGGAATCGCTGATGAAGAAACTGCTTCCCATACTGGAGGAAACTCGTGATCCCCACGTCGAACTTCTTCCTTATATTCGAAGCCGGACCGAGTTGGTGCTTCTGCTCAAGTATCACTCCGATGACAGCATATCCGTATATCTGGAGCAGCTTCGCGGGCGGGTTCGTATGGAACTTGAGCATACGTTCAAATGTAATATTATTCTGGGCATTGGCAGTCAACAGGAGCGGCTGCAAGGAATTCATGTCTCGTATCTGGAAGCGGAGGAGGATAAATATATTACCCGGCTCACCCTTCAGAACAGAGCTTCTCTACGTGAAAATAACCTGGATGAGCAAACGACTCTTTTTCTCGACAGGAATTCGTTTCTTGAATTTCTCAAAATCGGCAGCCCCAATCAGCGTGACCATTTTGTGGAGGAGTTTGCCGCTCCATTACAATCCTTCGACTGGAAGTCCTCCTCGTATGGCTTCTATCTGTTGAATGATCTTACGCTGGAGTCGTTTCGGCTCGCGAATCAGTTGTTCCGCATGAGTGACCATTCGGATGAGAACATTACTTCCCTACAACAGACGATTCGGAAGATTACGTGCTGGGAGGATTGCACCCAATATCTGTGCTCCCTGCTTAACTTGTTATGGCAGAGAAGAGCAGCCTGCTCCGGTAAATACAGTGATGTCATTGATCAGGTGAAAGCCTATGTATCCCGTGAATACAATAACGAACAGGTCTCGTTGAAGATGATTTCTGCACACGTCAGAATCAGTCCAAGTCATCTAAGCAAGATTTTTAGTCAGGAAACTGGTCAAACGATAACGGAGTATCTAACCCAGATTCGAATCGGCAAAGCCAAGGAGCTGCTGAAAACAACCAACAACAAAACCTTTGAGATTGCTTACAAAGTTGGTTACAATGACTCTCACTATTTTTCTAATATATTCAAGAAAACAACAGGTTTTACGCCAAGAGAATACCGCACTCAAGGAACCGAGGAATCGCAGGCCAGATCATCAGATATGAGAAAAGAGCCACTGTATGAATAAAGCCAGATTTGCACTTTTACTTACACTAATACTGCTGTTTCCGATGATCATTTCATCCGGTTCGGCACACATTCGCCCACAGCAGATGGCTGCAACACTTCCTGCAACTTCACCTGTAGAGAAATCTACAGCGAGCAAAACTTTCGGTATTATCTATCCAATGACGTATCCAACCTATGAGATGATCACGAAGGATGCAACGGAGTATGCAGGGAAACACAATATCACGTTAATTGTAAATGCACCTGATGAAGCCAATACCGAACAACAGATCCGTATCATGGAGAATATGATCAAACAGCATGTGGACGGGATAGCTATATCTCCTGTGGATGCTGCTGCACTTACACCCGTTATTGATGCAGCCCAAGCTGCAGGTATTCCTGTCATTACATTTGAGTCAGATGTCCCATCCAGTCATCGAATCGCTTATGTGGGCGCCGATAACTATCGCACTGGCCAGCAGTTCGCGATGACGACTACACGACTCCTGCATAATCAAGGCATGATTCTTGTCGAGAATGGTTTGGAGGAGATGCAAGGTTTGCAGCAGCGGCTTAATGGATTCATTGATTACATCCGCAGTGAAACAGACATCGAGATCTTGGAAGTTCGTTATCATCAAGGGAATGAAGATCAAGCCATGTCCGATATGGAGAACATGATTCAGGCTCACCCTCACTTCAATGCAATTATCGGGCTCGATTTTGTTTCTGTCTCTGCCTCTACCCTGATCTGGAAAGCAAAAGGTCTTAACCGGCATTTAATCGCGTTCGGTGATAGCCCGACTAGTGAAAACGGGTTGCTCAACGGTCAATTGTCTGCCGTTATTTCGCAGAATGAAGGAGTCTGGGGTGCCAAAATGATGGAGACCCTGTTACTCGCTAGCGACAGTGTGCCTGTGAAGGAATTTATTGATACGGGGATCATTGAAATAAATCAGGAAGGAAGCAATTAAGGGGATGTCCGCCTGTCATTCTGATGACTGGAGGACATCCCCATCTAAATTTCCGTTCACGTAGTTATTACATCCGTTCATCGAGGTGTTTCTCAAGAAAGATGACTCTCAAGTATGATGATCGCTTTTGAGAATTCATTTTTTCCATTCGTTTTCTAATATGCTCATTTCGATTAGATTCCAGAATGTATCTTCATATCTTCTCGCATCACGAATAAGTCCCTCTTGTACAAAGCCCGCTTTTTCATAACATCGGATGGCTGAGACATTAAAATCAAATACGCCCAGACTGATCCGGTGTAACTTCTCCTCTTCAAATCCAATTCGAAGTGCCTCATCGATCATTTGCTTCCCATAACCTTTACCCTGATACGGCTCGCCAAGTAGCACCTTACCGATACGCCCTGAACGATTATATCGATCGATACCGCCAAGAGCAATATGACCCACAATCTCCTGAGTTGATTCATCCATCACTTTATAAATGAACTTATTTGAAGTGTTCTTATCATTGGCACCATGCAAATAATCCGATAGCTGCTCTCTGGAAAGTGGATAATGGAACTGAGGGCCTGCCCACTGGAGCAAAAATGCTTCATCCCCACTCCATTCGATCAGTTGATCAAAATCTTCCGGTTCAAAGTATTGGAATGTAATCATGTGTATCCGCCCCTTCTTTTTTTATGTCATATCATAACCTATTTCAGTTCTCTTGTGTCGTCATAATTATGAGTTTCATCAAACGCTCTGTTTCTTATATTCATTTCACGAATGTAGTTTCTGACAACATTCATTGTACTAATTAAACAGATAACTCCACCTAAAATGCATATCGCGCCTATCCAATAATTCAGTACAAAATCCACTTGATAAGCACTCGAATCATAACTGCCAGCTGCTGCTGACTGGAATGCTGCATACCCTAGCTTGGGAATCACCTCTTCAATCATTTTCGAAATTGTAATAATCATAATTCCTAACATGATAAAGAGTAATGAGAAAATAATGTGTACACGCTTCAAAGACAAGTTACCTCCTTTACAATCCACATCGCGTGTGTTTGGGCACTACTTGCATCTTAGAAGCCGAACGACTTCGCCATCAATCAGCCCTTCACTTACGCTGTGAAAACCAAGTGATTCATACAGATTTCCGGCGATACCATTTTCCGGCCTGTGTCCAATCATGATGCGTTTGCAATTCAGCGATTCTTTCATTAGATCAATCAACTTCCTAAGCGCTTCTCTTCCATAACCTCTGCCCTGATATTTTGTATCTATCATTAGAGCAAGAAGCCAGTAGTTATCCTCATGATCGGGCTTATCTGAGTACACAGCAAAACCAACCAGATCCGAATCATAATAGATGGCCATGGGTCGAAAATCGGTCACGACCTTGGATTCAGCAATCCAATATACAACTGGCGCGGGAAAACTTTTTCTCTGCTCTTCAGTTACATCCAGTTGGGTGCAAGCATACCAATTATCCACCGACACACTTTTTAATTGAATCATAAATTGAAACTCCTCCTAGTGAAAATTACACAGAGGAATCCCACTGAAGACTTCCTTGGGTCCTCTGCGCTAGACAAAAACACCTCTTGCAACTTCATTTCTTCTACTCGGATTCGTATTGTTTCTCATATCACATCACTCCTCTCACGTATATCTCAGCGTTTCAACGAAATTTCACGATTAAGACTTGTTAAAGCTCGCTTGCAGTGTCCATTCTAATCTGCGGAGCCATTCCCTATGTACATCTGGATGAGCATTCTTGATTCGGTGCATGATCTGTATTACTTTGGATGTGGAATATGCCCGAATTAGATCATTTGTTACATCAATATTTGTACGTTCTGTATATGCATTTAAGAAGACTTCTGACAGATCCTTTGCCATGTGAGGGTAATGAAGATGCACAAACCAGACCACCCATGCGATATCAAACAACGGATTGCCCCATCCTGCCCACTCCCAGTCCAAAATGAACATTGAATCGTTGGATAACATGACATTATGTGGTCCGTAATCTCCGTGAATCAGAGTTTGCTCCCCATGATCGGAAATGTCCAACACTTCTTTTACCATGCTTTTGATTCCGGAGGGTACAAACTCAAGTTCCTCCACATCATTAGCGGACTTCGTTATGACTGGCAGCTCTGCTTCGCAGTCACCTCGTTTGATTGTGTGCACGTCTCTGGCGAGATATATACCAAGTTGCTCATAAATTTTCCTGCCTTGGTCACGTCCATCTTGATCCAGCAGCCTCTGTGCGTTTATTCCTGGAACATAATCCATCATAACAAACAGCCAGTTTTCTTTTTCAAAGCAATCATGCACTCGCGGAGTCACGCCAGAATGATTTAACAACCTTAGCGCGCTTATTTCTGTCCTTGCATCTGTATTTTCTACATGATAGATTTTAGCAATCATCTGCGGATCAGTTCCCTCAAGTAAAAGGGTCGTATTGGTATAACCACCTGTTAGTTTAACAATGTTCACATTCGGAAATCTGTTTAACAAGATGTCATGGTTCACTTCATGCATTCCTTCTTTCTTAGTCCTTGAAGTTCAGTCCTCTTTTAGACAAACTCAACCTAATCTTTGATCTCTGAAAGCATAGGGCTATGTTTAATCAGTTCAGCGATTTTAAAAGATTTATTGGCACCTAACACTTCCCTAACAGCTTCAAGCCCCTCTGACTTCCAGACCGAACAGACATATTTAGAAAAAGCATACCCATTCAAAGCATATCCATTGTCCTGTAGCCGTCTGAATAACCCCACACTTTCCTCTACCTTTTCAATATCTGTCAAAATACATGCCAGATTGTTCATCGCGATGTGAACATCTCTCTGTGAGTTACTGGATGAATTCAATTGTCTCCAGCTACCTACAACTTCCTGATTTTTTATTTGATCTAATGCTGACCAGTCGATCTTGTTTATCAAATTCAGCGTTTCATCCAGAAGCAGATTTACTTCTCTAACCTCCCCAACATGATGCAGATAGGCCAGACGCTGTTTGTTGTATGTAATTCGGGCAAAAAGAATATTGGACCATGTCTCATCTTCTTGTATAAGCTGGTTCATATTTTCAAGCACACTGTCCATTTCACTGTATCTCTCCAAAACCCAAAGCGAACCACCCAAAGCCCGATGGCTCTCGAATCGAACACCTCGGTTGGTATCCAACTTCGGGGCATAATCGCAAGCATATTGGTACCAATCCATCCAATGATCAAAGTAGTTCCCCAGAGATAACGACAACGCTTGTGTCGAATCCGAAACGATCCAGTGTAACTGCTCCGGGGCGAGATTTTCTTTTCCCCATTTGAAGAATTTCCGGTGATTGGCATAAAGCGGTTCCGGCTCCCTTAACACGGCATAACCATCTGAAACGTTCCAGTAGACCCAGCCCTGTTCATTAACAGATAATGGTCTGGATTGTTCATAGTTTTTCAGTAACTCAATCATACCCTGATGATCCCCTCGAACTACTAATTCCTGAAAAGAATGAACGATATTCATCCCCACCCTCCGTCCCTAATTAGTTTCAACCCAGCTATGTCAATGGCTTCGTGCCGCAAGCTGTAATGAAATTCATCATGGCATAAGCTTCCGGCGAATGATTTATCGCTTCAGAAGCTTGTTGCAGCTGAGCAAATTCCTCCGAACTGATCACACCTTTTTCAGCAAAATGTACAAAACGATTAAGATTAAACTGGTGCTTAAACCCTTCTATGCCTAACAGATCACTATGTTGAAGGACAGAATCAATGTCAACATCGATGTATCCGCTCTCAGAAAGGAGACGCGGCAGACTTCTGCCAATTAAGCGATTACCACCGTGTTGTGCTACATAGTCCGAAATTTTCATTAATACCGTATGCAAAGCAGGAACATCAGGATTCACTGCTCCAAAAACGCCGTCATCCACATCAATAATGGCAAGACGGCCGCCAGGCTTCAGTACACGATATATCTCTTGTGCAGCTTCGTCAGGATTGTTCAAGTGAAGAAAGATCAGTCTTGCCACGACAAAATCAAAAGAATCATCAGGCAGATCCATCTGGTAGATGGAAGACTCTACAAATTGCAATCGCGTGGAAGGAATATCTTTCAGCCGTTCTTTGGCTTGTGCTTGCAATGAACGATCAATCTCAAGCGAGGTAAGCTCGCTGTCTGGCAGACTGTTCAATAATTGCTCTGTAATGTAACCTGGTCCGCTTCCGACCTCCAATACACGCATTCCATTTTTCAAACCATACCATTCTAGATTTCGGAATTCTTTGGACCACCCCATTATCGCCTGCATCTTTAACCTCTCTAATTCCTCTTGTAAACTTAACACTGCCGTTTGGATACTGTATGTTGAACGTGGATCACTCATATATTCTCTCCTGTTCTTCTGTGGAAAAATAAAAACATATATCCTTAGACCTTTTTCTTCCCTAGAAAAAGAGCAACCTTATGTTGTTTCTCTATCGTTCCACCTGCAGCATCAATGGAAAGTTTGATTCGCTCTAGAAGTGAACGCCGAACATCAATAGAAAGCTGCTGATGTTTGGAATTGGTATTTAATAAAGCGACATATTCTTCGCTGGAGCAAGTCTGTATCCAGTTATACTCCTTAACCTCAATATCCGTGAACAAGCCGGATTTTTCTGTTATTTCTTTACGCTCCTGGATAACTTCATCTGGCGAAGGATAGTGCGAATCATCCAGAAAAGTCCAATGCCGCCTGTATTCTCTAGCAATTCCCAAGCCCGGTGGTAACCAACTTCCGGATCAATGAAGTGAAAGGCCGTTCCTGACATAATCAATTGAAATCGCTTTCCTTCGTTATTCCAGTCCTCAAAGGAAGTGTTGATTATTTGAATCGATGGATAGGACTTGAATTTGTCTGCGGTGAACTGTGCCAAGTTGCTGCCTAATTCAATACACGTGATGTTTGTATAGTCCTTGCTCACCAATCCGCCAGTGGCCTGCCCCGTTCCGCAGCCAATCTCAAGAATGGAATCCTCTTTATTAAGATTCAGATATGTAAAAATATCATCAAACATTTCACTCGGATAGACGGGTCTATATCGTTCATATTCATCTGCTACGAGATTAAACGTTTCCTTATTTTCCAAGTTCGCATCCTCCGATTTCAGTTGTGGTTTTCCAATAATACATTGACTAAACTTACCATATCTTATTATTCTTGATAGTAAGAGGATAAACCTTTCAATAAGAGAATGATGATAGTTTAAGTTCAAATTTTATATCCTAGAGGACTGAGGTGTTCTTGTGAAAAGTATATTTGATACGATCAATGCTGCTGAAATTACAGAGCGCATGGCTCAACTTAGTGAAAAATCCATCCCTGAATGGGGCACGATGCAGGTCTCTCAAATGCTGGCTCACTGTTCAGCATTTCATGATATCCCCTTAGGAAATGCTTTTCCACCTAGAGGATTACTTGGGAGACTTATAGGACGGTTCGCAAAACCAATGTTTTATAATGACAAGCCCTTGCCCCATAATATGTCTACGATCCCGACAATCATTATTGATGATCAACGACAGTTTATAGAAGAAAAAGAAAAGCTTGAGCAGCAGATTAATATCTTTCAACAAGGTGCTTCAGAAAAATTCTCCCGCCACCCCCATCCCTTCTTCGGAAAATTAACAGCCGAGCAATGGGGTAAAGGCATATACAAGCATTTAGATCATCATCTAAAGCAATTTGGAGTTTAGCGGTTATGCACGGTGTGCCAGTTATGCATGCTGTTCTATTATTCCTTTCATTGACTGACGAGTTCAGCATGTAATATCCGGAACTTATTGGTTTCTGGATTACATTCTAAATTAGCAATGACTCAACTTCATTAACCCAATCTCCTTCTTCGTCAGCCAGTAAAGTCCTCCAACCAAGTAGTTTAGCAGAATGTAAATTTTTCTCTTGATCATCTATAAATAGAACCTCTTCTCCAGCTGCCAGGAGGGTTTTGACCCGTTGGTATATCTCAATCTCAGGTTTGCATAAACCCACTTGATTAGAGATGGTTACACTTTTGGTAAATGAGAATAAACGGCTCAGATTCGGCTCAATCCATTCCTTACAATGATTGCTGAGTAGATGGAGATCTGCGAACTCACTCCATCGCTCAAGGTATTGAGCGGCTGGTAAGGGAACAATCGAATTGTATAAGATGTCCTTCGCTCGGCTTATTGATAATTCAGGATACATCTCCTTCAACGATTGACAGAACTCTTCTTCCCTCATCATTCCTGTCCAGAGCTTTCGTTTGATTCCTGCAAAATGTACTTTCAAAGATTCTGCCGATAGGTTGGTTTCCTCACTCATATCTTTCCAGCACGTCAACGACATATTACTTAACAAAACCCCTGCGATATCTAAAACGATCTGTGGTCTGCCTTTCATTTTATCGACCCCCGAGTTCAACTAATACGACGTATAACAGTCCTTAAGTCACTTAAAAGCGTCATGCGGAAGGACAGCATGTACACCCTTAACGCCATTCACAATTTGGGTGATACGCAGGTCAATTACCGCGCTTCCAAGTGCAATCGCTTCCACTCGTTCTAGTCCGTACAACTCACCCATCAGATTGAGCATCCCATCTAATGCTTCAACCGTAGCCTCATTCAGATCTTCATGAAAACCGAAGGTAATCCAGCCGGATGGCGTATGTGCACGAGGATTGGTCAAAATCATATCATCAATCACATTAAGCGTGACATCCACCACTTTCATCGGACATTCAATGGCCTGACAGCTGACTTCACCGTCTCCCTGCCGTGCATGACCATCACCAATCGCGAGATAACCCCCGTCTACGGGGATAGGTAAATATAATTTACTTCCCTGCACCAGTTCCTTGCAGTCGATGTTCCCTCCACAATAGCGAGGCGGCCAAGTCGTATGAATTCCACCTGACTCTGGCGGCATGCCCACTACACCCATAAACGGCGAGAGAGATACAGTGAAGGACTTTCCTTTTATTTCACAGCTTCCACTCATCGTTCGGCGATCAAGTGTCCAGTTCAGCGACAGTTCTTCAACCTCTGTTAGATGTAACTTCTGGTTCTGCCAGTTCGGATATCCGCCAGCGGAAGTAAACCCGTAACTCCCGGGTACGATCTCATTGAAAATAATCTCCAACGTCTGTCCTTGCTTCGCCTCATCGATATAGATCGGACCGATTAAGGCATGACCTCCATCTTTTTCACCTTGACGATCAAAAGGTTTCATGCGTTCCACATAACTCACACCTGTTCCCCAGCCCGCATCCAGCGTCTGAAAACGAATGGAATCACCAGATTTCACGCTCAAAATGGGGGTTACCTCATTGGTAAATGAACCGATCAGATTTTCCTGAGTTAATTCAATCGTATGACTACTCACTACAATCCCTCCCTGGTTTGGGATACATATTATATTCAAAGCAAGCAACATGTTGTGTTCCGTGTCACCCCCTGCCTGCTAAATCCTTTACGCTTCAAGGTTGGCAAGATATTTCTTCAACGGTTCCATATGATGCTGGTCATGCCATATAAAATCTTCAAGGTATTGGGGAATATAAAATACGTTCCCCTCTGCGTCCAAATACGTCTGATGAAGCTGTTCCTCCGATAATCCTCGAATGTCATTCATAATTTTATGGCGGTACGTGATAGCCTTGTTTACGATTTCGGACGTCTCTGTGCGGTTACCAAATTCAATAGCTTTGCGATTAAACTCTTCAAAATTCATATGTTTCAACGTAACTGGCTGCTTCAGAGCAATCTTCTCAATCGCTTCCTTGTAAAAATATCGGTCCCATAACATGATATGAGTGACGATTGATTTTATCGTCCATTTCCCTTCTTCCATGCTGGAATTCCAGGTCTTCTCTTCAAGATGATTCATCGTCTTGACAAACAACGCCCATTCTTCAAAAGTTTGAAGCAAATGTTCAATCTCTTTAGTCATGATTACATTTCCCCCTTCTATCTTTTTTGAAATGATTCACTGCTCAATATGTTCTCTTCGGTTACGATTCATCCATCCCAAAGCATAATCAATCATCTCTCTTTGGGGTATCAGATAACTCACAGATTCCCCTACCATTCCTTCGGTAACAGCGTTAGTCTGGATCTTAAACTCATTAAAAATTAATTCAAAATCATCTGATTCATTGTTAATATCATCGTATGTAGTCCATTGCTCAAATCCATCCACCAGCATTTTTACTCCCCAGACTTTTGGCTTAACAAATGAATTCTGCTGTTTATATTCGGCCAGGTGCAAGGAGGTGTTACTATTTGTAGGCGCACCAAGTAACAGAATGTATCCACTCAAATCATAGATTTTTCCTAACGGAGATTTCTCATTTAATGCATAATGCAAGTTGTGATCTTCCATTATCCGTTTGGCCTCTTTCCCCCAGGCAGCAAAAGACATGTGCGGATGTGAGCTTCGAAACACACCATCTTGCCTCCGAAACACCTCAGGAATGATGCCCATATACGAGGTTGGTGTTAAATCAGGATAATAAATAGGCATGTTGTCTTTGATAAACTCAATTTCCTCTGAAGACAGGTTCGCGTCATGCTCTGAAGGTTCACAAAGATGTTCTGTTTGAGTGGGCATGACAATGGTTCCATTGGTTCCAACGGCTTCTTCCAGAGCTAAAATAACACTTACCGGGCCGCCTATAACCTTACCTATTGCTTTGAAGGAGGAATGAACGATTATCGTCATACCCTCCCTTATCCCCATTGAATTTAAATCATTAACTATACTTTTTCTTGTTTGTAACTCCATTGAAATCCTCATTTAATCCTCCAGACCAAAGCAGACAAAGTTATTACTAGATATCGATTCCGCTACAGCTTCGTAATATAATTTTTACATATTTTTCAATGGTTCATGATGGTTCTTGAACAGTGCTGCAATAATCTTCTCCGCACATTCTTCCGGTGTGTTCATACTGGTATCAATGGAGTAGCTATAGTTGATGTTTTTAGCCATGATTTGATGCTGCTCATCCGATTGCTCTTCTCTTCGATCACCACGTTCAATGTTCCGCTGACGACAGATATCGAGAGGACAGTACAGTTCCACAATATCCAGTGGAGACCCTTCAAAAATCTGTTTGACTTGTTCATAATGCGGCGCGAGCTCTGGTCTTTCCACAAGTATGCCATCGATCAGAACATGCTTGCCATGGTCTGAAAATACTTTTGCCGTATGATACATCATTACAATCGCTTCACTCAGATACTTCCAGTAATCCGTCTGTAGATGTTTATCACCAATCGTATTTTCAAATAAATCATTAGCCACAACATAGAAAAACGGATCATCGTATGATTGCATCGCCTCTACAATTGAAGTTTTACCAGAGCTGGTTACACCGTTCAAAAATATAATTTTGCCTTTTTCCATGATAGTCATCTTCCTTTGCTTAAGTATAATTTCATAAATGTAATATAGCGTGTACTACGTGTGTTTCATTGATTTTTTGAGCAGCATGATCTGGCCAATATGATAGGCGTTATGAATACATAGATTTGATACAACTCCCCACCATGGCGCGTTGAAATAGGCAGGGATTTCACGGGTCAATTTATGTTCTTCACTATCTTCGAGTGCCCTGTTCCAATCACTAAAGACGGTTTTTAGTCTATGTAATGTCTTGCCCCACTCCACATCATTCAAGTTAGACAGATCAATGTCGAATGTATCCTCATTATTCACTGAATTCTGCCCGTTGACCTGTTCGGCAATATATCTCTCAAGCCACTTCTCATTCCAGAAAATAAGATGATTGACAATCGCCCAAATGGAATGCTCCCCCTCATTCTTTACATAAGCGGCCTCCGCCGCATTGAGGTCTGTCAAAATATCATGAAGCGGTATAAACCAGCTCTTGTCATGATAACAGGCGTTTAATTGGTCTATGAGAATAGCTTTATAACTCATTGTTGCACCTCACTCAGATTAATATAAAATTTATCCGTTCATTGACTTCGCAATCTTCCTCACAAAATCTTCTGACATGTTTCCGCCAATGATCTCGTATTGTAACGCCTTCCCATGCACATCCTCTTCGATCCATATCAATTGGGAAGTTTCGTTATCGAAAATATAAAATGCTTCGGCGCCACGAATAGCTGTTTGTTTAACCGTAGTACCACCATGATCAGGCAATGCGATCCGGCTTTTCGTTGTCCCGAAAATATTAAGTTTATAACCACCGTATTCTTGATATGTGATGCTGATGCCCACAACCTTCTTATTGGGCTTCAAGTCGCGTATCACTACATTTCTGCCTGACCTGTTACTTTCTTCAATCATTTCATCAATTTCTTGCGGAGTTAAATTATCAAATCCATAAAATACATGAATGGCATCTATATCTGAATCAATCGGAAATTTCGGCTGCCATGGAGAGTATTGCCGTTGCAATCGTTCCAAACCGTCTTCCCATGGAATGGGTGCATAATTGGTCTGTTGCGTGAATTGGTTCTCTATAACATCTGCGGTGTATATTGCCTTCCCCTCACCAGGCTTTAAGTCAATGACGATTCGGTCAATCGCATTATCGTTACGTAAGGATTCAATTTGAATTTTTCCAAGCACATCTCCGCTTTTGTTTTTGATATCCATTGTTCTTTCACTCCTTTGTTTTCAAAAATACCTTTCTGATCTTCATACAATAGAAAGCTGAGCCCTACAGAAGATAAAGCGATCATGAGGACTCCAAACATGCAAATGGTCGGCAAGATATCCTCGTAACCATAACTTATCGTTTATTCGTCTGAGATAAAAACCTTTTGGAAATTCATTATCCTCGGTAAGGGCTGCAGATGCTATCGTAATGGAGCCGGACGGAGCTTTGTTACCCTCTGAAATATTGGTAGAACATATCTCAGGCTGATCCAAATATTGCGTTCTTAGATAAGGTCCTAACTCAACCGGACAACATTCTAGCCCAAGATCATTTGCTCTTCGAAAGAGCTGAAAAGTCGAAACACCATCCCAAAATCCAAGTTGTCTGACGGTCAACTCAACCGTTTGCAAGCTTAGCTTTGTACTGGAAACTATAAATCTATCATCATATAACAACTGTTCTCCATATTTATTCAATAAAATAGAGTGTTGGTCCAGTTTCTGTATAAGCTGTGGTTTTGTTAAACCGCCAACGTCTACTATTCTAATTTCAACTGCGCAATCAGGGTATACTTTTTCATCTTCAATCAACATCCGTATCCCCCTAATCTAGATTCACTTCTATTTGACTTTATATATCAAATGTAGTTACTCACCTATTTCTGAATCCGTTTACATACAGATCCTATGTAATTGATAGCTGCTGACTAAGGCTCCTCATTAGAAATTCAATTCACAGTCATGGTGTTCCCACACATCAAATAAGTTACCGTCCAGATCTTCTAACACAAAAAACTTCCCATACTGTCCCTCATCACTAATAGCCCCTACTTTCACATTCTCTGATGTTAAGTAGTCATGTAAAGAACCAATGTCATCGCTGAAAAATGTAATGACCCATCTCTTTTTCTGATGCACTTCAAATGTCGCTCGGGTTTCATTGTCGCTTTGAATCAAGTCCAAAATTGGGCGATCACCCCTAAATAAACTCAAATATCCTTCGCGTTGGTGGCGAATGTTAAATCCAAAATGTTTTACAAACCAGGCGGCTGACACTTCTAAATTTTTCACTGGAATTACATTATATGCAATGCCCAGAATCCTTCCATTCCCCATATGTTACCCCCACACTTGAAATGTATAAGACCCTACCGCCCTTGTAATGTTATACAAGATTTAATTTGAGCAATATGATGCTGCCCGTGCCATACAAATCTTTGTAGAGCAATATCCAATGAAATTGTACTTAACACTTCTGTTCGGAGTTTTCGTCTAAACTGATCGGGATGTAAACCATACAACAGAGTGAGAAATCGCTTGTGCAGTATCTCCATCAGCAAAATTGAATCTTCGATGGGCGTATTCCTGTAATCAAGTAATGATGCCCATAAATCCTCTCGATATGAGCTTGCCATCGGTTCCTCTTCAGTTAACGCTCTCTTAAATCTGATATAAGCGTTCATGTCATTGTCCGCAAGGTGGTGCACAATCTGTGTAATCGTCCAACCGCCATCACGATAAGGAATACAAAGTTGATCATCATTGAGATGTTGTGTAATCTCTCTTAAGGTTTTCGTAATTCCGAGAATTCGACCAATGATGTGGATTCGGTCCTCATTAGAGAATTTAAGACTTGGCTCAAAGTGTCCTATTGGAAAGCGTACATTTTCATCCAAAGTTGACCACCTCTCCATTTCTCTACTATAGAACCAAATCATATCCAATATAACCCACAATGTTCCATTTGCGAAGTGTAAAAGCAAAAAAAGAAGCAACCTTTGTTCTCGGGCTGCTCCTTATATTAAACTACTCTCATATCTGTATTTGGATTAGAAAACTAGGATCTGATGGATGTCCTTATTCTGAAAATTCAATCAAAAAAGGATGACTTTTCTCATCTAATGCATTATGAATTCTGTCATAGAAATTTCCCCATGTTATCATTTGTCGAGCTTCTTCTAAAGTAAAGTAGCCCACCTCTTCACTTTCATCACTGGTAGTTAAAGCTCCACCAATCGGTTTTCCAGTAAATATATTGTTGCATACGCCGCGAGTTATGTTCTGATACAAACCACAAAATTTAATTAATTCAATGTCAATCCCTGTTTCCTCTTTCACTTCTCGAACTGCTGCCTGCCTAATAGTCTCTCCTTCTTCAACACAACCTTGAGGCATTTCCCAACCTCTTCGACCTTTCATGAGTAAAATCTCATTATGTTCATTGAGAACGATTACACTTGCAGAAACGATAAACTTCATTCCAATTCCTCCTATGTTGGTTTAAATAACCACTCTTCCTCGAATGAAATAGCTAAATCCCTAGAACTGAAACATAATCTTGAGTTGTTAATTGCTTTTTAATCCATACAACAAACTCTATAATTAATTCACGAAGTCTCTGAACACTATTGAGAAAATCTTGTTGAAACTCATCTTTAGAACTGCCAAAGAAGAAATACACATGTTCATTTATTAATTCCATTGTTACTTTCTCATCAAGGAGATTAGCAAACGTTTTCAAATCCTCAAGGATCACCTCCCACGTTTTTCGATGTACTTCGTTAAATGCATTATGATCATATCCAGAAAATATATTTTCTATTGATTTCTCTATATAGCCGAATACTTCTTCATCAAAGTAAATTGAGTTTTCATTCCAACATTGTCCAAGGTACTTCCCGGGTAAAACTTCAATATAACCAGTTCCTTCAAGTTCTTCCCTATCTCTTATTATCTTCATTGTTCACCCTCGTTAAATAATTTCGTCGATTTCACATACTTTTCTGTATATAAGACCCAGCGTATGCTGGGTGTGTGAATGCTGAGTTATGGTATTTCACTGCCTTCATTGAGCAAACTAATCATTTGCCTGTTGGTTTTTAAGATTATCACTTTGTCTTTATAAGGGGACAAGAAGCTACAGATCTCTTTCCGATTTGTATTATTAAATTTATGATTCCAGATAAGCATTTCAATTAGTCCTTTTAATGTTTGCTTGTATATAGATCTTTCGGCGCCTATTCTTTGTTTAACAAATCTCATGATAATTCTAAAATGTCGAATCAATACATTAGTATCTAGGTAATAAATTACATCTGCTCTTGAAAAGCTATCAGAAAGCCATTTATAATATACTCCCTCTACAATCCAACTATCATTATCAATTATTTTATGTAGTAATTTATCTCTCACATCTGGAGGGTTCTTTCCTGAAAACTCCACTCTACTGCTCCACATGACTGTATCTAGTTCGTGAATTTTTATATTTAACTTCTCTGACAAAACTTGACCAAGGTATGTTTTTCCGCTACCAGTTGAACCTATAATATGAATTCTTAAAGGTCTAGACATAATTAGCTTCTCCTCTTTAATTTATTGCAGTGATTTCTAATCACCTTCCTTTTTTTATGCAGTTCAACAAACTCTCGGAGGTGTCTGCCAAAATATCAATTCGAAATCCATTTAGCAGACCAAGGCTCCGTTAGGAGCCGTTGCTTTATGTCATACGACGGAATCTCAATTTTGGTTAACAGCAGATGTTATCATCCCATCATTGATCTGCTATATGCTCCAATAGATCTCCAGGCTGGCATCCCAATGCCGTACATAATTTATCAATTACTTCTAACGATACATACTCATTCGTATTGAGTTTTGCCATCGTTGCCGATGAGATCCCCGTGATTTTTAATAAATCCTGCTTCTTAATCTCCCTGTCAATCAATAATGTTTGAAATGGTTTATAACTTATCATCTGGTATCCCTTCATATCCGAATTGAAGCTTTATATAGCGACCTTCTCAAAAACAAATCCATCTATAATCAATTCTCATCTGATCGGAATCTTTACTTCAATGCTATACCATATCTGAAATAAACATGGCTTTAGTTCCTTCTTCTGGCTTAAATCCAAATATTCCATAGAATTTTTCTGCACTATCATAGGATATAAGTACTTTTGTTTTGACATTAGAATATCGACTAAGCATTTGTTCCATCATTCTCTTTCCAATTCCTAATGATTGATATTCTTTGTGTACTAACATGTAATGAAAATATACTGTCATCACGCCGTCAGACAATGCATTTATTAAACCAACTAATTTGTTATCATCCCATGCAGTAATAACCGTATGCGAGTTGTTTATTGCTTGTCTAAGATCTTCTGGGAAATCTCCTGATTTCCAGTCCACCGAATGAAACAGTTCTTGAATTGCCTGTGTATCAATGTCTTTTATTTTTTTGAAAATAATTGTCATAATATTGCTCCTATGCTTGTTGTTTTGATTGGGAGTATTGGATAACGTTTCTGTATTCTTGAACCCAAAGGGGGGGCTGCTGAAATTCCTTCTCAAAATCTATCCACAGACCAAGGCTCCGGACCTTCACTATTTATTTTTCTCCTGGTACGTATTCGATCAAATCAGATAATTTACAATTAAATGTATCGCATAGCTTGAATAAGGTTTCCAGCTTTGTTGTTTCTATATTTGTTTCCCTATAGAGTTTATTGATCGAATTCCGGCTTAAGCCCGATTTTGCCATCAATTCTGTTATATCATCTATTCGATGTTCTGCCATGAGTTCTCGTATATTACACTTGATTATGTTCATCTTTTCCCCTCCGTAATTCTATCTTATCTTTCATATTAGCAATCATCAACAGAAAGCGAAGTTTTAACTCTACAAAGTCAAATATTCACCTTGCAATTAACTCTAAGAGGTCATATAATAACTTTATAGAGTTAATTAAAGGAGGAACTAAATATGATTAATACTGTAGAATCATTAACAGAACCACTGATAAGAATACGTTTAGATTTGCTCTATACTAAGCTTCTGGAGTGTCATAGAGAGTACACTCAGCTTTCTGCTGAGACAGATGAATATTTTAAAACACTTCGTGATGCTTTGCCCGATCAACTTCAACATACAGTTTTTCTTTACGAAGACGCACAAATCTCACTCCAATCCATCCTAGAAAGAAGTATCTACATACAAGGTTTCAAAGATGCCCTACAACTATTTAGTGAATTGCAGAATTCTAGTATATAGAGGGTTATATGACCCTCTTTTTCTAATTTCTTGTACTAAATTCTTGTATATATTTTTTTCTATCTTGTGCATAGTGTTCAGTGTAGTTAGTTCCTTTAAAACTTTCTATTACACTTCTCCAAAATGTCCTTGCCGGAAGATTGCTCTCCATTTGCGAAATCTTCCAATTCGCTTTGTACATCTTAAATGCTTCTATTGCTGCTTTACGACCTATGCCCGATCTTCTGTATTTCTGTAAAACCATAAAATCGTATATCACATGCGTCGGATCTGGATCAGTATCCATATTCTCAAAAAGGACTACTATAAAACCAACGAGTTTACCTGCTACTTCTATAAAAAATGGATTCCATCTTTCGTCGCCTTCCCAATAATAATTTATGTTTACTTCGAATTTTCCGTTTCTATCTATATCTCGACCTGTATATTTACTGAAGTCATACTCGTACAATTCATATAAATTGATTAGTATACTTTTATCTTCAGGATTTACTCGGACAAGTTTTAATTCCATGTTTGCATCTAACTCCTTTTTTTTCAATGCACTTCGCGGTTTCACCTAACGTATGTCCATTCCTGACTTTGATTCCCCTTAGATAGCTCTTATCTTAAGTAAAATTAAAGTGTCGTATGGATTCATTTCATCGAAACTTCGCAGGCGACCAAGGCGTGGTATCCCCGCAGCTTGAATACATTGTTATGTGCCGTTACTGCTTCGAGGCATCACCTAAAAACCTTTGATCCAGATTCCAACTTTATTTTTTACTTTGGTATAAAAACTCAACTTCACCATCTAGCAAATATCGATATTCAAATAATTGCATTGTTCTTTCCCTAATTCTCTCCCGTATAACCGTGCCTAGGCTTACCGAACCTTTTGATCCAAGGTAACCATTATTAATAAATGCCTTCTCTACAAATTTTGTTTCCTTTAAGTGATATTGTAACCATTCTTTCTGCGATTCGATTAGTGCTTCTCTTGGTTCTCTATCCAACTTAGAACAAAGCTTTTTATATATTTGATTCAACTCTTTATCCCAAATCTCTGTATATTTGCTTTCCAACGCCCCCCATCCCATTGTTGTAATAATCTCTTTTGAATTTTGAGCCTCATTAAATTCCACTTCATAATCATGATCTATAGGATTTCGAAGCATTTCATCATAAAATTCTCCTTTCAATTCATAGTTCCCAATGCTCATGGATAACACTTCATTGTTAGAAGCATCTGATCGACCTTCAGTTATTTCTTTTGATTTAGTTTCGCTGTTCAAGGTAGTCAATTGACTACTATTTTGACAAGATGAAAACACTATCGTAATAAAAAATAATAAGAGGATCTTACCTTTCATAAATTATCTCCTTTAATGGCGCATATCGTTACTGTATCCACGACCCTTCCACCAACTTAAGCGACCAATCGGAGCGGCCGCGATGCGGTTAGTCGTACGGATGTGTCGCTGATTCTCTTCCCTGCCGATTGCTTCTCGCAGACCGAGGAGCTTTTAGGCGCCGAAGCACGGATATGATGTTAGAAACTCCCTCAACTTATGCCCTCAAAGTCCTTAATGAGTCCTGTTGCTTTCCCAATATTATTTAGTCCCCATTGAGCATATTCTTTCGCATCCCTATTATTACCTTGAAATTTATGTGTTCGTGCAATTAACAAAGCCAACCTTAAATCAAGTGGAGCTCCAAAATCTTCAATTTTCTTAGATCCAGCTATTATCTCAACTAATGAAATTGATGTAATCATCCTAGGAAAATCATTGAATTGAGAATAATAACTCATTCCTTGATGCAAAAATAGTCGTGATTTCATTTGAAGACTCAGATTCACCAATAGAATTAGGGAGAAAATCTAGATGCACCCCCATCTCCATAACACAAGATCCACCGGATTTATCTGCCTGAATCACCAGAGTGTAAATAAAGTGATTATCAGTTGTCTTAACAAAATGATGATCGGTTCCCATAAACCCAACCTCATGTAGTTTTGGAGCAAAATACACCCTAATTAGCTTTCTAAAATCTTTAGTATTCACGTTTTCATATCCTTTGTGAGATTTTCGATAACGTTGTTTTATTCACAAACCCGAGAGCTTAAAGGGCACCAGCGACTGGGTCGAAGACCTAGCATCGTAGGAGTTGTCTGTCTGATAAGACTCCCGCGAAATATCTCTAACAGACCAAGGGGCGTTAGCCCCGCAGCGTGGTTAATTTGCTATCGGATGTTTTAGTCCCATTGAGCAACCTACAAGTTCTTTCCATATTCATTAAGTACTTTATTTACAAATTCGGTCTTCCCATCCGTATAAGACTGACGGTTTTCTCTATATCTAATAGCAAGTTCTTTCTTTAGATTGGCATATTCGACTACAAATTCGGGATTGCTAATTAATGCATCTCTGAAGGATATATGTCTTAATAACTCTTTGCTCTCTTTATTACAAACATATAAATGATGTTCAGGTTTCTGTATTTTTACTATACTATAAGGAACATTTGCATCTTTTCTTGCAAAAGCTTCTCTGTTCTCAACACCCAAATTCCCTTCATGATAGTAACCTAAACTTTCTAATCCTTGAATTACATCTGGAAGCAAGTCCATAGAATCAATTACTACATCAATATCTAAAATAGGTTTTGCCGCTAGTCCAGGTACTGCGGTACTACCAACGTGCTCAATTCTAAGTACTAGATCCCCGAGTCTTTGTTCTATGATGGATTTCAGATCAGAAAACATTTCAGGCCATTCATTGTTGTAATCTTCAATAATTATTGTTTTTTCACTCATCCTTGAGATGCCCCCAAAAAATAAAGTATTTACGAATATTTCCGATAACATTCCCGTATACATGACGCCTGACGTATGCCAGGTGTGTCCGAGACTGCCGGACCGAAGACGAATCTTCGATGTGTGGATATTATGTTATCTGATTCCGGCACTTCTTTTGAAACATCCCAATAGTAAGTTCTTTAACTCATCTCTTCAAAAGGTCTTCCCATTCTTCGATTGATAATTTATTGGATATATTCTTTAAGTTTTCAGGGACACTTACAAAACACATTAATTCTAAACTATTTCCATCTGGATCATTGAAGTAGACTGAAGTATTTCCCTGATTAGGCCTTACAAATGGATTTATTGAATCTCTTTTTCCAAATGGGACAGGCTCTATTTCAATAGTTTGAAGCCATTTCACACTGTCTTTAAGATCTTCATAACTCACTCGAAATGCTATATGCCTTAATGATGGATGATAAGAAGTGAGATACTCTTCGCCTTGCCATAGACCGACCCAACTCTTTTCTTTTTCAATCCAGAAGAACGCTGTATCTTCATCTCTCCAGGCCAGCTCTAATCCTAATTTAGAATAAAATTCGATTGATTGATGTAAGTTACTCACTGGTAAATGTGCTTCATACAACCCAAGTATCATGTTTTCTCCTTTCAATCTTGCAAGTTTCAGATAACGCTTTATATTGACTACGTCCCGACGTGCTTAGGGGGCTGGATGTGGTCACTCGCTTCTCAGAGTGACTACGAGCGTCAATATGTTGTTAGCCAACTGAATTTCTGGAAGCAGCCATTTTATTTAAGGCGTTCTCAAAATAGCTATATACTTCATCTGCGGTTTCCAGAAACTCTTCAACAGATACATCGCTATCCAAGTAACAAGCATATAGATACTCAACTAAAGCGGCGTTAATCTCACAATAGTTTAATATGGCATTCTTCATCTTAATGATTTCATCTTCCCATACCCCTGTATCTTCTAAAACCAAAGAGTATAATGCACGAATTAATCTCTTAGAGTAACCTTTAATATATCTAGTTTTCATTGCGTGATCACTAACATTAGAAAGTGATCGATGTACACGATCTACTTCCTCCTTGGTATCTGTATTTAAGTCTAAAATGAATTCTGAAGAAATGTTGATCGGGGGTACTTTTTCACCAATGTCCTTCCCATGTATGCAAACACAAATGATCTTAATCCAAAAACCCCAATCATTCGGTCTACTTAATACATCATCAATCGAGCAAATGATCGTATCCATCTTAGTGACGAATGGATATTCTTCCAACAGCCTGTCTTTGATATTTGACAATCTTTCGTAATCAATATCTTGGGGATTTGCACATACAATAGTAAAGTCTGCATCTGACTTAAAAGGTTGAGCCGTTCCTTTGGGAATCGAGCCACACATATAAATGCTATGAATCTTATCTTTAAATTCGTTAAGGATATGATCCACATACTTATCAACCAAATCCTTATATTCACTTTGTATTGCAATTCTATTTATAACTTTTTCTAATATCATATAGACTCCTCCTAAAATATGAGCTTCTTCGAGCTACTTTCAATGAATTTACGACTTTCAATGTGCTTGGTTCATTAAGATTGAGATATATTCTTCATCTTTAAGCCTTGTCACCTTACAGTTCTTATTGCATTCAAATTCTACTATTCTCTCTTCAATTGTTTTATTAGTACTATCTTTAAATATGTCCTCTCTATCATAGTGAGGAAAAATAAGCTTGTCGGTTACACCTAATGCCTTAAAATCCGTTAAATCCATTGTATTCATCTGTGGAGTAAAGAAATCGACAATGTTAATATTTGGCCCCAGTAATAACGTTCCTGCACTTACTCCAACTATAATTACATTCTGTGCGGCCAGTGATTTAATAACTTCATCAGCACCACTTTTCTTCGCGTAATACAATAATGTAAATGGATTTCCACCATTGATATATATAACATCTCTATGTAAGAGAATTTGCGGGTCATCAAATTCTATATCTACAAAATTGATATGCTGAAATCCCATGTCCTTAAACTCTTGCATTGCTCTTTGTGCATATCTATTAGTTTCTTTTCTAGGGGATGCTGTTGTAATAATTGAGACTTTTAATTTAGAAATATCTCCATCAATAAACTCCAGAAATTGATTTTTAATATCTTCAGTATAAAAACCACAAGAGGTTAGTAACAAGCTACTCATTGAAATCCCCGTCCTTAACTAATAGTTTATCTAATCTTTATAATTTAATTAAGCATTCCCCTGATTTGTGCTAACGTTCCTTTATTCATGAACCCCAAAGGGGTTGTCTGCCGAACGGAGCCACAGCTTGAATATTTTGTTATGTGAAGTTCCCTCTTCTCGAAAAGCTATCAATTTCTTTACAATCGATTTTCTAAGTCATTTATTGTATTTAACCAGATTGGGTATTCTTCTGATTCTTCCCATAGCTCTTTTAGTTCTGAATCCTTCTTAATTTTCTTAACTGCTCGTTTAGCTTTTGAAATGAGTTTTTTTCCTTTACCTTTATGTTTATCGATCCAGTCATATAGATCCTCTGTATTACTTTGATTATTCAATATTTCTTTCCCAGGATTACCTTGTAATGCTACAAGGATCTCAATTGCGCCTAAAGCATTGGAAGCTAAATCTGACTCAATATAATCTTCTTCTAATACTTCTTCAATCGTCTCTTCAATTAATTCGATGTCATCAGAATCAAGTAAATCTGCCTTCCAATCTAATACATCATCGTTCTCGAAAATTCCAGTTCCCCATGCTCCCATCAATTAACCTCCAAAAAGTGTCATTATGTTTTAAAGCTCTTAGGGACATAACGTTCCTGTATTCATAAACCCCAAAAGGGGTTCTGCCGAAATTCCTCTCCGAAATCCTTGCAGACCAAGGCTCCGTGAAGAGCCGCTGCTTGAATATGATGTTATAGGATGTCAGCGTCTTCTTCCAAAACACTTACACAAATATTCCACTTCCCATGATGTTAAATATATTTTTTCAATTCAAGTAAATCATCAATAATATAATCCGCTTGTTTAAGCTCACATTCTTGGGCAAAGTCAAATCGACAACCAAAAGCCTTCAATCCATTGTTTTTTGCTGCATTGATATCAGAGATCCTGTCGCCAACTACAGCAGCGTTGTTGAAGTGATATTTCATAAGGATATATCTAACTAAGTCATCCTTATTCTGAGTCTCTATTTGCTGGATGCTAAAGGTTTCTGTCACCCAATTATTTAACTTGTAACAGTTAACGATAGCATTGAGGTATTCAATTAGTCCATTACTTGCAATAAAAATTAAGCAGCCTTCCTGTTTTAAAAAATCAAAAACTTCTTTGACATGCGGATAAAGCGCACCTTTGCCATAATTAATATTTGCAATTAACTTCTCCAAGAAGATTTCGTCTACAATTCGTCTGATTTCATTTGAATGGTTCGGCAATAACGTTTCCCAAACTACTGGTAGAGGAACTCCCATAATTTCACGATATTTTTGAGTTGGAGTTTCACTCGACCATTCATTACGAGACCTCAAGACAGAAAACGTTTCTTCTAACGATAACTCTAAGATTTTGTTTGTTTGAAATAGTGTACCATCCATATCGAAAATAACCGCTTCCAGCATGATTCCACTCCTATTCAGAGTTTGAATAATTTATTTTGTATTTTTATACGCTGATTTCCTATAACGTTACTGTATCCACGACGCCCCACCGACTTAATTCACGTTAGGGGCGACCGCGATGCGGTTAGTCGATGCGGATGTGTCCGCCTGATTCCACTTCCCTACCAATTCCCTTCGGGCTGAACGAAGGAGCGTCAGGACCCAAAGCTTGGATATAATGTTATCTGACGTAAACCTCTACTGTGAATTAGCTATCATCTTCTTTGTTAAGTTAAACTCATGACGGCATTCATAGTAATAACTTTTGAGTTTATATCCCCCAGCTTTAAATACAGGCTTATGTTGATACCACACTATAATTAGCGTTCCTTCAAAAAGGATTCTACGAAGGATATAAACTATTCTGTTAAAGAGAACGTTTCTATTTTGAGCAAAATTATGAAGTGTTTCGGATTGAAACTGAACATGTTTCTCCTCATCACTTAAAATCTGATTACATAAATCTATTAATACTTTTGACTTTGTAGATTTTTGCAAAGCTTTATAGTACAACTTAGCAATGATCTCAGCAGTTAATAGAACAATGACTGATTGTTCTAGACTCGCATATTGACGTAATCTTCTAAATACATTGTCCACCCAATGTCTACGAAGGAGTGGGATTCCCTGTACCTTCATAAATCTGCCTAGATCTCTAGCGTGCCTCTGTTCTTCTTTAATGAATTCTATAAGCGCTTCATAGTAATCCTGATCTTGCGTCTGATGTACATATTCTTGCGCACGTTTAATTAGATGTTTACCTTCAGAGTTTTCTCCTAATTGAAACTGTTGAATTGACTTAATGATTATTTCTCTTTCATTAGTTGTTAATTTATAGTTGTCATCCCAATGAATATATTTGAGGTTTTGATTATTTCTTCGATAATATTGAACCCATTTCGAGAAAGTGATATTCATTATTTGCTCCTAAAATGTAATAGTTTTATGTCAGATAACGTTTCAGAATTAATGAACCCCAGAGGGTTGCTGGGATGCCTCTCCGAAATCCATCTAGCAGACCAAGGCTCCACAGGAGCCGCAACGTGAATATTATGTTATCTGAATGTTCTCCACTTCATGAAATTGCCGAAAAATAATTCTATTTTAGATGTTCTTTAATGAAACGTTGGACACCCCTGCCTTAAGCTATGGCTTACTTCTAACCTCACCATTCGGGACTTAATCCTTGATATAGAATACATGCTGAACGCACAATCAAAATTTAAGAGGATTGTTGTCCTCCCTTTAATTCGCAATAGTCAAATATGTATTAATGACATGCACAATACCAAAAAGTACTGTTGGTATAATAGCCAGATAATTTTGAAGCCAAATCTCAGCTAATATAAAATATACTACCGGGAGAACGGCCATCCCCAAAAAAATAATCGAGTTTGCGTTGCCTGTAAAATACAATATCCATAGCCCATAATAAAAAATCAACATTATTGCCATACCAATTATATACGGGCATCGCATTTCAGATGCTTGTTTTGTTACAACAAATATCAGAAGAAAGAAAAATATCGCCTGACTTCCGTGCTCCAAAACATCTAAAATCAAATGGCTATTTGCATTGTTTCCTGATATATCTGACACAGGAATTAAAAAATAAAATATATTTGGTATCATTGGCAATAGAAAGATTATCAGACCCTTCCATGAAAAACCAAAATGATAATTCATTTGATCCTCTCTTTCGCATAATAGAAATATTCTTTAGTTTGCACTTTATTATGAATCCGCTTCTCTAGTATTCCTCTTGATGACCAAGGAGCATAACTAACGATGTGGAAATTTATTGTTATATGGTACACCTTCTAATATTCCGTTCATCCTGGTTTTCAACTGCTACTTTGTAAATGTATTCTTTCACCTATATTTATTATTTGTTATTAATTGGTTGACTTAAAGGGTTGCGTATAACGTTCCTGTATTCATGAACCCCGAAGGGGTTGTCTGCTGAAATCCCTCATCGGAATCCTTCCAGCAGACCAAGGCTCCGTTAGGAGCCGCTGCTTGAATATTATGTTATACGACGGAATCCCTTCTTCCGAATTAGCACTCAATATTATTTTTCTTTCTTACCTTATAGTTATAAGGCTCCAATTCATAGAGAGCAGTATCCAAAATGTTATTTATAATTTCTAAAGTTATATGCTCCTTCTCCCCCAATATATTGCCCACTCTATAAATTAAATATTTCCCCCCCCTAGTTTGACATTCTCTAGCCGTATTCACTTCATGTTGTGATATATAAAAATCACTACCTTCTTTTATTGTTGTTTTGACTTCTATGAAGATTATGTTTCCGTCATCATCATATGAAAGAATATCATACCCATTATTTGGGTCAGCAGCTTTACTATCATCGACTAAAGTGAAATAAGGTGTTTCTTTAAGTTTTTGGAGCTCATGTTCAAATACATATGCTTCTCCAAGTTTCCCTATCTGCATTTGGAATTCATGTAGTTTTAAATAATCTATAACATGAGTGACTTTACTTCTTAACTCATCAAAAGTGAACATGACTGATGAGGCACGAAGACTTTCTTCACTAACCAATTCAATTTCATTCTTCTCTATGGCTTCTTCCACTATATTATTATGCTTTTTTTTTAATGAGTCAGCACATTTAACACAAATAATACGGTTATTAACCGAACTCCAGTTAGTGGATAGGTTTGTAATATTTTGATTACATCCACTGCACTTTATCATATTCACTTTTCTAGCATTTTTTATCCTTATTGGCTTTAGATCCGATACTCCGGCAAGGATTCCAAGCTTCGAAACTATGCTGTTTAGGTTTTTAAAACCGTTATATTGCTTTTCAGAAAGATGTTCAAATACGTTTTTATATCTATCTGGAACTACATACCTTGTATTTTTATAAGTAACTATTTCCCCATCTCTGTAGTCGTCACTAGTGAGCATTAGTATTTCTCTAACTGAACATTCTGTTTCAAATAGTAAATACCACACAAATGCCATTCGAAGAGTATCGAATTTAGTAAACTCTTGATCTAATAATTTATCAATTTTTAGAATTTCACTGAAAGATAGGCTATTCTCATAAGAGAATTTTTTATCTTTAGAAGAACCTTCTACATCACTCATCTTCTTTAGAAAATGCCTTATCAAGTCATCTTTCAACCAAATTTCATTAAATCCATCAGGCTCTATAAGATCATTTGCATATAAATATTTAAAGAAGGATTCTTTGTATAAATCTTGGGTTGTTTTCTGTTCATCGTTAATATATTTTTGATAGATCAGTGAATAGTCATTAAATGTAAGATCCCGCACATTTTCCTTCTGAGTAGAAGAAAATATATCAGCTATTGAAGAAAGGTATTGTTTATAAGAGCTTTCAGAATGAAGTTTCAAATAGTTACTAATTATTTGCTTAGAATCATTATGTAGACTTGAGATAATCGTCATTGGACTTTTCTTCATAATTGCTTCTCCTTAGCATTAGACTTGATTTTCTAAAATATTCTTGAATCTACTAATAGAACTTTAAGGTGATGTTCCAAAGCCGTCAGACTTAGCTTCATGGGGTTATAAGCTAAGTCGGCTTCACTGTCTACCTGGAGGGGGTATACCACCTCCAAGGTTGTCTGCCTAATACTTTTTTTAAATCTTTCCCCGCAGACCAAGACTCCAAAATATCATGTTAAACGAATGAATTGTTTCTCGAAACGGCTCTCACTATTTGTTTCCTTCTGGTACATATTCGATCAAATCAGACAACTTACAATTAAAAGTATCACACAACTTGAAAAGTGTCTCTAATTTGGTTGTCTCTATATTAGTCTCCCTGTATAACTTGTTAATTGAGTTACGACTTAGACCTGATCTCACCATCAATTCGGTTATATCATCTATTCGATGTTCTGCCATGAGTTCTCGTATATTACACTTGATTACGTTCATCTTTTCCCCTCCATAGCTCTATCTTATCTTTCATATTAGTAATCATCAATGAAAAGCGAAGTTTTAACTCTACAAAGTCAAATATTCACCTTGCAATTAACTTTTTGAGGTTATATAATAACTCTATAGAGTTAATCAAAGGAGGAATAGGATATGGTTAATACATTAGAATCGCTAACAGAACCACTTATAAGAATACGTCTAGAATTACTCTATACTGAGCTTTTGGATTGTCATGCGGAATACACTCAGCTTTCTTCTGAGGCAGATCAATACTTTAAAACACTTCGTGATGCTTTGCCCGATCTTCAACATACGGTTTTTCTTTACGAAGATGCTCAAATTTCTCTTCAATCCATCTTAGAAAGAAGTATCTACATACAAGGTTTCAAAGATGCTCTACAACTCTTTTGTGAATTGCAAAACTCTAGCATTTAGAGGATCATATGATCCTCTTTTCTATTGTTTTTGATTCTGTCGTATAACGTCTCTTTATTCACGAGCCAGCCGAGCCAGCGTATCTGGATGGCTGGCAAATGCCGGATCGAGGACTTATGCCCACAGTGTGAATATATTGAATATATTTTATACGACGTGATCGCTCCCTGTTGTATTTTCCACATTAAGATTCTATTTTCTCTTCTTGGACTTCTTTGTCCACCATAGCTATCCTATTCCCCATAGTATCGAAAATTTCATAGCTTTGATTTTGTAAAACCTTAGTAAAAAGTTCGACAGCTTCTTGTGAATAGCGATGGTTTGCAGCCCTTCCGCGTCCCTGTTCTCTATCAACATGATATCTATTAGTTTCTTGTTTGATCTTGTATCCTGTTTCTCCTTCAATTCTCTTTATAATTGGGTCTAAATACTGCCATCTTTCTAAGCCCATTTCAATCGCTACATCATTTAAAGAATACGGGTACTGCAAGAGCAACTGCTCTGGGTTAGTTAAATTCCCTAAGCCTGCTACATTTATTTTTTCAATATCTTTCATATCTTCAATGGCCTTAAAACCTAGTTGATTAGCAAGTTTATTAATATCAGTAATTGTCCTAAAATCGATTCTATCAACTGCCAAGTTAGTAACTGTTTTACTTTTAACAATATTATAAATGTTGTTTTCTAACTCTCTAATTATATCTACTGGTTCGTTTATATTTTGTTGCAAGCTTCTAAAAATCTCTGTAAATGAGTTAACAACCAAATAATTTATTCTTATTGTTTTTCCATTTCCTAAATCAACAACTTTATCAGTTGATGGTTTCGAATGGCTTAGTATATTATTTTCTTGCCATTCTATAAACCAGATATTACTTACCGGCTCATCATCATCAGATCTGATAATTTCAGAAACATCGGAGAGAATAGATTTCACATTTTCGTCTGCAAGAGCATAGCCTAAAAAAATTATTGGGTACTCCATGAAGTATGTTAATAACTTAGCAATTAAGTATTTCTGTTTCTCCATAAATATACTGTAATCTTCGCTCGACACTACAATTTCAGACGGTTGTGTCACACAGCCATGTATCTTTAGTAAGTGTCCATAGTTTGTAGACTCTCTGGCTCTAATGACTTGTTGTCCAATAATAGGGTTATGCTTAGGGAAAATTTCTTCCATTAGTAAATCGTAATTTGTGGTTATAACTGCATGTGGAGTGATTTTCATTAAAGCTTCTAATTCATCACAATATTGATGTCCTACTGTAGAAAATCCTTTGACTAATGATGTTAAATGTTCAGCAATTCTATATTTTAAAAAGATACTTCTTGAATAATTCGTACCATATAATTCTCTCGGAAAAACACTTTCTGAGTATTTTTGCCAAGCATAGTCATAATATTCGTTAACAATTAGAGAACCAACCTGTGGCAGGTTATCCATCTTTTCTTGAGTGTAGTATCCAATGGGATATTTTTTATTAGGATTTGCCTCAATAAGATACTCAAGCAAGCCAATCCAGTTAGGAGAATTTATATACCTTCTTGAGATCCCTGCACCAACAAAAAGTATAGGTCGACTATTACTATCATTAAGAAGTGTACTAATTTTATAAAGAGAATCTTTTAAATATTCATCATAGCTATTCAATCAAATGACCTTCTCTCAATTGATGATGTTTGATATAGATTTTTCATTTAGTTCTGTCGTATAACGTTCCTGTATTCACGACTCGACGCATGTCGAGTGTCCGGCGTATGCCGGACCCAGGACGAATGTCCGCAGCGTGAATATGATGTTATAGGATGTCCATGTCTTCTCTGAATCACGCTAATAGGTTTTCGATTTGTTTCTTATGATGTTCATCATGGTGTACGAATATTTTTAGATATCTTTCATAGGTATAAGGTCGTTTATCATTGCCTATAAAAAAGTGAATTTCTGAATGATCTACCTCACGGAATTGGTTGACTAAATGGGTTCGAGTTTCAATAAAGGTTTTAATCATACTTTCTCTGTCTGTAAATTCTTTAGCCTTCTCTATTGCTTTTAAGTTATGGGTATCATGATCGACGAATCCTGGGAGTTTCACTTGGTCTTTTATGTGTGGGAGCATTGTATTTAAAGTATATGTATCCCAATTCCATAGATGGGTCACGACTTCCTTCACCGTCCACTTTCCAGGAGCAATCGACTTTTGCCAAGTCACATCATCAATTGATTTTACAAATTTATTGAAATGTTCAAACTGCTCTAATAGTTTCTTGTTCATCTTCTTTAGTCCCTCCTGAATTAACTTCGCATGGATTTCCTATAACGTCCGCTCATT
The DNA here is from genome assembly GCF_000517905.1 of Paenibacillus sp. FSL H7-689. Lineage (NCBI taxonomy): Bacteria > Bacillati > Bacillota > Bacilli > Caryophanales > Paenibacillaceae > Paenibacillus > Paenibacillus sp. FSL H7-689. The sequence goes on from NZ_ASPU01000014.1 coordinate 93,910, forward strand.
CCTGATGTTCAAGCGGCTTAAGGCACTAAGTGCCAAGTCGTTAGACTTAGCCGGTTGAATGTGTCGCATGAATCAGTTTCACAATATTCTTCTGGCGACCGAGGAGCGTATGGGACGATGCAGGAATGTAATGTTAGATGATGTTCCTGTCATCCTTGTTCAGCTAACAAAGTCAATTAGTTTAACATCAAGCATCATTTGTTTGAGATTTTTCATTCTCCTATACGATAGATCCATTACTTGTTCCACTAGGGGTTGAATCATAAAATTTAAACTAAAGACCATTACTGCAATAGCCACGAGCTGGAGCACAATAAATACACCATCTGATGAATATGTGTCTAATAACCACTTAATTAATATTGTCATTATTGGAATGAGTAGTATAGTGGATATAGTGTATATCGATTTTAAAATCTTCTCACTAGACTTAAGCTGTGGTAATACCTCATCAATTTGTGAAACTAAAAGATCTATTTTATCACTACTATGAACATTCCTTGTAGTGAGGATTTGTCTCAATGTTATAATGTTATGATCATAAACATCTTCATAAGTTCCAACATGAGATCTTACAACCTTTCTTAATTCATAACCAAAATAAAACCCACCACCGCTTCCAAATAAATATGCTAACCATTGAACCCATTCATAACTATAAAATATAGAAATAAATATTGAACCTATCACCAACATTAGTATGAAAGAAAAAACAACCCAAACATACCATCTGAGAAATCTTACATAAGTACTTGATCTAATAGAATCTCTTAAATAATCATCAAAAATAATCCAGTGCATTTTATTTCCTCCTTTTTCTTATTTCGCAGGAACTTCATCTAACATCATATATACGAACTTCGTAAACACCTCTCTTTTTAACGAATATCCGAACTACATATAATATAACCCATAATAATCCATCTGCGAAGTCACGAAAGTACTCAAAAAAGCAGCCCGAGTGAACTGTCCTATATGTTAGCCATAACTAACACGTTGGATACAGTTTAACACCTGGGCTGCTCTTTCCTCACTCAACAATAGAAGAATCGCCGATAACCTTCAGTGATCAAACTTTTCTCCCCTTGCGATCCTCCACACAAAACATTTACTTCGCTCCGCTACTCCACACCACGCGCTCGCTCATCGCTTTATGTTGTGCAATCAGACAGAGTTCTGCGGCTTTGAATGCATGTTCCTGTGTCATGGCTGTCTCGGTGCGATCCAGACAATCGCGAATGAGTTGGCCGAAGAACGGGTAACCTACCTTGCCTTTTACATTGTAGCGGTACTCCCCTTCATGATTGACCAGGTACACCTGATCCCCCTGAGGTTCCCTTGCGATGTCGATATACTTCCGCAGCTCGATATAACCGTCCGTTCCAAGAATAACTGTACGCCCATCCCCCCATGTGCCCAGACCATCCGGTGTGAACCAGTCCACTCGGAAGTAACCGGACGCTCCGTTGTCCCCGATCAGAGAAGCTTCGCCGAAGTCTTCCAGTTCCGGGAACTGTGGGTGATTGAAGTTATGCACACGACTGAACCCTACCTCAGCGTCCGTACATGAAGCAAACGTCAGAAATTGTTCGATCTGATGACTCCCGATATCACAGAGAATGCCGCCATACTGCTCATGCTTGAAGAACCAGTCGGGTCTTCCTCCGGCATTTAAGCGATGCGGGCCTGTACCCATAACTTGCACTACTTTGCCGATTGCCCCCTGTTCAATGAGTTGCCCCGCATAGATCGCACTTTCTACATGCAGTCGTTCACTGTAATACACCATATACTTCTTGCCTGTCCGCTTCACTTCTTCTCGTGCAAGCTTTAATTGCTCCAGCGTGGTAAATGGGGCTTTGTCTGTAAAATAATCCTTGCCTGCGGCCAGAACTCTCATGCCAAGCGGCGCACGATCTGAAGTGATCGCTGCACTTGCCACCAATAACACCTCATCATCTGCAAGCACTTCGGCTTCAGATCCAGCAACTTGAGCCTGTGGGAACTGCTTCCTAAATGCCTCTACCTTCGCCGGGTCCGGATCATACACCCACTTGAGAGTAGCTCCAGCCTCCAACAATGCCCCAACCATGCCGTAGATGTGTCCATGATCCAGCGCAACAGCAGCAATCGTGAACTCACCCGGACCACATACGACCTCTTTTGTAACACTTTTTGGTGCATAAAACATCCCGTCTTTAGCCATGTCATCCCATCCTTTTTATAAAATGTTGATTACAATGAACTCGTCTTACATAACAAATCGTCTTCATTTAAACGTCTGACTCAAATCAGCAGGTTGACTGCCACTGAATGCCTTGTCTTTCTTCGTCGTTGATCCAGCAATGCGTTCCTGCAGATGCTCATAGAACAGATCCTCATCGATCGGCAGATCCACCCAGTTATCCGTCCAGGTGGACAGCAACATAGCGTTCGATAACGTCAATCCGTGTATACCATCCTCACCGGGAGCAATAAGTGGTACGCCTGTACGAATCGCATCAACCCAGTTACGAATCAGACCCGGGTGACCCGTTTCCACACCTGTAATCGGAATCTCGCATTTCCAGCATTCTGGCTGTCCAAAACCTCCGGTAAACCGCTGATTGAATTCAGGCTCAGATTCCCGAAGTCGCCAGAACGTAAGTTTTCCATCTTCGATCACGATTTTACCCCGGTCTCCGTTGACCTCGAATCGATTGGTACCCGGTGCTTCTCCAGTAGTCGTTACGAAGACACCCGTTGCTCCATTTTCATACTCCACATAAGCTGTTACATCATCTTCCACTTCAATGTTCCGATACTTGCCAAACGAACAGAAAGCACGCATTCGCACCGGCATCATGCCAATGGTCCACTGCCACAGATCCAGTTGATGCGGGTCCTGGTTAATCAGTACACCGCCCCCTTCACCTGCCCATGTTGCCCGCCAGCCGCCGGAATCATAGTAACTTTGGGATCGATACCAGTTCGTAATAATCCAGTTGGTACGCCGTACCTCTCCCAGTTCCCCTGAAGCAATCAAGTCTCTCAGTTTAATATAGAGTGGATTGGTCCGCTGGTTGTACATCATGGAAAAGACTTTACCGCTGGCTGCGGCCGCTTCATTCATCTTGCGTACCTGTTTCGTATATACACCGGCCGGCTTCTCGATCATGACATGCAAGCCATGCTGGAAAGCCTGAATGGCTTGTTCCGGATGATCATAATGCGGCGTTGCAATAATGACTGCATCAATCGTACCCGAAGCCATCATCTGCTCAGCATCCTGCCAATAGGTGACCGTTGCTGGAAGGTGACTGGATACCCAGCTCTCCATCTCTCTTCTTACATCACATACGGCGACCAGCTCTGCACCGGGTACTTCTCCAGCCACCAACGTTCTGGCATGTGCTGCTCCCATGTTTCCTATACCAATCACCGCTACTCGTACGATACTCATGACTGCTCCTCCTCGTCCACACGACGCTCAATTTCGGCGAAAACGTCTGCAAAATGCTGTAACATCGCCTTGGATTCCAAGGCACCACTAAAATCCTCTATTCCGTAGTATCCGTCATACCCGACGGCACGAAGATCCCGCACCATCTGTACCCAATCAACCATACCTTCAGTCAGCGGCGTCCAGTGACATTTCCAGGCTGTATTCAGAGCCACTCCGCTGCTCTTCTCAGTCACATTAGCCTTTTGCGAATCTTTCCCTTCTGCTTCAAACCACCCGGCATTTTTTACATGTACATGAGCCAGATAAGGGCCCAGCAACTCAAGTCCCATTCGATGATTCTCATATCCTTCATGTACCATATTGCCTGGATCGTACAATACACCAACATGCTGCGGGTCGAGCGATTGCACAAGCCGATAGGCCAGCGATGCCGTCGGTGCAATCGTCTGGTGATGTGTCTCTACAATCGCCTTGATGTTGTACTGTTTGGCCAAATCCTGTACTTCACTCAGGTAATCAACGGCTTTACGATACAACTCAGGATAACTGGTCTTGCGATCATATCCAGGAACACCTACACGCATCATAGATGCTCCCAATCCAGCCGCAGCCTGAAACGCCTGCTCGGTGGCAGGCAGATCTCCACAATTCAGATACGGTACAAGTGCGGTGGATTTCCTTCCTTGCCCTATCGCTGCTTTACGAAAAGCAGGAACCTGTTCCTCCCAGCGGCTCGGATCTACGGAGCATCGATTATTTCTCCAGTAAGAAGGCTCTTCAGACATAGCATCTTCAGGAATTCCACGGAATCTCCACTCAATTCCATCAATTCCCGCTGCTGCCGCAGCCGATGCCAGTTCTTCTGCATTCAGATCAGGGGTAGCCACCGTGAATACAGACAGTTTCATCATGATCCATCTCCTTATGTAAACGTATTCATTTCATGTCGTAAAGGCATTGTATCACTCCACTGAACGTCACCATAGGGGAAAACGCCAACAGATGAATGACAGATAACGAACAGAGCACATTCCCCATTCAGAGATAACTTCCAAGAGAATGATGTGATCAAAAATCAAAAAAGACATCCCTGGAACAGATTTTAAATCTGCTCAAAGATGCCTTGTACAATAATCATATATATAAGATGAAATTTAAGGAAAAGGTTCCCTGTCCGTTATCCATTCGAGACTTCAGTAGCTGGTTCTGGTTCTTGCACTCGTCCAACTTGCAACCAGCGCATATCTCTCTAATCCCGATCAAAGAAAACGTGTTCAGCCTGTATTTTCCCCTGTTCTATTGTCATGATGCCAAATGAGTATTGTTTCTGAAAACGCCGATCCGTAGGCGACCCGGGATTAAATACCAGCGTGTTGTCCACGGTATGCATCACCGGGATATGTGAGTGTCCATAGATCACAGCATCCACATGCTGGCCTGCAAACGTATGAATTGCATTCTGCTCCGTACCCTTTGATCCCAGATGACCGTGCACTAGCCCCAGACGAAGCCCTTCCACTTCAACAATACGGGAATATCCCAGTTTTTCAGCGATTTCGGACGGGTCTGTATTACCCGCTACCCCTTCAACTGGTGCATACTCACTAAGCAATGGGTACACACTCCAATCCGACCAGTCACCGGCATGAAGAATGAGATCGGCACTCGGCAATACATCCAGGAGCCTAGTCGGTAACTTCCGTGATTTACGTGATAAATGTGTGTCGGAGATTACTACAATTTTCATATAACAACCCACCTTTCCTTCGTCTTATTACAATCTATTCTGTCTGCGATGGAACAGCTTGCATCTGAGTACATGAACGTTCCATATCTTCGAGTGTAATGGATGCAAAGAACTGCTCCACCTTCGCCTCGGCAACCTGATACAGATTGGTCAGCAAGCTGTCTATATGCAAGCCCACTTCACAATCCGGGTTACAATTGCCGTGAATCGGGAACAATGGACCTTCGTCCTTGGCAGCCTGATAGATCATGGCTAATGTGATTTCACTTGATGGCTTCGCTAAGTAAAAACCTCTTGTTCCAGGAGAGGAGTTCACCAATCCTGCCTTTTTCAGCCCGCCCAGAATACGTCTAACGACGACAGGGTTGGTATTCACGCTACCTGCAATATGTGCAGACGTGATTCGTTCAGGCGCGCTGAGTGACAATAACAACAAACAATGCACACTGACCGAAAAATGAGTACTCATGATTAACCACCTTTATTTAATATAATCCAGGACATGCTGACGTTATTCAGAGAACAGATCCTTTTCGGGACGTGCTCTGATCTTGAGCTGTCGCACACTGTATTCCAGTTGTTTCACAATATCATCCAGTTGTTTGCGATCAATCTTGGTTGGATCTTCCACCGGTTTCGCGGACGACTTGAGATCGCGGATCGTTAACTGCTGTTCTTGCCATTTGTCCATCAGATCTGCAATATTGGCATAGAAACGTTCGTAATCTTTGATGACCAGATCAAGATAAGCATCTACCTCATCCGGATCATAACCACGAAGTTTATAATTAAATTGTTTTTCATGAATCGATAACGCATCTAGCTGCACACCCAATTGTTTGAACAATTGTCTTTGTTTATCCAATCTTCGTTTCATATGTTCATCCATATTGACAACCTCCATTATAAGCCAAGCCGTAGTTCTATTTCTTGGGAAGAACACACGGCAATTTCTCTCTCTATTTTTTATAACACATAATCCGTCAGATATAAAACGATACAGCCCTATTCCTCACCAAAATGATTGCTTTTCTTCCAATTCGGGTAAAGACACACTACACCCCACAACGGGAAAGGAGCATGTCCTTATGAGTACATTAACTAAAGATCAACATCAAATACTGAAAAACGCCCTTTTGGAGCAACGTGAAAACTTGCAGCGTCATTTTGAATCCAGCATGGAAGACGGTGCTCCAGTCGAGTCGCTGAAAGATTCAACCGGTGAGCTGTCCTCCTATGATAATCATCCGGCAGATGCCGGTACGGAAACATTTGAACGTAGCCGTGATCTGGCGATTGACGATACATTAACAGACGAATTCAATCAAGTGAACGACGCATTGGAACGTATGGAGCAAGGTACATATGGAACCTGTGTAACGTGCGGAGAAGATATTCCCTTCGAACGACTTGAGGCTATCCCTTATACCGCTTACTGTATTGACGACACGCCTAACCGGGAGATCAGCAACGATCGGCCCGTTGAAGAAGAGGTAATGACCATGCCTCCGAGTGGTGCTGGAGAAGGAAGACAGCAGCGGGCCGGCAAGTTCGACAACGCAGATGCCTGGGAAGCGGTCGAAGAATATGGTACATCCAACTCCCCCGCAACCGCAGCTAAACGTGATGTGAAGGGCTACGATGAGAACATGTAACTTTGTTATGAACCGAAACGTTAAGCGTCAAAATTGATTGATTCCATAGACCGCTCCACCATTAGCCTTCCTTATCACGCATTAAAAAGCCGCCATTGGGCGGCTTTTTCTAGTTTTCTCCATAGCAGTCTCTCACATTTGCCGTTACTTGCTTCCTGCGATAACGCTAAACCCATGTATTCCATCCATTTATTCTTCCGACTCACTACCAGATGATGCAGATTCCTGCCGCTTAGACACAGATCGAGACGTTTTCGGAGTTGCTTTACCCATACTGGACGTAGCTTTCTTTTTCTCTTTTGCATCTGTCTTAGAAGCAGGTATTTTCACTATAGGTTTAGAGAGAGCAGAGAATAACTGAAAGACCTCATGTTCCCCTTGTCGATTCTCTTTTGTAGTATAGGGTTCACAGAGTTTTATGATGTTTTTATACAGCTGCTCTACTTCCTCACGGGTTGCATACAGCGTGATGTCCGAGAGAAACATCCGATCTTCGTTTTCCGCCTGATGCATGAATCGCTGACGACTCTGTTCGAACATTTCATTTAATAATTTGAGCGTCTCGGACCGAAACACCTGTTTCAATGGAGAGTTTTCCTTGTCTTCATCTTCGTGACGGAGATGGATCTCTCCGGTGAATGGTTCGTAGTATTTTGCGATAATCCCATTAATCTCACGTGTGGAAACGATGGTCAGCAGACCAATTTTCTCCAGCTTTTTTACATGATAGTGAACTTTGGCTGGCACCTCACCCATCTGGTCGGCGATCTCTTTAACAGTGGATGGTCTGCCCTGCTTGTTAAACATATTCATAATCTGTATCCGATACGGATCGGAGTAGATTTTAATTTCTTCAATTGTTGAAAGAACCTTGTGCTCCATCCCTGTATCCTCATTTCCGGGGTACCTGTTGTCCATCGATATCTCTATTATACCGTTGCGTCAGGACTTCGGTCAAAACGAGCGAGAAATGACTTGATACAGAAAATTGGCTAATGATCACTTCTGAATATCTTCACAGGGCACTTCGAAAACTTTTGCTAAATAACAGCATACCTGCTGACATGGCAAGCATAATACCGAAAACGATAAAAAGAACAGGCATGGTCATCCAATCTGCAAGTGCTCCCGAAACCAGACTGCCAAGTGGTGCAACACTCAAGACGAGCATACTCTGAAGGGCATAAACTCTACCCAGCATCTCCGAAGGGGTCACTTCCATAAGATAGGTGGCCAGCGGTGTTGTAGCCAGCGGAATCCCCATACCCATCAGTAGACAAAAGGCCGCTGCAACCGGCAGTTGGAAGGAAGTCATATAAGCGGGTAGTGCCGTCATCGCATAACTGAGACCCAACATGACAATACCGCTGATGACCAGCACACTTTTACGATAATTCGCTCCCCTTTGTGTCAACCATACACCACTGAGCAACATACCTCCCACCATCAGCCCACTAAGCAGACTTAATCCCCCAGCGCCAGCATGCAACGTTTCAATGACATAGGGTGTACGAAGAACATTAAACGGCATCAGGCAGAAATTAACGAAGGCAAACAGGATGGAGACAATTAACAATAAGGCATGTTTACGGAGAAAATGAAAAGCTTCCGCCATTTCGGAGAATATACTACTTTTGTCGGATGAAAGAGAATTCATTTCAGTTAATGTTTCATCTTCATTGTTAGCAGATGTTGAGACTTCAGGGTAGCCTACTCGGCTCATCATTAAAGCACTTAACGCAAACAACCCCGCATCAATCAAGATCGTCCAGGCAATGCCTATTGTAGCAATAAGGGCACCAGCCACTGCAAGTCCTGCGAGTTCGGCCACTCTGGTTGCGGAAGAGGACATCGCATTACCCGAAAGCAGCATCGATTGGGGAAGCAATCGGGGGACACTGGACACTTCCGCAGGAGTAGTGAAACATTCCAGCAAAGAAATCAGAATTGTAATGACAAACAGATGCCAGACTTCAAGTTGGCCCAATCCAAACAGCAGAGCTGTAATACCCACCAACAACCCGCGACCCGTATTCGTAATCACAATCACTTTTTTGGGAGACATGCGATCAACCAAAGCCCCGGCGAACAGACCCAGAAGGATATTGGGCAAAAAATTTACCGCCAGCAACGTACCCATCAGCACTTTCGAACCGGTTAGAATGTATACCATCCAACTGTAGGCAATCGAGTCAATCGAATCACCAAATCTGGATACAACTTTACTAAGCATAAATTGCATGTACGGTCTGATTCGTATTAACTCACCCATACCTTGCTTGCCAACTACTGTGTTATCGCTCATCCCTTTTCACTCCTCAACGTTAAAATATTTTTCATGTTAATTTTATTTTAACGTAAGTTATGCAGAAATCAATACCTCCGTGAAAATAATTTTAACGGCAAGGAAAAAAAGTAAAATCTCGTTCTTCTTTCAGATGATTCGTAATCAACACAAAGACTTTTGGGACAACCTTTTTGAACAACCTCCTATAATACAAAAAAAACAGACCACAAGTGGTCTGCTCGGCTGGACATATTGTATTTGAACTGCCTTTATTGGCTGACTACTTCTCAACACGCAATTGAAATCCAGACTGTTCAGCCTGTACCTCCAACATCAAATCACGTACCCGGACTGCTTCATTCCCCAGTCGTTCTTCGCTGATTTTGTAGTTGGTCCATTTTAGCTCAAGTGGAAGTTCAATCGTACCCGTCAGACAATCCCACAATGCATCAAGATTACCGCCATAAAAATCCGGTAGCTTCAGCTTGTCCTTTATTTGTTGATGAAGTTCAGCGCTACTCGCAAAGTCTTCTCCATCCAGAATCACGGTATTCATGGCTGCTCCTTCCTCTATTTCAAACGTGTAAATGATGCATAGTGATCTGTCGTTTTGTAGATGAGTCCATCATTGGAGTACACAATCCGATCCGAATTACGGAAGCCGGAAGTATAGTTAATATCCGCTTCGCGCCATGTACGTCCGCTGGCCGAAGGCAGCAGACCCTCCCGATTGCCAAATGTATCCCCACCGATGCTTTTCCCAGGAGCAACTACAGCCAAGTTTCCTTTTGACGCTACCCAGCCAAGTCCTGTTGCCTGTGATTTGGTAATAAAGTTACATGGCAACGTTCCATTTGCACTCAAATAATTTGCTACACCTGTAAACGTATTGATGATGGTACATGTTGCAGCAGATGCCTTCTGCTGTGCGACTGGAGTGAACTGTGAACCTGTGAGGAAAACAAACGTTAACAACAATGCCAGTAATGCGGTGGATATCAATTTTTTCATCAATCCGGCCTCCCGATCCCTCAAAGTAGATGAACGTTGTCACGATATGCATAACTGTAAGCTGTAACGGTCTAGTTGTATGTTCTGCTAGATTATAGTAAACAAGTCATCTCATGACTATTTATATCACATCATTTTGGTAGAAATATCAAATAAAGACGTTGAATTTGTAAAATATTATAATGGTAACATTTTAAGACAGAAAAAAGACTCTCATCCCTGAAGATGGAGTCTGCATTTACTACTATGTTTAAACTGACCTGACCTAATCTAACCGATCAATTTCACACGTTGACGAGTTCGAGCCGATTCCAGGCACGCATCAATAACGCGCATGTTTTGAATGGTATTTTCCGGACTGAAAGGTAAGGCCTCTCCTTCAAGCACAGCCGTTGCAAACGTCTCCACCTGAAGCACATAGGAATTCGACACGGATACACGTTCCTCACGGCTGACCGAATCGGTGTGCACAATAATCTGAGGTGGAATATCACTGTTCTCCCAGCCAAACACTTTTGGTAGTTCAATCCGCCCTTCCGTCCCGAGAATCTCCATCTCCGCTCGACCTGAAGCCCACATGCCACAGTCAAAAGTTAAAGCTACCGAATTCGGAAATTCTACCAGTCCCGACGCCATCATATCCACGCCATCATGCTCGTCCGAGAATAGAGCGTGAACTGTCACCGCTTCCGGTTCCTGTCCCAGATACATCCGGGCTGCCGAGATCGGATACACGCCAAGATCGAATAATGATCCGCCGCCCATCTCTCTTTTGAACCTTACATTTTCCTTGTCATCAGCGGTATTACAGGTAAAGTTACCATGGATGGCTCTGACGATGCCAATCTCTCCACTAGCTATAATCTCTTGCACACGTCTGTGCTTGGGATGATATCGATACATAATCGCTTCTGCAAAAAGAACACCATGCTGATGACATACCTCGATCATTTCTGCCGATTCATCTGCATTCAAGGCAGCCGGTTTCTCACACAACACGTGTTTGCCAGCCTGTGCCGCTTTGATGGTCCATTCTTTGTGCATATGGTTAGGCAAAGGAATATAGACGGCTTCAATGTCCGGATCAGCGATGAGCTCTTCATAACTGCCATACGATCTGGCAATGCCGAGTTCTTCGGCAAGGGTTTCTGCCTTTTCTTTGCTGCGGCTGGCAATTGCCAACACCTCACCACGTTCAGACTGCTGGATCGCCGGAATGACTGCATTTTTGGCAATGGTTGACGTACCGAGTACACCCCACTGTAACTGTCTGTTCATGCTCATCTTCCTTTCGTACCGTAATTGTCCTCTTCTGCCTTGTGTAACATGCCGAGACAACGATCCAGATCCGTTTTGACCTGTTTCTTGTATAACTCAGCTTTTTCCGCACCATCATCCGTAAAATGATATAAAACGATTTCCTGAAAATCGACCTTTGGATCATTGCCCTTCAGCTTCTTCGTGCGATAAAAAACACCTTGCTGTACCAATTCATGCAGTGCCCGATATACCTCGCTCTGGGGTGGTACATAACCGTAGTCTTTGAATTCCTGCTTCATCGCCTCCAGCATCTCGTAACCATACCCCCTGTGCTGTTCAACCATCGTAATCAGATACAGCTTGATAAATGCCCGCTGTGCAATCATAAAAGCCACGTTCATTCCCCTCCTGTCAGAACCTATATATCTAGTATTATAAAACTTATGTTCGGGTTCTGCCATCTTTCTCCGCTTTGCCTCCCTTTTATCCATCTTCAAGGAGGGCGAGCAAGAAATCGTGTGAATACGCGTTAACCTGGGGGAAGCACGGAAAAAGGTTTTCTGTTGTGAATTTTTCAGGTAATGAAATTTTAATTTTTATTCAAAAGAATCAATTTCATAATACTTTTAGCTGCTTCAATCAAGGCTGGATATAGATCGAAACGGTTCAATTTGTCTATATCCAGTTACAGAAACTCATTTTTAGTGAGTTATGAAATTGATTCAAAAGTTGTTTATTTCAGGGCTCAGGGTGTCGTGAGATCGAATTTTAATGACAAGAAAGTCTGTGCAAAAGCTATAAAAGCTGTAATACCTGTGCTCTGTATCTTGTGTTCGTATACTCTCGTACTCCCGTACACTTCTGTGCGGCTGTGGTGATCTATTGTGAATTTTTCATATGTTGATGTTTTCATTTATTGCGGACAGATTTCGGTACGGCTCCCACAATCCATTTGCCCCAGCTTACACGCGAGATAAGCCATGTCACTACACAGGATAATGTAAGAGCCAACAACCAGGTGATGATCATTCGGACGACAGGGTTCCAACCCATAGCAACGTAAAACAACTCATCCGGAATGTAGCTATACCGCAGCATCAACATATGCATCAGATAACCGCCATACGATACACCACCAATCCATCCCAGCAATCGTGTAGCCATGAGGTTATGAAGTTTTCCTGCCAACTGGTACATGACCATAATGGAAGCGATCAGAAAGAGTGCCATATCAGGGCGGATCAAGCTGACTGTGTAGAACGTAATTTTGATTCCCTCCGGCTTTTGAAACTCCAGCATTAATAAATAAGTAAACCGCAGACCCAGAACAATAAACACTGTCCAGTATATCCAGCGCAATCGATGAATCCATTCATTCCAGTGCTGGACGGATAACCCCGCTGCTGCACCAAGTACAAAATAAATAAAGAAATAGAGGAAATTACGGTCTGCATACGTTGTAAAAGCATCTGTCAGCACCGGGATATTCAGCCGTTCCATGAACTTGGCGATGTTTCTTAATTGATCCGCAAGTACAAGATACACCACACCAGAAATCAATAATGCGATCAAGCGCCCCTTGGCCTCATATCGGTTATATACATAACGAATGGCTCGCAAAAAGAGCGGAAATAACAGATAAAACTGAATCAACATAATGATGTACCAAAAGTGTGAAGTCGTTTTGCCCGTAAGCAACTTCAGGCCTAGGTCCGGGATGTCATTCCATCCAAATCCGGTCCAGCCCCGCGGTGCAAGTGTAAAATAAATGAGTGACCAGATCAGATAAGGCACGATCACGTCGTTTACTCTTTTTCTCATAAACTTGCCGTAATTCAGCTTGTCTCCCGTGTTATAAAACAGCACCATACCTGTTATGAATATGAATAAAGGAACTGCAAATTTGGAGAGCATCAGCAGTATGGCCAGTAACACGCCATCCTCCAGTCTCGTTTCCGGGACTAATGAGTAATGTGCGATGGAATGCTGAAGAACCACCGCTCCAAAGGCAATTCCCCTTAAGCTCTCTATTTCTGTAATTCGTTCTTTGCGAGGCATACATTCAGCCATCCTTTCTTGGTTTTGCGATAAAAACAAAGTACAATGAAGCCGTATATTTAATGAACGGGGTTGATTCACATTTCTTTAACAGACAAAGACGTAACCACTACCGATTCCAAGTATGTCCAACAACATCTGGCTAACGAGCGAACTTTTCTGGCCTGGGTACGCACCGGTATTGCCATGGCGGGCATCGGCTTTCTTGCTGCCGGATTTGGCTTCAATTCGTCGGCGTATGACCGGCTTGCACATATTGCGGCGATTATTACGGGTATCACTTCTCTGATTGGCGGCATATCCATCATTGTGTATTCGGCAGCAGCGTATCATCGGAAACGTACACAAATCAATGAACAGACGTTTCAGGCATCGACCGGATTAATCCGGTTTCTTACCATGATGCTACTGGTGATTGGACTCGCTTTGGCTGTACTGTTATATGTATTGTTATTCCCTGGTTGACTGGGTAAAAACACCATCCGACATTATTGACATCCACCCATATGCAACACAGGGACAAAAGCCGGCTTCCCTTAAGGAAACCGGCTAATGACCATCTGGTGGATCATATATGTCATTCCATTTTGCAGATAATAAGTCATTGGGTTTTATTTCATATCGATTATATTCGCGGCAAGATTACAGGAATGTATTGTTACCGAATCGCGCTGCCTTGTTTTGAGCTTCCAATCTGCGTTCTTCCATATCCAGATCCGGGCGTTCGGCTGGCACATCTCCGCGATGAGCTGCTTCGGCTCTGTCTCGGTTAAGCTGGCTGTTGCCACTGAACACATCGTACACATCGGAGTCCCGATCCGTAGAATCTACGAGCAGCAGGATTTTACCATTCTGTACATACTCCTCATACTGTTTAGCGTCCTCTTCCGGAATACCAAGACCCACAAGTCCACCCACCAATCCGCCAGCTCCTGCACCCACAGCTGCACCGGTAAATGCTGCCGCGATAGGGCCTGCGGCCAGAATCGGTCCTATGCCGGGTATGGCTAGTGCACCGATACCTGCGAGCAGACCGGCTACGCCACCAAGGACACCACCTGTTGCTGCACCAGCAGCCACGCCCTCAGGGGCTTTGGTACCTGTCTCTTCCCGAATTGCCTTCAGTTCATCCCGATCTTGTGTAACAACGGAGATTTCATCTGAAGTGAATCCTTGTGCTTTCAAACCCTCGATAGCCTGCGATGCTTCACGTTCTGTATTAAACACACCTACGATTTTCTTCTGCATAGTGAATCCCTCCTCATATTATTGAGTGGTTCGCTATGTTATTACCCGCCTAAGATTCTTTTAAACGTTTGCAAGTCAATATACTATGTGTTGATAGTAAAAAATTGCTGAGGTTCATTCCTTTATACTCCTCATCAGGGTGTGCTTTCAAACCCAGGTATGTGATACGTTGTTGTCAGGCATGCTCTACGTTGAAGGACGTGGGGTCCAAAACATCTTGAAGTCTAGGCTGGCTGACCTGGCGGATTGTCCCAGACAATTTTCTAAGGAACCGAGGACGTCTTATTTAGCCTTCGGGCCCTCCTTATATTTTGTAAGGAACATGAGACACGTTATTTACCAAAATCACCTGACAAACCCGTTGTAAATGGCTGGTTATTCAAATATAGCGTGTTTCAGATTCCTTAGGTTACTGTGGGCGCTTCAAATCGCTGAATAAGACGTCACAAGTTCGTTAGCGCTCCGCTCCATGGTTCTGCTCCATGTTCAGCTCCCTAGGCACGTGCAGTTACGCTTTGGCTTCGGCAGGTTTGAAGATACGCTCTGGGGTGTGCCTTCAACCTCTAAAGAAGCAGATTTTGCCGAATTCTCGTCCCATGCCGGAAGTTTTCGGCAGGCGTGTCGGGGCACGTCAAGGGAAAGTGACGCAGCATGGGACGAAAAGGCAAAGTGACGTAACATGGGGCGAAAAGATAGTAGAAGATGCACGTTAGCGAGTTTGGAGACACGTCCTGGTTAAAGGGTGATTCTTTAAGACAGAGAATGATTCGATCAGCTACAAAACTGACTGTTGTTCAGCAGAGTCTAACCCTGATACGCGCCCTTTGGGAACCAAATCGTTGATATTTGAAAAACGAAATAATTCATCTATTTGCCCCGTGGTTTGGCTCGATTTGTGGCGACCGCTTCAAGTGGATTATCCGGCCAGTAGTGCTTCGGATAACGACCTTTCAGATCTTTTTTGACGTCAAAGTACGTCTCTCGCCAGAAATTGGCCAAGTCTCGTGTAACCTGTACAGGTCGCTGAGCTGGCGATAACAAGTGGATGGTCAACGGGACTCGCCCACCCGCTATACGCGGTGTCTCCTGTTGTCCAAACATCTCCTGTAATCTTACTGCCAGCGCCGGGTCCTCTGGACGACTGTAGTCCACAGGAATACGTGAGCCACTGGGCACCTGTATATGCGTCGGCGCTTCATCGTCCAGTTGTTGTCGTTGCGCCCAGCTCAATCCACCCAGTAATACATCCTGCATTGACAATCTCTTCAGGTCGGCTGCCGATCGCATGCCTGTCAGATAAGGGGTAAGATGTTCTGCCAACTCTTCGGTCAGATCATCTTCGATCAGGTCAGGCCACTCAGGTAGATGGAGATGCAGGAACCGTAGCCTGTCCGCAAGTTGTTTGGACGTTTTTGTCCAGGGCAGACAATCCAGCCCTTCCATCCGTATCCCGTTTAACAGTGCTTCCAGCACCTGATCTTCAGGTGGCTGTGCAATACTGCTCTCTTTAATCACAAGGGCTCCAATCCGAAGTCTCTTATGTGCGCGCACGCTGCGGGTATTGGAATCCCAGGCGACTTGCACTTCATCGTGCAGCAAGTGCTGACCTACCTGCACCAATGTCTGCTCCTGCAACGGCGCAGCCAGCAGGATGCGCGCATCTGCGCCCTGGTCGTCTGCCTCGGCTGCGACCAGATACGCTGCACGGCTCAGCGATTCTGTCGCTGCGAGCCGTACGCCGCGGCCGCTGCTCAGCAGATAGCGGCCGTCCTCCCGGCGTTGCCCGATCCGGTCCGGATAGGCGAAGGACAGCAGCAATCCGCAGCTGTCCTCATCCGGCCTTACCGGATCGGCCGCCGGGCCGAGCGCCGAGCGCAGCTGGCGGCTCTCCTGGAGCATGCGCCGCACGGCCGCGCCGTCTGCGACAGCCGCTGCCGCTTGCGGCATACCGCTGCTGTCCGCGGTCAGCAGCGCCTCTACGCGCGGGCGGAGGTCCGTGCCCGCGCCTGCACTGCCACTGCTGCGGAGGCCGGCAGGCTCTTGCAGCAGTGCCGCCAGCATGCTGGCGTAGCTGGCCAGCCCAAGCTCCGCCGCGCGGAGCAGCATGCTGGCCAATCGCGGATGCACGCCAAGCGTGTTCATCCGCCGCCCGAAGGGCGTGATGCGGCCTGCGTCGTCCAGGCCGCCCAGCTGGCGCAGCAGCGCCTGTGCCTGGCCGTAGGCGGCGTCAGGCGGGGTGTCCAGCCATTGCAGCTCTGCTGGGGACTGGACACCCCAGACCGCAAGCTCCAGCGCCAGCGGCGCAAGATCCGCGGAGGTGATCTCCGGGCGAGCTGCCTCAGGCAGTCCCCCGTGAACCTCTTCGCTCCATAGCCGGTAACACACCCCCGGGGCAATTCGCCCTGCACGACCCCGCCGTTGATCGGCTGACGCCTTGGACACCGGCAGGGTGACAAGTCGGCTCATGCCCGTACGCGTCGAGAATGCCGATGCACGACTTAGCCCTGCATCCACCACAATCTTAACTCCAGCAAGTGTGAGACTGGATTCCGCAATGGAAGTGGACAGCACAACTTTGCGCGACCCCTCAGCCGCCGGCCGTATGGCCTCATCCTGTTGTTCCACCGGCATACTGCCATACAGGGAATGAACTTTCACATGTCCAGGAAGAGAAGCGTTTAATAACTCCCGCTCTGTACGGTGTATCTCTCTTGCGCCAGGAAGAAAAACAAGCACGTCCCCCTCCTGTTCGGCTAATGCCCTCGTCACCGTCTGAGCGGTGAATTGTTCCAGTGGCATGGCTGTTGGTCTCGGTACATATCGAGTTTCCACCGGAAACGTGCGTCCGGGACAGTGAATTGATTTTGTACCTTCGCCAAGCAATACACAGACGGGAACAGGATCAAGGGTCGCCGACATCACCAGCAATTTCAGATCTGGACGTAACATCGCTCGCGATTCCAATGCCAGAGCCAAGCCCAAGTCTCCGTGTAAGTGACGCTCATGGAATTCATCAAATATAATCATTGCCGTGTCCTCAAGACCCTGATCCTGCTGCAACATCCGGGTCAATACCCCTTCCGTCACAACTTCAATGCGTGTCGCCTGACTCACCCGGGTATCCATGCGTACACGATATCCTACAGTCTGACCCGCCTTTTCCCCTAGCGTAGCCGCCAGTCTCGATGCCGCTGAACGCGCGGCCAGCCTTCGGGGTTCCAGCATAATGATTTTCCGTCCCGCAACCCACGGCTCCTCCAGCAAAGCCAGCGGTACAACCGTCGTTTTTCCCGCTCCTGGCTCTGCAATTAACACACCTGTATCTTGATCCCGAAATAACTGTCTTAACTCAGGAATAATCTCTTGTATCGGTAACTCTATATGCATATAATCGCTCCTAATGAATGTACCCTACTGCTCTTCAGTATCTCTATTCGAATGTTAGCATTATAACAAAAAAAGCCGTTCCAGAGGAACGACTATCGCAGACACACCCTAAGACACACCTAAGTAGAAATGTATCCAGAATACTCACTTAGCTGAGCAATGACTCGGCACCGTCAATGACGATCTCTGCTCCGGTAATATGTCTGGATTCGGACGATGCGAGGAAACTTACCAGATCGGCAACATGTTCCGGTTGACCCGGCCCGTCCGCAAGTGGTTGCTGTCCTTCCGGGAACTCCATCGGAATAATGATCTGCTGTAGATCATCCGTTTTGACCGTACTTTGATCGATATTTGTCGCAATCGCTCCTGGGCAGATCACGTTTACACGTATCTTGAACTTCGCCAGCTCAAGCGCAGCCATCTTCGCAAAAGCAACCTGTCCTGCCTTGGACGTGCTGTACGCCGACATGCCAAAGCTTGAGAAGCGTTGATTGCCGTTGATGGAACTCGTAATGATAATACTGCCGCCACCCCGTTTTTTCACGTGAGGCAATGCATATTTAATCGTGAAAAACGTACCATTCAGGTTGGTCGTAATAATCTGTTGCCAATCTTCAACCTGAATTTCCTCAATGGGTGCCGATACACCGTTAATGCCCGCATTGGCAAAAACAATATCCAAACCGCCGAATAACTCAACGGTTTCCAGTACAGCCTTTTCCACACGTGCCGGGTCGGAAATGTCTACATCAAATGCTCTTGCCGCACCGGGGTGCAGCGCATTAATCTCTGCTTCCGTTTCCGAGATCCGATCATTCACCAGATCAAACAATGCAACATGTGCACCCTCTTTAGCCAGCTTGACCGCAGTGGCCTTCCCAATTCCGGAGCCTGCTCCGGTAATAATCGCAACCTTACCTTGGAACCGTGACTTGCCGTTATGTTGTGTCATTATCCATTCCACTCCTTCATTTTAGCAATTATGTAAGAATGTACGTTCATACTCATCGTGAAAGCCAATTCTTCACAAGATTACCCAAAAAGAGTGTCTTTTAAATCAACACCAACAAGTTTTTTCACAGTTGATCTTCGCCGCTGTCACAGCTTCATCCGGATAGATCCACAACTTGATATCCCGCACTCACCATTCCAGCTCAATGAAAGCGGCATCATCTTCAAGACCGCCGGTATGTGTCGCATCCAGCAATACCTGAATGTGTTCATCCGGGACATAGGCTTGAATGGCATCCAGATCGTTCAGTCCATCCGTATATAACTGAAGACGCAGTGAATCTCCTGCGGACCCTTTCATCTCGCAGATGTGCGGCTTACCACCAACTGGTCCTTCAAGTGTAGACCAACGCTCATTTGTCTTGCAGTGAGTCTGAAATAATTCAGACTGTTCCTGACCATTACGCCACAGGCGAATACGGGAATCTCCTTGCCATGCAAGCCATACCCGGCTTTTGCGGCCGCCTCCCGTGAGCTCGATCCGCCCACACACATACATGGCCTGACTGCCCCGACTTCGCTTTTCCATCAACACTTCACGCAGCAACAAAGGGGAACTTTCCAGTGGCTGTAATTTCTCCAATTGCTCCGATGCGGGAAGGGTAAGATCATGGAGAAGACGCTCAACACCCTCTACCGTTGTGTGTTGCGTCGTTTCCAACCAATCCAACAGAGCATTCCCTAGAAAACGCGCTGCAAAATCGCCCAGGTAACTCATGCCTACGCCATCACACAAAACAAAATTGCAGATATTCCCTTTCATACGTACCGCAGCAAAGTCCTGTCCGGTATCTCCCTGATGTACCGTCTCAGCCGCTCTGCCATAACCATATCTGCACTTGAATGTGCCTTGATAGCGAGTTAGCGGCTGTTCCCCGGTCTGTACACTCACATAGCGAAAGTTGCCATGCCGTTGCTCAGCATGGCCCCCCTTATCTCCAGCAGACAATGTTGCCAAACGCATCGCTCTCATGATTCCCCTCCTATCTCACAGGCGTAGCAGCGGACATCTGGAACCCGATTGATACCAATTCTGCACATGTACCTGGCAGCATCATGAGTGCACCGGGTGCAAGCAAATAATCAGCTTCAACAAGCATTTCCCGATAACTTTCGGGCAGAACGGATGACATATTCCGCAGCTTCTCTCCATGCTCATCCTGTAGATTCGTTTCCGAAGAGATTCCCTTCCATCTTCGAGGTTCAGCAATTGGCCCTTCCAGCAGATGATCCGATATAAAAATATTCTCGACCAACACATTGCCGTCCGGCACACTCATGCCCATGATTCTTTTGGCAATCGGCTCGGGATCTTCACCTGTAGCCACCCCGTCGGTCATGTGGCATACAAGTGGCGCAGGACAATCCTGCATATTCGGAATTTCGGCCTGTAGAATCTTTTCCGCCTGCAGGAAAGCCTTCGCAGAATCTGAAAACCGTCTCGGTGTCAGGTCAGGCAAAGAACCAACGGCAGCGATCTCGTCAATTCCTTTGATTCCGTTCAACAAGTCATATACATCATCGCTGTAAGCCAATATGGCTATACGATAGCGAGGTGTCAGACGATTTCCCTTGGTAGACCGAAACACCATTTGGCGGATCGCGAGAGATAAGGCATCATAGACGACATCAATCCGTCGACGATTTTCCAGAACCATATTCATGGAGGCGCTAATATCAATTAAATATATAATAAGTGCAGGTGTACGCTGTGATGCTTGAATCGTGTAGTTCATCTAGGGTGAGTCACCTCCATCATTCACATTAATTTACAAGGTTGTTCAAAAAGTCCGCTTTTGATTACGAAGGATGCCTTCAGGCATCATCAGCATCGAATATGAAATTCAGCCGAAATGTCCGTTGCTCACGTAGTTTTCCCTACGCTCCGCTACTCCATTTCTAGCTTCATCCCATCTTCTCGGTACTGAAAACCGTCCTTTTTGAACACGTACTATAAGTTGGGCAACTTGTAACTGTTGTTGCTCAGGAATTTGTTAATGGCACTCATTCGAGCGGCTACTTTGCCAACACCTTTGAAATAGGAAGCATCGGTATTGTAAAGATTTTTGAAATCACGGGCATATGCTTCCGCATTTTCAATTTTTCTGCCTTTTTGCGCGTTATACGTTTTATTGTAATGAGCAATCAGCGTGACCACATTCTGAGCACGTTTTTTCTTCAGAGCTGCTTTCTGAGCAATCTCCTGTTGACGTTTAACTTCAGCTGCCGCTTTACGCTCCGCTTCCTGTTTTGCAAGCTTGGCATCATTCTCTTTTTTCCAGACCAGATAAGCTTCATATTTCGCCTGTTTATCGTATTTTTCCTGCTCCGCTCTCTTAGCCGCTTCTTTCTTCTGCTGTTCCTGCTTCACCAGAAAGGCCTCATATTTCGCCTGTTTGTCGTACTTGGCCTGTAACGCCTTACGTTCTTCTTCTTTTTTCTTTGCTTCAGCTGCCTTCTGCTTGGCTTCAGCAAGTTTTTTCTTTTCCTCCGCGTCCAGTTTTGCAGCATCTGCGGCCTTTTGTTTCTCTTGTTCTTCCTGCTGTTTGAGCGCAGCTGCCTTTGCTGCTTCAGCCTCTTCCGTAGCTTTGATATCTGCCAGTCGTGTGGCTTCCTGCTGTTCTTTCTGTTTCACCTCTGCCTGATCGGCGAGTATTTTGACCGTTGGCACGCCACCTGCCAGCAATACAATAAGTACAGCGGAGGAAATCATGAACTTTTTGGATCTGTAGAATGGCACAGGTACAGGTTTGTCTGTGTCTTCTTTTGGATTAAGCTTTGCATCCAGTTCCTTAATTGCAGCCTCGACTTCCATCTGCATCGCGCTGTTATGAGGAATAAAATGATAAAGCGAGCGGTACACTTCCAGTGCTGCAGCCGGTTTATCTTCATCCTCCAGGGCTCTTGCTTGCAGGAACAGACGGTTCACAACCGCTTCCTGATCGGGAGAGTGCGGCGTTTGAGGACGGTTCCCGTCTTGCGTATTCACCGGTTCACTTACTGGTTCTGAGCTCTTTTTCAGATTCACATCAGCTTCGGACGAATTGGCAGCTTCTTCTTCCGCTGTCACAGCAGCCGCTGCATTGGCCTGATCCACGTCTACCGCAGCCAATGCAACATACCACTCACCAAACGTTGGACAACTGCTCAGATCGTGACTTTCCCAAGCTCGAATGAACAGATCGGACAGTTTGGAACCCCAACGCTTCTCAAGGGACTCCCGCATGGCATAATACCGTTCACTCACCGTTTGCATTTCATGCTGATCAAAATAACTTTCGCCCCACGCTTTCTCTACAATCACAGGGTCGGACCAACTTAACATTTCAGCAATGATAACCGCTCCGGCAAATCGGTCAGCATATGAACTCCACAAACCGCTGTGCACTGTTCGATGAGCTGCATAACCGGGTGAACCGGCAAGCAGGGCATCCGGACGATCCATCTTTGAACCGTACATCTGCTCGACATCCACAAGTTCTACCGCAGACATCTTCCCCAGGTTCTCCACTTCGGAAAAAAACGGAATCATTACATTGGGAGCGGACATATCGCAATGAGCCAGTCCACGTTGTTCCATAGCCGAACCTGTTCCAGCAAGCGCTCTAGCCAGCTTCAGGCTCTCCTCAGCCGTCAACTGTCTCTGATCACTGATCACATCGAACCAGGTCTGACCTTGCACCCATGGCATCAACACCGCATATAACAGATCGGGATGTTTTCCAATGAGCGCTCCGTTTCTTTCCGGAGTGAGCACATCACGCTTGCATACCTGCAAACCTGGCAGTTCACTATAAGACTCCATATGCTCAGACTGATATACCATAGCCGGAATACGGAATTTAGGAAAAAATACTTTTAGTGCTTTAGCCCCATGAATGGAACCATTTCGGGGTAACAACTGATAAACAATCCCCTGCCTCCCGGCTTGGGCATAAGCCAGACCCGGCGCAGCCGGATGTTGCCCAATCGTATAGGCAATGTCGTTAATCACCACTTCATCCCCGGGATTTGGTTGAAAAGACATGCTTATCCCTCTCTCTGTCCTAGTGTCATAGTTGCAACAAAAACCGGGTGTTGTGAAAACGCCCGGTTTTTGCTGTAGTTGTACATCTTCAGCTTGCTATCCACCTATAATTCAGGACGAATTCAGACTTCACATCGGCCTGATCTATGTAAAGCAGATTAACGAGCTTGGTCAGCTGTACGGAATTTGTTAGCAATAGCTGTAAGTTCAGCGCTGATACTGTTCAGCGTTTGAACGAATGATTGCATTTGTTTGCTAGCTTCTTGGAACTCTTGGAAGAAGCGTTGCTTTGTCATACCTTCCCATTGTCCTTCCATGCTTGTGATGGATTGAGTCAATGTAGATACGATTTGCTGACTTTGCTCACCGCTTTGTTTAAATTGGTTGGAAACCTGATCAAGCTGCTCTGGGGTAACTAAAATACGTCCTGCCATTTGTAAATTCCTCCTTGGTTTGTGCAATTAAATTTTTACTTGTTCAAATTGTACTATACCAGGATCGATCGGACAAAAGCCGAAGGACCTAATCCTATTTACCCCATTTTCAGCACTTGAAACTTCTCCTAACAGCCTATTTACAAAAAAATATTCACTTTCTGCTGTTACTTTTAATCACCCTGTTCAGGAAACAACAGGCTCGGTCCCTCTTCTTCCCCGAAAGGAAGGATCTGTGAATCTCCATGCTACAGGCTCAGGCTGCATAGCCTGCACCAGTGTAGCCGGGGAGCCATCAGGCGGAGCGGCATCCTGTACACGATATACGGCCGCCATTGCGGAAAGGGGATCGGATACTACAGCTACAGTTGCAGAATGTGCAGGCATGATTTCTCCTGTACGATTGTTCTGAAGAACATTCAGCATATTGACCGCATTACCATAGGCTGTGTTCACATGACTCAGCACGGAACGATACTCCATGTCTGCCTGCTGGAATAACAACGCTTTGCGTCCCAGCTGTACGCTTAAGTCCATTAATCGACGCAGCGCATCCTCGCCCAGTCGTTTACTGTGATTCCATTCATTCATCACCGCTGCGCGGGATTCAACCTCCCACTCCAGCGAATGAATCGCCTGATCCAACACTGTCATCTTTTGCTGTATTTGCTCCGCTGCATACTGAATCTGCTTGCTCAGTGCCCGAAGCACATCCGGTTCCACACGAATGCGCATTTACCATCACCTTTCCTCTTCCCCTGCAGGCTGTTTAAGCCAGTCCAGCAGCATCTCGTGAAACTGTTCTCTAGTCGTTAGTGCTGCAACAAGCCAATCATCTGAAGCCGCAGTGCTCATCCGGAACAACCAGTTGGATACCGCACTTGCAACAAATGCTGCCGACTGCGACTTCCACCCGTCTTCATTCCATACAAGCAACCTAAGCTCCCCGTCTGACTCCTTACCCACCAGACAGCGTGCCAGTGCAAGTGAGCCCTCAGGATCACTTGTCTCCTGTTCGAGTTCCGCTGCTACGGTCTGTACTCCGCTGTTTTCGAGCTCATTCATGACATCATAAAATTTTTTCTTGGAGCACATTAGGGCCGGTTTCTCCGCAGGAGAATGGCCGCTCCATTTCATCCGCTCTATCAGAACATCGATGGCTTCACGAACACTTCCCAGATCGCTGAGCCGGAACGAGTCCGGTACGTCGTCAACACGGGAAACTTCAACGACCCGCTCATCCGTGCAATGGATATAACTCTCATACGACTTGCCGTTGATCGTGTAGCGAATCCAACAAGCTCTGTCGGACAATCCGGCAATGGCTACCCTGGAGAAAACGGTCGGTGTCATGATCAGCTCATCGGTATCCTGATCCCGAATCAGATATCCTTTGTCAAGCAGGGAGGTTTTGACACGCTCCCACTCCATCGCGATATCCTCCGCCATATAGCCGCGAAACGGATCTTCCACACCAAGCAGTCGGTCTGAACCGAGAATACCAGCCAGGAAAAAAAGTTCCTTTGTTTGCAACGTGACTACCTTTTGCTTAGAATCATGAACCGTCAACATTATGAGCCACCTCCCCTCAAACTACAACATGCCATCGGTCACGAATTTCAGAAATCCAATCGGTCATTTTCCAGCTGTCATCACATGGAACTGCACCTTTAACCCTGGAATATTTACGTTTTACATAATAACCTTGACCCGGAGGCAGTACCTTCAGCCCACCTGAACTACCTCCAGATTCGGAATAAGGTATACGGAAGAACGAGAGATCGTTAGGGTCTAAAGTCCCGAACAGCATTCCACTCTGGGAAGCCTTCACATCCGTTACCCAGTCAGAACCAAAGGTTGGGAAGTCTGCCGGAACTCCGGATAGAATCACGTGTACACCGCGATCCCTTCCTTGACGAACAATCGCTCCCAATTGATCTTTCACATTAAAATCGTTTAGCTGCTTGGACAAGGTGTCCGCATCGTCGATGACGAGCACAAGTTCCGGTCCACCGGAAATCTCGCCTCTTTTCAGAACTTCATCGTACAACTGTTGAATGACAGGTGCAAGCTGTTCTTCTCGCGATACATGTCCACGGACATGGGGCAAACTGCTGATTTCCCCCAGCCCACCTGAGCCATAACGCATATCTACTGTGTATATTTGCACATCTTCCGGAGAAGCATGATAAGCCAGTGATAACATCCATGTCAATAAAAATGTCGTTTTGCCGCCTTCCATCGGACTCGTTACCATGAAATGCGGACCTTCACGCAGATTAAGCTCGAATGGTTCCAGATCATCCGTAAGCAATCCCACAGGGACAGTTACAGACGATGTATCCCAAGCCTGACCATATGATCCTGTCCGAATGAGCAGATCCTTCAGTTTGATCTCTTCCGGAAGTGGAGCAATCTGCGGCGCTTCTTCCCCTGTCCAGCCTTGGCGAATCTCAGCAATCGTACGGCGCAGTGCCGATGAACGCTTGCCCTCATCTGCCCCTGAAGAAGGTAATGCCGCCTGGAACATTAATGGAGGCACTTGCCCTTTGACCAGGCCTCTTCCTGGCGGAAGTTGGCTTGGTGCCTTGGAAGGTCTTCCCACGGCATAATAATAATCGCTTGGATCGGATAACTCAAATGAAACCGCATTGGGAATATTGCTTCTGAATTTTTCAAATACATCGGTTACCCGATTCGCAGTAAGCACAAAAGTGATACCCAAACTTCCGCCTTCACGCAGGATCGTCTCCAGAAGTTCATTTTCTTCCGGATAGGCATTGCGGAATGAAAGATAACCATCAATAACGACCACAACCTGCGGGACAGCCGCATGAGCTGTCCGGCGGTAGGCCGAAATCGTTTTAACCCCCGCCTCCGAGATGATATCTTTGCGTTGTGCTGACAGCTTGAGAATATAGCGGAATAACCGCTTGATCCGGTCTTCCTCTTCAGCCATCATCACGCCACCGATCTGAGGTAGTGTTGCAAAGTCCTTCATCATGCGACCCATATCGATAATGTAACCATGCCAGGGCTCAGTTCTGTGGGAACGGGCCAGAGACATAAGCAAGGTCTGAACAAATGTTGTTTTGCCCAGTCCTGGCATACCGTACACGACCAGATGGCCTTGATCCACAGGCAATGCGAGCGGTTGTTGGCGCTGATTAGGGAGATCATCCAGCAAACCAACCAGTGGTTTCAGACCACTCGCTCCGCCATCAAGCAGCAGATCCCGATTCTCTTCTTCCTGCCATTCCTGAAGACCTTCCCATTCCAGTGTCTCTGGTAAAGGTGGCAACCATGGTCCTGGCAAACGACGGATACCCGCATCCGCTGCAGACTGCGCAACATAATCAATAAATACCTGAAGCTGTTTCGGAACATCTTCACCTTTGAGAACGGCTCTGCGCTCTCCAGTTAACAGAGGCTCCCGCTTACCGTTCAGGCGCACTTCCATAACAGGCAATACCGTTGTTGAATCCTCCTGCTGGTTATACGGTGCACCACTCCAAGCGAATTGCATTTCTTCAAACACTTCATCACTACCAACCTGGAAATATCCACGACCAGGCTTTGTAATCCAGGCAGCATTTGGAATCTTGATCATATCCCTGCTATCTCCCTCACTCTGTACGCGAAGGCAGATCCGGAAGCGCGAATTACTCCATATTTTATCGTCCACAACACCGGCTGGCTTTTGGGTTGCCAGAATTAGATGAACCCCAAGTGTCCGGCCAATGGCCGCGATACTGATCAATTCATCCATGAACTCCGGCTGGTCCCGCTTCAATTGAGCAAACTCGTCAATGATAATAACCAGATGTGGAAGTGGCTGTTCATGTCTGGAACGCAGAATCTTGTAATATTCATCAATATGCTGGAGGTTTCCCGCATCATTTAATATTTTTTGCCTTCTGACCAGTTCGGCACGAAGTGAAATATTCGCCCGCTCGATCAAATTCCCATCCAGATTGGTGATTGTCCCTACCACATGAGGCAGATCAACAAATGTATTGGACATCCCGCCACCTTTATAGTCAATCAGCATGAAGGCCAGATCATGTGGATGGAATTCTGCAGCGAGTGAAGCTACGATGGACTGGATAACTTCACTTTTACCTGAACCAGTTGTACCTGCAATCAGACCATGGGGACCATGACCCTGACGTTCAATTTTGTCATGCAGGTTTATCGCAATTTTTTTGCCACCAGCGCGTACACCCATTGGTACAGGCAGCGTATCAGGATATCTCGTCTGTCCCCACCTGGACACCACATCCAGATCTTCCACGCGTGATGTACTCAGCATATCGAATAACGGAAGCACTTGCGGGATATCTGAAGCAGATGACCGCTTCAACCGGATCGGTGACATATAACGGGAAAGCGCCTCTGCCATCTCCTTCGAGATCACATCAGGCTTGTACGTTTGTTGAATAACATCCGCATCTTCCGTTTTTTTGATATACACCCCTTTGCCTTTGGAGGCATCCATGATCAACTGACAATGCATCGGTAGAGACTCCTTGCGATTAGCCAGTATGATGGTGCATACATCAATCTCGTGAGCCGACTCCAGCAGCAGCGGAAGCAACGGTTCTTCTTCAATTAATTGCGTATCGGAGAGAATTACAACGTAGCACGGCGTTTGTACGCTTTTCTTGTAGCGGTCTTCCTTATTGTTACGACGCCGATTCAACACGGAAAACAAGCTGTCCGCCAATTGATGCGCACCGCTGTGCCTGTCGGCCATATAGCGTTGTCCTTGGTCTTCATCCCAGATATGGGGCATCCAGCGAAGCCAGTCCCATTCCTTGCTGTCCTTTTCTTCATAGAAAGCAGCAAGCTTCAGTTCATCCGGGGAATGGCGTACCGTCAGTTGTGAGATGATGACTCGCAGGGAAGCAAGCACTTCCTCCCGATCACCGACAAGTCCCATAACCTTCGATTGGAACAAAGGCAATGTAATGGAAGCATCTGGTACCGTCTGGAATTCAGCCGCAAGTTCATGGGCCGCTTCAATCAGCTCATCCTTCTCGTAACCATCAATCCGCGGAACCTGAAGTTTGATTCGGAATGGAATCTCTCCCGTACCAATGCGCACCTGAAGGAAATCATCATCCTCTGGTGAACGCTCCCACAAGGAACTGTTCCGGTTCTTCACCACTTGAAGACACACACCCGGATCACCATGAATTTCGTACAGGCTCTTCACTTGCTCCGCCTGAGCTTCTTTCAGTTCTTCCCGGTGTTTGTCCAATTGGGCAAGATACATTATTTTTCGTTCTTCCAATTTTTTGCGATATGATTTCTTGTTGCTCAGATACACGAAGAATGGAATGGTGTAAGAAGTAAGCATCATCATGACCGTCATCATCTGAAACATCATATAATTGCTATTGCCCATTTTGCCGGTCATATTGATATATACGTAGAAACCAATGCTAACCATGGTCATCATGATCGGCACAATAATGGATATCATGGAAAACGTGGGTTTGCTCGGTTCTGTTGGAGGCCTGAGTATTTCGAGTCTCTCTTCCTTGAGAACCGGTGTCATTCTTGGAGAACGCTGATATAACACATTCACGAAGAGAAGACCTCCTTTAGTTCGTTCAATAATGAATGTATACGTTCAAAAGCCCTATTCGTTGCTGTCCTGCTGAAACAATGAACGTCTTCCATATACAGGCGCTTCTTCCGAAGTCGTTGAAAAAGCCCGCTGTACACGTACGCAACTGCCCTGTCGCAGCCCTGTTTCCATTAACTGCTGTGCGTTCTGCGGAGAGAACCACAGACCTTCCGGAAACTTGGCTTCAAGGATGTACTGAATGCCGTCTCCCGGTGCCTGTCCAAAAATGCGAACGCCGAGTAATGTCTTCAAATGTTCGATGGTACATTCGTCCGGAACATCGATGTCGAACCATTCTCCTTCCTCGCGGCCGGAATGCACGGTTAGAATCATCCGAATCCCTCCCATGGTCTCATATGTAAATTGTCCTAATGTCAGATTAAATCAAAAAAAAGAGAATGAATCGTTATATCAACCCTATTTTCTTACATAAACACCCTGTTTGCAATGTACCACCTGTAATTTTGTTACATATGACCCACGTATATATTAAAATATCGTACATTCGACTCAGAACTTTCGTGGCAGTTATGCAATTAAATATTGCGAGGATACGAAAACTCTCGTTTTTTGTTCCATTTAAATGGTAATTAAGTTACGTTTTTCAGGACTTTTATTCCTTCGCTCACAATTGAATTGTGAACACTTTTCAAACATTACCCACCTTTATGTTTTCATAAGCTGATTTTAAGGTAATTTTAAGCATTGGAATTTAATATTAGCTGTATGAAATAACAACCGTGAGGTGATTTCAAGTGAGAACCCTAATAACCTTTCAAAACAAATCAATCCCTGTATATTTTAATCAAGAAAACAAACAACCTATGCAGAAGACATTAAGATTGCTTAGCAGTGCTCTTGAGCATAAAATTAGCAACGGTAAACGCGCCATTCAAAAATGTCTGCATTCTTTAATTAGTATTGAGATTGTTAATGGAGAAGCCATTCTCCACAGTCGAAGTGAAAACGACTCCCTTGCTTTATCGTTATATTAAAAGGAGTCAACCAAGACACATTCATTACAAGACATGAAAAAGGAAGCTGTCGTCATAGACAAGCTTCCTTTTTTGAGTTGTATACACGTTAACAGCGGATTGCAATTATTATCAGCCATCGCTCAGTGCAGTTTGCTCAGGACATAGGCGGCATCATGTTCTTCCGCAATCTCGGCTTTACGAATACGAATGACAAACAGCCGAACCAAATTGGCACGTGTATGTTCTTCCTGACAGGTATTCAGTTTCCTCAGAATAAAGCGGTCAATGGACATGAATTTAAAGCCCCTTTGCCATTGGATTTACGGATCGATTCTTCCGTGTATCCATAAATAACCAGATAGCGTCAGCCCCAAACAGCTTTTCCACTCTTATATTAAGCCGTATTTTGCCAAGGTGTAATATTGTGCAAAAAGCCCGTCCCACCAAGCTGGAGACGGACTTTCGCATGATTTGTCGATCTTTTTGTAACCCGCTCTAATCATTCATAAATGCCCCTGCTAATTTACTCTTTTTCGACTTATTTCACTCCCGGATATTCCCGATATTGGTGCTGAATGCTGATCCAACGCGTACGTGTAAACTTCTCAATGGCCCAATCCCCACCGAAACGTCCAATCCCTGAAGCTTTTTCACCGCCAAACATCACATGCGCTTCATCGTTCACAGACTGATCATTTACATGCACCATACCCGATTCAATGCGCTGGGCAACCTGATATCCCCGATTCAGATCTTGGGTGAATACGGAACCACTAAGTCCATAAGGAGTATCATTCGCCAAACGTACAGCTTCCTGCTCATCATGAGCCTTCATGATCACTGCCACCGGGCCAAACAATTCCTGCTGCACGATATCCTGTTCAGGTTTAACATCGGCAAGTACAGTAGGAGACAGCACACTGCCTTTACTGGTCCCTCCTAGCAATAACCGGGCTCCTTCAGCTTTGGCTTTGTTCACAATCTCCTGTAATCGTTCTACCTCTTTTTCCCGAATGAGAGGACCCACGAGTGTGTTAACATCCGCCGGATCACCTGCCTGAACATTCTTCGTTTTGGCAACAAATGTTTCGACGAATTGGTCGTAAATATCGGCATGCACAATGATACGATTCAGAGCCATGCAGATCTGTCCCTGATGCAGAAACTTACCAAAGACCGCCGCTTCGGCAGCACGTTCAATGTCCGCATCTTCAAGCACAACCATCGCGTTGTTGCCGCCAAGTTCCAGTGCCGTTTCTTTTAAATGTTCACCCGCCAGTTTACCGATCCCTTGTCCAACTTCTGTGGAACCCGTGAATGAAATTACTTTGGGAACCGGATGAGCGACAAAGTAATCCCCGATCTCGCTACCACTTCCCGCAACGACATTCAGCACGCCCTCAGGCAGACCGGCTTGTTCAAACAAATCAGCAATAAGCCAACCTGCCGTAATCGGAGTATCCGATGCTGGTTTAATCACTACACCATTACCAACAGCAATCGCTGGAGCTACAGATCGCAGGCATAGATGCAAAGGGAAGTTCCATGGCCCGATAACACCAATCACTCCCTTCGGCTCACGAACCACACGGTTCTCTTTGCCAGGGGTATTGGACGGGATAATCTCACCCTTCATGCGATAAGGAAAAGATGCTGCTTCGTCCACAATGCGTTTAGCCGCTGCAAACTCCGCCTCCGATTTGATTCGGGTACTCCCGGATTCCGTGATCAACAGTTGAATGATCTCCTCTTTGCGCTCCGCCATCAGGGATGAAACTTTACGCAATACCTCTTCTTTCGCAGCAGGCAATGATTTCGCCCATTCAACCGAATTTTTCTGAGCTGACTCATAAGCCTTATCTATGTCTTTCTTATTGGAAGAGCGCCATGTGGCAATAACTTCTCCCGAATAAGGATTGATATTCTCCATTGTTTTCTCACCGGAGCCATCTACCCAGCTGCCATTAATATATTGTTTCGTCCATGTTGTATGTTCAGTGTCCATTAAAGTCATGTGAATACGCCTCCTGATCAAGATTAAATGTCACACCTGCACAACGGTGTAATACATCATTAACCTTGTTCAGAATTACGCAAACGTGAAGACCTGAATTAGCTCTTCCATTCTTTAAGCTTAAGGAAACAATACAACCCACACTATTCTCTCGCCATCTGGACGTCTTTCAACAGTCGGGCAGGCTCTTCTCTCCAAAGAGGCTCAAGTCTTCCCATCCGTAGCCAACTTCGATCAGATCTTGACCACCAAAGCGGAGGGACTGTGTCTGGACTGGAGTGCCTCCCATCTTTTCATAGAAGCCACAAGCTGAATTACGCTCCAAAGCCCATATGATCAAACGTTTCATATTGTGGGTCTGTAGATGATGAACGACATGTGTCGCCAGTTGCTGACCTATCCCCTTTTGTTGTACTTCCTTCAGCAAATATATAGCATACAACTCTCCATCATAAGGTAATTTTCCTTCACGCTCCTTACCCCCACAAGCAAATCCGACAATGTTCCCATCATCCTGTTCAGCTACCACCAAGATCTGATCCTTTTCGCCAGAACGAATGGTCTTCTCCCACTGGGGCAATCTTGATTCTATAGTCAAATGATCCAAAAAATCGTCAGGCACAATTCCCCGATATGTTGTTTTCCAACTCTCAGTATGTACATAAGCTATCCCCTGCGCATCCCCTTCACGCGCCCGCCTGATCAGCATAGCTATCACTCGCTTTCTCTCGTAACTGCCGCAACTTTACCATATTATATATTCTTCTTTCTTTAATTCCAAATTCATCCACTAAACTACCTCTTATAAAAGTAAAATCCGGCCCTACGGCCGGATCGTTACCCTAGTGCCTACAGATACCTTGGAAGACAAATCCAGTACATCCGAGTTGTACATGCGTATACAACCATGGGAGACGGATTTGCCAATAGACCAAGGCTCATTGGTTCCGTGTATCCCATAATGGGGAGCAGACAGTCCCATCCAGAATACGCCAAATGGCCCACCTGGATTCGATTGTTTGTTAATAATAGTGAACTCCCCGTTTGGAGTCTGCGTGAGCATCTTGCCGGTGCCTACGGGATAGCCCTTAATCACCTGATTGCCGTCCAGAAGATATAACATGTGGTCAGAAAGATCTACAATAATCCTGTAATCTGGCATAATGACATCCCTCCTGACCTATCTTATGCAAGATACCGGATGATGCCCGCCTGATTTCAGGCTTCCTCCCACTCTTTCACACTACGGGAGTGCTTGGGTTTGCGACTATTGGCCGGTTTGCTGGAAGCAGTACGCCTTCTGGATGCCACTTCTTCCTTGCGTTGCTGATATTGCAATTCCTTCTGCATTTTCAGATAATTATTCAGTCTTTTTTCATCCAATGAACCATCCTGTATGGCCTCTTTCACTGCACATCCAGCTTCCCGCGTATGACTGCAATCCAGAAATCTGCACGTGGCCGCAAGTTCTTCAATTTCTCCAAACGCATGTGACAGCCCATCATTGCCCTCATCCCAGAGATTAAGCTCGCGCATTCCTGGAGTATCGATCAATACGGCTCCCTGTGGAAGTACAAACATCTCCCGGTGTGTTGTCGTATGTCTCCCACGGCTGTCTCCCTCGCGAACGGATTGCGTAAGCTGCACATCCTCACCCATCATCCAGTTCACCAGCGTAGACTTGCCACTGCCAGAAGATCCTGTGAGCGCAACAGTCAGCCCTGGCTGCAAATATCGTTCCAGTAAGGATTTACCTTGACCCTCCACTGCAGATATCGCAAGCACTTCAACGCCTGGAGCAATCCCTTCTACACTTCGGATCTGTTCTTCCACATTGTTGCACAGATCACTTTTGCTCAGAACAATGACTGGCCTTACGCCACCATTCCAAGCCATCAGCACGTATCTTTCGAGCCTTCTAAGGTTGAAATCATGATTAAGTGCTGCCACGATTAACAGTGTATCTACGTTTGCGGCGATTAATTGTTCCTTGGTCACCGGACCTGCCGCCTGCCTTGATACCCTGCTCCGACGTGGCACCAGATTGTGAATAATTGCTTCTTCACCCGACTGACCTGTAATGGCCACCCAATCTCCAACCGCCGGTGCCAAGCTGGTCTCCAGACTATCATGACGCATTCGGCCCGAAATCCTTCCCCAGCATTCGCCCTCTTCTGTAATCAAACGTAGCAGATGTCCATGGTCTGCGATAATTCTGGCTGGCTTTTTCTCCTGCTCTTCCATCCCTGTCTCTTGCCACAGTTCCTGCCACTTTGCTGACCAGCCGTACTTCTCAATATGGTTATCTAAAATAAAAATTCCTCCCAAAATAAGTTGTTTACTTCGTTCAAGCCGAGTGAACAATCATCTCCGGTTCAGATCAAAACAAAAAACCACGAGTAGAAATACACCCGTGGCAATAGGTAGTTAGCCGAATCAAAGATCACCCCTTCTTGTAGATCTACCGGATAGAATACTTAACCCTCCGATATAAACCATTCAGGAACACCCTTTTATCGGCAAACAAAAAAGCCACGGGTGCGTCACCCGTGGCTTCATCTGAGCATGCGATACTTCACGTTACAATGGATACTGCTATCCATCTAACGCAAAATTACATGCTTTGATCCGTTCCGGAGACGCTGTTCATATTCAAATTAACGTATACTGCATTTAAATTTGTCATAAACAATCGCCTCCCTTGTAGAATTATCCATTATGTTACACACTGAGCTTAACAGTTGTCAAGCCCAAACTTTTTTCACCACCAGCTACTCTATTTAACCTGATCCCAGCGTGTCCACATTTCCTTCGGATTCAATTCATAGATATCCTCTTCCCGATACATGAACTGATGCATGATAAATTCCCGCCGAATCGTGGCAAAGTCTTCATGGTATTGCTTTATAAATGTATTGATTTCTTTTTCCGTATACTTCCGACCAAATTCAAGCTGCTCGACCAGATGACCAAGTACAATCAGTTTTTTCTTGTATTGAGCCGGAATCTGACGCAGTCGTCCATCTTTGGAGAAAAAATTTCTCATGACCGACGCTTTCAATGTTTCGTTCACATCACTCATATCCGTAACCTCCTCTCGATTAAAGATAAAATCAATCGAAGCCTGTGCATTCTCACGGATAAACGAAGGATTGAGTGTGAAATACACTGTATTTTTCTCCCGTCGTTCCTTAATCAGCGCCGCCTCTCTCAGCTTGGATGCATGATGTGTCACGGTTGGCTGTGACAGATTCAGCCGCTCGGCAAGTGCCTGTCCGTGCAGTTCACCCTGTGCCAATAACAGCAGCATTCGAAGCCGGGTCGGGTCAGCCAACGCTTTATGATAAGCCACAATTTTCTCCAGCTGCATCATCGTTCATCTCGCTTTCAATTAGATATATATCTAATTTGATATTAGTCTTTTCTCCTCTACACGTCAACTCCTTTGCTTTCAAGTAAGCTTGTCTAATTAAACTCCACGCTTGAACTGGCATTGGCTCGTTATTTACGGTAGGATTATATTGCTTGAAATAAGGAGGATTAAGAACATGGAAGATGTCATTATTATCGGCGGAGGCCCATGCGGTCTGTCTGCTGCCATTGAATGTGAGCGGCTGGGACTGTCCGCTGTGATCGTTGAGAAATACAATATCGTTCAATCTATTTATCTGTATCCAACCCATATGCAGTTTTTCAGCACAGCCCCGCTGCTTGAGATCGGAAACGTTCCGTTCAGCACACCTAATGATAAACCGTTTCGTTATGAAGCACTTGCCTATTATCGCAGGGTAGCCGAACATTTTGGTCTGCGTGTTCATAACTATGAGGAAGCCCGTGAAATTAAACGCAAGGATGATGGTACGTTTGAGGTACATACGCTCAATCGCCGCGGGGAGGCCATCGTACATGTTGGACGCAATGTAGTTGTAGCTACCGGTTATTTTGACCATCCTAACTATCTCGGCATCCCTGGAGAAGATAAAGATAAGGTAACCCACTACTTCCGGGAAGCCCACCCGTATACCCGTACACGTGTCGCCATTATTGGCGGAAGCAACTCAGCCGTGGATGCGGCCATGGAACTGGTTCGGGTCGGAGCACATATTGATATGGTTTATCGCGGCAGTGGTCTGTCCCAGCATATTAAACCATGGGTACGTCCGCTATTCGAGAGCATGGTGACAAAAGGTCATATCACACTCCACCTGGAATCACGCGTGAATGAAATACTGGATGATTCGATTCGCCTGATACACGCGGATGGTTCCACTCGGGAACTGGATAATGACTTCGTACTAGCAATGACCGGTTTCCGGCCAGATCGTCAACTACTCACGTCGGTAGGTGTGGAGATGTCTGATGATATGGATAAACCTCTATATGATGCACAAACGATGGAAAGCAGCGTACCTGGTGTATATGTAGGCGGAGTCATCGCTTCGGGTCGTAATGCCAATGAAGTCTTTATTGAATCCGGGCGCTGGCATGGACGTTACATTGCGGAACATATCGTTAGCAAACAACGTGGACAGACTGAAGGGAAATGAAAACAATGGATATGACTTCCCTGCTGTTGCTCGTATTTGCGGCTCTCGGGATTATCAGCAGCAACACACCTGTGACCGTAGCGATGGTATTTCTGTTGTTGCTACGAGTCCTGAACCTGAATCAGGCATTTCCATGGCTTGAAAAATACGGACTTACACTGGGCATTATCATTCTGACCATTGGCGTGATGGCACCTCTTGCCAGTGGCAAGATGAGTCTGCAGACGATCGGTGAGTCTTTCCTGCACTGGAAGTCACTGCTCGCTATTGGCGTAGGATTACTGGTGGCATATCTCGGAGGACGTGGCGCTACGTTGATGGGTACACAGCCAACTGTCGTTGCCGGGCTGTTAATCGGAACGGTACTTGGGGTTGCCCTGTTCAAGGGTGTACCTGTGGGTCCATTGATTGCGGCGGGAATTTTATCATTGCTGCTGGGCAAATCCTGATTGAAGTTGTGAAGCTTGTGACCTGACATGCTATGCAGATTGGCTGTATTTCCCACCGTTGTGTGATATACTTCTATTCATGCAAATTATGTACACGAGTCTACAGCAGAATAATGCATATTAGAGGTTGTTCAAAAAGTCCGATTTTGATTACGAAGGATGCCTATCGGCATCATCAGCATCGAATATGGAATTCAGCCGAAATAAGCGGGAGGCTTACGAAGTATGTTTCCTTTGGAAACATTGCGGTTGCTCACGTAGTTTTCCCTACGCTCCGCTACTCCATTTCTAGCTTCATCCCATCTTCTCGGTACTGAAAACCGTCCTATTTGAACACGTACTATTATGGTTATGCTGTTGCATAAACGTATAGATTCACTTTGCAACTATTAATGGCGCAGGAGGATTAAGGAACCATGTCACGTCAGTTTATTACAGAAGCCGTGATGGTGGCCATTTACGGTCAATTGTTAGCGCCGCCCGCGCCTGTTGAATATATTGTTCCTTATACCACCATCCTTGAGCTATATGAATTCCAGACCAGTCCTGATCCCATGATGGATAACCCGGCAGATGATCAGCATGTGAAATCCAAAATCAATGAAATGATTTCTTATTTCGAGGAACCGCTGAATAAGAAAAAAATAGAGCGTGCGTTACTTGTTCCATGGGCCAAAAGCCCCTCCATTTTATTTGGTGACCAAGTATCCATTGCCATTATCAATGCAATAGATACGGCGCAGTACGGGGAGTATTTCGATCCCATTGAGACCGAACTGCTACTGACATCTCAGCGCCTGAGTATCCCGATTCTTACCGATCAGGTTGAACTGATTGCACGCATAATTGAGTCTGAATCACCTGTACAGGTATTCGATATTGATGATTTTGATTTTGCGATGGATGATGAACCACTGGATCAGGTGTAATTCATGCTCTGAGCACCAGAATCGGATTTTAAAAAAAATGACCTTGGCATCCACTTTATCGTGCATGCCAAGGTCATTTTTTTGCGGTCAACACTTATTTTATTCTGCAATATCCCGCGCTAACAGGATTCGGCTAATCTGATTCAGAGGTGGTAACGACTCCAGCGCAAAAAACTTCAGACCTGCATCACTATTTACACGCGACTCCACAAGGTCATCCTGAATGATCACTGTCCGAAACAGGGCAATGACATAATACTCTTCATCTCCGCTTGAATGCAGATACCGAAGGTCAGGCCCCGAATAGAGACCTTCCAGTGTCATGGTATCAGCAGTCCAACCTGTCTCTTCCCATAACTCCCGATGGGCAGCATCTTCAATAGCCTCACCCGGACGCATCTCACCTGCTGGCAACCGCCAGTGACCATGTTCAGCATGTTGAATCAGCAGTAATTCACCTTGTTCGTTCTCAGCCCGCACCGCCGCTTTTACAACAATATGAGAGCGTTTTGCGATATACTGGGCCAAATCTCGTGGTGGCAGATTCACTGCTTATCCCCTCCCCCTACTCGGAAGCCGGTGGCGACCTGTAATCCATCTATTGCTTAGACTTCCGTGTAACGATATTCGATATCCTGACCTTCATCAACGATGTCCACATGCAGTTGGTGCCCTTTCAGATACCAATAATCGTGATCTTCCATGAAGAATTGAATCCCCGACACTTCGGTTTGATCCGCAGGATGTCTTGGTTTCTCTACAGCAATACCTAGCGAAAATCCAGGGTGAAGACCTCCGCCAGAGCTATAACGTGCAAAAAATCGAATGCTGTCTCCCTCGTTCAAATTCAGCTCTTCCTTGTACCAGCGAGCAGCTTGATCGGATACATGTATGGTACTCATTTGGTGTCAGCTCCTTCTGTATATATATGTTCCATCATATCTCGACAGGGACTTGAATACAAACCCGAGTGACCACATAAAGACAAAATAAGTTGTGAAAAATGTTTGACAGATTGTAAAAGCCGGTGTTAAGATGCAAACATACGAGGTCTACATTGTATTTATTTCCAAAAAAAGAAAGGGTGATTACGGTGTTTAACAAACATATGATAGGTCAATTCAGCACACAACTAAATACCGGAGCACACCCGAAATCATTATTCCGTTCATAAGTCGGCATGACAGGCGATCTTTCATTAGAACCTCTGTGATGTATACTCACAATCGAACTTATATATGGTGACGGCTCTGTTCTCTGAGCCATGCTGCCGTATGATTATATGAAGACATACCGCCTGCGTGCGGTATGTCTTTTTTTGTGGGTACATTTCGGCATTCATGAACGGAATTTGCATTTCTCGGACATCGAAAGGAAGGGATAACACTTGTTCTCTGTACTTAAAAACCTGGCCTGGTTCTTCCGGCTGGAACGCAAACGATACCTAACCGGTGTCATTTTGCTTATTCTGGTGGGCATTGCCGAACTGCTGCCTCCTCGTCTTCTTGGTAATGCCATCGACGAGATTGTGCGCGGTTCCATTACCGGCACCTCACTTACGCGTTATATTTTGCTTATTCTAGGAACGGTCATCATTATCTATCTGGTTACATACGTTTGGATGCACAAACTGTTTGGTGGTGCCAACCTAGTGGAGCGGCTACTTCGTTCACGCTTTATGGACCACTTGTTACGAATGACTCCTCCCTTTTTTGAGAAAAACAGAACAGGAGATCTGATGGCTCGGGCCACCAATGATCTTCGTTCCATTGCCACTACAGCAGGCTTCGGCATGCTGACCTTAACAGACTCTACAGCCTTTCTGGCCACCGTATTGTTCGCCATGGGTTTTCTGGTTAGTTGGAAACTGACCTTGGCGGCAATCCTGCCATTACCTTTTATCGCCATTGCCATGATGATCTATGGTAAAGCTGTACATCAACGTTACACCCTGGCACAGGATGCATTCGGAGATATGAACGACCAGGTGCTGGAATCCATAGCCGGGATTCGTGTCGTGCGTGCTTATGTGCAGGAACGTCTGGACGAGAAACGGTTCGCCGACGTGACCGAAGATGTCTATCGTAAAAATCTGGCTGTTGCCAGAATGGATGCCCTATTTGAACCCACCATCCGCCTCTTCGTTGGACTCAGTTATGTGATTGCACTTGCCTACGGCATATATCTTGTATTTCATAATGAAATTACCCTGGGGGATCTCGTATCGTTTAACATGTACCTGGGGATGATGATCTGGCCCATGTTTGCCATCGGCGAATTAATTAACCTGATGCAACGTGGTAGCGCTTCGCTTGATCGGGTCAACGAGACTTTATCAGTAGAACCTGCCGTACAAGATGTGGAGCAACCTGCTCACGTTACGAATCCGGAAGAAATTGCGATGCAGGATGTTACATTCCGTTACCCAAGTTCCACTGTCGACAATCTCAGTCATATCAGCTTTTCGCTACGACGGGGTCAAACATTGGGTGTTGTGGGTCGTACGGGTAGCGGTAAGTCTACTTTGCTCAAACAACTGCTTCATGAATACCCTGCCGGTTCGGGCACATTAAGCATCTCGGGTCATCCGATTCAGGATATCGCCAAAGATGACTTGCACAGCTGGATTGGGTACGTACCACAGGAACAAGTTCTGTTCTCCAAATCAGTTCGTCAAAACATTCAATTTG
The DNA here is from genome assembly GCF_000517905.1 of Paenibacillus sp. FSL H7-689. Classification (NCBI taxonomy): domain Bacteria; kingdom Bacillati; phylum Bacillota; class Bacilli; order Caryophanales; family Paenibacillaceae; genus Paenibacillus; species Paenibacillus sp. FSL H7-689. The sequence goes on from NZ_ASPU01000014.1 coordinate 134,724, forward strand.
GTCAACCTGGGGCCAGTGATGAAGTCATCATGGAAGCCATTCGTACCGCCGCTTTTGACGGGGATCTGGGAACCTTATCCGATGGACTGGATACACTCGTTGGTGAAAAAGGAATCTCTCTGTCCGGTGGACAGAAACAGCGGGTATCGCTGGCGCGTGCCTTTATTGCTAACCCTGATATTCTGATCCTGGATGATGCCTTATCTGCTGTCGATGCACGTACTGAAGCCAAAATCATTGAAAATATACGCAACAAACGCTCGGGCAAAACCACGCTGATCTCGACTCATCGCCTGTCTGCTATTGAACATGCTGACCGAATCATCGTACTGGAGCACGGGAAAATTACGGAAGAAGGCACTCACCAGGAATTGTTAGCCATGAACGGCTGGTACCGTGAACAGTATGAACGGCAACAGGTCGAGTCCAATCTGTCCACGTAGGAGGTCAATTCATTGAAGTCTAATACAGGCAAAAGGCTGCTTGATTACGCCTTGAAAGCCAAAGGAACATTTATCGCTGCATTAATTATGCTTACCATTGGTGTTGCGGCCGAGCTTGCCGGGCCGTTCATCGCCAAATCCATGATCGATAATCACTTGCTCGCGATTGAGCAGCCTTTCTATGAGACAACAGCTTCTGATGAAGCCGCAGTCTACAACGGTAAGAATTACAAACGCGAAGGCTTGTTCGAACCGGATGAAAACAAAGGTTCCGAAGTGCGGGTATTACAAGCCGGCAGAAGTTTTTATTTTGTAAACGAACCGGTAAGCGCACCTGACGGGGACCGCACATATACGGATGGAACCCTCACGGTTACACGCGCAGGTGAGGTAACAGGCCAATATGCGGCAACACCCCTGTCCGCTGGTGAACTGTTTGCTTTTTACAAACCGGAGATGCCCAGCATCTATCAATTAATTGTGTATTACATGATCTTCCTCGTGATCTCGGTCATTATGGAGTTTGGTAAAACTTTCTGGCTGCAATCCTCGGCCAACAAGGTCATTCAAAGACTGCGTAACGATGTGTATGCCCATATTCAGCGACTGCCGGTGCACTTTTTTGATAACCTGCCCGCAGGTAAAGTTGTATCTCGGGTCACAAACGATACAGAAGCCGTAAAAGATCTGTTCGTTGCTGTTCTTTCGAACTTTTTCTCAGGAATCATCACGATTACAGGTGTGTATGTTGCACTCTTCCTGCTTGATATTCGCCTGGGTCTAATCTCATTATTCGTTGTGCCGATGCTCATTACATGGATTGTGCTCTATCGCAAATTCGCTACTCGCTACAACACAATCATTCGATCCCGACTGAGTGAGATCAATGCAATCATTAACGAGTCCATTCAGGGGATGTCCATTATCCGCGTATTCCGCCATCAGAAACAAACTAAACTGGAATTCGAAGATCTAAATGATGACTATATGAAACACCAGAACAAAATGCTGAACCTAAATGCCTTCACCTCACACAATCTGGTTAACGTATTACGGAATATCGCCTTTGCGGTGGTCCTGTGGTACTTCGGTTCCAGCGTGTTGGATGGCACAAGTATTATCTCCCTTGGTGTTCTGTATGCCTTCGTAGATGTTCTGGGTCGCTTGTTCCAGCCAATCACCGGTATGGTGAATCAACTCGCCAACCTGGACTCCTCCCTCGTATCTGCTGGTCGCGTCTTTGAGCTGATGGATGAAAAGGGAGAAGCTGTAACCGATGGCTCTATGCCAAGATACAAAGGGAATGTTGTCTTCGATGATGTATCCTTTGCCTATAAAAAAGATTACGTGCTTCACAATATCTCATTCAAAGCATCCCAAGGTCAGACGGTCGCTCTGGTCGGTCATACCGGTTCGGGTAAAAGCTCAATTATCAACCTGCTATTCCGGTTCTATGACCCGCAAAAAGGCAAGATCACGATTGACGGTCAGAATGTCAAAGATCTGCCTAAACAGTGGATTCGCGAACATATGGGGATTGTATTGCAGGACCCGTATCTGTTCACAGGCACCATTGCTTCCAACGTCAGTCTCGGCGATGAGAAGATCTCCCGTGAACGAATTGAACAGGCGCTGCGTGATGTAGGCGCTGAACGTATACTGGCTCATTTGCCTCAAGGCTTTGACGAACCTGTCATCGAAAAAGGAAGCACATTGTCTGCTGGACAGCGTCAGTTGATCTCCTTTGCTCGGGCACTGGCGTTTGATCCGGCCATCCTCATTTTGGATGAAGCTACAGCCAATATAGATACGGAAACAGAAGCTTTGATTCAGAACGCACTCGAAGTCCTCAAAAAAGGACGTACCACCTTCATCATTGCTCACCGTCTCTCCACCATTCGTTCGGCAGATCAAATTCTGGTTCTGCATCGCGGGCGTATCGTTGAGCAGGGTGCACATGATGAACTGATGGAGCTTAAAGGCCGCTATTATAAGATGTATCAGCTTCAACAAGGTGCGCAAGCAGCAGCGAGTGCAACCAGCGAAAATCCGTCGGGTGAGATCATTCCAACCTCAACCTCCTTTGCCGGAGGCAATGCATAACAGAGTAAAACAGATAGCTCTTTAAGTAACCAATCAAAATGATGTACTCGACGGCAAAACAAAAACCGATCTACACAGCTACCTCAGGGTTTGCGGTGTAGATCGGTTTTTTTGTATTTTCATCGGGATTCAGGTTCCGATACTGTTTATTTCGATTTCGTCCAGACAAAAAAACAATCCGCGTGCAGCCTCATGGCTGCTGCGGATTGTCTATCCATCCTTTGATCGTATATCCCATGTACATCACGGTCTCTCTTGCGAGAAAAGGAAACTTGCTGCGCCAGGTTCGATAAGCCGTAGTTCGTGTCGGAGAGGGTACAGCATCCATACCCAGTCCGACAGCCAGCTTCATGGCCCGTTTCATATGTAATGGATCACTCACAATCGTATAGGTTTGATAACCGGCCTGTTCACCAATCGGAATTGAATTGACCAGGTTCTCCTCGGTAATTCTGGATTTGGTCTCTATGCGAATGTCCGCAGGATCTACTCCATGTGCGATGGCATACTTCTGACCCACTTCAGCTTCCGTATGTTCTCCATCACCACTTGATCCACCTGTGAAAAGCAGATTACGAACGGTACCCTGACGGTATAATTCAATCCCGTGTTCAATACGTTCGCGAAATACAGGTGAAGGGTTATCCCCCGCCACAGCTGCGCCCAGAATGATTGCTGTATCCGATATCCTGGATGAATCCTCATCCGTATATGCTGATATACGGATTGCGGTAACCACAGTCCACAGGATTCCAACTAATACTACAGCTAGAGCCGTAATTACAATCCAGCGTTTCGTTATCCGTTTGCTTGTCATTCATCCTCTTCCAAAGCCCTTGCTTGCATACTCTCGGTATGCATCCGCTCCAGCGTTTGCAGAGCTGCTGCGGATTCGGCATCCAGACCAAGCTCTGCGATCCAGGCACCCGTATATTGCTGAAGACGGATCTCCAACTCCTGTGCACGGTCTTTGAAATCCTCCAATTCCTTAATCATACGTGATCGTCCTTCCGGACTGAATGTCTCATGGATTCGTTCCTTGAAGTAGTGATGTACGATACGGTTACGTTGCTGCCATAACTCATTCAATTGAAGAGTCTCTTCCTCGGAGAATGTAAAATGATGGCGCACTTCGTGAATGAGCTGCCCCAGTGAACTGCTCATCTTTCGTTCGTACAGATCTTCCAGATCCTCTTCAGACACGGCTTTGCCCTGAGACATTTTCATTAATAAAATCAGATTGACCAGCTGCTGTTCAAGCGCCTGCCCGTAGTACACTGCCAATCCGTAATAGGCAAACAATTCCCTGGAGTGTTCGCTGTCCAGCATGTCACCATTCTGGATATCTGTATTTTGCATATGCGAGCGCCCCCTTCAACCGTACAATGTTAACCATTCCATGTCCCTCTATCCTAACCAAACCAAGAGCAACATTCAAGTTATCGGGAAGCGCGTCTTCTAACTCCGCAGATCTCTTCTTCCGGACAGCCACACATGGATGATTAGTAACCCTAATGCATAGAGCACAGTCCACAGCATAACCGAAACAAAAGAGTCCATCTTTGATTCATCAAATAACATCATCTCACGAACCAGATAAAAGGCTGGTGGAAGAATGCGGCCAAGCCATTCTAACGATCCAGGCAAACGTTCACTTAAGGAACCTTGGATAAACGATAGTAATAATACAATAATGAGAGCAGGCATACTTCGACTAAGCAAGGGAATGTACGATTTTTGAAAAAATACACTGATGCCCAATCCCAGCAACGATAACCCCAGATGTCCTAACCAAGTCATCATCCACTCCTCACCTGTAGGTTGTTTCTCGAACATTCCCGCGAACACGGGATACAGCACAGTGATTACGGTGAGCATGAATTGCATTATCCAGGCACAGATGAGTTGACTTGTTACCACCTTACGCCTGCTTCCTGTATGAAGGACAAGTAATTGATACTGCTTAGCAGGATCGGTATTCATCACCATTACTCCGAGCCAAGCAGCTGCCAGAAATAACAGCATAGCCGTAACACTGTAACTGTCCGCAATAGGGTTGGGTTTGTAGGAATAGATCAGCAGCATGGCGATGATATAAAAGATAACCGGTGCAAAATATTTCTGTGAGCGAATGTGATGCCTTAACAAATATCGGGTCAGATAGATCATTTGACTTCTCCCCCCGCATCATCCATGGAAGAGCTTAAGTCCACAGATTCTGTGACACCTTCACGACTCGCATGTACAGCTGGATGTTGTCCTTCCAGCAGACTTTCCATATGTAATTGACTTTCTTCCTGTTGTACAGACACAACCGAACCTCCGGAAGCCAGAATCATTCTGAGGACATCATCTGTTGATTGTTGAACTACTTTCCAATCCCACAACCAAACATTGGATATCCCTGAGCTTGTATTACGAACTAAAGACAGCACTCCCGGTTGTTGTATGATAGATAGATCGTTAACCAGATCCTCTCCAGCTTTCGTCAGACTTTGAATACGTACAACGGGTTCGCCAGCTTGAAGTATATCTTCACGACTCCAGTAGCGGAGCACGCTGCCTTTTTTCAACACAATCACATGGTCTGCCAAACGTTCAATTAGCAACGGTTCATGACAAGCTGTAACGATGGATGTCCCTTCATCCTTCCATTGCCCCAATAAGGATACAATGCCCTCTTGAGCTGGAATATCCAAGCCTGACAACGGTTCATCCAGCAGCAAAAGTCCACCCGGTCCAGGTAACAGGGCCTGAATCAAATTTACTTTTTGCAGTGTACCCTTCGATAATAAGGATAACTTCTGATCGATCGCGGTATCCAGATATAAAAGTTCACTAAGTTCTCTAATCCGCCCACGCAGTACTTCGGGGCGAATGCCCCGAATACGACCCATATCCCACAAGTACTCTCCAGAGGTAAAGGGTAAACGTGGCAGGCCATCTACTGCATACCCATCAGAACCCTTCATTGTGCGCTGGATCGATCCTGTATCGGGTAACAAAATACCTGCCAACATACGTAGCAACGTGCTTTTGCCCGAGCCGTTTCTGCCAACAAATACAGCACATTCGCCCTGCTTCACTTCCAGATTAATTTCATCAAGTACTTGAGCATTACCTAATCGCTTGCTAACTTGTTGAAGCAACATACCTCGACCTGATGAGTCTGGTACATCTTGATTGGCTTTCTTGAAAAGTCCACGTTTACTCCATATCACCTGGGATCACATCCGTTCTGGAGCTTGCACACCTAGCAAATGTAAACTGTACGCGAGGCGTTCGGCAGTCCGTTTGGCCAATGCCACTCGGAAGGATCTTACATCAGATGACGCATCCGCAATGCGTTCGGCGTGATAGAAGCGGTTGAACGCCTGAGCCACATCTATTGTATATTTGGCAATGACCGAAGGCTCATTCCGATGAATTGCTTTTTCCAGATACTCGGGATATTCACCAAGCAGTTTCAGCAATGCCCATGAGGTATCTCCGATACTGGATGAAGTAGTCCCTGTGTCATTTACATCATCTGCAATCGTGCCGTTAGTCAAAGGGTTTTCATTTTCCACGCGGATCGCCTCTTCTGCCTTGGCAAGCACACTTTGAATCCGGGCATGGGTATACTGCACATAAGGTCCGGTCTCCCCTTCAAAACTCACAGCATCTTCCAGTGAGAAGTCCACATCATTAAGCCGATTATTACGCAGATCACCGAAGATAATGGCTCCGACACCGACCGCCTCGGCCACCTTCTGAGGGTTCTCCATATTCGGGTTTTTCTCCTGAATAATCTGTAGTGCACGAGCAACTGCCTCATCCAACACTTCCTGCAAAAAGACGACTTTACCGCGACGCGTAGACATTTTCCGTCCCTCAAAACGCATTAATCCAAACGGGATATGTTCACATTTCGCAGACCACTCATGTCCCATCCGAGATAGGACAGCAAATACCTGACGGAAATGAAGCTTCTGCTCGCCTCCGACCACGTATAACAACCGATCTGCCTTCATCACCTCATGACGATAGACCGCCGTAGCCAAATCCCGTGTAGGATAGATTGTTGTTCCGTCTTTTTTGATAATTAGACACGGAGGCATGTTCTCGTCCTCCAGATGTACCACAAGTGCTCCATCACTCTCTTCAAGTAAACCTTTCGCCTTGAGTTCTTCAACCACCGCACCCATCTTGTCATTGTAAAAGCTTTCCCCCAGCGTATGGTCAAATTGTACGTTCAGACGTTCATACATCCGGTTGAATTCCTTCATGCTTACTTCCACAAAGAACGCCCATAATCGCTGTGCTTCCTCATCCCCTTGCTCCAGCTTGCGGAACCATTCCCGTGCCTCAATCTCCAGAGATGGATCGTTCTCTGCCTCATCATGGAAGCGCACATACAGCTCCAGGGACGTACGGATGGGGTCTGCCTGCAACGCTTCCTCATTGCCCCACCGTTTGTATGCTGCGATCTGCTTGCCAAACTGTGTTCCCCAGTCTCCCAGATGATTCACACTTACAGAGGTATAACCCGCTTCGTTGTACAACCGATACAATGCTGCACCGATTACAGTAGAACGCAAATGTCCAATTCCGAAGGGTTTCGCGATGTTAGGGGAAGACATATCAATCACAACACGTGAACCTTGACCAAGCTGAAGCTTACCAAATGCGGCATTCCCCAGTTCTTTTAGCAGATTCGGCGCGAGCTTCTCCCGATTGAAACGGATATTTACATACGGCCCAGCGGGAGTCGCTTCAATTCCAGAGGCCTGCAATCCAGTTGCGAGCTCGGTTGCAATGACTGCGGGTGCTTTTTTTAATGACTTCGCCAATACAAAACAAGGGAATGCTGCATCACCCATCTCCGCCTGCGGTGGGACCTCCAGTAATCTCATAACCTCTTTTTCGTTCAATCCCGTTAAAGGGGCAATATCGGCCGCAGCCTGCTTCATCAACATGTCAAACACTCCTTATCCATTCATTATTGGCTGAAAATAAACACAAAAAAGCTCTCGTCTCTACATAAGAGACGAGAGCTGACTTAACAGTTCCCGCGGTACCACTCTAGGTGAACAGCTACTCTTAATATGCATCAACGTACATATCGGTAGAACCTGTTCCGCTCGATGCGTATAACGGTCGCAAGCCGGGTTACCCTCAGACAGATATGGCCTATCCCCAATCGGGATACGTACCTCTTTTCGGATAACCATCTCACGGGTGCGGTTCACTCAGGTCATGTCATACCGGCTTCCACCTCTCCCGGCTCGCTGTCATGTATGGATCTGGCTACTCTCCCGATCATTGATATTCTTCAATTCAATTCATTGCCATCATTATACATACCACGATCAGACTTGGCAACCTACATTAAAAATCCCCTACTGAAAGGCAACACATAGGCACATCGTCTCAGATGCTTGTGTTCACTGCCTTCCCTTAGGGGACAACGGTCATTATCGGTTTTAATTATATATTCCAGTGAAATAATATTTACGCCACTGCTGCCATCAACCGGCAAGCTTCTGCACATCTGCGGCAAGCCTCTGCACATGCTTGGCAGTGATCATGGTGGTGTTTGCCACACTCAGCGGCGCAAGCTTCACAAGCTTTCACACACAATTCGCATATTTCAGCAATGAAATCACTTCCACGTGTCATCGCTTGTGCAGCAAAACTGCAGATCTCCGCACATTCCCGATTCAAACGAATGCAATCACGCAACATCGCCAGATCATATTCTTTCAGACTCGATATGTAACATACGTTGCATGCATTCATGCACTCCAGGCAAGCATCGATACATTGTTGATATTGTTGTTGTGTCATTTAAAGTTCCCCCCAGGCAAAGTTTGCTATGCATCTTAATACCCAGTTTGGAGGAATATTGAATCATCTAACCTACTTTATCGCTTCCAATTCCAGTAATTGGTCACGAATGACAGTTTGGTCAAAATGCTCACCTATAAACACAGCAACATTAGGGACCTCTCCCTGAGGTGTGATCTTCATGTAATCCGATTCACGGTAGGCATACTGAAACCAGAAACGGCTCGCCGTGTCACTAAACGATAAAATACCTTTTGCTCGATACACATCCCGTGGCAAAGCAGATACAAATTGTTCAAATGCTTCGCTGTTCACCGGATGACTGAAATAATGCGTATACACCATGACATGTTCGTGTGATGCATGAGGCGCAGAATGCTCGTGACTGTGGGCATGGACATGGCTATGGGATGCTTCAGTATTCGTATCATCGCCTTGGACTGTATGATCTGTATGTTCATGACCATGACTGCATCCATGTGTACCACAGGCTTCTGTATGCACATGATGCTCTTGGTGAGCCGGCTTGTCTACTTCAGAAGCTGAATCACGTACATGCACGTCTGCCCCGCTGCGAAGCAACAGATCCATCTCTACCTCACATTTCACCGTAGGAATTACAGGGGCGAAGCCATTCCATTTTGCCAAAAGCTGCTCCAGATCCTGCAGTTCCTGTGCACTCACCCGATCCGTTTTATTCAAGAGAAGCACAGACGCACAACGAATCTGCTCCTGCATCAGTTTGAACGTCTGCCCCTTCTGCTCCTGATACAGGCCAGATAGATGTGCTGCATCCACAACAGTAATGAGACTTTTCAGTTCCAGTCGCATGTAGAGTGAGGTCTCCGTTACCGCATCCAGAATCTCCATTGGATTCGCCGCACCGGTTGCTTCAATGATGATCACATCCGGTGATTCCTCCTGAACGAGATCGGCAAGTTGCAATCCCAAGTCACCACGTACGGTACAACAGATGCAGCCACCTAACATCTCTGTCATTGGAACGGTGGAATCCACAATCTGACCATCCAGATTGACTTCGCCCAACTCATTCATAACCACTGCGGGACGCAAACCCTGCTGTTGCCAATGTTCAATCAACTGAACAAGCAGTGTTGTTTTGCCACTCCCCAAAAAACCTGACAGTATATATACAGGTATGGATTGTTCTTTTATAATCGTTTTATTCATACGTATACACCTCTCTGATTGTCCTTCTTGTAACCTAGTCTATCTATATCTAGCGAGTGTACACCATCCCGCATTCGTTGTGCAATAACGTTCAACTCTTCCCCAGTACATTGCCTGATTCTAACGGATGGTCTATGCTATGAGGACATGTTGATTGAAGGAGGAAGTTTCATGACTAATTCAGTGGAACAACATCGCCAGGAAGCCCCTGACACGGTATCGTGCATGATTGTTACAGTGTCTGACACACGAACTAAAGACACCGATACCAGTGGCCAGCTCATGCACCAGCTTTTGAATGAAGCGGGTTATCAGATTGTTGAATACATCATCACACCAGATGAAACGGAGAACATTCGAAGCATCCTGCAAGATGCAGCTGTTCGTGATGATATTGAAGCCGTGTTGCTTAGCGGCGGAACAGGGATTGCACCCCGAGATACAACTTATGAAGCAGTATCCTCACTACTCGACAAGGAACTCCCGGGCTTTGGTGAGATCTTCCGTTTTCTCAGTTACACCGAAGATATCGGTTCCGCTGCCATCCTGAGCAGAGCCGTCGCTGGAACGATTGGACGCACAGCCGTATTCTCCATGCCGGGTTCCAAAGGAGCTGTCAAATTGGCCATGGAAAAACTCATTCTGCCCGAGCTGCGGCATGTCATGCGTGAAATATATAAACCCGTCTGAAAGATCAGACGGGTTTTTCGGGTTTATTTTCAGCTGTACGGTAAGGATTGAAAGTTTTCTGTGCTCCCATCTTCTCTTACCTTAGTTGCCCCAACACATGTTGGAACACCTGCATAACATCCTGTTCATACTTGTCCTTTTCCCCACCGGAAGCTGTATAAACGAGTGAGACGTACCCTTTGCTACGAATCGTTGTCCGGCCAAGCGCATTCTCCAAGACAGCCTCATCACGATTCTCACTATACATTTGTTTCATGCTGGCCGCCCGGGTTGTCGCATCACTGAAAATATGGACTTTCACGATGTGTCTGCCACTTCCATTCAACAAATACATATAAGAGATCCCGCCATGGTCGTCATCGGCAGACATGTTATTCATAAGTTGAATGCCTTTTGCTTCAAAACTCTTACTGATCTCACTCACCAATTCACCGTTTAATCCGTGTCCTTGACTCTGTGCCCGCACATTTCCTTCATCTGTCGCTTCACGGGTGTAGACCTTCCGCTCCTGTTCAATGGATGATCCCGAACAAGCCACCAGGGACCAGATACTCGTGATCAACACGCCACTTACAAGTACCGACTTCATTGTTCTTCCAACCAGACTTCGGCCTTTTCTACCAAACCACATACCAATCCTTCCTTTCCAGCCACTTGTACTGTGACCCAATCAGGTAGAATTAGCATGTCTAAGGACTTAGAATCTTATGCGGATGGCAGATCTGATATTGTATTGACCACCGTACGACCTACTGCACCACCTTGGAGTATCGTCTCCAGCGTATGAGGCAATTGATCTAGAGAGATCTCCCGGATTCCCAGTTCCAGCGCGCGCTCCGGTTTCCATTCTCCGCCGAGCAGTTTCCACAATCGTTCCCGACGTTCCATCGGACAATATACAGAGTCTATACCCATAAGCTGGATTCCACGCAAAATAAACGGAAGTACCGTAGATTCAAAAGCTGTGCCTCCAGTTAACCCGGATACCGCTACCGCACCTCCGTATTGAACCTGTTTCAATCGCTCCGCAAGAGCCGGTCCTCCTGTTGGATCAACAACTCCCGCCCATAGCTGTTTCCCCATCGCTCCTTTAGCTGGAGTATCAGCTTCTTCACGAGTAATGACCTCTGAGGCTCCCAAGTTTCTAAGCAATGGCTCCTCCTGCTCCTTCTTGCCTGTGCTGGCTGTTACTTCAAAGCCAAGCTTCGCCAGAATCGCTACTGCCATACTGCCAACACCACCCGTTGCACCCGTAACCAGAACCTTGCCCATCTCCGGTGTCACTCCAGCCTGTAACAGCGCATCTACCGAAAGTGCAGCCGTAAATCCTGCGGTTCCAATTGCCATGGCCTCTTTCTCACTGAGACCTGGTGGCAGAGGTACCAGCCATTCACTGCGCAGACGCGCATACTCGCTGTATCCTCCGTAATGGGATACGCCAGGTTCAAATCCTGTACTGATCACCCGATCTCCTGGTGCAAAACGTCCACTGACCGACTCCTCTACCGTTCCGGCCAGATCAATTCCCGGTACCATCGGGTACTCACGAACGACACCGCCTTTGTCAAGGGTAGCGAGTCCGTCTTTATAATTGACACTGGAATACTGCACCTGTACCGTTACATTTCCATTTGGCAGATCTTCCTTCTTCAATTGCTCTATAGTAGCTTTCACTCCGCCCTGTTCTTCTTTACGGACCACATATGCGTTAAAATGGTTTTTCATCTATAGCCACTCCTCTTTTGGATTTTATATATTTTTCCATTAAGCACATGAATTGTTCGCATTCAGGCTTAACGGCTCCGTTTACCTATGGAATTCTTCAAATATTGATGATCAAACTCTGTCTCTCCTGAGCGTCAACAGATAGATTAGGGGACCCACAATAGGGATGATGCCTGCCGCGGTCCAAGCTGCTGAACGTCGACTCACTTTAGTATCCCTGTATATCGCAATCATGGAAAGTAAGGTCAGCAGTACAAAATCAATCGTCATGATATGTACAAAGGCAGATTGATTGAATGCTTCCATATATACATCCGGATGACCTTGCGTCACGGCATAGAATGTTGCCCCCAGCGTTAACAGCAGAAGGACTACATGCGTCAGTTTGTGGGCTGCTACCCGTCCAATTCCCGACTCCCACTGACGACCAAAATGTAAGGTTGTGTAACCCGAAGCCCTATTTGCGGACGATGACCATGCATAATAGGGAAGCAGGGCAAAAGCACCCAGTCCAAAAGAAAGTATGACAAAAGGCCAAGCCGGTACACGGCCACCTCGTTCTTTCACAGATGTTCTTAACAGCATACAGGCATAAACTGCCGGGAAAATACCTAACCACGAAAATACCGTAAGTAACCAAGGTTCTTTGCTTTGCATTGTAATCAGTTCTTTGAATATCGGATCACTTCCAGGTGACTGCCCCGGTGCTAACAACAATGCATAGGCAATAAAAGCGATCCAGACCAGTCCTAATATCCATCTCATGTCTGCACCTCCTCTTACTTTCATCCCCTACAGCTGCAGGATTGAAACAATGCGATGCAGAATTTGGCGGCTCCTGCGCTTTCCCGAGAAATAATTACTGCTTTTCCCCTACAACCTCTTGAATTATGAATGATTATTATCCAGTATAGCCTGCTACCTTGGCAGTCTGTCCATGAGATTTCTTACATCACTGGTCCACCTCATCGGGATCATAAGAATAACGTCTATCAACAATCCGACGTACTTTCACAGAAGACAGAACCCGTATAGCGGAAATTTTGCTTGCGATCATCGAATCGTTCAACTCTGCTAAGAACGTATACATTTTATAGGCAGCAAAAAGGCATAAGCCAGTATCCCTCACTGGTTATGCCTCTCTGTAATTCTTATATGTGAATTATTCCTCTGTGGATTTCACATGTTCCGCAATGAGCTTCTGCTTCATATTCCATGCCGCAGGGCTGATGTTCACACGGTAGATCTCCGGGTTGAGCTTCCGTTGGTATTCAGGCCAGAAGAGGTTCATCTGTTCCCGGTGATACGCACGAATCTCATCCAGATTAGGCAGTTCATACACTTTACGTCCATTCACAAAGATTGGCTCCAGCATATTCACCGCTTCGTAGCGGGTAACCGTCTTTTTCAGGTAAGGGTGTAGCGGGTTGAACAGCTTGAGCGGTCCGCCCTGTAGCGGCTGCTCTTCCTCTGGATAGCAGATATAATCTGCAATCGCCTTGCCATGTTTCGGATCAATAATCCGGAACACTTCCTTTTTACCTGGAGTGGACACCTTTTCAGGATTGGCAGATATTTTAATCGTAGGCAGCATGGCACCATCCACTTCACGCTCCACTAATTTATATACTCCACCCAAAGATGGTTGGTCAGAAGCCGTAATCAACTGTGTACCAACACCCCATGTATCAATCCGTGCTCCCTGAGCCTTCAGGTTGAAAATCGTATTTTCATCCAAATCATTGGATGCTACAATTTTCACATAATCCAGCCCAGCCTCATCCAACATCTGACGTGCCTGAATCGACAAGTACGCAAGGTCACCACTGTCCAGACGAATCGCATTCATCTTTTTGCCTTGGCTCTCCAACTTCTTGGCTGTCTTGATGGCGTGAGGTACTCCACTGTTCAACGTGTCAAAGGTATCAACCAGCAGCGTAACCTGATCAGGCAAAACTTTGGCATACACGTCAAACGCCTCCTGTTCGCTCATAAAGCTCTGTACCCAGGAATGGGCATGTGTACCTGCTGTTGGGATTCCAAAGCGCTCTCCAGCCAGCATATTAGACGTTGCATCGAAGCCTGCTACATACGAGGCACGTGCGCCCCAGATGGCAGCATCCGCTTCCTGCGCTCGCCGTGTGCCGAATTCAAGCAACGTATCCTGCTGCGCTACCTGTTTGATCCGCGAAGCCTTAGTTGCAATCAACGTCTGATAATTCATGAAGTTAAGTATCGCCGTCTCCACCAATTGAGTCTCCATAATGGAGCCTTCTACCCGAATGAGCGGTTCGTCAGGGAAAACAATTGCACCCTCCTTCATGGAATGAATCGTCCCCTGAAATGAAAACTGGAGCAACTCTTCCAGAAAGACCGGATCGTAATTTTCCTCTTGTTTGGATAAAAATTTGATGTCGTCCATCGTAAACCGAAGCTGGCTGATATAGTTCACAATACGTTCCAATCCGGCAAATACCGCATATCCGTTACCAAAAGGAAGTTTACGGAAATAGGCTTCAAATACCGCCTTCCGCTTGTGAGTACCATTCACCCAATGGGCGTACATCATATTGATCTGATATTTATCCGTATGTAAAGCCAGGCTAGTTGTCTGCATTTGTCTCATCCTCTCTGACTTCCGCTCGTGCCCCCAGATTTCATCTGTGAACACGGGTTAACATATGGAGACTCATTCTTCATGATTCTGTTCATCCGTATTAAACAAACAAGTCTCCCGTAAAAAACTCTATACACCATTCACCACATTCATCCGGTTCCTAACATGGAGTCAACCAAACATGACTATGGAGTAAATTAAGCCAAGACTGTCTCGCTCGCCTTAACCACCGAAGCACCAAGGCTGGAACGAAAATGTCCAAGTGCCCACTCATGCCCTGCCGGATTGAAGCTGGCAACGGCATCTTCGTATACCGTAATATGAAAACCTTTATTGTAAGCGTCCACTGCGGTATGCAATATGCAAATATCCGTGCATACCCCAATCAGTGCAATATCCGTAATACCACGTGCACGCAGTCTGAGTTCCAGATCGGTCCCACAGAATGCACTATATCTCGTCTTATCCATCCACTGTATATCTGTTTTCCGTTCTTCCATCACTTGGGCAAGACGACCATATAACTGTCTTCCCTCCGTATTTCTGATGTTATGAGGTGGGAAAAGTACAGTCTCCGGGTGATACGGATCATTCTCTTCGTGCAGATCCACAGCCATGATTACCTCATGTTTGTTCTTACAATAGGCCTCGGTTACAGCTGCAATCGTCTCTTCGATCTCTACTGCCGGCTGACCTACAGGCAAAGAACCTGTCACAAAATCCTTCGTAAAATCAATGACAATCAGTGCTTTCATCGTCAACACTCCCTTAGCCCAGAAATGGTTGATCCTGATTCAATCAGATTGACACACCTATACATTATTACGTATAGATGGAAAGGCGTGGTACGAGTTCTGTAAAACGATATAGCTGCGCCGGACGCTGCGAGTACTGGTTGGAACTCACGAGGTTCCCCTCTTCATCTCTTACTTCTTCCACAATGCCTTTACGGCTGCGGGTAGACGTAATCTTGCGAATGAAGTTTGGTTCTTCGAAATCTGGTACAACACTTTGAATAACCTGATATAATTCACTTAATGTAAAATCACGTGGCAGGAACTGACGAGCAATCGTCGTTTCCAGCATCTGCTGTTGAATACGTCGATAAGCGTCTTCGATAATTGTTCTGTGATCAAAGGCCAGTTCCAGTTCTTGCAGCGCCTCCTGAATCGTGAACAATCCAACATCCTCAGCATCATCTGCTGCTTGGCGTTGATCCAGCATCCATTCTTCCACAAGCGCGAAAAATGCGTGTGAGATAATCCAGCCCCTCGGGTCACGACCCGGCTGACTGTATACATTCAAGTACTCCAGATGTCCACCATCTACACCTGTCTCTTCCATCAACTCACGCTTCGCTGCACCGTAGATGGATTCATTCTCCTGACAAAATCCACCGGGTAATGCCCATCTGCCTGCAAAAGGCCAGCCTTTGCGCTTGATCAGCATCACTTTCAGTTCCCGAATGGGAAGTGTCTTCGTCACCGTCTTGCGCTCCCGCTTGGTTAAGGTGAACATAACGATATCCGCAGGAACACCATCGGGGGTACGATATTTTTGGGAACTATAAGCACGTGCTGCTTGTTCGTCGCTCTCTGCATTGAAGTGTTCGTAGTTTTCGCTCATGGGCACCACCGACTATTTTCATTTTGATAATTTCATTATGACATAATAATATCTTTTGTCAACCGCAGGATTCGTGCGTTACGTTCTCGGGCGTGCTATGCGGAATGTCGCCGTAGCCATACATCCCAACGTGCCCGATGCATCACGAACCTCCGATTGAGTCGTAACACTGCGTCCTGCTTGATGCAGTACCGTAGCTGTCACCGTTAATTCCCCTTGTTTCATTGGTGCAAGAAAATGTACGTTCAGATTTGTTGTCACACAGCCGTCTACTTCCATTGCTGCTGTTGCAACCATACCCATCGCCTGGTCCATCAGTGAAGTCAATACACCCCCATGAATAATCCCCATGGAGTTGGTATGATGTTCGCCTGCTGTCAACGCAATCTGTACTTCTTTTCCGTCTCCTTTAATATAACGACAGCCGAGAAATCCCCAGAATCGTCCGTCTCCGTCTTCCACCATTTTGTCCAAAATACTCATTATTCATTTCTCCTTTATTCACTGTACGTATCAAGCTCTCTTGATGTCATGTGCCTTTATCATTAAAAATCAGCCGCGCCACACAAAATAACCCCACAGCGTGGAGCTTTGCTTGGAATTATATTCCGAGTACTTGGCGATAGCCACTCCACATTAACGGTTATGTAATGTCAAAAAAGGCGCGGACAGCGTCCGCACCCTTCCGTCATTTAACCGCAACTGGTCGGAGGTGAATCCGTTCCAGCCTCCACGTTTACTTTTTCAGAAACCGTATCCCGGATTACAGAGATCACTAGTTGAAGCAAGTAGTTGATGTCGCTCTGGCTCTGCTGGAATTCCGTAACCAATGGAATACTGTCCAGTTCGCTTTGCAGATCTTCAATTTCCTGTTCAATTTTGCTGACCATCTCCACATTTTTAAAGCTTTCAAAAGCAACAATCTCTTTTTGTTTTTTCTTGATCGTTGCAATCAACTGCTGGATGCGCTCATGATCCCGAATTTTGGTTTCAGCCTGTTGAAACTGTCTAACTTCCTCACTCGTTCCGAGCATATCAGCCAATTCTTTGGCTTTTCCCATAATGTCGTCGCGTATGACCAGATTGCGCGTATCGTAGGTTGGCATTCCATAATGGTTGTACTGCACTTCTTCCTGCGCCACTGAAATCGCTCCATTCTATGAGATGATATAAGATGAAAACTCAATGTTGCATTAAGCTCAGTCGACTGCTGAGTGACCGCTGCGGTGTCGGATCGTTCTTTTGATCGCTGTTGTCTCCGAATTTTTTCGATTAAGATTGTTCAAGGTTAAAATTCGGAGACAAAGGCGAACGCTTCGCTTCTACAGAATCGATTCCGTCACCTTCGCTACGCTCGGCGTAACCCCGCTAAGTGCAAAAAATCATTCATCTTATTTGTGTGTGTGTATTACTGATTGGCAGCTACCGGCTCGGAGAGCAGGTTGCCCCTAATATAAAAAGTCATCGGATCGGTGATTTCCACTTGTACGAAAGTACCGATCAAATCTTTAGGTCCTTCAAAATGCACCAGCTTGTTGCTGCGTGTACGTCCTGCCAGAACTTCGGAATTCCGTTTGCTCTCGCCTTCAACGAGCACTTCAACGATTTTGCCGCGTTGCTCTTCATTGCTTCGGTGGCTGTATTCGTTGATCGTTTCGTTCAAGCGCTTCAAACGTTCCTTCTTCACTTCCATCGGTACGTTGTCTTCCATCACTGCAGCCGGTGTACCTTCACGCGGGGAATAAATAAAGGTATAGGCAAAATCATACCCTACTTCACGGACAAGGGAAAGTGTATCTTCAAACTGTTCTTCCGTTTCCCCCGGAAAACCAACAATAATATCCGTTGTCAACACAACATCCGGGATGGCCTTTTTAATTTTGTCAGCCAGCTTCAGATAGTGTTCCCGGTTATACTTGCGGCTCATACGTTTGAGTACTTCTGAACTGCCAGATTGCACCGGAAGATGAATGTGCTCCACCAGATTTCCGCCCTTGGCCAGCACTTCAATCAAGTGGTCATCAAAGTCACGTGGGTGACTGGTTGTAAAACGTACCCGCGGAATATCAATTTGGCGAATGGCATCCATCAAGTCACCAAAACTGTAGTTCAGGTCGGTGAAGTCCTTGCCGTACGCATTCACATTTTGACCAAGCAGCGTGATCTCCTTAAAGCCTTGTCGTGCCAAATCCCTAACTTCGGCAATGACATCTTCAGGACGACGGCTGCGTTCTTTGCCCCGCGTAAACGGAACGATGCAATATGTACAGAACTTGTCGCAGCCATACATAATATTCACCCAGCCGCGCATACCCTCACGTTTCTTCGGCAGGTTCTCAATAATGTCGCCTTCCTTGGACCATACCTCAACAACCATTTCTTTGCTGAACAACGCTTCCTGGATTAGATGTGGCAGTCGATGCACGTTATGTGTACCAAAGATCATATCCACAAAGCCATGCTTCTGCATGATTCGGTTGACGACGCCTTCTTCTTGGGACATACAACCGCATACGCCAAGTAACAATCCCGGACGTTCGAGTTTTAGCGTTTTCAGGTGACCGAGCTCACCAAATACTTTATCTTCCGCATTTTCCCGTATGGCACACGTATTGAGCAGAATAATATCAGCTTCTTTGCGATTCTCTGTAGCCTGATATCCCATAGACTCAAGGAGTCCTTTGATGGTCTCCGAGTCATGCTCGTTCATCTGACATCCATACGTATATACAATATAGTGTTTACCTTTCCCTATGTTTTTCAGTTCATCGGGAACGGCATTTTCGTAAAGCACCTGGACGTCTTCCTTGCCCCGCTGTTTCTCCTGACGATGATTGGGTTCCGATTTGATGTTAATCTCACGGCCCCGGATTCTTATCTTTTTGCTGAATTCATCTTGCGAAATTACTTTGGCATCGGAAAAATCAAAATATTGGGAGTAATCCTTTTTTGAGTCTTTAGCCATTTCCTTCGGTCACTCCTTACAGCCTCTATTAATAAAAAATCGTTCATTCATCCCTGTTCCACAAGAATATCTTGCTTGGAACATTAAAAGAGCATTACAGCAAATTATAGCATGAATTGGGCTGTAGTTCCACATCCAAAGCGCATCTCCCTTCGTCTAATCCGAAACATGCCATGCTCAGAAGAGCACTCAGAAAACACAAAAACCTGAGCCTTGCCGTCAGGGCTGGAATTAACCGGCCCCTGTTGGCTGTGCTCAGGTTTATATGTTATTCAGTCCGCCATAATTGGGGGCTGAAGCTATTACATGTAATTAATCGATGATTTCAGCAGTGTCGCCATTACGAGCGCCAGCAGCGTTAGCTTCATCTGTATCAATATGCATGTCCAGTGCAAAAGAATCGGATACACGAGCCAGTACATTTTCCAGTACAAGACCGCGATCTCCACCCAGACGAACTTTCAACATTTGTTTGTCCTCGATACCCCATTTAGCAGCATCAGAAGTATGGAAGTGAATGTGACGAGCAGCAACGATAACACCTTTATCAATCGTAACTTCGCCAGCAGGACCTTTAATTGTGATTCCTGGTGTACCTTCAATGCTTCCAGATTCACGTACAGGTGCTTTAACACCAATCGCAAATGAATCTGTCATGGAGATCTCCAGTTGCGTTTCAGGGCGAACAGGTCCAAGGATACGCACTTTATCAAACTGTCCTTTCGAACCAATTACCGCTACAGTTTCGTTAGCAGCGTATTGGCCAGGCTGGGACAGAGGTTTAAATTCAGTCAGTTCATAACCTTTGCCAAACAAAATTTCAACGTGCTCTTGGGATACATGAATGTGACGGGCAGATACGCCCACAGGTACTGTTTTACTCATTGTAAATTCACTCCTTGTTTATCTATGGCCTGTACTCAGGCTCTTAACAATCCAATGGTATTATACCCCTTTTTGGAGTGAAATGAAAACGAACTGGTGAAAATTCATGAAATACACTTATTTCACCATCATTCCCCTCCTTTATTTGGAAAACAAGTTTCAATTCAACACATTCAAAGCACACACCAGTTCACTATTTCATGGAATTCCCCTTCATCTGCATCTTCGGATTGCTCTCTGGCAAGTGTTCCCCCAGATAACTCATCGCATTCCCCCACAACCAGCCGCGCACTAAATGTTCATCATAATGCTTGAGCAGGATTTCCGTCAGTCTCGGATAATGTCCTGAATGTTCAAGTCTCTGAATATACGTTGAAATTCCATCAAAATCAGACCCCATCATCAGATGATGCTGCCCGCCGAGAGAACAGATCTCCTCAATATGAGGCAGCAGATCTTCTATACATACCTCACCCTCCTGCTTTACAAACCAGGGTACAAACGTCAGTCCGATCCGCCCTTCCCGGGCAATGATAGCCTGAATCTGATCGTCTTTCAGATTACGCACATGGGGACATACGCTATAACTGTTGGAATGGGAGGCGATAAAAGGACGTTTGCTCAAGTCAGCCAGTTCCCAGAAACCTTTCTCTGTCAGATGTGACACGTCGAGCAGCATTCCGATTTCATTACACTGGCGCACCAGTTCCTTCCCCTTCTCGGTCAGACCTGCTCCACGCTTCTCCATTACTCCGTCAGCCGCCCAATTGGCATAATTCCACGTTAGTCCAATAATTCGAACGCCCATCTGATAACATAACTCCAGATAGAACAGGTTGCCCTCCAGGCCATCCACACCCTCCAGTGTGATTAATCCCCACGGCCCCCCTGTTTGCCCCACCTGAGCCACCTGTTCACGCCATAACAACGTCTGTGTGCCGCCAGGCCGCTCCTGACTTCTCTCCACACGTCTTCGATAGATCTCCAACTGCCCCATGACATGTTCAAACTTGCCTCTGCCAAGTACTTCGGGTAAATAGATGGCGAACGCCTGCAATCCTACATTCCCCTCTTTCAAACGTTGCAAGTTCACATCCAGTTGTGGAGCATTTTCAAATGAAAGGGCAGGCTGCATCAAAATTTTGCTCAGTGCATCACAGTGAAAATCAGCTACACGCCAATCAGACATGGACATCTTAAACCCTCCTCCATATGTTATTGCAAAAAAACGCAAAAAAACCTGTCTACATCGTAAACAGGTTCAATGCATACTGCATGTATTATCTGGGCTCCACAATCA
Source organism: Paenibacillus sp. FSL H7-689 (assembly GCF_000517905.1). Lineage (NCBI taxonomy): Bacteria > Bacillati > Bacillota > Bacilli > Caryophanales > Paenibacillaceae > Paenibacillus > Paenibacillus sp. FSL H7-689. The sequence continues at coordinate 156,098 of NZ_ASPU01000014.1, forward strand.
GCTTAATGGCCGTTCGGTCCTCGCCGTCGATCACAATGTCTGTAAAAGCTGGAATACAAATCAGGTCAACTCCGCTTGGTGCTACAAATCCCCGGGCTATCGCTACCGCTTTAATGGCTTGGTTCAGTGCTCCCGCTCCAATTGCCTGCAGTTCAGCATTTCCACGTTCACGAAGAACCCCTGCAAGAGCGCCGGCTACAGAATTAGGATTGGACTTTGCTGAAACTTTTAATACATCCATGGTAAGTACCTCCCTGGGAATGTTGAAAGTTTGTTTCCACTTACTAGATGTTATTCGCGGGAGGCAAAAAAATTCCTTCTTTTTAGACGGGTTTCCCTGCAAATTGGGACAATACCCCTATTCCATGCGCCACTCGTCCTCCGTCAGACGAATTTTTTCGATGCGTGTTGCCGCACCTGTGGCTTCATCAATTTCAACAAAAACACCGTGGAAGTGCCATTTGCCATCATCTACAACGAAACGTACAGGTAGCTGGGTGTAGAACTTACGTAACACGGCCTCACGCTCCATACCCAATATGCCGTCACGAGGTCCTACCATGCCCGCATCCGTCAAGTAAGCTGTTCCTCCAGGCAAAATCCGATCATCATTACTCTGTACATGCGTATGTGTACCTACAACGAGAGACGCACGTCCATCCAGGTGCCATCCCATGGCAATCTTTTCTGACGTTGCTTCAGCATGCATATCAACTAAAATACATTTATGGTCTTGGCGTAGCTCATCTACAATTTCATCAGCTACACGGAATGGACAATCCAGAGCAGGCAGGAACGTTCTTCCTTGAAGATTGACAATTGCTAGCTCTTTCCCTTCACCTTTGACAACCGTGTACCCTCGTCCTGGTGTGCCTGGTGGAAAGTTCGCTGGACGAATCATGCGGGGCTCATCATCTATAAAATCAAAAATATCCTTATTGTCCCAAGTATGATTACCAAGTGTAATACCATGTACACCCCAGTTGAAAAACTCATTTGCGATTGCACCGGTAATGCCACGACCTGCTGCCGCATTTTCACCATTCACAATCACCACATGTGGCTTATACTTTGATTTCAGGTACGGTAAATTTTCCTTTAATGCCTTACGTCCCACGTTACCTACAATGTCACCAATAAACAAAACTTTCATTGATTACTGCCTCCTCAATTCCTGCAAAGTCCTCTTACTTCAAATGTTGAACCTTTGCAGGACTCTATCTCATGCTCCATAATGTGTAGTTGCCTTTAACAGGCTATCAACAGGAAAAGTGGCCCACTACTGCGGCCACTTTTCCGTAATGCTCTATTTTGCGTATTCAACCGCACGGGTTTCCCGGATGACGGTGACTTTGATGTGACCCGGATAGTCGAGTTCATTCTCAATCATCTTCGTGATGTCACGGGCTAAGCGGAAGGCTTCAGCATCATCGATCTTCTCAGGCTGTACCATAACGCGAACTTCGCGTCCGGCCTGAATGGCGTACGATTTCTCGACACCTTCGAAGGACTCTGAGATTTCTTCCAGCTTCTCCAGTCGTTTGATATACGTTTCCAGCGTTTCGCGGCGTGCGCCTGGTCTTGCTGCGGAGAGCGCATCTGCTGCGCCAACCAACATGGCAATGACCGAAGTCGCTTCGCAATCTCCGTGATGGGACGCGATACTGTTGATTACAACCGGATGTTCTTTGTATTTCTTCGCCAGTTCCACGCCAATTTCGACGTGTGATCCTTCCACTTCGTGATCCAGCGCTTTACCGATGTCATGCAATAGACCTGCACGTCTTGCCAGAGTTACGTCTTCTCCCAGTTCGCCAGCCATCAGTCCAGCCAGATAAGCGACTTCCATGGAATGTTTCAAGACGTTCTGACCGTAACTTGTACGGAACTTCAACCGGCCCAAAATTTTGATCAGATCCGGATGCAGACCATGCACGCCCACTTCAAAGGTAGCTTGCTCACCGTATTCACGGATGCGCTCATCCACTTCTTTGCGGGATTTCTCAACCATCTCTTCAATCCGTGCCGGGTGAATACGTCCATCAGCCACCAGTTTCTCCAGGGCAGTACGGGCGATCTCACGGCGAATCGGGTCAAAGCCCGACAGAATAACAGCTTCTGGCGTATCATCGATAATGAGGTCAATCCCTGTAAGGGTTTCAAGCGCACGGATGTTACGTCCTTCACGACCGATAATCCGGCCTTTCATTTCTTCATTTGGCAGGGTAACAACAGAAACCGTTGTTTCCGCTACATGGTCAGCCGCACAACGTTGGATAGCGAGTGTAATAATCTCGCGGGACTTTTTGTCCGCTTCTTCCTTCGCTTGTTGTTCAATGTCCTTGATCATTTGAGCCGTCTCATGACGAACTTCCTGTTCTACGTTGGACAGTATGATACTGCGTGCGTCTTCCATGGTGAGGTTGGATATACGTTCCAACTCTGTCACCTGGTTTTTGTAAATCATTTCGATCTGCTGCTGAGTCTCATCAATTCGTTTCTCTTTGTTAGCCACTTGCTCTTCTTTACGTTCGAGTGATTCCAATTTTTTATCCAGCGACTCTTCTTTTTGCAACAATCGTCTTTCTTGTCGTTGAATTTCATTCCGACGTTCACGAGTGTCTTTTTCAGCTTCAGCACGAATGCGATGGATTTCATCCTTCGCTTCCAGCACCGTTTCTTTCTTCAGTGCCTCTGCCTCTTTCTTCGCGTTCTCCACGATTTGTACGGCAGCTTGTTCCGCACTAGAGATTTTAGCCTCTGCAAGAGATTTGCGAATAAAATACCCTACTCCGAACCCAATGATTAGCGCGGCCACAACGAGAGCGATCGTGATTGCAGGATTCATACTGTTCACCTCCTCGTTGGTTCCTCCAAGGCATTCCTTGGGTCAATTTGCAGTTTTCAAACCTTACATATGTTTGGGAATAACGAATACTCACGGCGATCCCCCGCCGATTTTCATTTCACATGTACATGTTTCCACGTACTATTCACTGTTTCCAGCGAACCCATAATTAAGAATGGTATAAATCTTAAGAAACCGAAACCGCTTTTTTGGAAGGAAAAAGGGTTGTCCATTTCTTACAGACTCATGTCCATTTTAGTATTTGACGAAAGAAATTGTCAAGAGAATGCAGTATAGAGACTCTAGTCTGCTAATCCCATAACAACGCTTCGTCATCTTCAGGGTCCCCAGCCTCATCTTCTTCAATTAAACAATTCACGACCTTGCGCACCATATCCATTGAAAAACCACGTCTCATTAGGAAGGGAAGCGTTTTATTTTTCTTCTCTTTGACGTCCCCTTTGACCTGATTCCATTTTTTTCGTCCGGCACTCAAAGCAGTCTCAAATTCCGCATCTGTACTTATCCCTTCTAGTGCCTCAACAATGAGATCATTGGCAATGCCCTTTTGACGCAGCTCTTGCCTTATCCACAGTTTTCCCTTCCGCTTGCCCTCCATACGCTGTCTTGTCCATTCCTTCGCAAATAGATCGTCATCCACCAGGTTCTCCCGCTCAAGCCGATCCAGCGCCTCTTCAATCAAAGGTGCAGCAAACTCCTTCTGACGAAGTTTCTGACTTAATTCATGGCGCGTACGTGGCTTATGCTCCAAAAAACGCAGAGACTGTGCATACGTCCGCTGTCGCTCGTCAGCTAGAATGATATCTTCCAGATCCTTCTTCATAAACGTATTACCTTGAGTCATCCTGTATTTAATCATCACATCTTCAAGAACCGTAATGGAGTGGATGCCAAAAGTGATTCGATAACGAGCTTGCCTGCTCTTCGTTCGTTCTACACGTGTAATAATAAGTTCTTCGTTGTCCGGAAATTGGGATAGGCCATCCTGTACTGCTTCTTCATATAAATCCTCGTCATGTTGATCCATTCTGGTCTCCCCTTTCATAACATTTTCATTCTGACTACGCCAAACACACCTTCAGATAAGACAAAGAACACCAATAATACAAAAGACCGGGAACTCTGCCCGGCCTTTACTCCACAGTTAGCGTGCTAACAGCCCCTGTCCATTGGGACAGGGGCTGTTAGACAGCACGAGTACTCCCACTACAATCCATTATCCAGATTGATCCAAGCTCAATCAGATAAGTTTACGGAGTCCAATGGGGAACACCCTCAGGGTCCTCCCTACAAGGGAGGTTTTGAGAGATTACTCGTTGATTTCAAACAATTCTTGTTCTTCTGCTGCTTCTTTTTGTTGCTCTTCACTCGTTGGCGCAGGAACTGCAGTAACCAAGTTACTGGCTACACGAATTTTTTGTTCAATGATGTCAGCAATATCTTTATGCTCTTTCATGAACTGCTTTGCGTTCTCACGACCTTGTCCTAAACGCTCGCCTTCGTAGGAATACCATGCACCACTTTTATTAACGATGTCCAGCTCTGTACCAATGTCAATGATACTGCCTTCTCTCGAGATACCCTCGCCATACATGATATCCACTTCCGCTTGTTTAAACGGAGGTGCCACTTTGTTTTTCACAACTTTAATACGAGTACGGTTACCAATCATGTCATTGCCTGATTTGATACTCTCAATACGACGCACATCCAGACGTACTGTGGAATAAAACTTCAGAGCACGACCACCAGGTGTTGTTTCCGGGTTACCAAACATAACGCCGACTTTCTCACGAAGCTGGTTAATGAAGATTGCGATTGTTTTGGATTTGCTGATTGCACCAGACAGTTTACGCAGCGCCTGAGACATCAAACGCGCTTGCAAACCAACGTGTGAATCGCCCATTTCGCCTTCAATCTCTGCTTTTGGAACCAATGCGGCTACAGAGTCAATAACGACGATATCTACTGCACCACTGCGTACAAGAGCTTCTGCAATTTCCAGCCCTTGCTCACCCGTATCTGGCTGAGACAGAAGCAATTCATCAATATTAACACCAAGTTTGCTTGCGTACTGTGGGTCAAGAGCATGCTCGGCATCGATAAATGCAGCTTGTCCACCCGCTCTTTGTACTTCAGCGATAGCATGCAATGCTACGGTTGTTTTACCAGAGGATTCAGGTCCATATATTTCAACAATACGGCCTTTAGGCAAGCCGCCTGTTCCTAATGCAATATCCAAAGCCAAGGAACCACTGGGAATAATTTCCACATTCATATGAGTGGACTCACCCAGTTTCATGATGGATCCTTTACCAAATTGCTTCTCTATTTGACGGAGCGCCATATCAAGCGCGGCACGACGGTCTGACAATAAGCTCACACCCTTTACTGTTTATAAGATAATGATACCTTGTTTTAACACGTTTGCCAAGCTTTTTTTCGAACATACATTCGTTTTTTTTGTAAAGGCCGAGGCGCCTCTTCCCCAAGGAAACTTTCCATTAAACAGAAAAAAGAACCGTAAACAAGGCTGTAAAGCCTAATTCTACGGTTCTTCCGTCTTCCTTAATTATACTTGCTTGGAACTGTAAATGCAATCGAAGCTATTAACTAATCAATCCATCGCCACAAGTTTTTGCCATAAGCGATATAGAATTGCTTTGGCTGAACGAATGCGAACCGTCTCGCGATTACCATTAATACGCAGCTCATGGATTTCCGTCTCTTTTCCACGTTCCGCAAGAGCGATGAAGACAAGTCCGGGTGGCTTGCGTTCCGAATATCCCGGTCCAGCTACACCGGTAACAGCCAAGCCAAAATCAGCATCGCCAATCATGCGGATCTGCTCAGCAAGCACTTTTGCAACCTCAGGACTTACCGCCCCAGGTGCATCTTCACCCTCCAGATAATCATGAGGCACATTCAGCAGCTTTTCTTTAATTTCATTGGAGTAACAAACAATACCACCTTTGAGCATTGACGCACTTCCGGGTACAGAGGTCAGACTTTGCATGACAAGCCCTCCTGTACAGCTCTCAGCAGCGCTGAGCGTCAGCCCCATGTCAGACATCATGGTTACAATCGTGTACTCTATAGGCACATCCTCGTTCGCGTAGAGATGTTCTGTCAAACGCTCCCGAATCTGAACTTCCATCGCATCCAGCTTCAGCTTCGCCTCTCCCTCACTCTCAGCCTTTGTGGAGACACGTACCGTAACTTCGCCTTCGCTCGCGTAAGGAGCAATCGTAGGGTCTGTCTGCGCGTCAATCAGATCCAGAAGTCGATCTTCCAGAGCAGATTCACCAATACCTGCGAATTTGAGCATTCGGGAATAGATCGGCATCTCTTCTGTGAGTACATGCTGGAACAGCCAAGGTTTGACTTCCTGTTCAAACATTGGAATCAACTCTTTAGGTGGTCCAGGCATCACAACATAATATTTGTCATTGTCAGAAATCGCATTTCCTGCCGCGAGGCCCGTTTCATTGGCCAGAGGTGTTCCGCCATCAATAACGATCGCCTGACGTCTGTTATTCTCTGTCATATCCACATTACGATCTCTGAAAAAGCTCTCAATTTTGTCCATTGCCATTCGATCTGTATGCAGTTTCCGGTTAAGAACAGCTGCGAGCGCATCCTTGGTCAGATCATCTTGTGTAGGTCCGATGCCACCGGAAAATAAAATAACGTCTGCACGGCTCTGGGCAATGCGAATAGCTTCACTAAGTCGGTTCAGGTTATCCCCAACCACCGTTTGGAAATATACATCGATCCCCATCGCAGCCAATTCACGGGATAGGTATCTGGCATTGGTATTGACGATTTGTCCAAGCAGTAGCTCTGTGCCAACTGCAATGATTTCTGCCTTCATTGAGCATCCTCCTGTACACGTGGTGAGTGATCAAAGGGCAATAGGATAATTTCCTATTGCCCCTGACCCAATGCTTCCTTCATGATTACCCATTTAAGAACAAACCATTATGCTTTTGTTAAATGAAGCAAATTTTTGTTTTTGATAAAGTAATCGATACCCGACCAGATGGTAATAAGCGCTGCTGCCCATACCGCGATAATATCGACGTGAATACCCGTGTATGAAAACGGGAAATTGTTCAACAGCAACAGCACAATCGCCACAATCTGCACTACAGTCTTCAGCTTGCCCCAAGCACTGGCGGCAACAACCGAACCATCCAGCAATGCAATTTGACGCAAGCCGGTAACTGCGAATTCACGACTAATAATGACAACTGCAATCCAGGAATCCAGCTTGCCCATCTCCACAAGCGAGATCAAAACTGCAGTAACCAGCAACTTGTCTGCGAGTGGATCGAGCAGTTTCCCCAGATTGGTAACCATGTTATTTTTCCGCGCAAGGTATCCGTCAATTCCATCTGTGCTTGCGGCGATGATAAAAATAACAGCAGCAATCAGTTGATTATACGGAAGCGACAAGCTTCCAAGCTGCAACGGCTCTGGATAAAATGGAAAATCCACTAGCAGGAACACCATCAAAAAAGGGATTAAGCAAATTCGTGCAAGCGTAATCCGGTTGGGTAAATTCACAAGACGCCCTCCCTCATATCCTCCATTACTCCAAACAATCATCATAATCCCGTTATCATCATCCGGAACATGAAATGTACAGTTTCAATGTCAATCCATATTAACATGATCCCACTATGTAGAAACGCAAAAAATAAAGTCAACCGCTCAAAAGCAAAACGCTTTAAACGTTCCGGTGACTTCCAGAAGATGTACTGCTTTTCACAAAGTCAGCAAACGATGAGGACTGGACTTGATGCTTGACTGCCAGCAATGCACACTTAGTATAATATACGCCCAATACCGTGTCAAAAAACACTTTTGCTACAAAAAGGCCTTATTACTTGAAATTTGTATATTGCAAATCCAGAGGCAGGTTAGCACCATTTAGCAACTGCATGACAGCTTGCAAATCATTTTTACTCTTACCAGTTACCCGAAGTTGATCTCCCTGAATCTGACTCTTCACCTTCATCTTGGAATCCCGAATCAGGATATTGATTTTCTTGGCGATGTCCTGATCAATCCCCTGTTTAAAATTCAAACGCTGGCGGACTGTACCAGAAGACGCTGGCTCTACCTTTGCGTAATCAATGTTTTTCAATGGTAGACCACGCTTCGCCATTTTGGATTGCAGCACTTCAATGACAGCCTTGAGTTTGGTCTCATCATCAGATACGATCGTTAACGCATCCTTATCCAGCTTCAGGCTGCTCTTGCTGCCCTTGAAGTCATAACGAGCGCCAATTTCTTTCTCGGTTTGTGTAACGGCATTTGTCAGTTCTTGCAAGTCCATTTTGGACACGATATCAAATGAATTTTCTGAGCTCAAACCAGTCACCCTTTCAGTTAATCGTATGTTCTGTAACATTATAGAGGATACCTTAAGCAAAAGTCTAATTTCAAGCTGTTTTACACAAAGAAAAAAGCATTTTTGGCTTCCACTTCAAGTGGCTGCCAAAAATGCTCGCTGGTCCAGCTTCCAACCTAATAGCGGCTGCGGTTGGGCTGTCTGAACATATCGAGCACACCCAAAAGTACATGTGCAAGTCCAAAACCCAATATTCCGTAACCCCAAGCACTTGGAGTCAGGTAATAACCCAGGAGGCTGACAATGATCCCTAAACCTGTTACGATCCAGCTGACTGTCACAGCCATCCACCTCACTTCACCAAAAGTTAACTGCAAGTTAAGACACGATTATTGTCTCCTGCAGTTGACCCGGTTATTCGCTACCCGTGGTACCCCCTGTACCGTCCGTTGATCCATTTTCAACACCTGTGGAAGAAGTAGTGCCACTACTATCTTCACCAAGCTTCAAACGGATCCGATTGGTCGCCTTGCCATCCGTTACAACCTGCCCGCCAACCTCAATCGTGGTCGCTGCAGCGTAACCGGACTTAATATACATGCCTGTACTATCAAGCTCAAAGGTATAGCTGTCACCTTCGGCTGTGTTACCATACTCCAACTTCTCTCCACTGGAGTTTTCGCCTTTGTACACTTCCAGCCAGCTATGACCTGTTGCTTTGATCGTAACCGTTACAGGTTGCCCTGCACTACCGTTAACTTTAAAGTTCGTAATATTTCCTGATTTCCCATCTTCTGCAACACTCACATTAGATGGTGAATTATCAGTTGGTTTTTCCTCAGTTTCATCCGTCTGTCCGTCCGTTTGGCCATCAGTTTGACCGTCCGTCTGTCCTTCCGTGTCTGTACCGCCACCGTTACCGCCAGCGTCTCCCTCACCAGTACCGTCAGTACCTGAGTCTGTCGCAGGCGGATTAGATGCCTGTCCGTTGTCGGCAGGTTGATCCGGTTTGTCCTCAGGCTGTTGTTGACTGTCTGTAATTTTGACCTGATCAAGACCCGGATTATCTGATTCATCACCATTGTTATACACCACGTATACATACAACAGTACTACGATCAAAACAGGGAATGTCCACATCAACGCGACAGACATCCACCGATTACTACGCTCAACCGGACGGCTGGAACGCTTCTGAATAACCGGTTCCATCGTTGCTTCCGTCTCTTCTTCGGGTACGTCTTTTTTGTGTCCCTCCAGCAGCTCATCAGGGTTCAGTCCCACGGTCTCCGCATAGGTTTTGATGAAAGCACGCACATAGAAGCTACCCGGCAGCACTTTATAGTCTCCTGCTTCTATGGCCTCCAGATACCTCTTGCGAATTTTTGTCATTTCCTGTACATCGTCAAGACTCATCCCTTTTTGCAGCCGGGCCTCCCTTAACTGCTGACCCAGTTCAGACATGCCATCTCCTCCTTATGTTTATCTCTTGAGTTGTTGCTAATCTATTCCATGATTCCGTACGGTTCCTTACAATTCATCGGTGTAGCTAGCCGTAAACGTATCATAAATAATCTCTTCATTGGGAATGTTACGCAATTCAATAATAATATCAAAATCATTAAAATCATATTCGGATTCCTGTACAAAAATATCCGGATGTTCAATAACTTTGGTGCTAGGCATGGACATAATATCCTGCAACAGGTTGTAATGCCGCTCACTGGAACGAATCGTACTTACAATTCCGTCAATGATGAAGACATTGTTTGGGTTCAATTCGTCTTCGGACATTTGACTCCTTATCGTCTGACGAAGAAGTGTGGAGGAAACAAACGTCCATCGCTTCATTGCACATACGCTGCCCGCAATAATAGACTCTGTTTTGCCAACACGAGGCATTCCGCGCAAACCGATGACCTGATTGCCTTCCCTCTTAAATACTTCACCCAAAAAGTCCACAAGTAACCCAAGTTCATCTCGAGTGAAACGAAATGTCTTGCGATCATCCGAGTCACGGTCAATGTATCTGCCATGACGTACGGCTAAAATATCCACCAATTTAGGTTGCCGCAAAGCCGATACGGTGATGCTGTTTACTTTGCCAAGCATTTCACCAAGCAAACGGATTTTTTCATCATCATCCGATTCAAGCAACATGCCTCGAGTTTTGCCTTCAACACCGTTAATGGTCAATATATTCACTTCAAGCATCCCCAGCATAGAGGCAATATCGCCTAACAAACCGGGTCTGTTCTTATGTATTTTATATTCCATGTACCATTGTTTAGATTCCATTTCAACACCCCGTAATGCATTATTCCCCATTATTCGACAGCAACAGAACATATCCACTGGACAACAATCTGAGACATCTTCTAAAAATGGGTCACGTTAATGATATATAAAATGAAAATGAATTACAAGAACAGCTCTGTAATCCGTTTGTAATCATTAGAGAAAAGCCCCCTTGCGGGAGCTCTTCATCTGTAATCTTATGCGTTTTGTTTGGCCAATTTGACCATCAGGCACGCAATCGTACGACGCTCATCAGCATCGCCGACATCCCATAACTCTTTCAATGCCCGGTTGGAATGGTTCGCCGGATCGACTTTCTCATCAAGGAAGTCGCCGATTTCATACGCAAGTTTGTTGATGGTTTCTTCACTCATCCCCATCTTCTCTGCTTGCAGTACGCGGTCACCCAGGAACTTCTTCCATGTGTCAAAACTGGAGAGCACTGTTTTTTCTGTTGACATGATAAATCCTCCTTAGATGACGCATGAGATTTAAAATCAACAGTTGTAATATGTGCTTTCGAGGCATTTTATATACGAGCATTTTGAAAATAATCCGGAAGACGACTGCTTCTCAGCAACCTTCACCCGGTTCGTTCACAGCCAGGCAAGTTTTCTTGCTTTTTTTACGTTAACCAACCGCCATTTGGACTGATGATCTGCCCATTGATATAACCCGATTCAGGGAGAGCCAAAAAATAAACCAATGATGAGATTTCATCAGGTTGAGCAAGTCTTCCTGCCGGAATTTCCTCTTCCAGCATCTTCAGTTCACTCTGATCCAGATGGCTCAGCATGGATGTCTGAACGGCACCAGGAGCAACGGCATTTACGGTTACTCCGGAAGGTGCGAGTTCTTTCGCAAGCGCTTTGGTGAATGCATTCACCCCACCCTTGGTTGTGGAATACAGCACCTCACAAGAAGCACCAGACAGCCCCCAGATCGACGATACATTAATGATCCGGCCGTACCTTTGGGAGATCATGTGAGGCATCATTTCCTGTGTACACATAAACGTGCCTTTGAGGTTAATCGCCATCACTTCATCCCAGATCTCCTCTGTAACATCAGACAACATCCCATAGTGCGAGATTCCTGCATTGTTCACAAGGATATCTGGCATGAGATTGTGCGACTCGAGCTTCTCACGCATACGCTCAATCTGTTCCCGGCTGCGAAGATCCGCAGACACGGTCATGATTTTTCCGCTGCCTTGTTCCATGCACCGTCTGGCGGCTTCATTCGCTGCTTCATGCGATTTCATATAGTGTATAACAACATTCATTCCCACTCTGGCAAAGCGTTCTGCGATAGCCGCTCCGATGCCACCGCTTGCGCCAGTTACCAGTACCGTCATTTCCCCGATTGCCTTCAATTGTCCCGTTCCCCTCTCCATATCAAGGACTCACGACTAGCGATACAGCCAGATGATCCCACCGAATATGCTCTCTCAGTCTGAGATTTACATCTTCCAGTGTAATCGATTCATAGAGCGGCAGCATATTGAAAAAATCACCGCCACGGAATTGCTGACGTGTAAATTCATGCGCAATGTTCTCCGGAGAATTGAGCATACGCAAATATCCGCCTATTTTCTTTTTGCGTGCACGTTCAAAATCCGTGGAATCGAACCCTTTTTCTACAATGGCATCCACTTCTTCACGTATACGCGCGAGCAGTTGATCCGGGTCTTTTGTATCACCACCAATGGCTGAAAAAGCATATTGCGGCGAACTGTTATACTCATGTCCAAAGCTGTCCGAGATCAGATCTTCATCGTAGAGCTTCTGAAATAATCGTGTGCTTGAGCCAAACAAGAGGTCCATCATCAGCTGCGTTGTCATATCTCGCCGTAACAATTGTTCCCCGGTAAGTCCAACGTCCGTCTCCTTGAATCCAAACAGACATTTGGGCAGTGAAACAGCCAGTTTCGCTTCCCGTCTGGCTTCTCCTACCTGCTCAGGCTCCGGTTCGAAGAAACGTTGAATGCTCCCCTGTGGCTTATAATCCTTCTGCTCCTGGTTCGATCGAACCATATCAATGACTTCTTGTGGATCTACACCACCCACCACAAACAAGAGCATATTACTCGGGTGATAGAAGGTGTTATAACACTCATATAACATCTCTTTGGTAATCGTACGGATGGATTCCACCGTTCCTGCAATATCGATATGCACCGGATGTTTCTGATACATGGCTTCGATCAATCCAAAATAAACACGCCAATCCGGATTATCAGCATACATGTCAATTTCCTGTCCAATAATGCCTTTTTCCTTTTCCACATTTTGATCCGTGAAGTAAGGATTTTGCACAAAGTTGACTAATGTTTGTATATTTCCATTCACATATTCAGTCGCTGAAAACAAATAAACCGTCTGATCAAAGCTCGTAAACGCATTAGCTGAGGCACCGTGAGACGCAAACGTGGCAAAAATATCGCCCGTTGGTTCTTCGAACATTTTATGCTCCAGAAAATGGGCAATCCCATCCGGAACCTTCACTTCTTCCTGTCCTTCAACCTGAAAATGATTATCCACCGATCCATACTTGGTTGCAAACGTAGCATACGTTTTCTGGAACCCCGGTTTAGGCAAAATATAGACATGCAGTCCGTTATCCATTACTTCGTAATATAGTGTCTCCTGCAAATGCTCATACCGAATGCTCTCCACCGATTATTCCTCCTTCTCATCCCGCAAGAAATAAATCGTATCCAGACGGAATTGTTCTGCCGCCTCACGTACATCTTCCTTGCTAATATGTTCTACCTGAGCCAACAGTTCTTCAGCCGTTCTTTCTTTGCCAGACAACTGTCGATTGAAGTCATAAGCGATCATCTCAAAAGCAGAATCCTGCATTTCCTTAAGCAGGTTACGGATCATTGCTTTGGTCTGAGACATTTCCAGATCACTGATTGTACCGCTTTTCATTTCTTCCAGCTGCTGCTTGATAATGGTGACAGCCTTCTCATAATTAGGGATTTCAATCCCGGATTGAATCGTTGCAATGCCCTTATGTCCGTCATATCGCGATGACGCGTAATACGCCAGGCTTTCTTTTTCACGAACATTGACAAACAGTTTGGAATGAGGATAACCACCGAGAATCCCGTTGTACATTAGTGCTGCGGCATACTGTGGATCTCCATAAGTGATAGATGTACGGAGTCCCATATTTAGTTTTCCCTGACTCACATTCAGTCGCTCAACAACGGTCTCCACTTCCTTATCTCCTCGAACCGCTGCCTGTGTCTGGTAATCAGAGGAGGACGTTCGATCTACATTGAAATGACGCTGAACAAGGTTCTCGACCTCCTCCAGTGTCGTATCCCCTACCACGTACAGATCCATACTCGCCTGCTGCAGCCACTCCTGATAAGACGCAGTAAGTGTGTCAGGCTCAATCCCGGGCAGATCCTTTCGCTCACCCAGTGGATGAAGACGGTACGGCTCGTTCTTGCACATTTCCTCGATACTGCGTTCAGCGGCATAGCGCATTTTATCGTTCACGATGGACTCCAGCTTTTTACGAACAGTCTCTCGCTCTGCTTGTACATAAGACGTCCTGAAATGTCCATTCTCCTGTGCAGGTCGGGTAAGAACCTCTCCTAGGAAAGCAAATGAACGATCCAGTAGCTGTTCATCCCCTCCAACAAAGGAATCATTAATGGTATCCATTCGGAACTGTACAATCTGGTAATCCCAGCGTTTATAGACGTCAAAACCAAAACCTGCTCCATACAGATGCTCCAGTTGCTCACGAAATTGCGTTGTTTCCGGATAGGACTCCGTGCCGCGTCGCAGAACAAAAGGTGTCAGCGCTACTTTGGTTACTGTATCTTCCCGTAAGGGAACTCCTGCATATAACGATATAGCAAACGTTTTAAAACGTTTAGTGGGAAGCACATGTATACGAAACTGTCTCTTGCTACCTCGTTCGAATCCTGATGTATTCAAATGTCAAAACCCCTTTACGGCGTCATTTATCATGCAATCGTATTAAGCTAAACGTAACAACCATTTTAACCCATGCAAAAGGCAAGAAGCAACCGAAGTCACGCCTTCTGGTTGCTTCCAACATCATCACATACAAAAGATATGCTGTCCGATTGTTTTCACTTGTGGGCGGGTCCAGATCCATTTGGATGTTGCTGTTTTCGGGTTAAAATAATAGAGACATCCACCGGACGGATCCCATCCATTCAGGGCCTGCTCAACTGCCTTTTTGGCTTGTGCGTTTGGTTCCAAATAGATCTGTCCGTCCGCTACAGCCGTAAATGCACCTGGCTGAAAGATCACGCCAGAAGGCGTATTTGGAAAGCTTGGTGATTTCACGCGATTCATAATTACTGCTGCTACTGCGACTTGACCTTCAAACGGTTCACCCCGGGCTTCACCATATACAGCGTTAGCCATAATCTTGAGTTCATTCTCTGAGAGACCAAGGGCATTGGCAGATCCCATATTGTCTTGCTCTTTATCTGCCGTATTGTTACTACTATCACTTCCACCTGAAGGTTTTTCCTTGTGCAATGGCGTTTCCGTTGGTGACCATTTGGTTGACGCATTGTACAGCTTGAGCTTGGTTTCAGCTCCAACGACACCATCGGCTTTCATACCAAATTCGGATTGAAACCATTTGACGGATTTCAGCGTGCTGTTGCCAAAATTGCTATCGATTTTACCATTGTAAAATCCCAAATACTTGAGCCGGCCTTGAAGCTCATACACATCCTGACCGTAACTTCCATATTTCACAGCGTTGCTGCTGAAAGTAGGCAAGGCTTTCTCTTCAACTTGTGGTGTGCTTTGATTCGAACTTTCGGTTGCTGCATTCTCAGGAAGCAAATAGCGGATTCCCAATGCGGACATCAGCAAAATAGCAGTGAAAAGCCATATGTTCATTTTTCGCATCGACTGTGCTCTACCTTTCTCTTGTGGGATTAACAGAATCGCTAAGGTTATTATGACAAGCCTGCTTGCTTCCTATGCACCAAATCATCCGATCATTGGACATCATGGTAAAACTTCAGTCAAATTGTATGAAAAAAGCCCCCAACCATTAAGGTTGAGGGCTCGAATCGCCTGAATATTCATGTGCATTACAAGCTACGAGCTTATTTTATTCTGCTGGTACTCTTCAAGCGAGACCAACACTTCCCGTGGTTTGCTACCCTCGTAAGGACCAATCACGCCCCGGGATTCCATGGAGTCAATCAAACGTGCGGCACGGGTGTATCCTACTCGCATTCGACGTTGTAGCAGAGAAACAGACGCTTGCTTGGCCTCCAGAATAATCTGCACTGCCTTTTCGTATAACTCGTCCTGTACTTCATCTTCAGCCTGGATAGAGTCGTCCACCTCAGGTACAAGGGACTCATCATACTGTGCTTCACCTTGACCACGTACATAATTAACAATATTTTCCACTTCTTCATCACTCATAAAAGCACCTTGTACACGAACCGGTTTCGATGCGCCCATTGGCATGAATAACATGTCTCCGCGACCCAACAGTTTCTCGGCCCCACCCATATCCAGAATGGTTCGAGAATCCACCTGTGAGGATACACCGAAGGCGATACGAGAAGGTATGTTGGCTTTGATTACGCCAGTAATAACATCCACAGAAGGCCGCTGTGTAGCAATAATCAGATGGATACCGGCTGCACGAGCCATCTGGGCAAGCCGAGCAATCGCATCTTCAACATCTCCGGCTGCAACCATCATGAGATCTGCAAGCTCATCCACAATGACAACAATATAAGGCAGAACAGCCGCAGGATTATCTTTCATCAGATTATTGTAACCTTCAACGTTACGAGTGCCTGATTTGGAGAACAGTTCATATCGTTTCTCCATCTCAACCACAATCTTTTTGAGAGCAAGTGACGCTCTCTTAGGATCAGTTACTACCGGTGCCAGCAAATGGGGAATCCCGTTATATACGTTCAACTCAACCATCTTGGGATCGACCATCAGGAACTTCACTTCATCTGGCTTGGCTTTGTACAATATGCTGGTAATAATTCCGTTAATACACACCGACTTACCGGAACCTGTAGCACCCGCAACCAGCAAATGGGGCATACGAGCCAAGTTACCAATAATTGTCTGTCCCGAGATATCTCGGCCAAATGCAATGGTCACTTTGGATTCTGCCTCCTGGAACGTTGCTGTCTCCATTACTTCACGCATCGTTACAACCGATACTTCACCATTAGGTACTTCGATACCAATAGCAGACTTTCCTGGAATCGGTGCTTCCATCCGAATATCTTTTGCCGCCAGAGCCAACGCGATATCATCAGTTAGGCTGACAATTCTGCTGACCTTGACACCAATGTCAGGTTGAATTTCATATCTTGTAACGGCAGGACCCCGAACCACTTCAAGTACTTTGGCACGAACACCGAAGCTTTCCAGTGTGGCTTCCAGCTTACGTGCTGTTTGCATATAATCCTTCTGGTCACCCGCCTTACCCCCATTGTTTGGCTTGGCAAGTAGACGGAATGATGGCAGCTTGTACGGCTTAGGAGGTGGCGGTGGTGGTTTCACCGGTTGTGTGTCCTGCCCTTCAGGAGTTGGAGTATCTGTTCCCTGCATTGCATCATTAGGTACTTCTTCTCCACTCTGAATCTCATCCACAGCATTCATCCCGTTTGTACCCGCATCGGATGCAGACCACTCTGTCTCTACCAGTTCATCCGTTATTTTAATGGTATGCTCGCCCTGTTGTACTACGTTTGGATCGGCCAGATTATCCGGGAAAGGATAAGCATCGTCCAGATCATCTTCAATGCTTGCCTCTTCTGTTCTGACGTGCTCGAAAAAGTCTCGAATGATCGGCGCTGAATTAGGTTTAGCCTGAACAGGAACACGTGCTGAAGCTGATTTGTTAGTTACGTCTTCGGTTGCATCCTGCCACGCCTCTAGATTGTGATCTTGTTCGGCGCGGTACACAATCTGTTCTGTTTCTGCCGAATCGACCTCATCCATTTCACGTCCTGATGTCGCCTGTTCCCGTTTAGCTCCCCATTTTCCAAAAAGTTGGAAGAATATGGGCGAGTTTCGTTTTGGCAGATGCTGTTCCTCTAATTCATCCTCATACTCGTCTTCGTCATCTTCAACAGGAACAGGTACCACTTTACGGGCGTTACCTTTCTTCCTGGCATCAGAAGTTGAAGCAGAACGTGCAGACGGTCTCGACTCCAGCTTTTTGTACATCGAACTCCCGGCATCCCAGATCTTTGTTCGGAATATTCGTATCAAATCCACATAAGATAGACTCGTAATCAGCATAAAACTGATGATAAACATGACAATCATGATGAGTCTCGCCCCAAGACTGCCGAACAGCCACAGGAAAAGAGCAAATTGCCCAGCTCCGAGATAACCACCGCTGATGTCCTTGTTAAGCATGGAGTCCCTCTCGCCTGGCGTAGCAGGGGTTAGCAACTCAGTTTGCATATCATTATGTACCTGTGTAATCACAGCTCCAGGCTCAAGCGCACCTACCGGAATGAGCTTCTGGTGCATTGCAGAGACGGTGCTCATCAGGGTTAAAGCAAATACCAGCAATACCAGTCCTGTTTTGCGTGTAGTCCAGCCACTCGGCCATTTCCGGTGAATCATCACCATGAGACCATAATAAATACCAACAAGTGGAATCGCAAAATAAAACTTACCAAGCATCAGTCCGAACATCTTGGAAAGCGAACGTCCAACGGTGGCTTCACCCGATAATGCTATGACAGCAAGGGTAATAAGCACAATCCCGTAAATTTCATATTTTAAAACGCCGCTAAAACCAGCGCCCTTTTTTTTCCTCTTTTTTCTTCTGGCCAAAATCAGGTCACCCCCAGAAGAATATTATACCATACAAATATATTCCGTACATATGTTCTTTTTCTGCTCAATTTGTCTGAATTCGTCGCGTTATGCTGATCCCAAGTTACCCGAAAGCGGAATGGTCGAACCGGGCATATTGGCAGGATTGAGATAGGCTTCAAGTGGACAATCCAGCAAACGAACAATAACGGCTTCATTGTCATTAACAGGTCTCACCTGCATTAACAAACCATTCATTTTGATCTCCCTCGTATCTTCGCCCTCTTTCCACATTCCCGACCAGAGTTGTTCAGGAGGCATCACGGTATATAGTGTCATTGGGTATAACCTCCCGCCTGCAGGGTCTGTCTCTTGTCTCCTATGAGCTGATTTAACTGAGCAATAGCCTGTCCAATCCCGCCCACTGCATCCATTAATCCATGTTTCACTGCATCTGCGCTTCCTACAGCTGTACCAATATCCCGATTCAACTCACCAGTCTTAAACATCAGTTCTTTGAACATCTCTTCAGAGATATTCGAATGAGAAGTCACGAACCGAACAACTCGTTCCTGCATTTTCTCCATATACTCAAACGTTTGAGGTACACCAATGACAAGGCCGTTCATCCGAATCGGATGGATCGTCATCGTTGCACTTCCGGCAATCAGGGAATATGTTGAAGCTACAGCAATCGGTACTCCAATGCTATGCCCGCCTCCAATGACCACAGTAACCGTAGGTTTGCTTAGAGAAGCAATCATCTCTGCAATGGCTAGACCCGCCTCTACATCTCCACCTACCGTGTTCAAAATGATCAGAATACCTTCAATACGCTGATTTTGTTCTGCGGCCACCAGCTGTGGAATAATATGCTCATACTTTGTTGTTTTATTTTGTGGCGGCAAAATCAAATGCCCTTCGACCTGTCCAATAATGGTCATACAGAAAATATTCGACTCACCTGCAGGCGACTGTGTCTGCCCAAATTGCTGAATAGTCTCTGTCACGGGAGAGATGGCCTTTTCCTCCTGAATCGGAATTTCCGGCGCTTCAACTTCCGGTTGATTGGATCTTGACGCCTGCTTGTCATTCATACGTTCATTCATTTCAATAATCCCCTTCTCCAGAAACATTTAATGTATTTCCTTAGTATGGGGATTTTTCCAACCGCCTTATACCCGCTGCATCAAATTGCTTCACATATTGACGCTATCGCAGATCTTCCTGAAAACGCAAAAAAAGCCCCTTCTCTACGAGGAACCGTCCAATATTACTCGTAGAGAAGGGGCGACTGTGTGCCTGAATATATGTTTTTGTTTAGCCTATTTTAAACTTCCATAATGATTGGCAAAATCATCGGTCTACGACGAGTTTGCTCATACAGGAAGCGTCCCAGTGCATCTTTAACATTTGTTTTGAGTGAAGCCCACTCGTTAACGTTCTCACTCATCAACTTCTGCAATGTGCTGCTAACGATCCGGTTGGCCTCATCCAGTAGTCCTTCCGATTCACGTACATACACAAATCCGCGAGAGATGATGTCAGGACCGGAAACAATTTTTCCATCCTGTTTGCTCAGTGTTACCACAACAACAAGGATACCATCTTGTGACAACAATTTGCGGTCACGAAGTACAATGTTACCCACATCGCCTACACCCAAGCCGTCGATCAACACATTACCTGCAGTAACTTTACCTGCTCTACGTGCTGCTCCACCTTGAATTTCAATCACTTCACCGATATCCGTGATGAAAATGTTCTCAGGTTCTACCCCTACAGATTCAGCAAGAACCGCGTGGCGACGCTGCATACGGAATTCACCGTGAATTGGCAAGAAGAATTTCGGTTTCATCAGGTTGAGCATCAGTTTCAGCTCTTCCTGGCTACCGTGACCAGATACGTGGACGCCACTGTTAGCACCGCTGTAATGCACGTTAGCACCCAGACGGAACAGTTCATCAATCGTACGGCCTACATATTTCTCATTACCTGGAACCGGAGTTGCTGCGATAATGACGGTGTCACCTGGCAGGATGTCCACTTTACGGTGTGTGGAACGAGCCATACGTGTCAGTGCTGACATTGGCTCTCCTTGACTTCCTGTGCAGAGAATCACGACACGATCAGCTGCCATCTTGCCTACTTCTTCAGGTTCAATGATCATGCCATCCGGAATCTCAAGATAACCCAGTTCTGAAGCAATACCAACCACGTTCACCATGCTGCGTCCGATAACTGCAACTTTACGTCCAGTCACTTCTGCTGCATTGATCACCTGTTGGATACGGTGTACGTTGGAAGCAAATGTCGCTACAACAACACGTTGACTTGCTTTACGGAAGATATCTTCCAGCACGATACCCACATTTTTCTCCGATGGTGTGAATCCAGGTTTCTCAGCGTTCGTACTGTCGGACAACAGCGCTAACACGCCATTTGTTCCGATCTGTGCCATACGCTGAAGATCTGCATATTGACCATTGACTGGAGTATGGTCGAATTTGAAGTCACCTGTGTGAACAACTGCACCTTCCGGTGTTTCGACACATACACCAACAGAATCCGGAATACTATGGTTAGTAGCGAAGAACGATGCTTTCAGAACAGATCCAAGTTGGATCTCGGAATCAGCATCAATCAGAATACGTTTTGTATCACCCAGCAAATTCGCTTCTTTCAACTTGTTTTCTACAAGTCCAAGCGTAAGTCTTGTTCCGTATACAGGAACATTCAGATGTTTGAGAACATATGGCAGACCACCAATGTGATCCTCATGTCCGTGAGTAAGGATGATTCCTCTTACTTTGTCACGGTTCTCAGTCAGGTAAGAAATGTCAGGGATGACAATATCAATACCAAGCATATCTTCTTCCGGGAATTTAAGACCAGCATCTACGACTACAATGTCGTTGGCGTATTGGATGACGTACATATTTTTACCAATCTCGCCTACGCCGCCCAAAGCAAAAATCATCAGTTTATCGTTATTATTTTTCTTAGACAAATGAATCTAAACCTCCTATGGTAGTTGGACGTCGTACCTTATTATTTATTGTAAGTTAAGAAAAGTAGTCCATACATCACATACCCACCTATCGGGATGAATGCAAAAGAACACCTTTATTCACGATATTTGGAAGAAGTTCTTCGAAGTTATTCCCTTTGACCAACAAGTTGGAGTTGAAATTCCCTCTTAGCCGTTCCTTCCTTTTTCACCGCAAAGCTACACCACCAAACGATGTCGCTTTCAATTTCAAAAAAATACCGCACCCAGTCACTTGACATCATTATACATGATTAAAAACAAAAAAAACAAGTCACTCTCTCGTTAACCTGTAGGTTTCCCCTTAGCAGTGGAAAAGAAACCTCACATTACTCGTAAAAAAAAGAACCGCAGCCTCTACGAAGAGGAGCGGTTCTTTTGCTGATCTGAAGGATATTCCATGATTAATAAAATAGTCCATATACAACCAAAATGATTACAAATTAAGCAAACCTTTGATATAAGCCTGCTCCTCTTCCGTTGGCGGAATAAGGGGCAACCGTACGGAACCAACGTCTAGACCACGCAATGTCAGCGCATATTTCACCGCTACGGGGTTTGGTAGAGGCTGTGGACACTCAAACAGGCCTTTGAATACCGGGAACAACTGCTGATGAATCTGAGCAGCCTGAAGAGGTGCTCCGCCATAGAAGGCGTCAATCATTTTCTTCATTTCTGCCCCTACGACATGACTGGCCACGCTGACAATTCCATGTGCTCCAACCGCAATCGCTGGTAAGCCTGAAGCATCATCACCGGAATAAACTCTAAAATTTTCTGGAGCACTTGCTGCAATCAGCGTAACCTGCTCCATAGACGCACATTCCTTCGTAGCGACGATGTTAGGAATCTGTGCAAGACGAAGCGTTGTCTCTGCTGACAGGCTGGTTACTGTACGTCCAGGCACGTTGTAGAGCATAATTGGCAGCTTGGTGGAGCCTGCAATCGCTTCAAAATGTTTAAACAAACCTTCTTGGCTAGGTTTGTTGTAATACGGAACAACCAACAAAATGCCATCCACTCCGGCACGTTCAGCTTCCTGTGTCAAATGGATGGAATGTGCCGTGTTATTGCTTCCCGTTCCGGCTATAATTTTGCACCGACCGGCCGCATGTTTCACTGCAAATTCGAATAATTGAACTTTCTCAGTATCACTAAGTGTTGGAGACTCCCCTGTTGTTCCAGAAACCACAAGCGTCTCCGACTTTTGATCTACAATTAGATAGTCGATTAGACGTGCCGTTTCCTCCCAATGAATCTCTCCTTGTTCATTGAACGGAGTGACCATTGCTGTAATCAATCTTCCAAAGTCCAATTCGATTCCTCCTTCAAAACAGGTTTGGCTCCTCTGACTTCAGTTATTTACAAATGAAGTTCGAATGAGGCGTGAAGTGCCCTCAGGGCCTGAACCATATCTTCTTTTTTTACGAGTACCCAGATCGTTGTATTCGAATCTGCCGATTGCAGGATCTGAATGTCTGCCAGTGTCAAGGACTCCACGATGCGAGCCATGATTCCA
Organism: Paenibacillus sp. FSL H7-689; assembly: GCF_000517905.1. NCBI lineage: Bacteria > Bacillati > Bacillota > Bacilli > Caryophanales > Paenibacillaceae > Paenibacillus > Paenibacillus sp. FSL H7-689. The sequence goes on from NZ_ASPU01000014.1 coordinate 179,027, forward strand.
GGTACACCATTAATGCCTCCGCCAATGACGGACACTTTGGCACAACCGGACAGGCTTTGTGGCTTGAGACCTATCTCCTGCAATACCTGTATGGCTTTCTCGGAATCACTGTCAAATACCGTATAGACAACTCCCGAGGGGGTAACATTAATAAAATCAACACTGATTGAATTCTCAGCCATGGTTTTGAACACTTTTAGTTGCAATCGATCTGCACCACCAGGCACATCCACCGTAATTTGCGTTACATTGCTCACGTAGGCGATGCCTGTTACATAACGGTCAACAATGCCTGTCTGCACATCCTGGAATCCTTCCGGATGCGTAACCAGCGTTCCTTCCGTGTCTGCAAAAGTAGATCTTACCCGCACTGGAATCTGGGATTGCATCGCAATCTCAACCGCACGTGGATGGATTACTTTGGCCCCGTGGTGGGCCATGTTACAGATCTCTGCATAACTCACAACAGTCAGTGGACGTGCATCCTCAACAATTCGCGGATCAGCGGTGAGTATCCCGTTCACATCTGTGTAGATATCCACCATTTCAGCACGTAATGCTGCACCGAGAGCTGTAGCAGACGTATCGCTTCCCCCACGACCCAATGTCGTGAAGTCTCCGTTCTCTGTCTGCCCCTGGAATCCGGTTACAACAACGACACGGCCAAGCTGAAGCTGCTCCAACACACGAACAGGACGGACATCCAATATCCGGGCATTCCCGAAATTGTCGTCCGTCACAAAACCTGCTTGTGCACCGGTCAGCACTGTAGTTGGAATGCCTTCATGTTCGAGTAAACTGCTCAACGTTGTCGCCGATATGATTTCACCACAGCACAGCAGTAAATCCTTTTCGCGTGCGGATAGTGCGTTTCCGTTCTGTGCAGCCCAGTCCAGCAACGTATCGGTCGCATATGGCTCGCCGCGGCGCCCCATCGCAGACACAACGATGACCAGACTCAATCCTGCTTCAAGTTCACGTTTAACATGACGGAGCACATGCTCTCTCGCCTGAACAGTGGAGAGAGACGTGCCTCCGAATTTCTGTACCATGATACGCATCTTTATTCCTCCATTTGTGTACGCAAGAAGACTGGACACGGGTCAAATCAACAAATGGATCACTCTAGGGAGCGTTCTGATGCGATAATTTCAGCATTTTATACGGCATTCCATGCCGCTCCTTATTTTCTGTAATTGTCTGGGACAATCGCAAATCAAAGGTCGCGGTTGTTATCGAGGTCATGATGCATACATTCACAATAGACCTCTCCCGCTTGCTTAACCTGTACTGCCCGCAAGCAGGAATGCCTTATAGACAGGAACGTGGACATAGTAGCTGTTCAATCCAGCATATTGTCCCCCATGATTTTCTTTGTCTCTCGAACCCTTCTTCATTTCTCCAAGCGCATAAACGTTGTCACTAAATCATTGTTCCATCAAGCCTGTGAAGAACGCTCCACAATCATCGGCTGCAACTGTTTGCCCTCAAGAGCACTCCAGCAAGCCTCTGGAATCAATTCCATTTTGGCGACTAACGAGTTTGGTTTTTTCACTGGATCGTCTTGCCCAAATGGCACAAAATACAAGTATTTAGCCACAAGCAATTTGGCGATATTCGCAGCATTCAAGCCCAGACCGTCATTCGTGGAAATCGCGAGCACAAGTGGACGCTGATTGCGCATCTGCGCTTTGGCTGCCATTAGCACTGGACTGTCGGTCATCGCATTAGCCAGCTTGCTTGTTGTATTCCCTGTGCATGGAGCAATAACCAGCACATCAAGCAGCTTGGAAGGCCCTAATGGCTCCGCTTCAACAATTGTAGAAATGATATCATTACCTGTTATATCTTTCAACTGTTTTTGCCAATTTTGCGCCGTACCAAAGCGTGTATCCGTCGTCAGAACCGAATTCGAAATAATCGGAACGACGTTGGCACCTTCAGCTACGAAGCGGCTAATTACCGGCATAACCTCTTCAAACGTACAATGAGAACCCGTAATTGCATAACCTACCGTTTTTCCCTGCCAGTTCATGATTTAACCTCCCGTGCGTTCTGTTCTTCCAAAAGCAAACGGATCAACGCGTCGGCAATAATGCCGCCAGCCGTTTTGGGAGCAACAATGCCGGGGAGGCCTGGCGCAAGTAGCGCTTTGATACCGCGTTTCTCGGCATACCTGAAATCACAGCCGCCAGGAGCGGATGCGAGGTCGATAATGACAGCCTTTTGCGGCATTCTGGACAGGATTTGTGCTGTGATTATCATAGTCGGTATCGTATTAAAAAGCAAGTCAACTTCCCCGGTCTGAGCGGCCAAATCCGTTGTCATGAAAGGCTTCCAGCCCATTATTGTAGCGCGGGCAGCATCCTCTTCCCGCCTGATTCCCACCCGTACATTTGCTCCAAGTCCCTGCAGTGTTTTAGCCATTGTGAATCCTGTTCGACCAATGCCAAGCACAATGCATTCCGAACCATGGATTGTGAAGTCCGTCTCCCGAATTGCTATGGCGATGGCTCCCTCAGCTGTTGGAATAGAGTTATAAAGTGCAATATCATCACGATCAAGTACTTCAACAAGTCGCAGCCCATTTTCAAGACTAAGTTCGCGCAAGAACGGCTTTGCCATACCTGTGAACACAATACAATGCTCTGGTAATGCTGCAATATGTTCCTTTTTCAAATAGATCGGTGTGTCACTGAATGAAGTACTTACTTTTCCCTGCTCATCGCAACCGACAACAGGCAGTACGAGTACATCTGCGGAAGCAAACACTTCATCCTCCAGTTCCTGGTGCTCGATCCCTGGAATGGAACGCTCTATTTTATCGAAACCCACCACACTTACCGTTGCATCCAGCTCAGCGCACTTTTGAATGACTTCAAGCTGCCGCGCATCTCCGCCCAGGACTACAATCCGGACTCCGGTCAGCATCGGGACGTCACTCCTTTCACCACATGTATGCCTTATCGTATGCAGGGGCCCACAGGGGGGTGAAAACAATAATTGCATTCCACCGTCCGTTTCTCAAATGTAAAAAAGAGCCGCCCCTGTCAGGGACGACTCTAAAGAATAGGTATATTTACGCTGCTTATTTCCCGGTATGACCGAATCCACCTTCGCCACGTACCGTTTCCGAAAGTTCATTCACTTCCGTCAATTCAACCGCAGGCACGGTCTGGAAGACGATCTGTGCGATGCGCTCTCCCCGTACAAATGTGAACGGTTCCTGACCCAAATTAATCAACAGAACTTTAACTTCTCCGCGATAATCCGCATCAATGGTCCCCGGTGTGTTGAGGCAAGTAATACCATGTTTGAAAGCCAGTCCGCTCCGAGGACGGATCTGTGCTTCCAATCCAGCTGGCATTGCCATCGCAAGTCCGGTAGGAATCAGCGTACGCTGACCCGGCTGCAATACAACATCTTCCTGAAGTGCAGCTACTACATCAAAGCCGGATGCCAGCTCCGACATTTTTTGAGGCAGTTTAATATCTTCATTGCCCGGCAGTTTCTGTATTTGAACGTAATGCAACAAAATCATCCCTTCTCAATCCAGCGATCGTCTTATCTGAAGCGCCAACCATAGCAAGTGCAAAAGGTTCAGCAAACATCAGATCAAGTACCGCGTTAATATCGTCCATGGTAACTTGCTCAATTTTGGTGATCATCTCATCCAACGTATGGTGTCTACCCAGCATGAGCTCGTTCTTACCCAGACGATTCATGCGACTGCCTGTGCTTTCCAAGCTTAGAATCAAGCTGCCTTTCAGCTGTTCTTTTCCTTTACGAAGTTCATCTTCGGACAAGCCGTTAACAGCCAGGTCTCGCAGAACCTCTTTGGTCAGATCGAGCACTTCTTTGGTCTGTTTCGGTGCTGTACCCGCGTATATCGTGAAAAGTCCGCTGTCCGCATGAGAGCTATGATAGGAATACACGGAGTACGCAAGACCCCGTTTCTCACGAATTTCCTGGAACAGCCTGGAGCTCATGCCTCCACCAATGGCGTTATTCAGAACAACCATAGCGAATTGCAGCGGATCTCCGATTTTACAGCCCGGGAACGAAATACAGATATGATTCTGTTCCGTTTTCTTTTTGTGAAAGAGCTGTCCGCTTTGGAAGGCTGGCATCGTGACTGCTTCCGATACTCCATTTACATCAAAAGCACCAAAATGCTTCTCCATCAGATCGATTACACTGTCATCAATGTTACCCGCGACACTAATGACCGTGTTCTCAATCGTGTAGTGCTCCTTCATATATGCACGCAGATGGCTGGAATCCATCGCTTTGAGACGTTCTTCCGTACCCAGGATTGGGTATGCGAGTGGATGCTCACCATAGGCGGCCAAGGCCATCAGATCATGAACCATATCATCAGGCGTATCTTCATACATCGAGATTTCTTCCAGAATGACGTTTTTCTCCTTGATCAATTCACCATCATCCATTTTGGAGCGGAAAAACATATCAGACAATACATCAACCGCAATCGGCAAATGCTCATCCAATACTTTAGCATAATAACACGTATATTCTTTGGAAGTGAATGCATTCACGTTACCGCCAATCGCATCGAACTGCTCCGCAATCGCCTTGGCATCATAACGATCTGTTCCCTTGAATAACATGTGTTCAATAAAATGTGATACTCCGTTACTTGCAGGTTGCTCATTACGCGAACCTGTCTTGACCCATATTCCGAAAGACACAGAACGGCAGGTCGGTATCTGTTCCATGACAACTCTGAGGCCATTGCCCAGCTGAATTTTTTTCATGGTTGGCCCTCCTACATCTCTATAATTGCCTTGATCTCAACCTTGAAATTGAAATCGACATTTGGTTCCAACTGTTTGATATTAACAAAAAAACAACGTTCACTCAACCTTAGAGGTATTTACACGTTCCGAAGACAGCGTCTCACTTACTGTTCCGAGCACCAGACCTTTGGCCCGTATGGATTGAATCATGCCCTTTAAAGCTCCCGAAGAAGCAGCTGTAGGGTGCATTAGAATTAACGTTCCAGCCTCAGTATTTTTAGCAATTTTGGCAACAACGGCATCCGGGCTTGGCTTACGCCAATCCACAGTATCTACTGTCCATAACACGGTTTTCAGTCCCATGGATGAAGCAATGTCAACGGTCTTCTGATTAAAGTCACCGGATGGCGGAGCAAACCAACGATTCTCTACGCCCAGTGTTTTATGGAGCAGATCCTGGGTTTTGCTAATTTCCAGCTTGGCCCGTTCTGCGCTCAATCGACTCATATTAGGGTGAGAATATGCATGGTTGGACATCTCATGCCCACGTTTCTGAATTTCTTTGGCCAGTTCAACATTTTTGCTTAACCAACTTCCATCCAGAAAAAAAGTAGCCTTCACTTTCTCGGCATCGAGCGTATCCAGCATCGGTTTAATGTATTCGTTCCCCCAGGCCACATTAATCATAAAAGAAACCATCGGTTTGTTTGCATTCCCCCGATAGATCGGATGTGCACCCAAATCCTTAAGCTGGATCTCCGGTTCAATCTGACGGTAGACATACGCTATTTTGGTATTCAACGTTCCACTCAGCGCCTTACGGTATGTCGCTTCCACATCAATCTCCATGCCATTATAACCAGGAATCGCTTTCCATACCCGATCCACTCTGGCATTTACCGGAGCAATTTTCGTTTCAGCCGCTTTATCCCGAATCGCAGACAACAGCGCATCTTCTCCAGTTGCCTCCTTAAACATGTCAAAAGCATTTTGCGTACCTGGCCCATCACGGATCTCCGTAATGTATGTACGTACACTGCCAACTTGTCCGATCAATATGACCGCAGTCACACCCGCCAGAACAGCCGCCAGCTTTTTGGATTGGTTTCCCACAGCTCCATCCTCCCGCCGTCTTTGTCCCCATCATATGAGGACAAGGGCAAAAATATGAATGCTAAGCCATGGTTTCATCCTTGCTTTACGTATTTAAACGTTAAAAAAAGAGCCAGAAATTCACATTCTGTCTCTTCATTCAATCTATCCATTTATAACCTGTCGCTTCGGTATCCTAGGATTGAGCCGGAGCTTCAGCAGTCAAAACTGCTTTACGGGACAAGTTGATTCGACCTTGTGGGTCAATTTCCGTTACTTTTACCGTAATGGAATCACCGATAGCTACAACATCTTCCACTTTGGCAACACGTTCAGTTGACAGTTGCGAGATGTGTACCAGACCTTCTTTGTTCGGAAGTACTTCAACAAATGCACCGAATTTTTCTACGCGTTTTACTTTACCGACATAAATCTCGCCGACCAATACTTCGCGCACAATACCTTCGATGATCGCTTTGGCTTTATCATTCATCTCCTGGTTGGAAGAAGCGATAAAGACACGTCCATCCTGTTCAATATCAATTTTAACACCGGTTTCTTCGATGATTTTATTGATAATTTTACCACCTGCACCGATCACATCACGGATTTTGTCCGGATTGATATGCATCGTTGTAATTTTTGGCGCATATTGTGATAACTGCTCACGTGGAGTTTTCAAAATTTCGTTCATTTTGCCCAAAATGTGCATACGGCCTTCTTTGGCTTGCGCCAATGCATCAGACAAAATTTGACGATTAATACCAGCAATTTTGATGTCCATTTGGATTGCAGTTACACCTTCAGGTGTTCCAGCTACTTTAAAGTCCATGTCACCGAGGTGATCTTCCATACCTTGAATATCACTCAGAATGGATACATGATCTCCATCTTTGATCAGACCCATAGCTACACCCGCAACTGGAGCTTTGATTGGTACACCTGCATCCATCATAGCTAAAGTGCTGGCACAGATACTTGCCTGAGATGATGAGCCGTTGGATTCAAGAACTTCAGATACCAAACGAATCGTGTATGGGAAATCCGTTTCGGAAGGAATCACTTTGGAAAGCGCGCGCTCACCCAGAGCACCATGTCCGATTTCGCGACGGCCTGGAGCACGCAATGGACGCGCTTCGCCTACGCTGAATGGTGGGAAGTTATAGTGATGCATGAATCGTTTCGTTTCTTCAAGACTGATTCCGTCCAAAATCTGAACATCACCCAGTGCACCAAGTGTACAAACGCTAAGTGCTTGCGTTTGCCCACGCGTAAACAGTCCTGTACCATGTGCACGTGGCAGCAGAGATGTATCACATTCAATTGGGCGAATTTCAGCAAGTCCACGTCCATCTGGACGAACTTTATCATGCGTGATCAGACGACGCACTTCTTCTTTGACGATATCGTGCAGAACTTCCTTCACGTCTTTGAACAATTCCGGACTTTCAATATATTTCTCTTCAAAGTGAGCAACGGTTTCGTCGTTCACTACATCGATTGCATCTTGACGAGCATGCTTCTCGGCGATTTTAACCGCTTCGACCAGACGAGCGCTGGCGAATTCACGCACACTGTTGTTAACTTCAGCATTAACTGTACGCAACTTAACAGCCATTTTTTCTTTTCCAGCAACTTGCACAAGTTGTTCGATTACAGCAATAATGTTTTGGATCTCATCATGTCCAAACATGATTGCTTCGAGCATCACTTCTTCCGCCACTTCGTTTGCTTCGGCCTCAACCATCATGATGGCATCCTTGGTTCCTGCAACAACCAGTTCAATATCACTAACTTCAAGCTGTGCAATCGTTGGGTTAATGATGAACTCGCCATCAATACGTCCAACTTTCACGCCACCAATCGGTCCGCTGAATGGAACATCCGAAATGCTCAATGCTGCTGATGTACCAATCATTGCAGCGATTTGCGGTTCGCAGTCCTGATCCACACTCATAACGATATTCAGAACTTGTACATCATTCCGGAAGCCTTCCGGGAACAAAGGACGAATTGGACGGTCTGTCAGACGGCTTGAAAGAATCGCTTTCTCACTCGGTCTGCCTTCACGTTTAATAAATCCTCCCGGGATTTTACCTACGGCGTACAATCTTTCTTCATAGTTCACCGTTAATGGGAAAAAGTCCAGATCTTTCGGCTCACTTGATGCTGTCACGGTACACAATACCACGGTATCCCCGTATGTTACCTTAACGGCAGCATTAGCCTGCTTGGCCAAACGCCCGGTCTCAAGCGTAAGTTTTCTTCCACCAAGCTGCATTTCAACACGCTGTTCCATGAAACCCCTCCTTTTATTCGTTCCTAATTCAATGGATTCTGCATATTCACAGTATTTCCTGCTTGTCCTGCATTCATTAGCTATGTATGGATCTTTCAACATGCTAACCTGCACAACAAAAGCTCCTCACGGAGCCCCATCTACAAATATATGGCAACATGTTCATCTACAAAACAACCCGGCTGTAAGTTCCGCTTGTCCTTTTAGACAAAAGAATGACGGATAACAGCCAGGTTGATTTTGAAAACATGTACGATAATTAACGACGCAATCCGAGTTTTTCGATCAGTGCGCTGTAACGTTTAACATCTTTGTTTTTCACATAAGCCAAAAGCTTACGACGTTGACCTACCATTTTCAAAAGTCCACGACGTGAGTGGTGGTCTTTCTTATGCGTACGCAAGTGGTTTGTCAAACTTGTGATGTTTTCCGTAAGGATAGCAACTTGCACCTCTGGAGATCCTGTATCGGACTCGTGAGTTTTGTGCTCGTCGATCAGTTGTTGTTTACGTTCTTGAGTCAATGCCATCCTGTTCACCTCCTTCAATATAATCGCCATTAGCCTCGTCACCGCCGGTGAGAGCAAGCAACCAAGCCAAGGTTAATGTTGCCTCAATCGACAACGTAGTACAGTATATCATAATTGCCTAGTTAAAGTAAATGTAAACATGCATTTAATACTGAACCTTTAAGATAACAGGCGGCCGGCAGTTAATGCATCTTCACGAATCTGGCTAATTAATGCCTCAATGGAGTCAAACTTTCGTTCTGCACGAATATAGTGAACGAGCTCAACCTTTAGTTCCTGGTCATATAAGTGTCCATCAAAATCAAGCAGGTGCACTTCAAACGTAGGTTTCATCCCGCTTTCGTGAAACGTAGGTTTCACACCGAGATTCATTACGCCAGGCAGTTCCTGTCCGCCATACTGCACACGAACAGCGTAAACACCCTTCGACGGGGTAACGTAATGATCTGTGAGTTCAAGGTTGGCTGTAGGAAATCCAATCGTTCGTCCACGCTTCTCCCCGTGAATGACAGTTCCTCTGATGCTGTAAGGTCGGCCAAGCCACTGACTGGCCTCATCCATCTCCCCACGCTTCAACAGGCCACGAATGAGAGAACTGCTCACTTTTTCACCATTTAACAAGAAAGGAGGAACGGTTTCCACCATCATCTCTCCTTCTCCCAAAGTACGAAGAAGTTGTTCATCCCCTGCACCCTTGTGACCAAAACGGAAGTCAAAACCCACCACCGCTGTTCGTGTCTGAAGAGGAATCAACAAGTCGTGTACGAATTGTTGCGGCGTCAACCGTGAGAAATCCTCATTGAACTCCACCACATAGAGTACATCAACGCCCATTCCTGCCAAGATCTCTTCTTTATCTCTCAAGGGAGTTAAATAACCCTCGTAATCCCCTTTGCGCATAACTTCCTTCGGATGTGGATGAAAGGTCATGACCGCTGCCTGCATGCCCGTTTCCCGCGCAATGCGGACAGCTGATAAAATGACACTTGCATGTCCGAGATGCAGTCCGTCGAATTGACCAATCGCAAGCACTTGGGGCAGTGTGCTCAGCTCAGTCGAATGTAACGTCTGCGGATAGGTTAGCATTACGGTTTTCACAATCATTCACCTGCATTTCACTAGATAGGCCAAGCTAGAGCATCACCACAACTCCAAGCCCGAAACCTCTTTATTCCGGCAAAAAGACTTTAACTGCCCTCACCGTTGGTTTTAGTTCATCCCGCTCAAATATCCCCAGAAACGTACCATCCTGAGCATACAACCGCAGCAAACCAGGTTGCTCCACAGGCGGTTCCAGAAGACGCGCAGACAGTTTCTGACCTTGCAGTGCTCCTTTGGTCAGTTCTTCTCCAACCTTGTGGGCCGGAATTGAAGCAATAGCCTCGTCAACAGGAATCAGCGCCTCCGCCAAAGTCCCGTCAGCCATAAGTTGTTCCACTTCTTCAATACGAAGACAACGATCTGCAGAGATACCTGCCGATATCGTACGTTCCAGTTGAACCATGGTCGATGGATATCCGAGTTGCCGGCCAATGTCTACACACAATGTCCGAATATAAGTACCTTTTGAACATAAGGCCCGGAAGGATATATCGGTGGTCTCACCCTGAGTCTCAATCCCAGTAAGTTCGAGCTCATAGATTGTGACCTCACGGCTCTTACGCTCTACCGTCTTACCTTCACGAGCAAGCTCATAAAGACGTTTGCCGTCTACCTTTACCGCAGAATACATGGGTGGTACCTGTGAGATCGTGCCCAGAAACTGCTCAAGCACCTGTTGAACCTGTTCCTGTGTTACTTCCACAATCGTTTCAGCCCGCTCGATGACTTCCCCTGTCATATCCTCTGTGTCAGTAGACAGTCCCAATCTGAGCGTAGCCAGATATTCCTTCGGAAGCTCCTGCATGTACTCCACCACACGTGTCGCCCGTCCAAGACAGAGCGGCAGAACGCCTGTAACTTGTGGGTCAAGTGTGCCCGTATGCCCAATGCGCTTCATTTTGAGAATGCGACGCATTTTGGCTACAACATCATGAGAAGTAAATCCCGCCGGTTTATATACCGGAAGTACACCTTCAAATGGCTTTACCATTGTGAATTCACCTGCTTCAGTACTTTTGCGATAATATCATCAAGTCTGCCTTCCAGACGACATCCGGCTGCGAGCACATGCCCGCCTCCGCCAAAGGTCTGTGCTAGTGCAGCAACATCAATTTTACCAGCTGAACGCAAAGAAACCTTGACTGCATTCTCGTTGATGACTTTGAAAAAGATACCAACTTCCACGCCCTGAATGTTGCGCGGATAGTTCACTACCCCTTCAAGATCTTCATTAGCTGCTCCACAAGCCACCATATCATCTGGTGTAATAACAACCCAGGCTATCTTTCCATCATCTGTCATCTGCAGGCTTGATAGTGCCTGATTCAAAATCCGAACTTGCGGAAGAGTCACCTGCTCCAACAAGGTCTGGGCGAGATAGGGTCCATTCACGCCATGTTCAAGCAGTCTGGAGGCCGTTTTCATTACATTTGGGCTGGTGTTGGCATAGCGGAATCCACCTGTATCGGTAAGCAATCCTGTATAAACTGCCGTCGCAACATCTTGATCCCATGTTACTTGGAACAGGTTAAGAAAATCGAACAAGATTTCAGCCGTAGCAGCAGCATCTGACTTAATGATGTTGACTGTACCATAACCGTCATTTGTAGGGTGATGATCAATATTCAAGATAACAGCATCATCTTCGAAATAATGACGTGTCAAACCTACTCTGGCAAAGTCTGCACAATCCACACAGATAACAGCTTTATATTTTCGCTGCGGTGGTTGTTCGGTCATGTTCACAATGTTGCCTGCTTCCCACAAAAATTGCATGCGCCCGGGGATTTCACCTTCATTAATCATCGTGAATGTCTTACCCAGACATGACAGCAGCCAGCCCACCGTTACCGTCGAGCTGACTGCGTCACCGTCCGGCTGTACATGCGACACGACCAGGTAATCATCATGCTCCAGCAGAAATTGCTTTCCGGCCTGGAGCGCCTGTTCATAAGTGTGCATTGCCGTCTCCTCTATTCTGTTACTGGGATTCGTTCTTGTCGGAACCAATATCGCCAAGCAGCTTCTCAATTCGGCTGCCATAAGCGATGGATTCGTCAATCTTAAATATCAACTCGGGAACATGCCGGAACCGGATACGTTTGCCCAGCTCCGAACGCAAAAATCCATTTGCTTTTGCCAGAGCTTTCAGCGTGTTATCTTTTTGTTCCTGTTCACCGAAGACACTCAGATAAACTTTGGCTTGCGACAAGTCTCCTGTCACTTCGACTCCCGTTACCGTAATAAAGCCGATACGTGGATCTTTCAGTTCAGACTGGATGAGCAGACTTATTTCTTTCTTGATCTGCTCGCCCACTCTACCTGTACGAATCTTAGCCATTGTTGTTCACCTCATGCTTCCTTGCTTATCGTTGTACGGTCTCCATAATGAAAGCTTCGATAACGTCGCCTTCTTTGAGATCATTATATTTATCAAGTGTGATACCGCACTCGTAACCTTGTGCTACTTCTTTGGCATCATCTTTATAACGTTTCAGGGAATCCAGCTTACCTTCGTAAAGGACAATGCCATCACGAATCAGGCGTGCTTCCGCAGAACGCGTAATTTTACCCGAGGTAACCATACAACCAGCGATGGTACCCACTTTACTGATGGAGAACGTGCTCCGAACTTCAGCATGACCGATAACTTTCTCTTTGTAGATCGGATCGAGCATACCTTTCATCGCTTGTTCAATTTCTTCGATAACACTGTAGATCACGCGATGCAGACGAATGTCTACTTGCTCTTGATCTGCAGTTGATTTCGCCTGGTTATCAGGACGAACGTTGAAACCGATCACGATAGCATTGGATGCTGCAGCTAAAATGATGTCGGATTCTGTGATTGCACCAGCGCCGCTATGAATAATTTTCACGCGTACACCTTCAACTTCGATCTTCGCAAGGGAACCTTTCAATGCTTCAACCGAACCTTGTACATCACCTTTGATGATTACGTTCAGATCTTTGATCTCGCCATCTTTGATGTGCTGGAACAGATCATCCAACGTCACACGAGTATGCGTACCCAGATCGGATTCACGTTGCGTGATCGAACGTTTGTCAGCGATGGAACGCGCTTTGCGCTCATCTTCAAACACCATGAATGGATCTCCCGCACCTGGAACTTCAGTCAGACCTGTGATTTCTACAGGTGTTGAAGGTCCAGCTTCTTTCAATTTGCGACCTTTGTCATTGACCATCGCACGAACACGACCGAAGCAGTTACCTGCAACGAAAGCATCGCCGACTTTCAAAGTACCGTGCTGTACGAGGATACGTGCAACTGGGCCACGTCCTTTATCCAGCTCGGCTTCAATCACTGTACCACGGGCACGTTTGTCCGGGTTCGCTTTGTATTCGTTCACTTCTGCAACGAGCAGAATCATTTCAAGCAGACCTTCCAGACCCATTCTTTGTTTCGCTGACACGTTAACAAAGATGGTATCTCCGCCCCACTCTTCCGGAACGAGTTCATAGCTGGTTAATTCTTGTTTCACTTTATCTGGATCAGCGCCCGGCTTGTCAATTTTGTTGACAGCAACGATGATTGGTAGCCCAGCAGCTTTGGCATGGTTAATCGCCTCAATGGTCTGTGGCATAACACCGTCATCCGCAGCTACGACAATAATCGTCATATCCGTAACTTGTGCGCCACGTGCACGCATCGCTGTAAACGCTTCGTGACCCGGAGTATCCAGGAACGTGATTTTTTTGTTGTTAATTTCAACTTGATAAGCACCGATATGTTGCGTGATTCCGCCTGCTTCGCCATCGGATACATTCGTGGAACGAATCGCATCCAGCAAAGTAGTTTTACCATGGTCAACGTGACCCATGATCGTAACTACTGGTGGACGAGCCTGCAAGTCAGCAGCATCATCATTCTCTTCCAGTGTTTCGAAACGGTCATCTTCAAGCACAATCTTCACTTCAACCTCAACACCGAATTCACCTGAAAGCAGAAGGATCGTTTCGATATCAAGCTCTTGGTTGATTGTTGCCATAACGCCCATAGCGATGAGCTTTTTGATAACTTCGGAAGCATCCTTATGGAGCAACTTCGCTGTTTCACCAACGGTCATATCACCACGAACGATGATTTTCTTAGGTGTGTTATCAATTTTCTCACGTTGTTGGTACTGTTGTTGATTTCTGTTGCGGTTGTTCTTGCCACCACGGTTACCACGGAAGTTACCGCCACGGTTGTCATCATAACGACGTCCACCGCCACCGCTGTTCGAACGGTTACCACTATTGTTGTTGCTGCCAGTAGTACCACCTGGGCCGCTTCTACGTTGGCCTTGTCCTTGGCTCTGACCTTGGCCACCGCTACGGTTGCCAGCAGTACCTGTATTACCACCGCTGTTAGGGCCTGAAGTTCTTACTTGACCGCCACCGCTGTTATTCGGACGTTGACCACCCGTTCCTTGCGGACGGGATGCAGTACTGCTTTGTCCACCTTGAGCTGGTCTTGGACGGTTAGTTGATTGTCCTCCTTGGCTTGAGCCTTGGGAAGAGTTCGTTCTGTTGCGACTGTCTTGGCCGCTGGGTCTTTGAGTGCCATTGTTATTGTTGGAATTTGGTCTATTGTTCATACCTACCTGCTTTTCCTGTTGTATTTTTGTTTGTACGGGACTACCGGATGGGTTGCTGCTAATCGGCGTGTTCACTCCGCCGGCCGGCTTGTTGCTGTCCACTGGTTTGTCACTACGTACTGCCGAAGTTGCAACTGGTTTTGCATCGTTGCCTTGTTTCGAAGCAGCAGTGGATTTTATATCTTTAAAAAATTGTTCCACCTTACCGACTGAACCATTCTCCATGACACTCATATGATTGTTTACGGGAATTTCCAGCTTTTTAAGAATGGTTATAATTTCTTTACTACTCATATTAAGGGACTTCGCATATTCATAAACCCGCAATTTATCCTTGTTTTCCTGTTTACTCAATATACTCCACCTCCGACATTATACCGACTTGCTTGGAGATCATTTTTGCAAACCCTCGATCCGTTACTGCAAGAACAACACGCGTGTCTTTACCGATACTTGAACCCAGACTATCCCGGTCAAATCCGATCAACAGAGGAACCTTATAAGTTCCGCATTTATCGCGAAATTTCTTTTGTGTATTGGCTGAGGCGTCACCCGCAACAATAACCATTTTAGCTTCGGAAGAACGGATCGCTTTAAGTACAATTTCTTCACCTGTTACAAGTTTACCTGCACGCATAGAGAGTCCCAAATAAGACAGCGTTTTAATATTAGTCATGTTCACGCTCCTGTGCTGCTATGAATTCATCCTCAACCGCGATGAAGTCAGCTGCTAATTGCTCGTAAATTTCAGGTGAGACTTTGCCTTTTAACGCCCGATCCAAAGCCCGGTTTTTGAGTGCGAGCTTAAAACAGGACTCTTTGCCGCATAAATAGGCACCACGTCCGGATTTTTTGCCAGTCAAATCGATCAGCACTTCATCCTCTGGCGTTTTAACAATGCGAATCAGCTGCTTTTTGGGCATCATTTCTTGGCATGCCACACATTTGCGCAGCGGCACTTTTTTTGGTTTCATACGTCAGCGCCCCCCGTACTTTACTTTAGTCGACGGAGACGGAATCCTGATGCATTTCAGAAGAAGAATCTTTTTCTCTGCCGAATTCCTGTTCCGCCTGGCTCTCGCTCTTAATGTCGATTTTCCAGCCGGTTAATTTGGCTGCCAATCTGGCATTTTGGCCTTTGATACCAATTGCGAGGGACAGTTGATAGTCCGGAACGATAACCCGAGCCATCTTTTCTTCCTCAAATACATGAACTTCCAATACTTTGGAAGGACTCAGTGCATTAGCAACATATTCGTCTACCTGATCGGAGAAACGAACGATGTCGATTTTTTCACCGCGCAGCTCACCCACAATGGTCTGCACGCGCATTCCCCTAGGACCTACACAAGATCCAACTGGATCAACTTCCTCGTTGCGGGAATGAACGGCAATCTTGGAGCGGAACCCTGCTTCGCGAGCGACGGAGCGAATTTCAACTACACCGTCAAAGATCTCAGGCACTTCCAGTTCAAAGAGACGTTTCAAGAGGCCCGGATGGGTACGGGACAAAATGATTTGCGGCCCTTTTGTCGTATTCTCGACCTTGGTGATATACGCCTTAATACGGTCACCATGAACAAACTTCTCGTTCGGCATCAATTCGGTCAGCGGTAAAGCCGCTTCGATTTTGCCCAGATCGATGTAGATATTGCGCAAATCCTGACGCTGCACCACTCCCGTAACGATATCTTCTTCCTTATCTACGAAAGCGTTGTAGATCAGGCCGCGTTCGGCTTCACGAATCCGCTGGGTCACTACCTGTTTGGCAGTTTGTGCCGCGATACGTCCGAAATCACGCGGCGTAACTTCAATCTCCGCAATATCTTCCAACTGGAAGTGTGGGTTGATTTCTCGTGCAGCAGGCAATGAAATTTCGGTACGTGAATCCAGGACTTCTTCCACGATCAATTTACGGGCATACACCCGAATAACTCCCGTATTACGGTTCATGTCAACACGCACATTCTGGGCCGTGTTGAAATTCCGCTTGTAGCTGGAAATTAGTGCAGCTTCGATCGCTTCAAACAGCACATCCTTGCTGATCCCTTTTTCCCGTTCCAATTCATTCATTGCTTCAATAAAATCCGTACTCATGAATGTTGATCCCCCTTTCAAACATGGCATCTCATACGTAAAACGGCGAAAGGCTCTGAACTCATGAGCACCTTGCCGTTATCGTGAGATGTGTCTTTTTCATTAATAAAGTGAACAAGGCACTTAAAACAAAATAGCTAGGCGCGCACTGGCAACCTTATCATAAGAAATGGCATGCTGTTTTTTGCCTGCTTCGATCACGAGTTCATCGTCATCAAAGGAAAGCAGCTTGCCTTCAAATTCCTTCAATCCGTTCACCGGCTCGTAGGTTGTAACAAAAACATTTTTGCCTACAGCTTTGGTAACGTCCTCAGGTTTTTTCAGTGGACGCTCCGCACCGGGAGAAGACACTTCAAGGAAATAGATGGTTGGAATCGGATCGTTCTCATCCAGCTTGGCGCTCAGCTTTTCGCTGATCAAGACACAATCGTCGATGTCGATGCCACCCTCTTTGTCGACATACACCCGTAAAAACCAGTTGCTGCCTTCTTTGACGTATTCGATGTCAACCAGCTCGAAGCCTTGTTCGTTCAAGTAGGGTTGGATCATTTCTTCCACGGTAGATTTAATGTTCGTTGTGCTCAAAACCAATAACCTCCAACTTAGGTTACACCAGCAAAAAAGCACTGGCAGATTATTCAATACCCAAGATTCTTGTATACCAAAGACTAAAGAGTGGGTTTCCCCACTCTTTAGAAATTCGTACTATCTCGTTCACTTCAAAAATTATAACATAGTCTGGTAATAGTGACAAGTAAGCGATGCTTCAGGCAGTTTACTTACTAATGAAGGAAAAATTACGTTCCCCCAACAATCGCTATGGTTAGATCCAAATTCAATCCTAGAAAAGGGAAAGCTGATTGCTCTCTGGCAAGCCACGGAAACATCCCATATTCGACAGGAGTTCAACAATGGTCTTACTTGCTTTCGACTTCTGCTGGAAGTCTTCCACTGACAGGAATTCACCATGATCTCTTGCCGCAGCAATATTGCGAGCTGCATTATCCCCGATTCCTGCCAAAGCTGAAAATGGAGGGATTAGTGTTTTTCCGTCAACGATGAACTTTGTCGCTTCTGAACGGTATAAGTCAATGGATTTCAGCGAGAATCCGCGTGCTGCCATTTCCAG
The DNA here is from genome assembly GCF_000517905.1 of Paenibacillus sp. FSL H7-689. Lineage (NCBI taxonomy): Bacteria > Bacillati > Bacillota > Bacilli > Caryophanales > Paenibacillaceae > Paenibacillus > Paenibacillus sp. FSL H7-689. The sequence continues at coordinate 196,635 of NZ_ASPU01000014.1, forward strand.
ACCCATTTCCAGGACAGGTAACATGTTTTTCTCTTTTGGAGGTGCCTGGAAACCTAATTGCTCAATTTCCGTAATTTTGCGATAGATCGCGTCATATCCCTGACACATCAGTTCGATATCAATCTCATCAGCTCGAACAGTAAAGTAAGTTGCGTAATATTCAATCGGATGATACAGCTTGAAAAACGCCGTACGTACTGCCGAAATAACATAAGCGGCCGCGTGAGCCTTCGGGAACATGTACTGGATTTTGAGACACGAATCAATGTACCATTGAGGCACTTTACAATTCTTCATCTCGTCAATCCATTCCTGTGGCAGACCCCGTCCTTTACGAACACTCTCGGTAATCTTAAATGCCAGACTTGCGTCCATTCCCGTTTTATAGATCAGAAATAACATGATATCATCCCGACAACCAATCACCGTCTTAATGTTACACGTTCCGTTCTTAATCAGATCCTGAGCGTTTCCAAGCCATACCCCTGTACCATGGGACAATCCGGAAATCTGCAGCAAATCGGCAAAAGACGTCGGCTGGGATTCAACAAGCATCTGACGTACAAACTTCGTTCCCATCTCCGGCACGCCAAACGTTGCGACTGGCGACCTAATCTGTTCCGGTGTAACACCCAAAGCTTCGGTTGAGTTAAACATGCTCATAACTTTCGGATCATTCATCGGAATGGTCGTTGGATCGACCCCTGTCAAATCCTGCAACATCCGCATCATAGTTGGATCATCGTGCCCCAGAATATCAAGTTTCAGCAAGTTTTCTTCAAAAGCATGATAATCAAAGTGTGTCGTTTTCCACTCCGCATTAACGTCGTCAGCCGGAAACTGAACAGGTGTAACATCTTCGACCTCGATATAATCAGGTACTACAACAATACCACCGGGATGCTGGCCAGTACTCCGTTTCACCCCAGTACAGCCAGAGGCCAAACGATTCAATTCAGCTCCACGCCATTTCTTCTGATGATGTTCCTCGTACTTCTTGGCAAAACCAAATGCTGTTTTCTCAGCCACCGTACCGATGGTCCCCGCACGGAAAACACTCTTCTCACTAAATAGTACTTTCGTATAGTTATGAGCATGAGGCTGATAATCACCAGAGAAGTTCAAGTCAATATCGGGAACTTTATCTCCTTTAAATCCAAGGAAGGTCTCAAACGGAATATCCTGGCCTTCTCCTTTAAGTGTGCCACCACAATCCGGACACTCTTTCTCTGGAAGGTCAAATCCACTCCGAACACTGCCGTCCAGGAACCACTCGCTGTGTTTGCATTCTGAATTCACACAAATATAATGAGCAGGTAGTGGATTAACCTCGGATATACCCAGGAATGTAGCAACAACAGAGGAGCCAACCGATCCCCGCGAACCTACGAGGTAACCATCCTGATTCGATTTTTTAACCAAGCGTTCCGAGATCAGATAGTTGGCAGAAAAACCGTATTTAATAATTGGAATGAGCTCTTTCTCTAGTCGTGCAACGATTACTTCTGGTAATTCCTCGCCATAGATAGACTTGGCAGTGTCATAGCAGGTGTTACGGATTTCTTCGTCCGCACCTTCCAGAATTGGAGTAAACAGTTTGTCCGGGAATAACTTAATTTCCTCAAAGCGGTCAGATAACTCTACCGTATTTGTAACAACGACTTCGTAAGCTTTATCTTGGCCCAGGAACTGGAACTCTTCCAGCATTTCCTCTGTCGTTCTGAAATGTGCATCCGGTTTACGTTGATCTTTGAGTGGACTAAAACCTGTAATTCCGTGAATGGTAATATCCCGATATAACTTGTCACGCGGTTCCAAATAGTGCACGTTACCTGTGGCTATGACTGGTTTATTAAATTTTGCACCTATATCGATGACTTTACGGATCGCTGTTTTGATTTCTTCGGGTGTAGCCACCAACCCTTTATCCACCAAATGCATATACATGGTAAGTGGTTGGATCTCCAGTATGTCATAGAACTCAGCGATCTCTTCCGCTTCTTCGAGCGATTTGTTAAGCACCGCTTCGAAAAACTCCCCTTTTTCACAGCCCGATATAATAACAAGGCCTTCACGCAAATTAATCAGTTTTGATTTGGGAATGCACGGTACCCGCTTGAAATGTTCCGTATGAGAGAGAGATACCAGCTTGTATAGATTTTTCTTACCGACATCATTCAATGCATAGATTCCACAATGGAAAGGTCTTGTATTCGACAAGTCGACACCTACATAATCGTTCAAGCGATCAAGCCTCGTTAACCCTTTCATCTGAGCAGCATCATTTAATAATCCGATCAGTATACCCGCGAGTGCAATCGTATCATCAATGGCACGGTGATGACTTTCAAGTCCAACCTTATATTTATCTGCCATCGTATTCAGACGGTGGTTCTTATTTTTTGGAAATAACAATCGCGCCAGTTCCAACGTGTCAAGGACAGGGTTAGGAAGCTCTGGCATTCCAATTTGCTTCAGCGAAGCCTGGATAAAGCCCATATCAAAACGTGCATTATGCGCAACAAGCACACCATCACCAGCAAACTGCACAAACTCACGAATGACAGGCTCCAGCTCAGGTGCGTCTTTTACCATGTCATCATTAATATTGGTCAACTGCTGAATGTTGTAGGGAATGCGTTCATGCGGATTCACAAACGTTGCAAACCGGTCGATTTCTTTACCATCTTGCATCTTCACGGCTGCAATCTCAATGATTTTGTTCTGTGTTACCGACAAACCTGTGGTCTCGATATCAAATACGATGTATGTTGCTGTTTGGAGATCCAATGGCTGAGGAGCCATTACAACGGCAACAGAGTCATTCACGACATTGGCCTCGAGGCCGTAGATCATTTTAATCCCGTTTTTCTTAGCAGCCTTGGAAGCCTCGGGATATACCTGCACCCCACCATGATCAGTGACTGCAATCGCCTTATGTCCCCACTCTGCTGCCATTTTCACGTATTTGTCGATTGAAGTTACAGCATCCATCGTACTCATCGTAGAGTGCAAATGGAACTCCACCCGTTTCTCTGGTGCATTATCTTTGCGAGACGGCGGTGCTTTAACTTCAATCAGGTCCGATGGAATCATGGCCAGTTCAGGAATTTGCATAAACCGGTCATATTCTACACGACCACGCACTTTTACCCATTTACCGTTAGCCAACAAACTGAGAATTTTAACATCCTCTTTTGTTTTGGCAAACATCTTCATTTGCATGGAGTCCGTGAAGTCGGTCAGGTAGAAGGTAAACAACGTATTTCCGTTTCGCAGTTCTTTACGATCCAGTCCAAACACCGAACCTTGAAGCGTGACCTTTTTCTCTTCATCCTGGATTTCCTGCATAGGTACTGCAGGTTCCTTGATGTCATAACCCATTTGCAAACGCAGATCACCCTGCTCCTCATCCACCGGGATTTCTGTGTCCACTTCACTCATCATCTTCTCGATGACCTCAAGTTCTTCTACACGTTTTTGGGCCTGGAACTGTTCCATGGCCTCTTTATTACTTCCCACTTCACCCACTTGCATCTTGATGCGAAGAGGTAGATGAAAGTATTTTTCATAGAATTTCGTAATAGCCTGATCAATCTGTTTCTTACGAGCCAATTCCATCGACGTTGCATCACTCATTGTCAGTTGTAGGAGATCCTCTTCACATTCAAAGGTTGTCCGGTTCATCCAACCATTTACAGATGGAATCTCACGGGTAACCCACTCCAGAAAGAGATTCCAATATTCACTGACGATATCACCATTTTGTACTTGGTCCGTGTATTTGAAGCCAAATGAAATTTTGGCGATATGATTCATTTTCTCTTGGATATGCAGGCAAAATGTGCGATAGATTGGAGCGGGTACCAACGTATCCTTTGCAATCAGAATATTCCAATCCCGATTACTTCGATTGGTCTCTACTTGTTCAATCCATCCATCCAAAAAATAGGGCTCTAACAGACCAGCCGGAAGCTCTGCCTGTTTCATCAACAACTCAAACCGTTTTCTTTTCTCCTCGAATCCGCTCATCGTGTTCCTCCTTGTACCCCCTTAAAGCATGAAAAGCCCCTGCATTCAAAAATGTCACCGATCCGAACTCGCACCGACTCATTTTATCCGACAGAAGCTCTCCATTCATTACTTAAACGGTGAATAAGTGCTTTTCGTCAAGTGATCCTGACTTAGTATGCTCTTGCAAACACAACCGTGTGTTCTGCCTGTTCACCACAAGCCAAGCACGTATGCTTTTCTTCCGCAGGCTGGAACGGAATGTTCCGGCTTGTTGCACCTGTGACTTCTCTTACTTTATCTTCGCAAGTTTCCGAACCGCACCATCCGGCCAGTGTAAACCCGCGTTTATTTTCCATCAGTTCTTTCATCTCATCGAGTGTATCCACGGAGTAGAAGTTATCCGACATAAATGTGCGAGCACGCTCTAACATATCTACCTGGATCTGTGTCAGCATAGCCTGGATCTCTTCTACCAGGTTTGCTTGTTCTACCACTTTCTTCTCACCTGTGATCCGTGATACGAGTACACAAACGCCATTTTCCATATCACGTGGACCAATCTCCAGACGAATCGGAACACCGCGCATCTCGTATTCATTGAATTTCCAACCCGGGCGAACATCGCTGCGATCATCCATTTTCACACGGACTCCAGCTTTTTTCAACTCAGTGAACAACTCATCTGCACGCCCAACAACAGCATCACGTGTTTTCGGAGGTCCAATTGGAATCATGACCACTTGCGTTGGTGCGACTTTAGGAGGAAGTACGAGACCACGGTCATCTCCGTGAACCATAATTAATGCACCGATCAAACGTGTGCTTACTCCCCATGAAGTGGTGTAAGCCAGCTCGAGCACATTATTCCGGCTAAGATACTGGATTTCAAATGCTTTTGCAAAGTTCGTCCCCATATAGTGAGATGTACCTGCTTGTACAGCACGTCCATCCTTCATCATGGCTTCAATCGAGTACGTATCCACCGCACCCGCAAACTTCTCGGACTTGGTTTTCTGACCCACAATTACAGGAATAGCCAAGTATTCCTCAACCACTTCACGATAAACCTCCAGCATTTTCATCGTTTCTTCACGTGCTTCTTCTTCCGTCTCATGCGCTGTATGACCTTCCTGCCACAGGAACTCACTTGTGCGAAGGAAAGGCAACGTTCTTTTTTCCCAACGAACTACGTTAGCCCACTGGTTGATCAGTACCGGAAGATCACGATAAGACTGAATCCACTTGGAATACATGTGACCAATAATCGTTTCGGATGTAGGACGAATTGCCAGACGTTCTTCCAGCTTCTCTCCGCCAGCTTCCGTAACCCATGGTAATTCAGGGTTAAAACCTTCCACGTGCTCTTTTTCCTTTTGAAAGAAGCTCTCAGGAATGAACATCGGGAAGTATGCGTTGCGATGACCCGTTTCCCGGAAACGACGATCCAACTCATCCTTAATATGTTCCCAGATTTCAAATCCGTCTGGTTTGAACACAATACAACCGCGTACGGGTGCATAGTCCATGAGATCAGCTTTTTTGATAACATCAATGTACCAGCGTGAGAAATCCTCACCCTGTGGTGTGATTTCAGTCACGAACTGTTTATCATTTTCCTTTGACATAAGACTCCAGCGTCCTCCCATAACGACTATCTCTGAATGTACAGAGCGTAGTCCAACCGTAATTATCCGTTAATTAAACGTAATATATCATTGTAAGTTACTGCCAGCATCAACACAAACAACATCGCAAATCCGACGAAATGCACCATGCCTTCGCGATTGGGATCAACAGGTCTGCCGCGCAGCGCTTCAATTCCCAAAAATACCAGACGGCTGCCGTCCAATGCAGGTATTGGTAGCAAGTTGAAAATCCCAAGGTATAGACTCAAAATTGCTGCCCATCTCGTTAACTGCTCAATCCCTTGTTTAGCAATTTGTCCTGTCACTTCAAATGTGCGAACTGGACCACCGATATCATCCATGTTGAACTGATTGATCAGATGTTTAAAACCTTCAAATATTATTTTGGTTGTATCAACCATGGCCACGCCTGAGACTTTAAATGTCTCTACAAATCCAACAGATCGGGTTGGTAACGTAGGTACAATTCCCACTTTACCGCCCTCTTGTCCTTCTACAGCACGTGGAGTAATCGTTATATTAAACGTATCCGAACCCCGGCGCAGCGTCCATTCCATCGGCTTGTCTTTGGAATCGGCAATCATCGACACCATTTTTTGTGAATCCGTACCAATTGCAGTACCATTGATGGTTTCGATAATATCGCCCTTTTGCAGGTTCGCCTCATCGGCTGCCCCACCTTCAAGCACTTCACCAATTACAAGATTTTTTGGATTTTCCACTGGAACTCCTGCCATCTGGGCATATACAGCAAACAGCACAAAGGCCAAGATAAAGTTCATGAGTGGGCCCGCAAAAATAGCCAATGCACGCTGTCCAACAGTTTTGCTGCCGAATTGACGATCTTTCGGTGCAATCTGCGTTTGTTTACCACGACTTACCAACATTGCTTGAGGATGAATACGATACTCCTGAATCTCTCCATCTACATCGAGTTGAAGCTTCAGCGCTCTCTCCATATCAATGGAGATGACTTCACCACGTATTACATTTTTACGGTTATCCAGCTGATCCAGATAGATCATCTTCACTTGGTCATCCGCTGATCTTACCGCAATGGTCTGTCCTTCCTGGATCTCTACCAGTTCCGGATCTTCCCCTGCCATCCGTGCATATCCACCAAAAGGCAACAAACGCAATGTAAACTGGGTCTCGTTTCTTTTATATGAGAACAATTTGGGACCAAAACCGATCGCAAACTCCCGTACAAGAATACCGGCGCGTTTGGCAAAATAATAATGCCCCCATTCATGAACCGTCACGATGACAAAGAACATGAGCACCGTTAGAAATACCACTTGTATGGTTTCCAATCCCTATCCATCCTCCTTCACGGCACATACCGCAGTCTGTCCCTCTAGATTATCATTATTCTCTGATGCCGCACAAGAGAATCACTTCTTCCAATTTGTAATGAAAAAAGAGATTACAGACTCGCCGCAAGCTTACGGCTCTCCTGATCACAACGTGCGATCTCCTGCAGATCAGGCTCGTCCACATTGTGGTGTGCTTCCAGCACAGAAGCAATAATATCTTCTATTTTAAGGAATGAAATCTCTTTACGCAAGAAACGGGCTACAGCAACCTCGTTGGCTGCATTAAACGCCGTTGTTGCGGTTCCTCCCATTTTACCACACTCATACGCCATTCTTAAACACGGGAACCGTTCCATATCCATATCACGGAAATGTAATTTCCCAGCTTGAGCAAGAGACAGACGCTGTGCCGGTGATGGCAAGCGGTCAGGGTAAGTCAGTGCATATTGAATGGGCACACGCATATCTGGATTCCCCAGTTGTGCGATGATGCTTGTGTCATCAAATTCCACATAGGAATGAATAACACTCTCTGGGTGAAGCAATACATTAATCTGATCATATCGAAGACCAAATAACCAATGTGCTTCAATGACCTCGAGACCCTTGTTTACCATCGTTGCCGAGTCTATCGTGATTTTGGAGCCCATTGACCAATTTGGATGTTTAAGCGCATCCTCTATAGTCACGTTCTTCAACTGTTCACGGGTAAGATCACGGAATGATCCACCTGAAGCGGTGAGCGTGATGCCTGTCAGGCGTTCTCTGTTTTCACCATTTAAACATTGGAATATAGCAGAGTGCTCACTATCAACGGGCAGTAAAGAGACTCCTTTGGCAGCCGCTCTTGTCGTAACGATATGCCCCGCTGTAACCAATGTCTCCTTATTGGCCAGTCCGATCTGTTTGCCTGCATCTATGGCAGCAAGCGTTGACTCCAATCCAACACTGCCCACCACCGCTGTAACAACCGTATGCGCATCGGTTCCTGCCGCAACTTCTACGAGTCCTTCGTTGCCATAAAATAGTTGCGTTCCTGCTGGCAAATGTGGAGCTATCTTCTCCGCCAGTTCTTTGGACCCCACTGATACCTTCTTCGGCCGGTAACGTTTGGTTTGTTCGATCAGCAGGTCTGTATTGCCTCCGGCAGCCAGTCCTTCCACTTGAAAGAGTTCTGGATGCATGTCAACTACATCCAGTGTCTGGGTTCCAATGGAACCGGTTGACCCAAGAATCGCAATTTTTTTCATGCTGCACCTCATCTTTAATTATCCAATGCCTACGGCGAACAATGCTGTTATCTCAGACTCATGTTCTTCTTTAGTAGGGCAGTAGCATTAGTATATGTACGAATGGAAAAACAACAATCCAGCTGTCGCACCGATCAAGAATGCCTCCATGCCCTGGGAGAAGACTGCCTGAATCCTTGATATTATATACACGTTTGTATGCAGACTGGATCAAGTCACCCATCTGACCTACAACTGCACAGGCAATTCCGATCACAATCGCTCTCTGCCAGGAAAGCAAACCATCTGATACTAATGCAAAAATAACAGAAGTAACAATTGCAATTACGATGCCACCCAGTGCACCCTCTATAGTTTTGTTTGGACTGATAGAAGGCCACAGTTTGTTTTTACCAATGAGTTTCCCTACAAAATAAGCTCCTGCATCACTGGCCCATATGGAGCCCAGCAACAGGAACGTCCAGAACAACCCATGATACAGATGTCTGGATTCTGCAATGTAATAGAAACCGATCCCTATATACAACACGCCGAGGAAAAGCATGGCCACTGTATTCACGGGAACTTTATTTTTGGTGACAACCGAAGCTGTCATCAGTACAAGCATTACTATCCAGATGACCTGAAATAAGGATAGCGGTCTTGCCTCCCAAAACATTTCCCAAGGAAACACAATGGCAAACACACCAGCATATCCAATCAGGGCCACACCTGAAAAAGGCATCACCCCGGTCATTTTAACAAATTCATAATAACCGATGAGAGCCATAAGCAATACCAAACCATGGTACCAGGGTCCGCCCAGCATGCAAAAACCTAAAAACAACACACCTGCTATGATTCCTGTCGTTAGTCGCTGTTTCAACGGCTTCATCCTCCATCTATTTCAAACCGCCGTAACGCCTTGTTCTGCGCTGATATTCGGCTACTGCTTCAAGCAAATGCTTTTTGCCAAATTCGGGCCAGTATATATCCGTAAACCATAATTCACTATATGCAAGCTGCCAAAGCATAAAGTTGCTTAATCTCAACTCTCCGCTCGTCCGGATCAGCAGATCCGGATCAGGCATGTCAACCGTCAGCATATGTCTATCAATGAGTTCGGGTGTTATATCCTCTGCCGATAGTTCCCCCGATTTCACCTGCAGAGCGATCTGTTTAACACAGTCCGTCATTTCACGACGACTTCCATAGTTCATTGCAAAATTCAAAACGAGACCTGTATTATGTTCCGTAAGACGAATGGCTTCCCGCAAGGCATTAATGGTATGAGAAGGTAAATGTTCCTCTTGACCCATCATGCGAATGCGCACATTTTTTTCTATAAGTTCATCCAGCTCTATAGCTAGAAATTCTTGCGGAAGTCGCATCAGAAAATCCACTTCTTCTTTTGGACGCGTCCAGTTTTCTGTCGAAAAAGCGTACATCGTCAGATATTTGATGCCCAGTTCATCCGCCGCGATGGTCGCACGTTTGACCGCCTTCATGCCATTTTGGTGCCCGGCTATACGCGGCAGCCCCAAACGTTTGGCCCATCGTCCATTGCCGTCCATGATGATGGCGACGTGCTGCGGGATATTGTCCTCGGATATAGTCAGCGTTTCCTGCTTGTCAGCCCCATTCCACCACGACCGAACCCGTTTGATCATTCCTGTTCCTCCAAAATCCCTGAAGTTTCTTTATCTGAAGCTTGGAAAAAGAGACAAAACCCCACCGTATTGGAGGGGCTGCGCTTGTCTTACACTTCCATGATTTCTTTTTCTTTGGCAGCGAGTACCTTATCGACTTCAGCAATAAACTTGTCGGTCGATTTTTGGATATCATCTTGATGTCTCCGGGATTCATCCTCAGAAATATCTGACTTTTCCAGTTTCTTGATGTCATCATTCGCATCACGGCGAATGTTACGAATCGCTACTTTACCTTCTTCACCGAACTTCTTCGTCAGCTTAACAAGTTCCGCTCTACGTTCTTCCGTCAATGCCGGAATAGACAAACGAATCATGCTACCATCATTGGCTGGAGTAAGACCCAGATCCGATTTCATGATGGCACGCTCGATGTCACCCATAGAGGATTTGTCCCAAGGCTGAATCATCAGGGTACGAGAATCCGGAGTACTGATATTAGCGAGTTGATTCAATGGCGTCATTGCTCCATAATACTCTACCTGAATTCGGTCCAGAAGAGCTGGAGTTGCGCGGCCTGCACGCAAACTAGCCAGGTCACGACGCAATGCTTGAATTGCTTTTTCCATACGCTCTTCGGCATGTTGTTTAACCGCTTGTGGCATTAATCTACACTCCCTTTAACGATTGTTCCGATACGTTCGCCCAGAACAACACGTTTGATGTTACCTTGTTCCGTAATGGCAAATACGATCAACGGGATGTTGTTGTCCTTACAAAGCGAGGATGCCGTTGAATCCATTACACCAAGGTCTTTGTTAAGAATATCCATGTAAGTCAACTGATCAAATTTCACAGCTGTACTGTCCTTAAACGGATCTGCTGAGTATACACCATCAACTTTATTTTTGGCCATCAAGATAACTTCTGCTTCAATCTCCGCTGCGCGCAGTGCTGCTGTTGTATCCGTGGAAAAGAACGGGTTACCTGTACCTGCTGCAAAAATAACGACCCGGCCTTTCTCCAGATGGCGAATAGCTCTACGACGAATATAAGGCTCTGCAATCTGTTGCATTGCAATAGATGTCTGTACACGCGTAGGCACTTCAATCTGTTCCAAAGCATCCTGCAGTGCCAGCGAGTTCATTACTGTCGCCAGCATACCCATATAATCGGCAGTTGCACGATCGATGCCGTTTTCACTACCGGCAATTCCACGCCAGATGTTTCCGCCGCCACATACAATAGCAACCTGTACACCAAGTGCAACAACCTCTTTTACCTGTTGGGCAATCGACGAGATCGTATCTGCATCAATACCGTAGCCGTTTTGACCGGAAAGAGACTCTCCGCTGACCTTCAAGACAACACGTTTAAATACTGGCTGTTCCAATTATTCACCCTCCACTTTGAATCGAACACGCTTGGTGTTCAACCAACAAAACTTCTCGCGCATGGCCTCCTGCTTAAAAAGAAAGGAACACAGTTGTGTTCCGCTCTTTTAGGAAAAACGTTTAACCCGTAAGGCACTGTTTTCCTGAGATATAAGGGAGTTTACGCTTCGAAGTTTCATCATTCTTATATCTTCGAAAATCAATTCTGCTCGCCGGTTTATAGAAACCGTCTTATTTGTTTACTTGGGACATAACTTCTTCTACGAAGTTGTCTACTTTTTTCTCAAGACCTTCACCCAGTTCGTAACGAACGAAACGACGGATGGAGATGTTTTCACCAATTTGGCTGATTTTTTCGTTCAGCAATTGAGAGATCGTTTTGTCTGGATCTTTAACGAAAGTTTGTTCCAGCAGGCAGTACTCTTCGTAGTATTTACCGATACGGCCTTCAACCATTTTTTCAATGATTTTTTCTGGTTTGCCTTCGTTAAGAGCTTGAGCTTTCAGGATTTCTTTTTCTTTTTCCAGCTCATCTGCAGGAACTTCTTCACGTGTAACGAATTTAGGATTAGCTGCAGCGATTTGCATAGCTACATCTTTAACGAAATCCTTAAATTGATCCGTTTTACCAACGAAGTCTGTTTCACAGTTAACTTCAACCAAGACACCAATACGTCCACCAGCGTGGATGTAAGATTCAACAACGCCTTCAGTTGCTGCACGGCCTGCTTTGCTTGCTGCTGCAGAAAGACCTTTCTCACGCAACAATTCAGCTGCTTTTGTTACATCACCGTTTGCTTCTTCCAGTGCTTTTTTGCAATCGAGCATACCAGCGCCCGTTCTTTCGCGAAGTTCTTTTACTGCACTCGCATTAACTGCCATTATAAATTCCCTCCAACATTAAGTATTGTACGTACACTCTAAAAAAAGGGCAGTGAGAGGTTATCCACCTGCCAACCACCCTTTTCATTTAGTTTATAACATATGTTCGAATCTATTAAGCGGAAGTTTCTTCGCCTTGGTTAGCTTCGATTACAGCATCAGCCATTTTACCTGTCAGCAATTTAACAGCGCGGATCGCGTCGTCATTACCTGGGATAACATAATCGATCTCATCCGGATCGCAGTTAGTATCAACGATACCAACAATTGGGATACCCAATTTGCGAGCTTCCGCAACAGCGATACGCTCTTTGCGTGGATCGATGATGAACAGGGCGCTTGGCAGGCCTTTCATATTTTTAATACCGCCCAAGAATTTCTCCAGACGATCTTTTTCTTTGCGAAGCAAGATAACTTCTTTTTTAGGCAATACAGCGAATGTACCGTCTTCTTCCCAAGCTTCCAACTGTTTCAAACGATCAATACGTTTTTGAATAGTTTGGAAGTTAGTCAGGGTACCGCCGAGCCAGCGTTGGTTAATGTAGAATTGACCAGCACGTTCAGCTTCTTCTTTAACAGAATCTTGAGCTTGTTTCTTAGTACCCACGAAAAGAATTTTGCCATTCTCTCCTGCGATTCCTTTAACGAAATTGTAAGCCTCTTCGACTTTTTTCACCGTTTTTTGCAAATCGATGATGTAAATTCCGTTTCTTTCAGTGAAGATATAACGATCCATTTTTGGGTTCCAACGACGAGTTTGGTGACCGAAGTGTACCCCAGCTTCGAGAAGCTGCTTCATGGAGATTACTGCCATCTTCACACACCTCCTAATATGGTTTTTATTGTGTCCTCCGCCGGCATCATTTTTCGCCAAGACTCTCCATAAGGAAAGCACCCTCAACAAAATTAGCACATGCGTGTGTTTTAACACCGTTATCTAATATAGCATAACTGACTGTCCGATGCAACAGTCTTTGAAGCTAAAATCTACTTTTCGTTTTTTGCTAGTATCGAATCATTTTAAACTTGATATGTAACTCAGGCGCTAATTATTATCAAGCTTTGAAAATGTACCGTTTAATACGCAAAAACCGTCCAGTCCGAGCATGCTCAGTTTGACGGTTCTTTCGTAATTTTTGCGATAATGGATTTGAAACTTTCGCCTTTTTCAAGCGCATAGGTACCCACTTGGATTTTGGTATTGATTCGCTCAGCCTTGCCAGCCTTTATGAATGCTTGAGCATCATCTACGATTCCCGCGGTTTTTAGGTTTGCTGCAACGATCGCCAGACTATTGCCTGAACGTACTTTGAATGATACTGTTGCGCCTTTCGGATTGCTCGGCGTTACAGGTTCTGTTGTTTTCGGCTCAGTTATCTCTTTCTGCCCTTCAACTTCACTTGTAGCAGGCTCTTGTGGCTTCTCAGGCTCGGTAGGTGTTTCCGTAGAGGTTGCTGTCTCTGGCGGTGTTGCTGTACTCCCCTGCAACTCACTGCTCTCCTGCTTTTTCTTTGCCACCCACTCTGCTTCTGTGTATAGTTCCTCTTCAGAACCGACCAACTTCATATCCAAGGTTTTCGCGGCCGTTTCAAGCTGTTCTTTGGTCATATTGGCAGTCTGCTCGGGGTCCAGATTACTATCCGACAATGCATTTTGTCCAACTGTGGCCAGTTGAAGCAAAACCGCACCAATAATCATGCCGCTCCCCAGACCAATCCATAAGGATCGCTTGTCCATGACTTAGCTTTCCTCCCGTTCTGCCAGTTGTAGTATTAACTGTACCTCACCTCGCTGAATGCCTGTCTGCTTGGATATGGCATCCATCGACTTACCTTCAGCATGTAGATTAAAGAGTTCTGCATATCGATCTTTAATCGATTCACGCCCAGGCAAAGATTCGACTTCACTGGTCTGTTGGTCTGCTTCTAACGCCTGCTGGGCCGCCTCTGCTTGTACACTTTTCACGAGCGCTTGTGCTTGCAAACCTTCGGAAGATTGTACAGATACATTACCGGAGTGTGGAACAGGTGATGCGACAGCTTCGTTCTTTTTGCTCTGTTCCAGCTGATCCAACCGCTGCTGTAATTCCTGAAGTTGCAATTGCATACGTTGATCGGCTGCTGTCGCTTCTCCCTTCATTTCAGCCACACGTTGAATAAGAGCATCATTATCATTTTCGATCTCGGTCATGTAGTGCTCAAGCGTAGATTCCATCTCCTGCACCAGTTGATGCCCAGGCTCTTGCGCCTTGTTTTTCCGAGGCATAATACAAGCGTAGGCGATGGCGCAGGCCCCTAATATGACAATAATGATCCATGGTGACAAATTGGGTTCTCTCCTTCTGATTCAACCATCGGTGCGCAAGACTGCATGTCCATAACAACCATTTATTATAAAGACAGATCTATGTGTTTTCCCTTGTACGGGTGCTCTGCAGGTTTGACAGTTTCTTGAGCCTGAGCAGTCTCCTGTCCATCGGAACCACTCTGCTGATCCCCATCATGGTTATGACCATCACGCACCGAAGTCTGTGAAGTTTCGTCCATTGCTTCACTTCGTTGCCTTGCTTCATTTGCTTCTTTCGACGTTTGCTCTGCCAAAAGATTCTGATCCGTAATCGGTCGCTGCTGGGCTTCACTTTGATAACGTCCCGCTTCACTTGTTCGTGGTACCGCAATCTGCAACTCCACTGCTTTGAAACTCATACGCTCACCTCACGGTTTCGAATGGATTTCTTCCTGTGCCTGAATGCTGTACTTAAACGTATGGAACCATCGTAATATCACCATCGTGATAATAAAATGAAATTCGACTCACTGGATCTTTAATAAATTTCGTGTATCTGCCGATAACTATTTTAGAGCCTCCATAAATCATCTTCAGAATATCAACACGAGCATTACTTGTATCTTCAAGTGCCTTTTCAATTTCAAAGATACGCATTTTCGTTTCTTCACTTATACGAAGAGCAGATTTCTGCGTAGCATTCAGCTTGATTCGCATCGACATCTTATCTGGAGTTAGTTGTCCAGCGGCAGCTAATTGATCCAGCAATGTCAAAGCTTTCTTCGTTTTGTCCAAGGAATCCATCTGCTCTCTGACTTCCTTGCGCAAATCATTGAGTTCGTTACGCAGCTTTGGTAGCACACCAACTTCAATGGAAGTGACCGTGGACATGCTGTTGCCCACAACACGCGCTGAGACGTTCTGGCCAGCCTGGATCGAGCCACCAACAATAAGACCCTTGGTTCCCGCACAGATGACACCGTGGCCAGCACGAATATTAGAATGCATAATACTTTGGGAAACCAGAACATCTTCACCGGCATCTACGTTGCCTTCTTGAATGAAAGTACATTTAACATTATGGCCTGCTTGTACCAGTCCTTTGTTATAACCAATAATACCACCGGTAATTTCGATTGAGCCGCCTGCTTCCAGTTCAGCTCCTTCGACACCTCCGACGACACGAATGTCACCTGCTGCTTTTACTTTAAATCCGGTAAGTACATTGCCTCGTATGACAACTGTGCCTACAAAGTCGATATTACCGTTATTGTAGTCAACGTCACCATTGACTTCATAAACCGGAAACACATTCAGTTTGTTACCGTCCGTTTTGGTAACCAGCCCATCTAGTGCAGCATACATCGCAGAACCATCCGGGTTAATCACAACGTTTTTCCCAACTTTAAACCGAGCTTCTTTTCCCGGACGATAAGGAATTTCCTCACCCGTTACTGCCCTGCCTGGTATGCCATCGCTAGGAGCGATCCGCTCTGCAATGATCTGACCACTACGGACATTGTTTAACCGGGTCACTTCTTTGTAATCGACAGTTCCATCTTCCGATTCCAGTGGTCGTCGTTCATTCGAATCGTCCATTCCAACCAGAACCTTAATGAAGCCATCTGTTCCTTGAATGGGAGCGACACCTTCTGCGATCTTGTATTTATCTTTCAAATAGGTTTCAGGGTTGTTCACAAAAAGTAATAATGCCTCTCGCGATACACCTTGTTTGATGCCCTTGTTTGCCACAAATTGTTCAAGTTCATCGATCGTGCAGGCAAAGCCTTCTTCCTCTTTGGAAAATTCAAGGTAGGCTGTGCATTTGTCGTCCGATAAAACAATGTTTAAACATTGTTCCAAAGCAGTCCGCTGTATCACCGCAATTCTTCCCCCTTTTAGACTTTCCACTCCCCAAACTCCAATGATATTACTTCTCTCTATTAATCTTTACGCATCAACAAATCTTTCTGTTTGTCCAACGTGCCGCGTAATCGTAATATTGCCTTGGAATGTAACTGGGATATACGAGACGGAGAAAGAGACATAACCTCAGCAATTTCACTAAGAGAAAGATCTTCGTAATACAAGAGTGAAACAACCGTTCTCTCTTTTACCGTCAACTTGTCAAGCCCTTGCACCAAAGTTTCCTTCAAATAAAACTCATTCACTTTATAATCCGGATTTTTGGCTTTCTCATCCACCATCAAAGACAGACGAGTCTCAGACTCTTCCTCACGAATTGGGTCCTCCAGCGAGCAAAGTGACATGACTGCCACTTCCTGAAGCATATGTTGAAAATCTTTAGTGGATACGTCCAAGTACTCGCTCATTTCCTCATCACTAACAGACCTGAGATAACTTTGTTCCAGCTGTTGGTAGGCGTCTTCAATTCGCTTGGCCTTCTCACGCACAGAACGCGGAACCCAATCACCTTGACGCAGACCGTCAAGAATGGCTCCGCGGACCCTCCATGATGCATAAGTTTCAAATTGCAGACCACGTTCATAGTCGAACTTCTCCAATGCATCAATTAACCCCATAACGCCATTGCTCTCCAAGTCATCCTTGGGAACATTTTTGGGTAAACCAACAGCCAGTCGACCGGATACATAATTTACAATATGAAGATACTTTTCAATCAACGTTTTCTTGGCTTCAAGATCTCCATGTTCTTTCCACTTTTCCCACAGATCAGAATGGTTCAAATGTGAAGCTTTACGCTCGTTCAATTACTTTCACCCTCCTTATTTGTCTGTCAGGTGACGAACGGCCTGCGCCAATTCCTCCGGATCCTTGGTCCGGACAAGTTTAGGCGGATCCAAAGGGGCGAATCCCGTTGGAGCTTTCGTCTCAGATGGCGGAAGATCGTCCCCAGATGAAGCGTTCTGTCCACTCTTGAGCAAATCATTCAGCTCTTGTCCATCGTCTTCGATTTTAATGTCCACCTGTGAACCTCTTTGATCTTGAGCACTTGGTGAATCATAACCATACCCATTTCCCTCAATCTGAGGGTTCAGCAGCAATCCCAATCCCCAGCGTAAACCATATGCAAGGACAAACCAGGCTACGAATCCGATCAATCCGCGAATTAAACTGGTCATCAGCACATTGCTGCTGTATGCTACAAAAAAAGTAAGAATAAACCCAACGATGCCTGCTCCAAGATTAATGCGGTAGTTTCCTATCATAGTCTTATAGTTCCTTTACACCCATTTGTACGCTTCGAATAGTCAAAAGTCCAGTTTCACAATCCATCTCAATCGTTCGTCCATAATTCCCACCCGTATCTTCTGCTAGAAGAGGGATATTGAGTTTTTGAAGCCACTCTCGACAAGAATCTGCATTCCTTGGTCCAATACGCATTGTATCTCCAGCGCCAGCAAAGGCAAACATCTGAGAGCCTCCGGCCATTTTAGACACAATACGTGAGTGAGAAGCGCCTAGTTTAATCATCTTTTCCAAAAGCTCAGGCAACGCCGTATCCGCATATTTCGCAGTGTTCAGTTTCCCTTCACGGGCGATCTCTGAAGTAGGAAGCATGACATGCGCCATTCCAGCCAGCTTCAAATGTGGGTCATACATTGTTAATCCCACACACGAACCCAAGCCAGTCGTACGGATTACACCAGGAAGATGAGCGATGTTTAAATCCGCCATACCGACTTTAACGACGCTTTTGTCCTCAATCATAGCTCAGTGGCACCCCTAGCGATTCAAATATCTTTGCAAAGGATGGTGGATCCGGAATGAGGAAAAACTGACCCTCAACTTGATCTTCACCTTCAAAGAAAGATGTGTCAATCAACAATGCAGCGTCACCCATCTCGCCAAATTGCAGCAAGCCATAACTTAGAATGGCACCTGCCATGTCGATGGCAAGTCCAGGAACAGTTGGATACATAGACAACTTCGTGAAATCTGCCAGAGAAGAAAGATAGGATCCAGCCAAAATATTTCCAATCTCGGAAAGCGCTGATTGTTCCATATCTGTAAAATCGAGTCCTTCTTTCAGATCAAATCCGGCAAGTCTATTCAACAACATTTTAGCAGCCTCTGGTGTCATCATAAAGAAAAGATTTCCCGGTGCTTCGCCTTCTACACGAAGAAACACGGTAACCACGATGCGTTCATCTCCGCCCACTTTTTCGGCAACTTCTTCAAAAGGGAGCATTTGTACTGTAGGTACACCCATGTCAATCGGTCTGTTGAGGAGTTGAGACAACGCCGTTGCGGCGTTGCCTGCTCCAATGTTACCGACCTCTTTGAGCACATCCATCTGGAATACCTCAAATCGGTTGAACATCTCCACGGTACTAGCCCTCAACACTTTCCAGCTGTACAATCTCGCTTTTATTTAATACTTCGTTTAGGTTGAGCATAATCAACAAGCGTGAATCTTCCAATTTAGCAACACCTCGCAGGTATCTCGCTTTGACGCCGCCAACCACTTCTGGTGGGCTATCGATCGCACTGCTCTTGATATCAATAACATCATTGGCAGAATCTACGATAAAGCCAACTTGCATGTCGTCTACACCTACGATAACAATACGAGTCTGATCCGTGTATTCCGTTTCCGGAAGGGAGAAACGACCGCGTAGATCAATGACTGGAATTACAACACCGCGTAGATTAATAACTCCTTTTACAAAGGAAAGTGTCTTGGGAACACGGGTAATTGGCATCATGCGCTCAATCGTCTGAACCTTGTCTACCTCAATACCATACTCTTCGGAACCCAATTTAAAGACGATGACTTTCAACTCTTCTTCCATGTAAAAAACCTCCCTATTAAATGTAAGACTTAGCTCTATGCTTATTTAATAAATGCATTAGGATCAAGAATCAGGGCTACTTGTCCATCTCCGAGAATGGTTGCTCCAGAGATTCCTTCAATAGCAGGAAGATAGGTTCCCATTGATTTGAGAACAATCTCACTTTGTCCAATAAATTCTTCAACAGCTACGGCTGCAAGACGGTCGCCTTTGCGAATCACGACAATTTCTGTTTCTTGCTCATCAGCATCATTGAAATCCGGTACAGAGAATACTTCGCTCAAAGACAAGTACGGAATCAGTGACTCACGGAATGTGATCATTTTATTGCCGTGAATATTACGAACTTGCTCACGTTGTACAATGGCCGTCTCTACAATGGAGGACAACGGAACAGCATATTTCTCAGAACCAAGTCGTACAAGCATTGCAGCAATAATGGATAGTGTCAACGGAAGCTGAACAGAGAAGTTCGTGCCTTTGCCTGGAGTTGAATGAATCGTTACATTACCACCAAGCGAAGTGATCTTCGATTTTACTACATCCAAGCCAACGCCCCGGCCAGAGATATCCGAGATAATATCAGCAGTACTAAAACCAGGTGCGAACAACAGTTGATTCACTTCATCGTCACTCATCTTGGCACCTTGTTCTTCGGTTACAACACCACGTTTGATCGCAGTTTTCAAAAGCTTGTCGCGATAGATCCCTTTACCATCATCTTCAATCTCGATAAATACGTGATTTCCACTGTGGAAGGCACGCAGGTTTACTGTACCCATCTCTGGTTTACCTGCAGCTACACGCTCTGCAATGGATTCCACACCATGGTCAACCGCGTTACGCAGTAAATGCACAAGCGGATCACCAATCTCATCAATTACCGTACGATCCAATTCCGTCTCAGCACCTGTAATCACCAGATCGATTTTTTTATCAAGTGTCTTAGCCAGATCACGGATCATGCGCGGGAATCGATTAAATACGGTATCTACCGGAACCATCCGCAATTTCAGTACAATATTTTGCAAATCTGTGCTAACTCGACTTAAATGAGCTACTGTATCGGATAAATCATTGTTGCCTGTTTCACTGGCCAGTTGCTCCAGACGTGAACGGTCAATCAACAATTCACTGAACAGGTTCATCAATACGTCGAGACGTTCAATATCTACACGAATGGTACGTGAAGGTGCAGCAGCTTGCTTCGGTGCAGCTGTTTTAGCTGGTGCCGTTGTGGTTTCTTCTTTGGGTACAGAATTCTTATCCGGCGAAGCAACCTCAGCTACAGCTGTTGGTGCGGGTGGCGCTTCAACTGTAGCTGCTACCTGATTGGCCATCTGCTGAAGAGTCTCCTGATCCAGTTGAATGAGCTTTGCACTTTCAATTTCAGAGATACTCATGATGCCTTCTTCCAGTTCGTGCGCTTCTTTAGTTGTTATGTAATACAACGAGAAACTGCGCTCAAACTTCTCCTGCTCAATATCCTGAACGGATGGGTAAGCCTTAACGACTTCACCTGAACGTTCCAGCATATCAAAGACCATATAAGCCCGTACACCTTTTAACTGGCTATGCTCGCTAACAAGCACATCCACGTAGAACACACGATGACCTTCGGCGATCGACTGATCCAGCACTGAATATTGGAATTCATCCAGCTCCACGGCCGAAGAGATTGAAGCGTTAGCCGGCTTGTTTGTTTCTGTAGCAGGTCCATTTCCGTTTGTCATTTCACCATTTTCAATGGCTTGAAGTGAAGCTACGATCGACGACACATCTGCTTTACCTTGTCCACCTTCGGTAATATCTTGAACCATAGTTTCCAAAGCGTCCAGACTCTTGAACATGGTATCAAAAATGTAATCCTGCATTTTCAACTTCTCATTACGAACCAGATCCAACACATTTTCCATTTTATGTGTCAGTGATGCCAAATCTTCAAAGCCCATAGTTGCTGCCATACCCTTCAAGGTATGAGCAGAGCGGAATATAACCTGAACTATGCCCAGGTCTTCCGGATTGCCTTCAAGTTGAAGCATGTTTTCGTTAAGCGATTGCAGATGATCATTAGACTCATCAATAAACATGGATAAATATTGGTTCATGTCCATTGTGAGGCACCTCCTCCGTGAGTTACACTCCGTTATTTCACTGCTTGAACAAGTTTAGAAGCAATCTCCTGCAATGGCAGAAGATGACGAACGCATTGCAGCTCTACAGCAGAACGCGGCATACCATATACAACACATGTTTCTTCATTCTCGGCAAAGGTTGATGTAACTCCGGCTTCGTATAATCTCTTCATCATACGTGCTCCATCACTTCCCATTCCCGTTAGCAAAACAAGATGCCTTTGTAAAGATGTAAACGGCAGAAGTGACTCAAACATCGTATCCACTGAAGGTCTATGTCCATTCACTGGTTGATCTTCAGTCAGCTTCACGATAAACTTCCCGTCTGCTGTTTTGTTAACTTTCACATGGAATCCGCCAGGTGCTATATAGGCGGTTCCTTTTTTCAGAACCATGCCCTCTTCAGCTTCAACCACATGCAGTGGACTGAATGTATTCAATCGTTGAGCCAGAGAACGTGTGAAATTGGGCGGCATATGCTGCACAATAATGACCGGTGCAGGCAAATCAGCAGGCAACTGCTCGAGCAATGTCTTGAGAGCCCTCGGTCCACCCGTAGAACAACCTATTGCCACAAGTTTGTTGAATGGTCCTTCCAGCCCCCCTCCACCTTTGGGAACAGGATTAGGCTTGATTACATCCTTGGCTTTTGCAGAGGCAGAAGTTGCCGCTATTTGATCAGCTGCCACTCTAGCTGCATTAGGTAGTCGAACTTCCTTTGGAGTCTGTACTGGATTAGCTGACCTCACTGCTTTTTCTGCCTTCGTCCCCAAATTACGCTCAGCCTTTGGCAAAGGCTCCGGTTTATTCTCTACGCGACCTGGTTTTGAAGGTGACAATGGTTCAATTGGTTTCTTTGCTTTGGCCTGAAAGGCTTCAGTCCGCTCTCGAAGAGAGCGTTGAATCGTCTCAACAGGTTCGATCGTTTTTTTCACAGGCTCCGCTCGATCCCTAGCCGGCAGTTCTTTCTGCACTGGCTGAGTTGGGGGAACAACTGCTCCTCGCAACATGTCTCTATTTTTCATGGATAACTCACGATCAGCTTTTCTTTTGATCTCATTCATCGCAGCTCGCATGCGCTCAACCAAGGCTTTACCAACTTGAGCAATATCCTGGTCATGTGAAATAGATGGTTTGCGAATGAAGTCAAATGCCCCAGCTTCAAGCGCCATAATGGTTTCTTTCATGCCTTGTTCATTGATACCAGAGAGCATAATCACAGGAACGAAAGATTCCTTCATAATTGATTTTAATGCATCCAACCCATTCATTTCGGGCATCTCAACGTCCATTGTAATAATATCGGGTTTCAATTCTAGTGATTTTTGAATCGCTTCTCTACCGTTTGATGCCGTTGCCGTAACCTTGAATTCCGGATCCGCTTGGATCAAATCCGTAACAATCTTACGCATAAAAGCGGAATCATCGACAACCAATACTTGATACGCCGCCATGTTGTGTCACCCCTGTTTCCTTTATTCAGAAATCATGTTGTCCGTTTAAGCCACTTATTCATAAATCCCCTGATTCCTGTCAAGGTTCCGGATCCCGGAGTTGCAGGTACAGCCAGATAACGAAGAGCAAGTTTCTCTATATCTTTAGAGGCTTTGGCATTCGGATAAGCCAGACTATAGGGCATTTGCCTTTTAACCGCCTTGACTACCTGGGCGTCTTCTGAAATATACCCAAGAAGCGGAATATCCGTCTGCAAAAACCGCCTCGCCACTCCAGCTATTTTTTCTGCCACCCGTTCCGCTTCTCGTTCGTCTTCCACCCGGTTAACGATCATCCGAAAGGGCGTAGCATTTTCCTGGCCGTGCATAACTTTGACTAAAGCATAAGCATCGGTTATTGAAGTCGGTTCAGGTGTAGTTATAATCAGGCATTCATCAGCAGCACCGATGAACTTCATATTCTCTCTGGAGAGTCCTGCCCCAGTGTCAAAGATGACATAATCCATTTCCTGGGCAATATCCTCGACTTGACTGGCGAAAAACTCCAGATCACGATCAGACAATGAGAACAACTCTTTCATGCCCGATCCTCCAGCAATGTAAGGCAAGCCACTGGCACCCAGTTGTATGATTTCCCTTATGGATTTTTGTCGGTACAACAGGTGGTAAAGATTATAGGAAGAAGACGTACCCATAAGAACATCAATATTAGCCATTCCAATATCGGCATCAAATACAAGTACCTTTTGCCCCAAAGCCTGCAATGCCAAGGCAAAGTTCAGTGTGAAATTGGATTTGCCAACACCTCCCTTACCACTGGCCACAGTAATGATTTTCGAGGATCGAATATCTCGTTCAATGCCTTCCAATTCCAATGGCGCGGAGACCATACTTCGAAGTGCAGCTGCCTGATCCTTCATTGTGACCATTCTCCCAGCAACTGTTTGGACAACGAATCTGCATCTGGTTTCAACAAATCGTCCGGAACATTTTGTCCATTTGCCACATATGCGAGCTTGAGTGGAAAACGGTGTAACAAGTTAAATAGCGGACCGCAGCTCCCAGTCTCATCCATTTTGGTGAAAATCACCTTATCCAGTCCATATTTACTGAAATGTTCCGTGATCTGCACCATATCAGCACTTTTGGAAGTCATACTCATGACCAGAAAGGTTTCGCTATTCTCTACAGGAGCAAGCAAACTTTGCAGTTCCGAAACAAGTAATTCATTTCTGTAGTTTCTACCCGCTGTATCCATAAAGATCAAATCACAATTCTCTAATCGAGAAATGGCACGTTGTGTATCACCAGGCGATTGCACCACCTCAAGTGGAACATTCAGTATAGATGCATACGTTCTAAGCTGTTCTACCGCCGAGATTCGATACGTATCTGATGTAATGAATCCCACTTTACGCTGTTTTTTGAACATTTGTTCAGCAGCCAATTTTGCAATTGTCGTAGTTTTCCCTACACCGGTTGGTCCAGCTACATAGACGATTCGCGTGGTAGGAAGAATGCCTTCTTCAATACGTTGCTCCAAAAAGTGCATAACCTCAAGCTTCACTATTTGCTCTACACCCTGTTCTTTTAATCCATCCTCAGACCATTTTGCTTGAATTGAATCAAACCAGGATTCCCACACTTCAGGCCAAACATCTTGTTCTGTCAAACGTTCTCGGATCGTATGCAGTTCCTCTGGCACAGGGTCTGCAGAAGTACCTTGCTTTGAAAGCCTGGTCACCATCTGTTTAAGATCCTGCAATTCAGTCATCAACTTATCCTGCTGCAGGTCAGAACCTGTTGGCTTCGGACCAGTTGTTGAACCCGAAAAATCCGCCCCTTGCGGTCGCGGTTTATGATCCGTGCTCGAAGAACCTGAGCCGCTGTCTATGTTTGAACCGATATTACGCGATTCAAACACAGACGGTGCAGCCGCAGATTGGTCCTGTACACTTTGATCAGCTGTATTCGTTGCCACCGACTCATCAGAAGCCGCAACAAACGAACGAGCTGTTTGCCGATAAGCCTCAGGTACAAATGCACGAGGTACAGGTGTGAATTGATTTTGTACTGGCTTTGTTGTTTGCTTGTTTTCTTCCTTATCCACTGCAGCTACAACTTCGATCCGTTTTTTGCGAAACATTCCCATCACACCGCCCACCTTAATCTCTTTGGTGGACAGAATAACGGCATCACTTCCCAGGTCTTTGCGAATTTGAAGCATAGCTTCGGGCATGGTCTCAACAACGTATTGTTTTACTCTCATAAGTTCACCACCCCGATACTTTGAATTTCAACATTCGGCTCCAACTCGCTGTAGGAAAGCACAGGAATGTCCTGCATAGTACGTTCAATAACCTGACGCAGATACATCCGAATGGTTGGAGAAGTTAATACAACAGGTTGTTGACCTGATTGAATCAAACGGTTCACTTGTTCACTGAGCTTCTGATATACACTTTGTGTAGATACAGGGTCTAGCGCAAGATAACTGCCTTGATCCGATTGTTGCACACTTTCAGCAATTTTCTTCTCAAGACCAGGTCCAACCGTGATCACTCGAAGTGTCTCACCTTTCTGTGAGAACTGCTGAGTAATCTGACGTGAGAGGGATTGTCTGACGTATTCAGTCAGCACATCAGGATCTTTCGTATACGTACCATAGTCAGCCAGTGTCTCGAAGATGGTAACCATATCTCGAATAGATATTTTCTCACGCAATAACTTAGCAAGCACTTTCTGTACATCACCAATGGAAAGTAGAGAAGGGATCAGTTCATCCACAAGGGCAGAATAGTTCTCTCTGAGATTATCCACAAGTGCTTTTGTTTCTTGTCTTCCAAGTAACTCATGCGCATGTTTCTTAATCAGTTCCGTCAGATGTGTAGCCACAACGGAAGGCGGATCAACGACCGTATATCCTGCAAGTTCGGCTCTGTCTTTGGTTACTTCATCAATCCATAGTGCCGGAAGTCCAAAAGCAGGTTCCGTCGTTTCAATACCTGTCACAGACTCCTCATCATAGCCAGGACTCATGGCAAGGTAATGATTCAACAACAGTTCTCCGCCACCTACCACATTACCCTTGATTTTGATAACATACTCATTGGGTCTGAGCTGGATATTATCTCGAATCCGTATAACCGGAACGACCAACCCCAGTTCAAGAGCACACTGCCTCCGAATCATAATGATCCGATCCAATAAGTCCCCACCCTGCTGATTATCAGCAAGCGGGATTAAACCATAACCAAATTCAAACTCAATAGGGTCCACCTGAAGCAGGTTAATTACACTTTCAGGACTTCTAACCTCTTCAATCTGCTGTTCTTCTTCCAACTGTTCTTCCGCTACTTGTTTCAAATTCAGATTATTCTGCATACGCCACGCGGCATATGCCAACACACCTGCCAACGGAAGCGTAGTAATAACATGAATTGGTGTGAAGAAACCGAGCATGGCAATAACGAAAGCTACGATATAAATTAGTATTGGATATGTAAACAGTTGCCCCGTAATATCATCTGCCAGGTTTCCTTCTGATGACGCTCTGGTGACGATAAGTCCTGCTGCTGTGGAAATAAGCAGAGCCGGGATTTGGCTTACCAATCCATCTCCGATAGTCAGTACAGAGTACGTTGCCATCGCATCTGCGAAAGCCATCCCATGCACAGTCATACCGATAATAAATCCACCAATGAGATTGATCAGGAGGATGATAATACTTGCAATTGCGTCACCTTTTACGAATTTACTTGCTCCATCCATCGCTCCATAGAAATCGGCTTCACGTTCAATTTTGGAACGACGCTCACGAGCTTGTTGCTCGTTGATCAGACCCGCATTCAGATCCGCATCAATACTCATTTGTTTACCAGGCATCGCATCAAGGGTGAATCGGGCAGCAACTTCAGCTACGCGCTCAGACCCCTTTGTAATAACGATAAACTGAACGACAACGAGGATCAAAAACACGATAAATCCAATTGCAATTTGCCCTCCAGCAATCCAGCTACCAAAGGTAGCAACTACAGCTCCAGCATCCCCTTCACCAAGAATTAGCTTGGTAGTCGAAATGTTCAGAGCCAGTCGGAATAGTGTAGTGATCAACAGCAAAGCTGGAAAAATAGAAAACTGTAACGCTTCTTTGCTGTTCATTGCAACAAGGAGTATCATCAGTGCAATTGAAATATTGACGACCAGCAACAAGTCCAACAGCCAGGTTGGGATCGGAAGAATCATCATCAACACAATGCCAATGATACCCGCAAGGACAGCTATATCTTTAATCTTCAATGAATGTACGGCCTCCGATCCCCTTTTATTTCGTTCTGCCCTTTAGTTTATATACATAAGCCAGCACTTCAGCTACCGCTTGAAACAAATCGGCCGGTATAGCGTCACCAATCTCGGCTCTCTGGAACAATGCCCGTGCCAGCGGCTTGTTTTCCATCGTAATAACACCGTTTTCTTTGGCTATTTCCTTAATACGCAAGGCGACATAATCCTGACCTTTGGCAATAATCTGTGGTGCCTCCATCTCGGAACCTTCATACTTTAGCGCAACCGCAAAGTGGGTCGGGTTCGTGATGATCACATCCGCATTTGGCACTTCCTGCATCATGCGCTGCATAGCCATACGACGCTGGCGTTCCCGGATTTTACCTTTGATCAGCGGATCACCTTCCATTTTCTTGTACTCGTCTTTGATGTCTTGCTTGGACATACGAATCTTCTTCTCATGGTCATACTTTTGATACATGTAATCAAATATCGCAAGTATCATTAATGCCACTGCAATCTTGATACCAAGACTTAAAGTAATCGACGCAGCGAAATGTAAAATAGCATCCAATGAAAAATGAGAAAGTGAAGCAATATCTGACTGGTAGCCTTTAATTGTACTGTAAACGAGATAACCGATAAGCGACATTTTCAAAATGGATTTAGCAAATTCCACTAATGAGCGGAGAGAGAATATATTTTTGAAACCTTTAATCGGGTCCAGTTTCTCAAGTTTTGGCTTCAAACCTTCCCCTACAAGAAGAAAACCAACTTGCATGTAGTTAACGATCAAAGCAACCAGGAACGCACCCAGCAAAACGGGAGCGATCAATAACAAAACTTCAATGCCATAGCGCATCATAAGCGCCATCACATTCTCTCCGGTGATATCCATACTCAATCGATTGATGAAGATATCTGTAAACAGACGAACTATACGTTCTTTATAGAAATTGCTGAATACCATCATGATCAAAAACACGATTAGGAGAATGGATGCGCCAGATAGTTCAGCGCTTTTTACAACCTGTCCTTTTTTTCGTGTATCCTGTCTCTTTTTCGGGGTAGCTTTCTCCGTCTTCTCCCCTGAAAACAACTGGAGGTCGAGTTGAAGTTTCATCCGTGTCTTTTCCTCCGTTTCACTCAGCCGGGCCTTTGTCCAATGGTTCCAAGCAATTTTTCCATCGATCTGAATATCGCTTCGAACAATTGACTAAATACAAAGGAGAAACTGGGAACCAGCAAAAGCAAAATAGCAAGACCAACGAGTAACTTAAGCGGCAACCCAACTGCAAATACATTAAATTGAGGAGCAGTTTTGGCCAAAAAACCCAATCCAACATCCGTCAAAAACAACGCAACTACAATCGGAGCCGACATCTGAAAAGCCAGCATAAATGATTGACCTAAGGTCTGAATCAAAAATTCAGCAATACTTCCATCTGCCAACCGTAGGAAAAACACATTAGATAATGGTACCCACCGGTAACTGTAAACTATCGCATCCAGCAAATAATGGTGACCATTCATCGTTAGAAACAGAAGCATAGCAAATGCATACTTCAAGTTACCCGTAAGTGGAGCTGAAGCACCTGTCATTGGATCGTATACATTGGCCATACCAAAACCGATCTGTAGATCGATAAAGGTCCCCGCAGTCTGAACAGCCGTCATCAACAGATAAGCCACAAAACCTAAAAGCAGGCCAATTAGAATCTCTCTGATGATCAATAAGACATAACTCAGGTCTGTGGGTACGGTCTGGTCTATTCCGTAAATCAGATAGACAGATAATGTGACAAATGCAGAGATACCTATTTTAACTGAAGCCGGCACATTTCGAGCCGAAAAAACTGGCGCAGTTACAAAAAATGATGTGATTCGACAAAACATAAGCAGAGCGACAGGGAAACTTTGCAACAATGTCTCCATCTGCTAAAGCCTACCCTATGTATCTGTATAGATTATCGAGAATGTTAAACGTGAAATCGACCAGGATATTTAAGATCCAAGGTCCAAACAAAAGTACTGACAGAAGTACGGCAACAATCTTGGGCACAAAAGCTAATGTTTGTTCCTGAATTTGAGTTGTCGCTTGAAAAATACTGATTGCAAGTCCTACAACCAGAGCTAGTATAAGCATAGGTGCGCTGGCCAGCAATGACGTGTATACCGCTTTCCCGGCCAGACCGATAATAAATTCCGAAGTCATGACCGTCCTCCTTTAACTTTCCGGATCAAGTGTTAAAACTCAGTAACAGTGACTTGACAACCAGATACCACCCGTCCACAAGGACAAAGAGCAGTATTTTGAAAGGTAATGAGATCATGACCGGCGGAAGCATCATCATCCCCATTGCCATGAGTGTACTCGCGACAACAATGTCTATAACCAGAAACGGAATAAAAATCATAAACCCCATCTGGAATGCTGTCTTCAACTCACTGATTACATATGCCGGCACCATAACAGTAATTGGGATATCCTGATAGGTCTTTGGTTGTTCAGTCTGATTGTACTTCATAAACAGCAGAAGATCTTTTTCTCTGGTGTGACTAAACATAAATTTCTTCATGGGATCCGCTGCTTTTTCAAGTGCCTCGGTTTGCGTAAGCTCTCCCTGGAGATAGGGCTGAAGCGCTACCTGATTTATGGAAGACAACGTCGGCGACATAATGAAAAGTGTCAGAAATAGCGCCAAACCGACCAGCACCTGATTGGGTGGCATTTGTTGTGTACCCAAAGATGTACGTATAAAACCGAGCACAATTACAATCCGGGTAAAACTGGTCATCAGTACAAGCATTGCTGGAGCAATACTAAGCACTGTAATTAACAGAATGATGGACAGTGAACTCGTGCTTGGTGTCCCTCCATCACCGTTTCCAATCTGAATATCAATATTCGGAATGGGTTCGGCAAAGGCAACCGTTACAGATGCCAGACTGATAAGTCCTAATAAACAACACGCTAACCAAATCTTTTTCTTCATGAATCCCTCGACCGATCTGTAGTATTGTCTTTATCCAGGAGCTTTTCCATCTTCTCTTTACGGTTAGGCATCTGCCGAAGTTTGGATTCAAACATTTCGTGAAAAGAAGTTGTGTCCTCTAGTTCCATTTCCCGCGGCGGTTCTTCTTTACGGAAACGTTTTGTGAGCTTGGCAATGAGAGGTGAGAGATTTCCTTGTTGTGCAGCAGCATCTCGTTCGAAGGAATCAATGATTCTTTGGGCCTCTTCCAAATCCGAAACCTTATCTATCAACTGGATGTCTTCACCTACACCAAGCAGATATACACACCCACCAATTTCCATAATTTGCAACGACTTGTTTTGCCCCAGTCCAACTCCGCCCAGGGTACGAATTGTGCCGTGCCGGAACATTTGCTGATTCCTTCTGTTTAGAAAACGGATCAGATAAACAATAAGGGCCAGGATGACGGCCAGGACAACAATCACCCATACAAGCTGTAAATAATAATTACTTCCCACGCCAGCTCCTCCTGGAATATCACCCTGAGCCATCATCATGTCTCTTAAACGCCCAGTGTCTTGCTGATCGCTTCGATAACCCGGTCAGATTGGAACGGTTTAACGATAAAGTCTTTAGCACCTGCTTGAATAGCGTCGATTACCATCGCTTGTTGACCCATCGCGGAGCACATAATTACTTTAGCGTTAGCATCAATCTTCTTGATTTCTTTCAAAGCTGCAATGCCGTCCATCTCAGGCATCGTAATATCCATTGTGATTAGATCCGGACGAAGCTCTTTAAATTTCTCAATTGCTTGTGAGCCATCCTGTGCCTCACCAACAACCTCATATCCATTTTTGGACAAAATGTCCCGGATCATCATTCTCATAAATGCAGCGTCGTCTACGACTAAAATTCGGTTTGCCATCTTGATTCAAGTCCTCCCTAAATTGTGCTTATTGTAATTTCTGAATTCGGTCCCATTGGCTAACGATATCTATAACACGAACACCAAAGTTTTCGTCAATAACGACAACTTCTCCCTTGGCGATCAGTTTGTTATTCACCAAAATATCGACAGGTTCCCCGGCTAACTTATCCAGTTCGACAATCGAACCCTGTGACAGTTCCAAAATATCTTTAATTTGCTTCTGGGTCCTTCCTAATTCTACGGTGACCTTAAGGGGAATGTCCATCAATAAATTCAAATTGTTTTCGTCTACCTGACCATACGCCCCATTTTGCAAATTGGCGAATTGAACTGGTTGTACGTTAACATTCCTATTTGGCATTCCACCGTAATGTTGAGGTGCACCATAAGGTTGCTGCGGTGGCATGCCATACGGCTGCTGTGGCGGCATTCCTTGAGGCATACCCATCGGGGCCTGTCCATATCCGTTATAGTCCTGAGCAGGCTGTTGTGGAGCCTGTGGAGCCTGTTGGTGCTGAACGGGCGGCTGCTCCGCAACCGGTGGTGGCGTTGCTGGTACAGCTGCTGGCGCAGGTTCAGGTGTTGATGCCACTGGTGCGCTGGCAGTTGACTCCTGAGCGCCTCCAATCAGCATATCTACCATGCTTTTGGCAAAATGTACTGGAAGCAACTGCATCAGATTGGAATCGATCAGATCCCCGATTAACAAACGAAATGAAACTTGGATAAGTGTCTCATCTGCTGGAAGATTACTTACACCCTCTCCACTCTCCAGATTGAGAATATCGATTCCCGGAGGGGAAATATTCACAAAACGATTAAAAATCGTGGACATTGAGGTTGCAGAGGAACCCATCATCTGGTTCATCGCTTCCTGTACTGCACTAATATGGATTTCATTCAGTTCTTCATCGACCGGATTTCCTTCTCCACCCAACATCAAATCAGCGATGACTTGGGCATCTCTCTTCTTGATAACAAGTGAGTTAATACCTTCGAATCCATCCACGTAATTCACATGAACGGCAACATGTGGCTTAGGAAAAGCTTCTTCAAACTGCGTTCGACTAATGATAGAAACTTTAGGTGTTGTAATATCTACTTTGAGGCCTAATAGCGTGGATAAGGCTGTTGCCGCGCTACCAAATGTAATGTTACCAATCTCCCCCAAGGCATCCTGCTCCAGCTCGGTCAAAAAATCATCAACCGTCTTTTCAGCGGGTTCCGAGCTGTTTATCGATTCCGATTGCCTGAGCAAAGCATCGATTTCTTCTTGGGATAAATAATCCTTACTCGTCAAATTCTTCAACTCCTTCGGTGACAATCTTGTCTATTTGCACAGCCACACGGTCTTTGATTGTCCCCGGACTGCCCATGTATTTCAGTTTGTCACCCACTTTAATGGAAAGTCCCTCATCAACTGGTTTGTTCAACGTAATGACATCGCCAACGGACAGACCCAGAAATTCTGCAATTGAAATTCTCGATTCTCCCAATTCCGCAACGATTGGTAACTTGGCTTTGTTTACACGCTCTTTTAGAGCATCATACTCCTCCGGAGCTCTCGTTTTCTTCTCCGAAACAAACCACTGATGAGTTGACAACCGTGACATAATAGGTTCAAGAACGACATGCGGTATACATAGATTGATCATGCCTGTCGTGTCACCAATTTTGGTACTGAGCGAGATCAGAGCAATGGTCTCATTGGGAGATACAATCTGCATAAATTGCGGATTGGTCTCGAGCGCTTCCATCCTTGGGGAAATATCCAACACAGTCTTCCATGCTTCCTGCAAACTTTCAAATGCTCGGCTGAATATCCGCTCCATGATGGTCGTCTCAATCTCCGTCATGGATGCGATCTTGGTTGGAGCAATTCCGGTTCCACCAAGTAGGCGATCCAACATCGCATATCCCACGTTTGGATGGACTTCCATCACCATTCGTCCCTGTAGTGGCTCCGCTTCAAAAATGTTCAATATCGTCATCTTAGGAATAGAACGGATAAACTCATCATAAGGCAACTGTTCGACCTGAACGACATTGATTTGAACGAACGTCCGCAGTTGGGCTGAAAAATAAGTGGTGAGAAAGCGTGCAAAGTTTTCGTGAATACGAGTCAAGCTTCTGATATGGTCTTTGGAAAAACGCACTGCCCGCTTAAAATCGTACGATCTGATTTTCTTCTGAGTTTCTTCCTTCTTCAATTCTTCTGCGTCCATTTCACCAGAAGAAAGGGCTGCTAATAGGGCGTCAATCTCATTTTGTGATAATACATCCACCATGTTCTCACCCCCTTACAGGTCTACAGCGTGTTCTGTTCATTTACATTGGCGCCATTACAAAAGCTGAAAAACTGGTGCTGCTCAACTTACCTTCAGGTAAAGCTTCATTAATTAGTCCCGTCAATCTCTCATTAAATTGTACGCGGCCCTTCGCTGTAGCCAGCTCCTCAGACTTTGTATCCGCAAACGTCTGAATGATAATAGGCTTCACTGTAATTTCTTTGATTTTCTCGAAATCTTCTTTGGCTGTTTTGTCTGACAACTTGAATGAGAAGCTGACAACTACAACATGATCCGTATCAGCCAAATTGGTTTTAATTTCTCCAAGCTCAGAGGAAACCTCTACAATCTCATCCGCAGTCATCTTCTTAGCTTCTGAGGCTGCCGCCGTATGTGTGTCGTCCTTATTCCCGTTCTGTCCTTGCATAAATACAAACACAACCACCACAATGAGTGTTATCGCCAGCAACATTGTTGCAAGCCAGGGCATCATTTTTTTCATCAGGATTCCTCCGTTTGCTGCACTTTAATAGTGGCTGCCTGAACCCCGATTTCACGGTTGTAATCTTTAATCTTGGAAATAACGTCAGCGGCTTTTTCAAGCACAATCAGTCTCTTTCCAGTTACCAGAGTAATATACGTATCCGGCGTCTCTTCCACAATTTCAACCATCAGCGCATTTAACCACATGGGAGAACCATTTAACCGCGTAACCGAAATCATGCTAAGCCCCCTTAATCAGAGTGGGAGGAGCAAGCTCCCCCACGTTTTAAAAATTCATTAATCAGTTATTAACGTTTCAGGTTAACAACTTCCTGAAGTATTTCATCCGACGTTGTAATGATTCGGGAGTTTGCCTGGAATCCACGTTGAGCTACAATCATCTCAGTAAACTCTCCAGTCAGATCCACGTTAGACATCTCGAGCTGTCCAGCAATGATTGCTCCTGTTCCGTCCTCAGCACTGTTCGCTGTTAAAGGATCAAGAGTACCGTCAGGATTTGCGTTAGCTGTCATCCGGTATAGGTTACCCCCTATTTTTTCCAATCCTTCAGGGTTAACTACCTTCCCTATTCCAATTTGAGTATCGCCTTCGATTGTTCCGTCAGCCATTGTCTGATTAATCATACCGTTCTGTCCGATTGTGAATGAAACAACATCATCCCCAATTGTAATGGGCTCTCCCTCACTACTTAAGACGAACAAACCATCTGAAGTTACAAGATTTCGAGCAGCATCAACATGGAAATCCCCTGCACGTGTCAAGTAAGGAATTTCCTGATCTCCACCCAGGGAGACAAGAAAAAAGCCATCTCCGTTAATACGTAAGTCTGTCGGATTGTTTGTAGTCATTGGGCTTCCTGCGAGATGCAGTGTATCTATAGATCCCACAGATACACCCAAACCGATTTGCTTTGCATTCACACCACCAGATGGAGCATCAGTTGGGGCAGTTACCCCTGCCGTTGTTTGGCTCATAATATCTTTGAACATAACCCGACTGCCTTTGAAGCCAACCGTGTTTACGTTCGCAATATTGTTACCAATTACGTCGAGTTTTGTTTGGAAACCCCGCATCCCGGAAACGCCTGAGTACATTGATTTCAACATTTTTAAAAATCCTCCCAGTCTTCATTTGGTTACCGCATCAGTCGGTCAGCGGCATTCCGGCTCCCGAGAAGGGCCAGCCGGTCAAGAAATGATTACGGCACTATCAATCTGAGTGAACACATTATTCTTCATGCTCTCACTATCCATAGCTGTAACCACAGTACGATTTTTGACATTGACGATAAAAGCCATATCCTGCATTAAAATCAATGACTCTTTGGCTCCTTTGGCAGCAGCTTTGTCCAAAGCAGAACCAATCTGTTCCATTTGCTCGGTCTTGAGTTCAATACCACGCTGTTCCAATCGTTTGGCAGCATGATTGCTCAATTTCAGAAGATTATCTTCCAGCACCTTTGCAAAAGGTTTTTCGGGTATAGCCGAAGCTTCTCCCGTTTTGGGTCTTTGAAGCATATTCGGTGTAATCGGGCCTGCGTATAATTGTCCAACCGTTATGCGATCACTCATATCGTTTTCCCGCTATCTTCTGTATCACCCGTTTCAGCGGATGATTCAACTTCCTGGCTCTCGTTCGTTTCAGGAGTTACATCCTGAACGTTCTGTACCGGAGTTTGACTCTCTTCTGCCTGTTTTGGATAATTCACCTGAATGATCTCATCCAGCTTAATCTCGTCGTTGCCCACTTTTGCGTATTGAACGCTATCTCTTACAATGATGGAATCTACAATACCCTGACGAAGAGTTCCGTTATCATCTTTATTAGAAGAAAGCCAACTTACCTCCATGCCAATCATACCGGATACAGCACCAAGGGACTGGTTCAATGTTTTAAGCTGCGTAGAAATATTGACCAGTTGTTCCACTGAGCTGAACTGTGCCATTTGAGCGATAAATTCCTTATCCTCCATTGGCTGCATCGGGTCTTGATTTTGCAGCTGGGTAATCAGGATTTTTAGAAACTGATCTTTACCCAATTCTTTTGTTGCAGCACTTGTGGTTGCTTTATTGGCTGCCGAATAGTTCGGCCAGGTATTATTCATTGAAACATTTTCATTAGCCATTTACTCACCTCATTTCTATTTAAGCCTCAGCACTAAACGTATCTCTCTGTAATTCGTTTCCTTCGACTTGCTCGCTACGCCAGTTACGCAATTCTTCTTGAATCCCTGCTGTAGCTATAGCATCATCCGATTGTTCCTCACGCTCACGCGAACGGCGTTGTTGCTGAGAGTTACTTCCCGGCTGACGGCCTCCGTCCTGATACATCTGTGATCCGATTGAACTGTTCTGGGTAACCTCAAGTCGTTCCACTTGAATTCCCTGGGCTTGAAGTGAAGAACGTAGCTGCGTCATTTGTTGTTCAAGCATGTCTTTAGCCATCGTATGTTCAGTCATAAACCGTGCAACCAACTGCCCGTTCTGCAAGGTAATTTGAACATCCAATTTACCTAGATGCTCAGGCCGAAGTGAGATGGTCGCCTCGGAAAATCCTTTTTGCTGGACAATATCCAGCTTATTAACAACAAACTGTGTCATTTCCTTGGCAAACTGTGATGTTTGCATTACAGGTTCAGCCGGTTTTCCTGCTGTAGTACCTGATGAACGCAAGGACAGCTCTCCTGCAGTAATGATGGTTGAGTGTTCCACTTCTCCACCTGCATTTGAAGCAGATGTTGTCTCAGCCTCAGCTTTCACCTGGGTTCCAGAATTCGCCACTGCCGCAACAAGAACTTGTGGTACGACCGAATCCTGTTTGGATGTTTGAAGCGAAGCACTTGGAGCGACTTTTGCAGTCTGATCCTTAACTGCAGTCAATGTATCCAGGAGGGATTTCAGTTCAGTCCATCCTTTGTTACTAGTGGTATCCACTCCAGCCTCTTGAAGCTGACTCTGCAGAGATTGTAACAAATGTTTGAATTCAGGAGCGTTCTTCGCAACGTTACTCTCAGGATCATTCATTCCAGCTACTAATTGTGTAAGCATATCTTGCAGAACAAAACGTACTGCTGCCGGATGCTGCGATAGTTCAATTGCGGGTACTGTTTTTACGCTTTCCGCTCCGTTCGAAGACTCGTCGGAACCTTCTGCATTAGTACCTGAAGGATTAGTTAATTGTGTATACATCTGTTGAATCAGAGATTGCAAACCTGCTAGTAGAGCTGGGTCATTTTCCAAAGCTTCGTCAAGTGAATCCAAGTCCGTGAACAACGAATTCAGTATATCCGTGATTGTTGATGCCGTTTCTCCTTCTTCACTTGTAGCAAAGGAAAACACCAACGGATTGGCAGTTAAGCTTCCCGTAGCGCTTGAACTATCACCTTCTGTATTCCCTCCAGATAGCGATTGTGCAAGAGTTTGGAGAAATTCACCGCTAGCACCTGCAACTGAACTTTTAGATTGTGCTCCGGTTGTCTGACCTGCTCCTGTTGCTTTTGCAGTTGCTGTGGATGCCATTTGATATACAATCGACATTTATTTTCACCTCCTCTCGGTTAAACAGTGCAATCAGGTCTACTTGTTACCCATTAATCTGTTCAAAATTTTTGCAGTTTCAACCGAATCCTCTGAAGACATGTTCTCAAGCAATTGAGAGCGTGTTGCATCATCTACTGAATTCAGGATGGTCAATGTTTTGTCAGGACTCAACTTGTATGTTTCCAATAATAACTTGGCACCACTTGAAGCAGACATCGAAGCAAATGTTTGACTAAGCTGGTTTTTATCCAGGTTTTTGCTTGTGGTTGTGGATGCAGTTGAAGTTGCTGTGGTTTCTTTCTTCAATCTGGATTGCAGCGCATCCAGTGCCAGATCCCCGGACGGTTTAGCATCCTTCATCATCATGGTGACATCGGCTGCCGTTTTCGGGTCCATCTTTTCAAGCACCTTGGTCCGAGCAGATGACTGCATGGCATTCAACAACAATACCATTTCCTCATTCGTCATATTTTGCAAAATCGGTGCAGCTTTGCTTGGGCTCATGTCAGCATACATTTTAGCCAAATCTTTGATTTGTTTCTGATAATCAGATTCCGTTTCCGGCGTTGCTGCTGTAGCCGTTTCAGCCGCTTTTTCCGCATCATCCAACTTCTTCTGAAGGTCCGTGGCCTTCTTTGCTTCAGTTGTTGTCGCTTCCTGTGCTGCCTTGAGCTCTGTTTCTTTGGCAGTTACTTGGGATTTCAGCTTTTCGATTGTGGCTTCAGCACTTTCAACCTGCTGCTCACTCTTCTCCAGCTTCTCCTTCTCCGGATCCAGTACAGGATCAGGTACCCATTCCTTGACTACTGGTATCTTGTTGGCGAATTCAAACAAATTATTACGAATATCTACATTAAATAGCGTAAGTAGTACACCTAGCAATACTACGGTGAATACAATCGGGATTGAAATCATGAGAAATTTTTCCCAACCGCCTCCCGACTCTTTTTCCATGTCGCTATCATCTTTAACAGCCATCGTTCATTCCTCCTTCACGAGACAACTTCGCGTCCGGCTCACATCAATTCGCGCGTCCGGCTTTGGCAGCGAAGCGTACAGTAGCCATCTCGTCCAGATCGTTCTGTTCCCGGAGGAGCATCTCCTGCTGAAATTTGATTTTTGCCTTGTCTCTCGCTCCAAGCCATACTTTTTCATCAACCATCTTACCGTTCAGAAACGTCTGATTCCGTTGCACGTTGACCTGAGCATGTTTAACATCACTGTTTTTGCGTGAAATGCACTCGTCAAGGTGATGTACATAACGCTGCATCTCCTGCAGACTGTTTACAGACGCTGTATTTTCCGTAGCAGATTGGATAATGCCGATCAGATTACTTCTATCATTAAGAAGTTGTATCAGATGATCTTCCTCCGTCTGAAGTTTACCGATCGCTGTGGATAACATCCACTCTGCCTGTGTTTTTTCATTACTCTTCAGGTCAACAACTTTCTGGAAATGATATCGAAATTTCATCGTTTACCCATTCATCTCCTTGCAAATTCAAGAATCAAACGTTCCTGTACTTCACTTAAAGTGACTTTCTCGTCGACTTTCTGCTTGGTAAAGTTCCATATACTATCAATCTGGTCTATCGATTCATCTATGGCTGCATTTGATCCCCGCTGGTAAGCTCCAATATTGATCAAATCTTCCGATTCTTTGTACACAGCCATCAAACGTTTCATATTATTAACGGCTTCCAACTGCTCTTCTGGAGCAATATCCTTCATAACACGGCTTATGCTGGCTAACACATCAATCGCTGGAAAATGACCTTTATTTGCAATGGATCGATTTAACACAATGTGTCCATCCAGAATACCCCTTACCGCATCCGCGATTGGTTCGTTCATGTCATCTCCATCAACCAGAACGGTGTAAAAGGCTGTAATCGAACCCGTAGGCCCTGTGCCTGCCCGTTCAAGCAGTTTGGGCAAACTTGCAAAAACCGATGGCGTATATCCTCTCATTGCCGGAGGTTCACCTACGGCCAGACCAACTTCCCTTTGTGCCATCGCATATCGAGTTACCGAATCCATCATGAGCATCACGTTCATTCCACGATCTCGGAAATACTCTGCAATAGTGGTCGCAATAACTGCTCCCTTAATCCGAATCAGGGCAGGCTGATCTGAAGTTGCAACAATGACTACGGAGCGTTCCAGTCCTTCCGGACCCAGATCCCGTTCAATAAAGTCGCGCACCTCACGTCCACGCTCACCCACAAGCGCGATGACATTTACATCTGCTGCTGTATTACGAGCAATCATGCCCATCAATGTACTCTTACCAACACCAGAACCGGCAAAAATACCTACACGCTGTCCCTTACCTACGGTCAACAATCCGTCGATAGCTCTTACACCAACACCCATCGTTTCAAGTACACGCGGACGATCCATTGGATTAACCGGTGTATTGGAGGTAGAGTACATCGGCATTCTGGATGGAAGGAGGGAACCGTCCAGCGGTTGTCCAAGTCCGTCCAATACTTTACCGAGCAATTCGGAGCCTACCTGAACGCCGAGTGGTTTACCCGTACCTACTACATCGCAACCAGGACCGATGGATTGAAGTTCACCCAGTGGCATAAGCAGCACTTTGTTATCTCGAAACCCAACAACTTCGGCCTGAAGAGGCTTAGCCGATTTACCAGGATAGATATAACATACGTCACCGATACTTGCATCTGGCCCTTCTGACTCCACCATAAGACCAATGACCTGAGTAACTTTGCCGTTAATACGAACAGGATCGAATTGGCGCAAATGTTCCATATATCGCTGTGAACTAAGAACCTTCATGTTGATTTTTTCGCTCCTCATCCTCAAGTGCTATGCGGACCAGTTCTTTTTTAATCTCAGCAAGCTGTGTATCAATTCTCGCATCTACACTTCCGAACGAAGAACGAATGACACATCCCTTATCTTTGACCGTTGAATCAGGCAAAATCTGCAATTCTGCCTGAGAGTCAATAGATAGAGACAATTCTTCACGAGCTGCCTGTACAAAAGTAAACTGATCAGGTGCCACACAGAGTGTGATCAAACCCTGCTCCCGTTTACGTGACAAACTCTGACGAATCAGTTCCAATGTATGATCGGGTTCAATGGTAAGTTGCTTATCAATGACTTTCTCAGCGATCCCGCAAGCGAGCTCCACGAGGAACGGTTCGGCTTCCTGAATGATCTGATCTTTAGCTACATAAGCTTCCTTGAGCACTTCCTGGGCTTCAATCATCATCTTTTCGATCTGCACCTGGAGATCCAGTTCAGCTTGTACTTTGCCTTCCTCAAAACCCTGTTGGAAACCTTGTGAACGAAGCGCTTCAGTCAGATGTTCATCCTGTTGTCGTTGTTCCTGCCACCAGCTGTCGATCTGTTCACGGGCCTCTTGAAGCATGCGCTCTGCCTCTTCTGAAGCTTCACGTACTTGCTTTTCTGCAAACTCCTTGGCATCTTCCAGCATTTCTGCGGTGAGACGTTGTGTTTCTTCGTCCACGCGTGCTTGAAGCGTTTCTGCCTCAGAACCTTCAGCACTATCACCGTATAATTCCGTTTCAGACTCCTCAGCACCACCATAATGATGATGATTTTCAAGTTTTTTACGGTCATCAACGGGTACATACTGGAAAGATTTAATCAAATTAGACAATGATATCATCTCCTCCACCGCGTGCGATAATGATCTCACCAGCTTCTTCCAATCTGCGTATCGTTCCTACGATACGAGTCTGAGCTTCCTCAACATCACGCAATCGCACAGGTCCCATGAATTCCATCTCTTCTTTGAATGTCTCGGACATCCGTTTCGACATATTCCGGAACACGGCATCCCGAACTTCTTCGCTTGCCACTTTGAGTGCCAGCTGCAAATCTGCGTTGTCGATATCCCGAATAATGCGCTGAATCGATCGATCATCCACATTGACGATATCTTCGAATACAAACATGCGTTTTTTGATTTCCTCTGCAAGCTCTGGATCCTGGATTTCAAGCGAGTCCAAAATGGTACGTTCTGTACCCCGATCGACTCCGTTCAGAATCTGAACGATCGATTCGATACCACCTGCATTGGTGTAATCCTGCGTTACGGTAGAGGATAACTTCTGTTCTAGAACCCGCTCCACTTGAGAGATAACTTCTGGCGAAGTACTATCCATAACAGCCACCCGGCGAGCGACATCTGCCTGTTTCTCTTGTGGCAAGGATGATAGAATCGCTGCTGCCTGTTCGAATTGCAGGTAAGACAGAACCAGGGCAATCGTTTGCGGGCTTTCATTCTGAATAAAGTTCAAAATTTGATTCGGATCTGCTTTGCGCGCAAAGTCAAATGGTCTGACTTGCAGCGTAGCTGTCAAACGATTAATGACTTCAAGTGCTTTTGATGAACCCAGAGCTTT
Organism: Paenibacillus sp. FSL H7-689; assembly: GCF_000517905.1. NCBI lineage: Bacteria > Bacillati > Bacillota > Bacilli > Caryophanales > Paenibacillaceae > Paenibacillus > Paenibacillus sp. FSL H7-689. The sequence goes on from NZ_ASPU01000014.1 coordinate 238,345, forward strand.
TTCCAGGATTTCTCTGGCGTAATTGATACCGCCCTGAGAGATATATTCCTGCGCCAGACAGATCTGGTGAAACTCGGCCATGATCATATCCTTTTCAGAAGAATCAACTTTGCGAACGTTGGCAATCTCCAACGTAAGTTGCTCAATCTCCTCATCACGCAGATGTTTGAATATCTGAGCCGATACTTCCGGACCTAATGTAATCAACAATATTGCTGCTTTTTGTTTGCCAGTCAAACCTTGACTGCTTGCCTTTGCCAATGCGCTCACCTCTATTCGTCAGCCAGCCATGTACGCAGCAGATTGACGAATTCGTCTGGCTTTTTCTTGGCCAAACTCTCCAATTGTTTGCGCACCTGACTTTCGTTCGTTACACTGTCCAGCGTAATGGACGGGAACTCTGTTGCTATTGGAAGAGGAATCTCTTCTTCTTCGACTTCGTTTTGTTTGCGGCGACGGCGTACTAACAAAATAACTACCGCTGCGATCAATGCCGCTATGAGTGCGCCTCCACCCCACATCATCGTTGAGGAAAGTTGGAAACCTGTATTGTCTGCAGAGGCAGTCTGGAAGCCTTGTGACATGACTGAAACTTTCTTTGTCAGATCGGCGTCACTTATTACAGTGCCTGAGTCTGCCAGTGAAGCACGAACAATGTTAACCAAAATATTCTCAATTGCGTCCTGAACCGGTCCCTGTAATTCTGTTTCTCCATTCGGTGGTTCAACTGCAACGTTAATGGTTAAGTCTTTTACAGTATACGGACTGGAAATAATATCCTTGGCGATTCGATTAACATCGTAGTTTATAGTGCTTGATGATTCTTCGGAGGTAGAGTTACCGGTTGCATCAGATGATGGGTAACCCGGAACTTCCTCTTGCCCTGTGCCAGCAACACCACCTGTTGGATTGCTTGCGCCAGTGTAGCTCTTTTGAATCTCCTGCACACTGATCTCGATGCCTTTCATATTATCTACATCAACAGGTGTAACCAGATTTTCCTTACGTGTTTCTTTGTCAAAATTAAGTTTGGAGGCTACCAAAACATTAACTTTGTCTTCGCCTACAATCTGGGAAAGGAACTGTTTTACGTTATTACGGACATCGTTTTCAAACTTTTTCTGTAGTGCCATGTTCTCTTGAACTTCGGAAGACAACCCGCCACTGCCACCTCGGGCAGTTGGAATCAATTCTGCTTCATCTGTGTTTGTAATTGTGATGTTCTCAACAGGCAGATTAGGAATTGCAGTCTTAACCAAGTTAAAGTAGCCATCTACCGCTGCCTGATTTGGGTGATAACCCGGTTTGAATTGGAGAGCTACCGATGCTGATGCTTTGTCTTGTTCTTCCAAACCAGCAAAGATGTTATCTTTCGGCATATTAACCAGTACTTTAGCATCCTGTATCCCTTGCATCCGCTGAAGTAACTGTTCAACTTCTCCGTTTATAGCGTTGTTGTACTTTACATCAAACTCTTTATCCGTCATCCCGATGGGGGATGATGACTCCTCGAATGACTTATACCCTAATGAACCATTCTGAATAATCCCTTGAGATCCAACATTCACCTTTGCAATTGCAACACTAGTACTCGGTACGGATATGGTCTTGCCATCTGAACTTAATTTGTATGGAATGCTAGATGAATCGAGATAACTGATCACGCCCGCTGAATCACTTGCATTCAAATCTGTAAAAGCAACTTCATATTCCGTTTTGGACAATTGCATCGTGAGTACAACTGCAGCCAAAATCAGAAACAGGAAGGTAGATATAAATAATACTTTTTGCTTTTTGCTAAAACTATTCCAATACTGGGATGCCTTATCCCTGTACTGGGCGATTCTCTCATTCACTCTGTCACCCCATCCGAAACTTTGCTTAGTCTGTCCTTACTCAACCCTAGCCGTTTCATAGGTTGACGATCAGGAGCAGCATCGCAGCTGCTTTGTTGTAATGATCAGCGCTATTATCGAAGCGCAAGTAGGTTATTTTATAACTGCGTTCGCATAACTTCTTGGTATGCTTCGACCACTTTGTTTCGGACTTGAGTTGTGAGTTGTAGGCTTAACAAGGCCTGTTCGGAAGCAATCATCACCTGATCCACATTCGCTTTGCCGACCAAGAATTGATTCGACATTTCATGCGATTGAGCCTCCTGTGCTGCAACGGACCCTAATGCATTCTGTAAGTATGTACCGAAGCTCTGAATGGTTTCGGCTGGTGTAGAAGGCTTACTTTCGGTTGCACTCTTCATCTGTAGCGGTTGTATCCCCTGTGTGCTAAACATGTTGTTCTGAATCATTAATGTCCCTCCCCTTCATCCCTGGTTTGTATTTTTCTTATTTTCATTTTTAAGCAGATTATCTTCCAATCTCCAAAGCTTTGGAGATCATCGCTTTGGTTGAATTCAGTGCTGTTACGTTTGCTTCATATGAACGCGAAGCAGAGATCATGTCGACCATTTCTTTCGCAATATCCACATTAGGCATAAATACATATCCTTCTGCGTTTGCATCCGGATGAGAAGGGTCATACACAGGCTTGAGAGGTGACTGATCCTCGCGAATCTCCGTTACTCTTACGCCATCTCCTGAACCGCTACCTCTCATCTGATTTTGCAGCATCGTACCAAATGACGTTTTATTCGGCTCAAGCACAACCATTTTACGTTTGTAAGGGACCGCTTCACCATTGGATACGCTCGCGCGCGTAGTCTCTGCGTTGGCAATGTTGGAAGATATTACGTCCATCCGCAACCGTTGGGCTGTCAGAGCTGAGCTACTGATACTAAAACTATTACTAATGTTCAATTTAGGTTATCTCCCTTCCACGCCAACACGCATGATTTTAATTTGTTCGTTCACTTGCTGAATATAAGCGTTATAACGTAACTGATTCTCCGCCAGAAGACTCATTTCTCTGTCTATATCGACATTGTTTTCGTTGTTATTCATGGAGGTTGACTGGTCCATATTAACTACTGGCGTGGGTACGGAAGAGGAAGGACCTATGACAAAATGCCTTGCATCAGTTAATTTACCCTTAAGAACAGGCATATCTCCATTCATTTGCCCTTGCAACATTTCTTCAAAAGAAACGTCCGAGCGCTTGAAATACGGAGTATCGGCGTTCGCGATGTTGTCAGCAATTGTTCGTTGTCTGATATTGGACGCATCGAGTGCACCTTGCAATCTTTTAAAGCTGATATCGTTTAAAAGATTCACAATCTCCCTCCTCTCTTTAGAAGTTATGGAAAAAGATTGTATCTTTTCCCTTGAAAATTCTTATGTTTTTTTCGACAAAAACATTCGTCTTTACACGGTTTTCTAGGACTTAAGTAGAATTAACTCTGATGTTGTCGTATAACATAAGTTTCTTCGAGTTTGGGATTTATTACAATAAGAAAAAAGCCCTATCTTTTCTGAAAGACGGGGCTTTTTGTGTATTTTCTGCAAATTATGAATTTTTTCGTAAATGTTCGGGCCCAAAACAAAAGTATGTTAATACTCTCCCTTATTGTTCTTTAACATTCTTAAAATTAAAAAAAAATTTCGAGTCTCAGCATGAGCTTATATCGCCCGTAATTATGTATATTTCCGAATATTTCATAGTTGATAATGTTAGAATTTTTTGCCGTCATACTAAGGGTTTAAGGACAATATGATAGGTATACATACAAAGCTGTATATTAATCAATTGACAAATTATCTTTCAAGAATATAGAAAACTCGTCTTGCCCACACAACACTTTCTTAACAATTCAGTGGGGTCTATATATTTTAATTTTAAGAAAACAATTAGTGGCTTCAAACTTTTCAACAATTCATCATTTTGCGCATTTACGCAACATTTACCAATCTGTCGACTAAACCGATGACCAGACTTGGAATAAGGAAAATTCTTTTAATGGGAATCATTGGGTATGGAATGGAAGAATAACTACCACTCCGATAGGTTTTAACTCCGGATACATGCGGCACAAGTCCTAGGTTTTGTCGATCCGTATAACAACCACACATCTTTTATCGGTTGTAACATCAAAATCCTTTAGGTAGAAACAAAAATAAACGATATGCGTTAAGTAAGAGGGCCTTTGTGATTCGTTAAAGGATCGCTTCCCTTTGTCGATCACACAAATGTTCTCTACTCTCTTGCATACCGTTCATTTATAACATCATTTTAACAACTACAAGGCTAGCCCTATGTTACAGAATATACTGACTCAAATCACGATCAAGCGCAATATCATTTAATTTCTCCCGGACATACTCCGGAGTAATCACCATACGTTCCAGTGTAAGCTCAGGTGCCTCAAAGGATAAATCCTCCAAAAGCTTCTCAAGAATCGTATGCAATCGACGTGCACCTATATTTTCTGTATTTTGATTGACGGATTCAGCCAATTTGGCAATCTCGCGAATAGCCTCATCCGAGAACTCAATCTCAATATTCTCTGTGCGCAACAGATCAACATACTGCTTGGTCAGTGCATTTTGGGGTTCAGTCAGAATGGATACAAACTCCTCCAGTGTTAGACTGCTTAGTTCCACACGAATTGGGAAGCGTCCCTGAAGCTCAGGAATCAAATCAGAGGGTTTGGCGACATGGAATGCGCCAGCTGCCATAAACAGAATATAATCCGTTTTGACAGGACCATATTTCGTCATTACTGTAGAGCCCTCTACGATAGGCAGTATGTCACGTTGCACACCCTCACGGGATACATCAGGACCACTACCGCGCCCTTGACTGGCGACCTTGTCAATTTCATCTATGAAAATGATACCTGTCTGCTCTGCTCGACGAATGGACTCTTGGGTAACATCATCCATATCGATCAATTTGCCTGCTTCTTCCTGGGTCAACACTTTGCGCGCTTCTTTGATGGCGAGCTTGCGCTTTTTCGTACGACGAGGTAAGAGGCTACCAAACATCTCCTGCATATTCATGCCCATCTGATCATTACCTTGTCCAGCAAACATGTCCATCATGTTAGGCGCAGTGTCTTCGACATCAATCTCAATGATGTCATCCTCCAGCTTGCCGGACAACAGATCAAACTTGATCTTACGGCGGCGTTCGGCAACCCCAGTATCCGGTTCTGGCTCATCCTGTTCCTGAACGTTGTTGCCATTATTACCAAAGATCATCTCAAAGGGATTACGCTGACTCTTGGACTTAGACTGTGAAGGAGCCAAAATATGTACAATTCGCTCATTGGCAGCTTCTTCAGCTTTGTCCTTCACTTTTTCAGTCCGCTCCAACTTCACCATCCGCAGTGATGTCTCAATCAGATCACGCACCATCGATTCAACGTCACGGCCAACGTAACCTACTTCAGTGAACTTGGTAGCTTCCACTTTCACAAATGGCGCACCTACCAGTTTAGCAAGGCGACGGGCGATTTCCGTTTTACCCACACCGGTAGGTCCAATCATCAAGATATTTTTAGGCACAATGTCGTCCTGAGTGTGCTCAGGCAAAAGGCTACGCCGATATCGATTACGAAGGGCTACAGCTACCGATTTTTTAGCTTTCTTTTGACCTACAATATACTTGTCAAGCTCTGCAACAATCTGTCTCGGTGTTAACGCTTGAGTATTCATATTGCTTCCCTCCTACCAGTATGTTGAATTTATTTTTCCTAACAAGGACAAAGAATCCCCTAGACGTCCTGGAGCAGATTACAGAATCATGCTCCACTACGGGAGATTTCTTTGGCTTATAACTCTTCTACAATAATATTATTATTGGTATATACACATAGCTCCGAGGCAATCTGAAGTGATTCACGCGCAATATCTTTCGCTTCCAGGTTTACTGCATGACGTTTCAACGCACGCGCAGCAGATAAGGCAAAGTTTCCACCTGATCCGATAGCAATAACGTCATCATCCGGTTCAATTATCTCCCCGCCGCCTGAAATGAGCAGCATACCTGATTTGTCCATCACAATCAAGAGTGCCTCAAGCTTACGCAAGATCCGATCCTGACGCCAATCCTTGGCAAGCTCTACAGCAGCACGTTGCAAGTTACCATGGTGCTCCTCGAGCTTACCTTCGAATTTCTCAAACAGGGTGATCGCATCCGCCACAGAACCAGCAAAGCCAGCAACAACCTGTCCGCGGTACAAACGTCTTACCTTCTTGGCTGTATTCTTCATCACAACACTTTGGCCCATGGTCACCTGACCATCTCCTGCGATTGCAGCCTTACCATTATGACGAACAGCACAGATCGTTGTAGCATGAAATGACATATCCATGATATCAGCATCCTCCCACGAATAATTTATACGCGTTCCGGAACAGTTAGACCTTCTGCCGCAGCAAAACTGGTGATGCCATCCAGGGCACGCTGTGCAAGAGCTTCATTTTTTTCCTTTTTGTTACGAATCTTCGTTTCAAGCTTCGGCAGCAAACCAAAGTTTGCGTTCATTGGTTGGAAGTGCTTGAAGTCAGCAGTTGTAATATACTGAGCCATACTGCCAAGTGTTGTTTCTACGGGCAATACCACCAGTTCCTGCCCAAGTGCTGCTTTGGCTGCGTTCATGCCGGCAATCAGCCCTGATGCAGCAGATTCCACATATCCTTCTACACCCGTCATCTGACCTGCAAAGAACAGGTTTGGACGCTCTTTAAACTGATACGTCGGAAGAAGCAGTTTAGGAGAGTTAATAAATGTATTACGGTGCATTACGCCATAACGAACGAACTCTGCATTTTCAAGTCCAGGAATAAGGGAAAAGACACGTTTCTGTTCTCCCCATTTCAGATGCGTCTGGAAGCCCACCAAGTTATACAGGGTTCCAGCTGCATTGTCCTGTCTAAGCTGAACAACCGCATGTGGCAACTCTCCTGTATGAGGGTTAACCAGACCTACCGGTTTCATCGGACCAAACAGAGCCGTCTGTTTTCCGCGTTTCATCATCACTTCGATTGGCATACAGCCTTCAAAGTAGATTTCTTTCTCGAACTCTTTCAATTGAGCGACTTCAGCAGTAATGAGAGCTTCATAGAAGACATCAAACTCTTCTTCTGTCATCGGACAGTTCAGATATGCCGCTTCACCCTTATCATAACGGGAAGCCAGATACACTTTATTCATATCAATTGAATCTTTTTCGATGATCGGTGCAGCTGCATCATAGAAGTAGAAATACTCTTCCCCCATTAGTGCCTTGATTTGCTCAGACAAGGCAGGTGAGGTCAGCGGCCCCGTTGCAACAACAACGATGCCATCTTCCGGCAGAGAAGTTAATTCCTCATTCACCACTTCGATGAGCGGATGCTGGTGCAACGTGGATGTAATCTCACCTGAAAATCCATCCCGGTCCACAGCAAGTGCCCCACCTGCGGGAACTGCATGTTTGTCTGCTGCTGACAATACGAGAGAATTGAGCATTCTCATTTCTTCTTTTAACACACCCACTGCATTGGTCAATCCATTCGCACGAAGCGAGTTGCTACATACCAGTTCTGCAAATTTATCCGTATGATGGGCTGGCGTTTTCACAACAGGTCTCATCTCGTATAATTTCACGCGTACGCCGCGACTTGCAATCTGCCAGGCCGCTTCTGTTCCTGCCAGCCCGGCACCAATAACGGTTACTTGTTGTTCATTCGTCAAAATCATTTACCCCCATAAAGCAATTTCATATTTCACTATAATTGTATTGATTCACATATATACTAATCTGCTGATTCGTCATCCGGTTCATCCACCGGCTCCTGATGATCACATGAAGTACACTGCAATCGTGCTCCCTTTTTGTTCCGCTTTTCAATCATTAGCGATCCGCAACTTGGACATGGTTTGGCTGAAGGTCTGTCCCATGAGACAAAATCACATTCAGGATATTTGTCACAACCGTAGAAAATACGTCCTTTTTTGCTACGACGCTCAACAACATGACCTTCCTTACACTTCGGACAAGTCACGCCGATATCCTTGATAATCGGTTTGGTATTCCGGCAATCAGGGAAGCCCGAGCACGCAAGAAACTTGCCAAAACGTCCGAGTTTATAAACCAGCGGTTTGCCGCACTTCTCACAGATCTCATCGGATACTTCGTCTTCAATCTCGATTTCTTTCATTTCTTCTTCCGCAAACTCAAGGCGTTTCTCAAAAGATTCATAGAATTCTGCGAGTACCTTGACCCAATCCTCCGAACCTTCCTCCACATGGTCAAGATCACCTTCCATGTTTGCGGTGAACTCTACATTCAGGATTTCCGGGAAAAACTCTTCCATCTGTTCGATGACCAGTTCACCCAGCTCGGTCGGCATGAATTTCTTTTCCTCAATTGCAACATATCCGCGCTTCTGAATGGTCTCCAGTGTTGGCGCATATGTACTCGGACGCCCTATACCCAATTCCTCAAGCGTCTTAACCAACCTTGCCTCCGTATATCGGGGTGGCGGTTGTGTAAAATGCTGTTTTGGCTCAATCTCCTGCTTCTCAAGCACATCTCCACTTTTCAACGGGGGCAACAGACGATCTTCATCGGTTGTACCATCGTCGTTTCCTTCAACATATACCTTCATGAAACCTTGGAATCGTACCTTCGAACCTGCTGCACGGAAAATGGTGTCCCCCGCAGCAATATCTACAGAGAGTGTATCCAGGATAGCCGAAGACATCTGGCTCGCAACAAAACGTTCCCATACCAGTTTGTACAACCGGAACTGATCGCGACTCATGAATGACTTGATTGAGTCAGGGTCACGCAGAATTGAAGTTGGACGAATCGCTTCATGCGCATCCTGAGCATTAGCTGCTTTTTTGGAATAGTTTCGTGGAGTCTCAGGTGCAAATGGCTCACCATACTTACCAACGATATATTCTTTGGCTTCTTCTTGTGCAGATGCCGCAATTCGTGTGGAGTCCGTACGCATATACGTGATGAGACCTACTGTGCCTTCTTTTCCAAGGTCTACACCTTCATATAGTTGTTGGGCGACCGACATCGTCTTGGAAGCTCTGAAATTCAATTTACGCGCCGCTTCCTGTTGCAGAGAACTTGTCGTAAACGGGGCGGAGGGATTACGGCTCCGTTCTTTCTCTTTAACTTCCTTGATCGTAAAGTCTGCACCTTCGATCTGTTTCAGGATCGCTTGCACTTCCTCTTCACTGCCCAGCTCTGTTTTGGCCCCGTTCAGTTTATGAAACTTGGCTTCAAACGGATTGCCGTCTGCTGTCAGCTTGGCGGTAATGCTCCAGTATTCTTCCGGCTCAAAATCATCAATTTCATTTTCACGATCTAAAATGATTTTAACAGCCACGGACTGAACCCGGCCTGCAGACAAACCTTTTTTCACTTTCTTCCATAATAACGGACTAATTTTATATCCAACGAGCCGATCCAGAATACGTCTTGCCTGCTGCGCGTTAACCAAATCCATATTGATTTTCCGCGGCGTTTTGAACGCATCTTTGACCGCCTGTTTTGTAATTTCATTAAATACTACCCGGCAATCTGCCGTATCGTCCAGTTCAAGGGCATGGGCCAAATGCCATGCGATAGCCTCACCTTCGCGATCCGGGTCAGCTGCGAGATACACTTTTTTCACTTTCTTCCGTGCATCCTTCAGTTCTTTCAAAATTGAACCTTTGCCGCGGATCGTAATATATTTCGGATTAAAATCATTCTCTACCTCAACGCCGATCTGACTCTTTGGCAAATCGCGAATATGCCCCATCGAAGCTTTTACGATGAACTTGCTGCCTAAATATTTGCCTATCGTCTTCGCCTTTGAGGGCGACTCCACGATTACGAGTGCATCCGCCATAGGTTCATCCTCCTCTCAGTCATGAAACTGTCATGAAACTGTTTCTGTAAGCTTATGCATAGTTAATAACTTCTGCTAATTATATATTTCCACGCACTACGTAAGTTGTAGCTTCGTCATACCCTCGCGTATTTAGTGCCTGGTAATTGGCTAATCTGCTTTTTTATGATTAAAGATAACAGAACTGAATGCAAATGTCCAAAATCCCAACCAAGCAGCTCAACCAGTTGATCCAATGATTGTTCTCCCTGTTCCAACAGATAAATCACACGTTGTTCATCTGGAGAGAGCTTAACCTCAGCGAATATCCCACGCCTGGAAGGCTCGCTTGTTTCGGTCGAACGTCCTCTATTGTAAGGAAGTTGTTCTGCATTTGGCAAGCCCAATCGATACTCTTCCAATACATCTGCTGCACAAGTGACCAATTTGGCCCCTTGACGGATAAGATTGTGTGCTCCCCGACTTTTCGGCGATGTAATAGGTCCAGGGACTGCAAATACATCCCTGCCTGCTTCAAGCGCAGCATCTGCTGTAATGAGTGAACCACTGCGAATGTCAGCCTCAACAACCAATGTTCCCAGTGTCAGACCGGCAATGATTCGATTCCGTTCCGGAAATAATCCCTGGCGCGCTCTCGTACCTGGTGGATATTCCGACAAAAGCAGCCCTGTCTCCGCGATTCGTTCAGCGAGGCTTGTATTTTCGGGTGGGTATATATTATCAATCCCTGTTCCAAATACTGCAATCGTTTTTCCTTTGGCACGTAGTACTGCCTCATGACATACGCTATCAATACCGCGGGCAAGCCCGCTTACAATCGTCAGTCCTGCATTGCATAATTGCTCTGCAAGCTTTTCTCCAACTTTGCGCCCATACACGGTTGGCATACGAGTTCCCACCATGGCAATAGACGAATTGTGAAGCAAACTAACATCCCCTCGAGCATACATTACCCAGGGAGGCTGAACGGTTTCCTTCATTAATATGGGATAATTCTGATCCAGATAAGTAATAACCTCTATCCCCTGATTGTAAACGTGTTCTCTTTTACTCTCGATCCAGTCGATAGTAAATTGGCTAGCCAAACGTGCAGCTTGATCTTTGCGCAAGCCTGCTGCGACCCAGTCGCTTTCCCCATAATTCAATAGTTCGGGTAATTCATGTTGTCCCAGAATCAGTTTCGAGATTGTTTTCTTGCCAATGCCCTCCATCTCATGTAACCCAAACAAGATCCATCTTTCTTTCATACCATAAACCTCCCAAAGCGGGAAGAGATCTTCCCTCATATTGTGTGTTAAGTGACCACGGAATGCAAGCGTTTACGCAGATGAGAGACAATTCCTCCCCCTTTTTCCGTAAAAAAAAACGCAAAAAAGCAACCCTTCGCCCTGTTCAAGGACAAAAGGTTGCTTACCTTTTCCGTAACCATAATAGTCGGTCTACCAGAAATAAATCATTTCCGAGCCGTTTCTTCTATTATAACGAAAAAGAATTAATGTGTCGTGCACAAATTCAAAATACCGCGTTCCTCAAGTACACTCACCAAAGTCGAACCCATCTCAGCAGGAGTTGGTGCTACTTTGATTCCACATGATTCCAGCTTCGCAATCTTCTCTTTGGCTGTACCTTTACCGCCAGAGATAATAGCGCCAGCATGGCCCATCCGTTTGCCTGGAGGCGCTGTTACGCCACCGATAAAGCCAACAACCGGTTTGGTCATGTTTTCACGTACCCAATCTGCAGCATCCTCTTCAGCTGTACCACCAATCTCACCAATCATGATGACCGCATGAGTCTGTGGATCTTCATTGAACCGTTTGAGGATATCAATGAACTCGGAGCCTTTTACAGGGTCTCCCCCGATTCCTACAGCAGAAGATTGTCCAATGCCACGTGTCGTCAGTTGATGAACGGCTTCATAGGTAAGTGTTCCACTACGGGAAACAACGCCTACGTGCCCTGCCATATGGATATAACCAGGCATGATACCGATTTTACATTCGCCTGGTGTAATGACACCTGGACAGTTTGGTCCGATCAGGACGGTATTTTTACCTTCCATGAAGCGGTCAACCTTGATCATGTCAAGAACCGGAATACCTTCTGTAATACAGATCACGAGGTCCAGCTCAGCATCAACAGCTTCCATAATGGAATCTGCTGCAAATGCAGGAGGAACGTAAATGACGCTCGCTGTTGCGCCTGTAGCTTCCTTCGCTTCCTGCACAGTGTTGAACACCGGCAGACTAGCTACTGTACCGTCTTCCAACGTGATATCCACATTAGTTCCGCCTTTACCCGGTGTAACTCCGCCTACCATCTGGGTTCCGTAGTCCAATGCGCCCTTCGTGTGGAACATTCCCGTTGAACCCGTAATGCCTTGCGTAATGACTTTTGTATTTTTATCGATCAAAATACTCACGTTGCTTCACATCCTTACGGTTATTTTTCAATTCCCGGACAGCTCCGGTACTAAGGAATGAACTTATTTTACGAGGGCAACAATTTTCTGTGCACCATCGGCCATGGAATCAGCAGGAACGATATTCAGGCCAGATTCACCCAGTATACGTTTGCCAAGCTCCACGTTAGTTCCTTCAAGACGAACAACCAGCGGTTTGGTCAGGCCAAGCTGCTTCGCGGCTTCAACAACACCATTGGCGATAACATCACAGCGCATGATGCCACCGAAGATGTTAACAAAGATCCCAGCTACTTTGGCATCGGATAAGATGATCTTAAATGCTTCAGTCACCTTCTCTGTTGTTGCACCGCCCCCAACGTCAAGGAAGTTGGCCGGGTCTCCACCGTAGTATTTAATAATATCCATCGTTGCCATCGCAAGTCCCGCACCATTGACCATACAGCCGATGTTGCCATCAAGTGCTATGTAGCTGAGGTCGTATTTGGAAGCTTCGATTTCTTTTTCATCCTCTTCATCCAGGTCACGCAGTTCCAAAATGTCTTTGTGACGGAACAGGGCGTTGGAGTCAAAGTTTAATTTCGCATCTAGCGCGATAACGTTTCCATCTCCGGTAACAACGAGAGGATTGATCTCTGCAATAGAGCAATCTTTTTCGACAAATGCAGTGTACAGCGCGAGCATGAACTTAACAGCTTTGTTCACCAGTTCATTTGGAATCTTAATGCTGTAGGCCAGTTTACGGGCCTGGAACACTTGCAATCCAATGGCAGGGTCAATGATTTCTTTGAAAATTTTCTCAGGTGTAGCTTCAGCTACTTCTTCAATCTCAGTACCGCCTTCTTCGGAAGCCATCATAACTACACGGCCTGTGGCACGGTCCACAACAACACCCACATAATACTCTTTGCGGATATCGCATCCTTCTTCAATCAGAAGACGTTTCACTTCTTTACCTTCTGGTCCAGTCTGGTGTGTTACCAATACTTTGCCCAGAATTTCAGAAGCATAGGCACGAACTTCATCCGTACTCTTTGCCACTTTTACGCCGCCGGCTTTACCCCGGCCACCTGCGTGAATCTGTGCTTTGACAACAGTCACTGGACTGCCCAATGCCTCAGCGGCCGCGACCGCTTCATCGACTGTATAAGCAACCTTTCCGTTTGGAACGGTAACTCCATACTGTTTCAGTACTTCTTTTCCTTGATATTCATGGATATTCATTCTCGAATCCTCCTATCAACATGACTGCAACAAGGCGGGTTGGTAGACTAACAAAAGACAAATGTTGACTATTTTCACTCAAGCCCAATTCATTGTAACACGTTTTTAAAACGCTTTCCTTAAAAAACTAATGGTTAATAGACAGTATTTTGATATGAGTATGATCCCATATTGTGAATGCTTGGGTATTTATGGAAAAAACCTCAGCTAAAAACTGAGGTTTCCTTGATGTAAAACTACATTTTATTTTTTGGCTGCGTTGGTGTTGGTTTCGTGAACTTTCTCCAGCAATCCTTTGAACTGACCCAGCAATGTTTCAAACTCTGTACTGTTCAAACACGCATCTCCCTGAATGGATTCAGGTATGGATAATGCCTTGTTCCGCAACTCACGACCCGAGTCGGTTAGTGTAATTAATACTTTTCGTTCGTCCTGAGCCGAGCGTTCGCGATTAATAAGTCCTGCTGACTGCAAACGTTTGAGAAGTGGTGTCAACGTTCCCGAATCGAGATAGAGAGCCTCCCCGATCTCCTTAACCGTACATTCTTCACGTTCCCATAAAACCATCAACACCAAATACTGGGAATACGTTACGCCAAGTACCTCCAGATAAGGCTGGTACATCTTCGTAATCTCACGTGAACAAGCATATATGGCAAAGCATAATTGGTTATCCAGCTTCAAACTGTCAGTCTGCATATGTCTTTCTCACCTGCCTATTGTGCAATCTATTCCTAATAATACGGGAACTATAGATCTATACTATCACAAAATAGAAAAAAAACAGAATAATTGAGCACAAATGATTTTACTATTCAATTTAATTATGATAAATTAGATTGCGTAAAATATAAATATAATTAGATAATTATCATTTCATCCCCATGATTTAACAACAATAATAGATAAGTCCAGCGAACAGATTCACGATTTCTCAGGTCAAATTTAATAATCATAATGAAAGTTTATACGTAACCATTTCACCAAAGCTATTTAATGATTTCCTTCCAGAAATAAAATTCAGGGATCAGGAAAGATGACTACAGCAATGATAATGACAGGTTGACTCCATGATTCCTTTTATATAAAATGCTTAATAGAAGCTGAGGAAGCACCTTAATTCGTAGACTGGCCCGTATTATGCGGAGTCAAGAATCGAGTGAGGTGTTTCTTTGTTATGTACGGAAAATTACACAGTGCGTGTTTGTACGGAATCGATGGTGTTCTGATCGAGGTGGAAACCGATTTATCTAATGGTCTGCCACAGACATCCATCATCGGTTTACCGGATTCAGCTATTCGTGAGGCCGTTGAACGTGTCCGTGCAGCGATTAAAAACTGCGGATATCAGTATCCTTTACAGCGGATCACAATCAATCTGGCCCCCGCTGATCTACGCAAGGAAGGATCTTCCTTTGATCTAGCCATTGCTATTGGTTTACTTATGACAAGCGGCCAGCTTGTACTTCCTCCCCAGGAACGGACACTAGTGGTTGGCGAACTGGCGTTGGACGGTTCGATCAGGTCCGTGCCGGGCATTTTATCCATGGTGGATCTGGCCAAACGGCAAGGCTTTACGTCCGTGCTCCTACCTTTGGATAACGTGGAGGAAGCGTCACTGATTCGAGGTATCCAGGTTTTTGGTATTCGTCATTTACAGGATATTGCTCCGGAAAACCCAGATCAACCCTCTAATTCAGTGGGAATACCAAATAATTCGAATGCAGGACCAGTCGTGTTGAAAAATTATGCACACCTCGCTGCTCCTATAACTGATAAGACTCATAAGATGGCGGATAGGAAGACGAGACAAACACCATTATTTGCAGACGACTATAGTGATGTTCTAGGGCAGCATCATGTAAAACGCGCGCTTATGATTGCTGCAGCCGGCATGCATAATATACTGCTCGTTGGACCGCCAGGCACGGGCAAAACGATGTTAATCAAACGTCTACCCTCCATCCTTCCTCCTTTGTCAGAAGATGAAGCGTTGGAAGTCACCAAAGTATTAAGTGCCGCAGGCAAGTTGAAAGAAGCGCCTCAAGGCCTGATTGCAGACAGACCTTTTCGCTCTCCTCACCACACGATATCCACCTCTGGTCTGATTGGAGGCGGTGGTATCCCAAAACCGGGTGAAGTGAGCCTTGCCCACCGGGGCATATTGTTTCTGGATGAATTACCTGAATTCCAGCGCCAAGTGCTGGAGGTATTAAGGCAACCGTTAGAGGATCGCACAGTGACAATTAGTCGGGCACGGGCTGCTTTCACCTTTCCGGCCCAGTTTATGCTTGCATGTTCCATGAATCCCTGTCCCTGCGGATATTTGTCCGCTCATTCGGAGGAGCAACGCTGCATATGTAGTCCAGCCCGTGTTGCCGCGTACCGAGCCAAAATTTCAGGACCACTGCTGGACCGCATTGATCTTCAGGTTGAGGTTCCTCCACCAGGCGAGTGGCGCAAGTCTGCTGCTTCTCCTTCCTCTGAAGAAATGCAGGCAAAAGTGATCCACGCTCATCAAATTCAGGCTACACGTTATGCCAAAAGTTCAGTCCGTTGGAATAGCCAGCTTTCGGGCACGCTTTTGCGACGAACGATCCATCTCCCCCAAGAGGCAGAGCAACTGTTAGAGCAAACGCTGCAAACGTTAAACCTGAGCATGCGTGCACATGATCGGATTATCAAGATGGCACAGACAATTGCCGATCTGGACCATGAAGGTGAAATTGTGACAGCTCATGTGGCTGAAGCCATCCAGTATCGTCAATTGGATCTTAATTTATTTTGAAGCTATTTTAGAAGCATATGGAGGGAAGAACAGGCCGATTTACCCAAAGGCAGTGAAATGGGCATGAAACTGTAAACAGCAGAGGAAGATCGAGAAGGATTCCTTATGCAGATTCTACAATGCGGATACGCCAACATGACAAAAAACGTACAAGCCCTTCTCTTCTGTGAAGAAAGGTACTTGTACGTAGATTTCCCTGTAAACGTAAGGGGATCTTATATAGCTAAGGTCTACAATAATCTATTATTCAAAAAGAGTGAGTTTGTCCTTAGCTGGTGTGCGTTCTTTGGCAGAAGGAATAACATCAGGATATCCCATATAAATCATGCCTACAATCTTCTCTCCCGCCTCTATTCCAAGCGGTTTGCGGAATTTGGGAGCGTACAAGAATGGCTTGGTCACCCAGAACGTTCCAATGTCTTCACTCCAGGCTGCAAGCATAAAATTCTGAACCAATGCACTAACCGCAGCGAAGTCTTCGTCCCAGATATTCTGTCTTGGATCTTCTTCCAGCACAACAAGCATAACGGATGGAACTTGCATAATATTGGGTGAGAATTTGTTGTCTTCTCCCATTTCTGCATCAATAGCCTCAGCCAGTTTCTTCCGTCCATTTCCGGTAAACAACAAAAATCTCCAAGGTTCACGCAGTTTATGATTAGGAGCCCAGACTGCCGTATCCAGCAATTCTATAATCTGCTGTGTAGGAACAGCTTCTTTTTTGAATTTTTTCACCGTACGACGGTTTTGAATCGCATTTCTGACTTCATTTGTTGTTTTCGTAGCTTTACTCATCGGCCGTACCTCCTGTTTATAAAATCATTTGCAACCGCAATAGTGATTCGCGGCCTTGTACATTCAATATAATTTCTTTATGACATAATAAAATACCAGTTTACCTTCTTGATTATACACCCATCTGATCACGAGATTCAAAGGGGAGGCAAGGTCAGTACCGTTAGGGTCATTCCAACAGAAAAGACGACTCTGAATCTTGATTCACCACGAGGGATCATAAAGTCAGAACCGTCTTTTATTCTCATGTTATTTATTCACATATCATATCAACGAGTAATCAATCGTCGTAACTCTCCCCTTCAAACGTGCCATTCCCTTCAAACGTGCCATTCCCTTCAAATGTGCCATTAATAAAATCCATTTTGTTGTACTTCTCCTGGTTACCTGCAACATCTGTACTATAGTACTCTACCACCTTGACATCAGGGGCATAAAACTTGACGGGTCCCTCATAGTTTTTCCATTCTCCCCCGTTGATTCGATATTGCGTTGTTTTTACACCCGAACCTTTGACTTCGTCTGTTGCCTGAAGTCTGAATGTAAATCCTTTGATGTATATTTTCCCGTTCACAGTATCTGTAATAGGAACTAATCTGTACTTGGTTACTGGAGGTGTAAAATCTGCATCCTTCTTAAGTACGATATTAAACGTATTATGATCTCCTTTTACAAGAGTAACGCTCAGGCTCGTTTTTAGATATCCTGCTGCTTCTCCCGTTATCGTTCTAGCCCCTGTTGGTACGCGCTTTATTAAATAGTTGCCTTGAGCATCTGTTGTTGCCGAACCTCCAGCATTAACTTTAGCCCCACTTACTGGATTGCCCGACTCATCTACAACTTTTCCCCGCACGTGTGCCGCCTCTGCCAAAACAACATCCATTCTCAAGGTTCCTCCCTCCCGGACACCCAAGCGATCCTGTTCATATAACATATAATCATCGGCATCTACCCATATTGCAATGTTCGGATTATAGGCGTAATCAATTCCTGTAACCGCATATCGACCTTGCTGATCAGTTTTCACTATACGATCAAAGACACTTGTTACTTTTATACGAGCATCTGGAACCGGTCTGCCTGCCTGATCTTTGACTGTTCCTACAATCGTGGATGGCTCATAAATACGAAAATCAAGTTGTATTTGCTCTCCACCCCTTAAACTATAGGAAGTGTAATGTCGATACGGCACATACCCCTCTGCTTCAACTGAAAAGGTAAATACAGTATAGTTCTCAACGGATTCAATAATACGATAATTCCCACTCTCATCTGTCTCCACGCTGTGTTCCTTATTCCCATAATCAAGCCAATACTTGACAGGCAATCCCTGACGATCAATCACTTTACCTGACACACTAACCGCATTGTCAGATTCAGTAGCATAAGAAACTCCGGAATACATGATTCCAAACAAAATGAAACATAAAGATAGTGTACTTAGTCGAATGATCCATTTGATACTTGTCTGCATCTTCTCACTACACCTCATTTATTTTATTGATCAAACATTGCTCTTTAACCTCTTAAATTAACTGACCATAAGTTCAAGCTTCCAGAATTCTCCGTCCCAAACATATTGCCAAATCCCCTGTCCACCGTTCATGGTCTCGCTGATATCCAGCACTTCCATCCGAGGGCACTCCCATACTTGTTTTACTGTGTTGTTCGAAATATTCTGAAGCTCTTTCATACATCCCACCAACCTCTCTTTAAATTTCAACTTTCTTATTTTATTAAAAATGATACATTTTGTATCTATAATTTTCTGAAATACAATGATTTTATTATCAATGCTCTATCCTCTGTTTAGTGATTTCATAGGTAAATCAAAAAAGCCGCAGCTCCTGTATGTAGAGGAACTACGGCTTTAGAATATTAACTAATTTTAAAACTAAAACGAATGCAAAGATAAGACATAATTAAACTTGTACTTCAAAATTACTGACCGACTCACATTAAAAAGATACAATTCGTATCAATTAATACAGCAGTAACTTCGAATGTAATTCTTAAAAAGCATTAACAATATGATTCACAGAGACAATCTCTCCTGCTTGATCAAGCATTACGGCAATTACATCAAAACGGATCTGAAGTTCCGTCTCTCCCGTCATTTGCAAATACACGGATGCGGTTGAACGCACCTGCTGCATTTTACGCATATCAACCGATTCCTGAGGTGTACCGTACTGAGCGGCTCCACTTCTGCTTCTTACTTCCACAAAGATAATCAGGCCCTCGCAGGAAGCAATGATGTCAATCTCACCGCTACGGCAACGCCAGTTCTGTCTAATGATCCGATAATCGTTCTCTCGCAACCATTGACAGGCAGCCTCTTCACCTAATCGGCCTTTCTGCTGTCGTGTGAGCTTTAATCCTGGCTCCTGACCCAATCTACGTTCTACCATGACTCATTTTCCTCACGTCCTGAGGCCATGCGATCTGCACGGTAGACGTACGTTAGCACCTCTGCGACCAGTTGATACAGCTCTGCCGGAATCTGTTCATCCAGATCCAACTTGGAGAGCACCTCCACAAGTGCTGCATCCTCCTGAACAGCCACGCCGTTTTCTCTGGCTTTATCCAGAATGGCTTCTGCTACTTTGCCACGGCCCTTCGCTACAACAACAGGTGCTTCACTCTCTCCAGGGACATACTTTAGGGCAACCGCCTTTTTGGAAAGCAGGTCCGGTTGTGACGACTCGTCTTTCATACCTTCAAGTCCACCCCTTTGTATCGTTCAGGACTATAGTCCGAGGCCCGCGTTTTTCGTTCCGCGCCCGGTTCCTGCCCCACAGGCCACGGTTCCGCCTTGAAGGTCAGCAGTTGATAGCCCAGCTTGTCCAATGCCTGATGGATTACCTCTCGTCCACTCTCCAGGAGCGGTCCCATGCCTTCGCGATCATTTAATACACGCAGACTGACAATGTTATTAACCACATGGACATCTACCAGAGTAGGCCCAAGACTCTTCATGTCCAGATCGAACCATAGACGGCAATTGGACGCATCCAGCTCTCCACGAGGTCCACGACGTGATTGAATCTGAACAGACGCCGTTTCTTCCCCATCCGGTCCAGTGATCGGAATAAACCAGTGCATCTGTGCAAATGTAGCACTGCGATCTGTTGTTAGCAATAACTGCTGACCTGTCAGATATTGCACGGCCTGTCCGGCGGCATCCTTAAGCGCCGCCGGTGCACCTTCGCTGCTGGCAAGTTGCAGCAGCAAGCCCTTCAGCGTGTCCGCATTTGCCGGACTCGCCGCATCCCCCACGCGCGGCTGCACTGCCGCGCCGTGAACGGCCTGCTGCTCGTGCTCCGCACCGAGCAGCTTCAGCACGCGCCCCACCCACGGGTCCCTCTCGTGGGTGACAGGCGCGTGCACTGCCGCAGCTCCCGCAGGTGCTGCGGCACTACCGCCAGCCGGCGGCGCATCAGCGCCGGCTGGCAACGGCTGCGGCACGCCTCCGGCAGCCGCAGCCGCCTGGCCGCCCTGCGATGCAGGGGCGGCCTGTGCTGCAGTGGACGCGCTGCGCAAGGCGTCCAGCAG